>JAEUSB010000088.1 GCA_016788865.1 Leptospirales bacterium
AACAGTGGCCAATGACAAAGGAGTCAATCCGTGATCGAAGTTAAACATCTCACGCGCAGCTATGGCAGCGTATCCCCGCTTACAGTGCTCCATAACGTAAGTCTAAAGGTGGAGGCCGGAGAGTTTGTGGCCATCACCGGACCTTCGGGCAGTGGCAAGTCCACGTTGATGGGACTGATGGCCGGGCTGGATCGACCAACCAGCGGCCAGGTCTTCATTCAGAATGAGGATATTACCCAGGCCAGTGAGAATGAGCTGTCACGGCTACGCGGTGAAAAAGTTGGTTTTGTGTTTCAGAATTTTCTCTTGATGCAGACGTTAACTGCTCTTGAAAATACAATGCTTCCGGCTGAGATCCTGGGGCGTGAACTCGCAGAAAAGCGGGCGCGCGAATTGTTAGCGAGGGTGGGGCTGGGCGAACGCGTTGATCACTATCCTTCCCAACTTTCCGGTGGCGAGATGCAGCGCGTTGCGATTGCACGCGCATTCATAAATACGCCGCCTGTATTGTTTGCGGATGAACCAACCGGTAACCTTGATTCAAAGAATGGACAGAAGATAGTCGAACTCCTTCTCGAGTTGAATCGAACCTACGAATCAACATTGATTTTGATCACACACAACCCGGAGCTTGCCCGTCTTTCGAATCGGGAGATCCGGTTGAAAGACGGACGGATCGTCGAAATTCTAGCGCATCGAGGCGGCAGCCATAAGAAAACTGCTGCTGCTTCGAAGGGCGCAGCTCTCGGTGCCACTCGTCGCGCACCGGCAAAGTCCAAAGGAACAAAACGCAAATGAATTTAACCGGTCAGGCGGCATTTGTCATCAGGCAAACCCGCAGAAGCAGAGGCAAGTTGCTATTCAGCGTGCTTGCCGTGGTACTCGGCGTTGCGGCGACGGCAGCTGTAAAAACTATTTCAAATTCCCTGGAAGAGGCTATCAGTCGTGAATCACGCAGCCTGATGGGAGCCGATCTCCGCCTTGAATCGAGCGCGCCGCTGGAAGCAGACGAATCTTTGACCGTTGGACTTAAACGCAATGGAGCACAGGCCGCGGACGTGGTTGAATTCTTTACCATGATACGTGTCGTAGAAAAAGGCGAGGCCAACGGCAAGACCAGGCTCGTCCGTGTCCGCGCTGTCGAGGGAGCTTTCCCTTTCTACGGAAACCTCACGACCACACCGGCGAATGCGTTCCAGGATATTCAAACGGGAAATGATCGCGCCATTCTGGTGGACCCAACTCTGTTTCCAGCCCTTGGCGTGAGCGAGGGCGCGCGCGTCGCTCTGGGGAAGAAAGAGTATCGCATAGAGGGCGTTATTAATAACGAACCAGGAAGCCCCGGTTTTTCTGCCGGGTTTGGCCCACCGGTCTATGTATCGCTTTCGACCCTTGAAAAAACGAATCTGTTGGTTACAGGGAGTCGGATCAAGTACATGCGGTATTTTAAGATTCCGCAGAGCCTGAACGTTGAGGATTGGAAACAAGCGCACTGGAAGGAATCCCAGGAGGCAAACATAACCATTTTCACATTTCGCGAGGCAGTCTCGAGCGTGCGTCGATTTATGACCAACCTTTCGCGTTTTCTGACGTTAGCCGGTCTTGTGATTCTCTTTCTGGGAGGTCTTGGAATCGGACTTGCCATGAACGTTTTCGTCAAAAGTCGTCTGGACGACATTGCGACTGCGCGAGCACTCGGTGCAACTCCTGGTTTCATGATTCGCATTTACATTGCCCTGGGTTCTGCGCTTGCCATCATTGGTAGCGCAGTTGGTGTCGTTATGGGCTATCTAGCGGCGAAGGCTGCGGGTGATCTTGGGGGAGGCTATCTGCCCGTGCAGATTGAAGTTGCCTTTGATCCGGCCGCATCTCTGGCCGCAGTGGTTCCGGGCATTGTTGTCACACTTGCATTTGTACTCTTTCCCGTGTTTCGCACACGGAAGATTTCTCCGCTCCGGGTTCTCAGGCGGATGTCCGATGATGAAGCGGCTGAAACCGGGCCGTTACTTTCGAGAATCAAAGGTTTCGTGGTTTCAAACGGCGTCGAAATTTTGGCGGCACTTGTTATGGTCGGCGTGATGCTTGCTGTTTCAATCACGCAATCAGATTCAGGACCAACAGGGATATTCTTCACAGCGGGTGTGCTGGGGGCGGCGTTGCTCTTGCTTGGAATTTCAAGGCTCTTGATTCGTGCCGTTAAGAAACTTCTGCCATTTGTGAAATCGTACAGGCTCAGGCAGGGCCTGGCAAACCTGTATCGACCGGGAAATCAAACATCTACAATGCTCGTTGCAACCGGCGTAGGTGTCCTTCTCATTATGACGATTTTTACGGCAGAGGCAGCAGTGCGCGGTGAGATCAGTTTTACCTCGAGAGGTCGACCCAATTTGTTCCTGGTAGATATTCAGGAGGAACAGAAAGATGGTGTGCTAAGCCTGATGCAAAGGTACGCGAAAGACAGTAAAGTAACACCAATGATTACAATGCGATTGCGGGCTATCAATGGTGTTCTCATTGACAAATCAGATATTGAGAAAGACGCAAATCAGCGCAGCTGGCAAAACAGTATCCGTAGCTATGAATACCGGTCCACTTTTCGAACCAAACTGAATCCTGGCGAAGTTCTTACGGCCGGAAACTTTTGGGAGGGACGCGACCCTCAGGGTCAAGAGGTTTCAGTCGATGAGCGCTGGGCCAGTGAGTTCAACGTATCTATTGGCGATCAGCTGACACTCGACATCCAGGGGCTACCCCTGGATGCAATCGTAACAAGCAAGCGCCGCGTCGACTGGGCTGCAATGCAGATCAACTCTATTCTGGTATTCTCACCTGGCCCTATCCAGGAGGCCCCGCGGGTATACTATGGGTCAATCAACATTGCTGATGAAAAGGATCGATTTTCTTTTCAGGAATCGCTGGTTGCAAGATTTCCGAACATTACTGTGATAGATGCAAATCAGGCGCTTGAAACTATCTCCGGCATTGCAAAGAACATTGCCTTTGTGGTTCAATGGATGGCTGGGGCAACCCTTGCCGCCGGTATGATTATTCTAACCGGATGCATTGGATCGAGCCGTTATGCGCGCTTGCGCGAGTCTGTTCTCTTGAAGACCATTGGCGCACGATCAGTAGATATTGTTACAATACTCACGGTTGAGTATGCTGTACTGGGGTTGTTGGGGGCCTTTGCCGGAACTCTGCTGTCGCAAGCATTGGCCTGGCCGTTGTTGTATTACTTCTTTGAAGTGAAACCAGGCTTGCCCCTTGTTCCGGCTCTACTGGTTGGCGGCGCAGTTGTAGGACTGACGATTGCGATTGGACTACTCGTGAGCCGCGATGCAATGGCAGGCAAACCACTGGACGTGCTTCGCGAAGAAACAACCTGAATTACAGGTGGGTCTTCAGGGATTTCCAGACATTCTCCGCCACAATAGGCGATCCTTTCTCATTTGGATGAATGCCGTCAGCTTGATTAAACTCAGGCTTACCGGCCACTCCTTCCAGTGGGAATGGTAGTAGATGCACCTTTTCTTTCTTTGCGATTCTTGGAAAGATCTGGTGGAACTTATCGCCGTAGGCTTTGCCCAGATTTGGGAATGTGTAGAATTGATACATCAGAATCTTTACCGTTGGATCGAACGCGCGGGTCTTCTGTATAATTGTGGTCAGATTTTTCTCAATAGACTCCGGTGGCTGTCCTCGCATTGCGTCGTTTGAACCCAGCTCAATGACGAGGACTTTCAGTTTCACGTCTTTGCGCAAATACCACGAAAGTCTGGATAACCCACCGGCCGTCGTGTCGCCTGATCGACCCGCATTAATCACTCTGTATTTTAGTCCGGCCGCGTCGATCTTCTGTTGAATCAAGTAGGGAAACGTCAATTCCTCGGGGAGGCCCAATCCCGCACTGAGACTATCTCCCAGAAATACAATTGCTGGTTCAGTGCGCGTAACTGGGGGTTTGCTTTCTTCTTTCTTGCAGGCGAAGGATAGAACTCCCAGCAGGAGCGTGAGAAATACAGGGGCGAGGGTTGTGCGCATCATTGAATCCTGCTTAATCATAATAATCCCCAATGACAAAGTCAACTGCATCGATCAATTCCGCGCGCTTCATGCGAAGGTCCTTTAAGCGCTTATGCCGGAAGAGTTCCAGAACGCAGTCGCCCAGGAAATGCAAGCCGGTTTTGAATCGCCGTCCATGAAAGAGCGAGAACCGCCAGAGCCGGGCCATTAGATACACAAGAAAACCGGCGCAGACAAGTGAGATCCACCCTGGATACTTTTCAACAAGGACGGTCAGATCTTTCAAGTAGGCCGATTTAGCAAAGAAGGTTCCGAGAAACACCATACCGGCTGAATGGATCCATTTGTAGAAAAGAAAGAATGCAATTGGGTAGGTAACGGCTGCTGCCCCTGCTGCCGCCAGGATCGATTGCTCGTCCCCGTCCACCTGTGGCCGTTTCTTGACGTTAATCACGAAGAACCGCATGAATCTGGCTGTCTGCCTGGGAATAAAGTTTGCGAAATATCCATAGAGGATCAATGGCGAAACCAGAATGCCGACCGTGATAACCCTTAAATAGAAACCAACTGAAGTCCAGGTATACTCGCGACGCACGAGCGCGTCTGGAATTCCCGCCTTCTGAAATGACGTCTGATAGCCTTTCAATAGAACACGCAGCTGTTCTACTCTTTTCTGACCCTGCTCTGATTCAGCTGCCTTCTGAATGCTCTCTGAAACCGTCTTACAGAGGACGTATTTCTCTCTGACATTCTCATAGACGCCCATATACTTCCCAGGACTGAGAACATAGATTGAAGTGATGCCATCGATCAGACTGACCAACTTAGGATCATGTATGGAAATGATCAGACGCTCAATGTCTTGCTGCAACCTCTCCTTGCCTGCCATCATCAACTTCTTTTCAAATGATTGTTGCTCCTTTTCGCTGAGTGCGAGGAAGTCAGGTGGCATATTGATCAGATTTTTTATTTTGAACGGCTTTCCAAATATGATGCAGACTGAGCTCTGAAACTTGTTGATTCGATCATAGAAATAGCCGTACGGGACAATTCGGAGATTCAGATTGAAGTTGAACGCTTTCTCGGCTTGAATCGCAAGCAGCATGAATCCCAACTTAATCTTATTAAGACGCCGACTATCGGTAGACCGACCCTCTGCGTAGATATTGAAGAGTCGTCCGCGGACAAGGAGATCGACTGCTTCTTCCACCATCTGTTCATTTGCTTGCTGACGTTCTTTTTCTGACACACCGCTCTCTTCTTTATCCTGGGCTCGGGAAACCGGTACGAGGAGGGCGTAATCGCGAAGTATCTTCCCGGCAATAGGCGTGTTTGTAATGGTATCTTTGGCCGCCGTTGCGATTGGATGGCGGACAACCGTTGCCAGGTTCAAGAAGTCTAGATAAGAATTGGGATGATTGCCAACCAGGAAGACGGCACCGTCCGGCGGAATGTTCTCAACACCGATCGATTGAATTTCTGCATGTTGTGTGGTTGCGACGGCGCGGAAGAACGCGCGCAGGGGATAGTAAAAGAAACTGGCTCGACGCCTTACCGAGTCAATTCCGTGATAGGTCCGCGCCAGGGACGGTTTGCGAAATAGTTTTCCTACGATGGGCAGATGGGTGAGAGGATTTCGCATAATAGCACGAAGATTGCAGGCGCTAAACGCAATGTCATCAGAAAAATGATCGGGAAATCGGATAGACATTGCCACGTTTTCCCGACTCACTGGATACAGCGAGATTTTCGCAAAGGATCTATCGATGTCCAACATCCAGGAAACATACGTAAATTCTATTCTCGAACTGAGCCTCAATCTTGGCGAAGGGAACGGTTTCACGGTTCCAGGTTTTGCCGCCTTTGAAGCCGCGTTAACAAAGGGCGCTGCAATGCCGGATATTCGGGCTCTCATCATTACCAGCGCATTGCCAGACACTTTTTCCAATGGACTCAATCCCAATGCGGTTCACGGGCAACCGATTGAACAGATAGAAAAGTTGATCGGTCATTTCTTTGCCGTACTCAAAGCTATTCATACCTTTCCTGTCCCAGTCGTTGCTGCAATCAACGGGCATGCAATTGGCTACGGTGCAATGGTTGGCTTGATGAGCGATTTTCGGCTAATTGTCGATAAGGGTGCGCGTGTCTCATTTCCAGAATTGAACATTGGAATCAGTCTGCCGAGTTTTGTAACTCTGTCGCTTCAGGATCTGGTTGGGATTCGAGTCACACGCGACCTTTTGTTTAGTGGCCTGGCACCCAAGCCGCCGGAGGCGCTTGAGATCGGTCTTGTGGACGAGCTCGTTGAAAAAGAAAAACTGATGGACCGAGCCAGACAGCTTGCGAAACGACTGGCCGCATTGCCCAGGAACGCAGTTCGCTCCCAGAAGGAAATTAGCCGCTGGCGATTCGATCTGGATCTTGATGCGATGCTGGAACGCGATCGCGCGAGCACGTTGAAACTTCTGGGCTCTGCAGAGGCTATGGAAGGTTTCGCTGCACTGGTTGAAAAGCGAAGACCGCGCTTTGATTAGCCCGCACTCCAGGTCACGTAAACCAGAAGCAAACGTATGAGGTAACCTGCATGCAAGCGGACGCACTCTTAATCACTCAGTGTTTACAGAACGATTTTGTTCGCCTCCTTGATCGGTATGAGCCTTTGCCGAATCGACTTCACGTAGGTTATTCGGAATCAACCCGACTGCTCGGTGAGCGGATGGAGGAAGGGCCTGTCCGTTCACTCCTTGATTGGGCTTACGGACTCTCCAGTGACAAACTTGGAATCATTCACATTCGAGACTGGCACAATCCCGATGATCCGGCGCAACAAGAACATCTGGCGCAGTTTAGTCCGCATTGTCTTATGAATACGGAAGGTGCCAGGTTTGTATTTGAAGCAGATCTGCGTCCGGAAAGACATACTATTGTAAATGCGTCGGGGCTAAACGACTTTGTGGATACCGATCTCGCAACCGTACTGACGCCTTTTAAAGGCAAGCGGATCCGAGTTGGTATTGTTGGAGTCTGGACGGAAGCAAAGGTAACTTTCCTTGCCTATGACTTAAGAACCCGATATCCAGAATTCGATATCGCAGTTGCCAGTCCACTGACCGCCAGCTCGTCCCGGCAGATGCACTTTGTGGCCCTGGATCAATTGAAAAGCATTCTGGGAATCCGAGTATTTTCGTCGTTGGGTGGTTTCACAGAATTCTTGACCGGAACGCTTCCTGATATTCAAAGCAAGGCTCCCTTTCGCCAGGGAGTGCTGCACTTCGACGGTGACTACAGCGTTACGGAAACGGATCAGAATATTCTCTCTTACCTCTTCCGCGATTGCAAGCGCGTGGATTTAAAGAGCCTGGATGGTGGATTTTCTGGCAACGTAGTACTGAAAGCACGGAGTGTTGACGTTCTGGGTCATCCACAGGTACCCACCGTGATCAAAATAGGAGAACGCGATCCAATAGCCCAGGAACGCACATCATTTGAACGGATTGAAGAGGTTCTTGGCAACAATGCTCCCCGCATTGTCGATTTTGCCGAAATGGGAAACCGCGGGGCCATCAAATACCGTTATGCGGCTATGCTCGATGGCGCTGTCAGCGTATTTCAGGACCTGTATCAGAAAATCGAGGAGGAGATTGTTGCCGGGAAACGCCAACTCGATGGCGAAACAATGCAACCCATCTTTGATGTCCTGGATACAGTCTTCCTGGGGCAGCTTGGCCGCTTGTATCAAGCGGGAGAGTCTGAAAAGTTAGATCTGTTTAGCTACTATGACTTCTCGGAGCGTTACGCAAGCGGTGTACGGAGACGGGTCACTGCGATCCTTGGAGATGCACCTGAGAATGTGAAGGAGGTTTTCCCGGGAGCGAATGTGGAGCACGTATGTCCCTTCTATGAAAGGGACCTTGCGACCATTCAGTCCGGTGGCTCGGTTGCGCGCATGTCGTATGTTCACGGGGACTTGAATGGCCGAAACATTGTCCTGGATCCATCGCATAACGTCTGGATCATAGACTTCTTCCATGCGCACCGCGGCCATATCCTGCGTGATCTATTGAAGCTTGAAAACGATTTGCTGTACATCTTTACAAAGATTACGAATGATTCTGAGCTGAAGGAAGCGGCCCAACTTGCCTCCATTCTGATTGATCAGCCTGACCTGGGCGTCCCGCCGGAGCCGGGAGCGGTGAACTTCAGCAACCCCGCAATTGCAATGGCTTATCTTACCGCCTGCAAACTCCGGTCTTATTTTCCGGCGCTCGTGCAAACGGATCGCGAACCGTTTCAGATGCATGTAGGATTATTACGATATGCCATGCACACATTGTCCTTTGATGAGTGCAATGATGTTCAAAAGAAATGGGCCCTGTCTTCCGGCGCACGTTTGATTTCTAAAATTAAGACGAGCATTGCCCGAACGAACCGCCTGCGGATTGACTTTTTGGAAGTGGCCCAGGGCTCAGGGAAGATTGGCATGACCATTCTTCCCGGCCGCCGCGATAGAAATCGTAGCATAGAGGAGGACCTCAGCGTAATCAGGGAAAATGGAATCGAGTCCATTCTCTGCTTGATCACAGAGAATGAGTTTCATGACTACGGGGTGGATGGACTGAAAGCGGCCTACGCCAAAGCTGGTCTGGAGACCCGTTATATGCCAATAGTGGACCAGGCAATACCTTCCCAGGCGGAAATGAAGGCCAGTACGGAATGGATGAAGGCTCGCCTTGATAAGGGGAAGAATGTACTGGTGCATTGCGTAGGCGGTCTTGGGCGCTCCGGTCTCGCAGCGGCTGCCTATCTCACGCTCGAGCGACAGGTTCCGCCGGAAGATGCGATCGAACGAGTTCGAGAGGCGCGAGGCCGTCGCGCCATCGAGACCAGAAAGCAGGAGAATTTCTTACTTGGATTGGCATCGCCTACCACGGGCTAAGCGAGGTTTGAAAGCTGAAGCCCGGAATAACCAACCCCTCGCGAAAATAGAACTTGTGGGCTTCCATGCGGTGCGTCCCTGATTCAAGCGTGAATACATTTGCGGCCAATCGTCCTGCCTCTTCCTTCAAATAGGCAAGCAAGCTTTTTCCGAAACCACGAGACCGTCTCGCTTCATCTGTTACCAGATCGTCGACGTAAAACCGTCGCCCTGCAAAAGTGGTATGGTGCAACCGGTAGACTCCAATGGCGACCGGCAGTCTTTCATCGTTCATTACGAACATTCCGGCGCCCTCTTTGAACATAGTTTGCATATATCCAACATAATCATCCGGCAATTTGGGCCTCAGTTGGCGGTGTAACGCTTCTGCGCTATTGAGAACCGCTTTCTGTTCGTTTTCAGGTAACTCGTGAACTCTTGTAAATGTCGCATTCATTCCTGTATTATACAGGCTGATTAAAACAAATCGAAGATCCAATTTTCAGAAAAACTAGGTGCCACTCTTGCGTTTTCGCACACTGGCAATTTTGGAATCCATCACGAAATCTACGACTCCGGGGATAAATCGAGAGGCAAAGTACGCGAACTTGCCTTCAAATCCAGGGACTACCAGTTTTCGCTTTCGCTTCATTGCCAGGATGATACTGTTTGCAACCTCTTCCGCGCTCAGCATTCCCGCTGAATCATTGATTGCTGCGGTTTCTGGTGGCATCTCGCTGCGTTCGCGCTCAAGCATGGGTGTATCGGTATCCGGTGGTGCCACAAGAATTACGTGGATGCCATGCGGTTTCATTTCAGCGCGAAGCGCCTGCGTAAACCCATGCACGGCGAATTTTGAAGCGCTGTATGCGGTGTAGCCGTAGACGCCAATAAAGCCAGCAAGCGAACCGACATTCACTATTGTTCCGCTCTTTCGCGCCAGCATGAAGGGTGAAACAGCTTTACAGACATTCACGGTTCCCAGGAAGTTTGCGTTCATAGCCCGCTTGAAAGCAACGATGTTCTGATCTTTGAATCGTGCCGGTTGCACAATACCTGCGGAATTGATCAGGCAATCGATTGGGTTTGATTTTTCAATTGCCCTGACGACCTGCCGGACTTCCAGGAAGCTGCGAACGTCTGCCCGATAACTTGAGACACTCCCCTTTCCTGGGTTGCTTTCAATTCGCGCCACGGCCGATTTGAGTTTTGTCCCGCTGCGCGAAACAATCACAACATTCGCGTTCCTCTGCCGGAGAGCACAGCCAAGGGCCAGCCCAATGCCGGAGGAACCGCCAGTAATCATTACAGTTTTGTTGGAAAACATGGGCAAAAAAAAAGCGGCCTGGAAGACCGCTTTTCTTCTAGATCAGAATCTATTCGATTACTGTTTTACAACTTTGAAAGTTACACGACGATTCATTTGGTCGTTTGAAGGAACTGCTGGAAGTGGTTCATCGTTAGCAATTCCTTTGTAGATGATTTTGTCTTTTGGAATTCCTTGAGCAACGAGCGCGTCATGTACTGCACGAGCACGTTCTGTAGAATACCAGACGTTTCCTTTTCTCATTCCGTCGCCGTCACGTGGACCAGTTGAGTCTGTGTGGCCAGTGATCTGGAGTTTGTATCCGATTGGAAGCGCGTTCAGAGCAGTTTCAATCTGGCTCTTGTATTTGGTTGCCCAGGTATTGAACTCCGCAGGGTTTACGTAAGTCGACTTGTAGGCAAATCCTCCACCGTTTGGAGAGTAGGCCAGAGCGCTAAGGGCTGCTCCACCGAGATCTCCACCCATGTCTCTTGCTGTTGTTGTCGATGAACTGCTGCACGCTGCAACGGTGATCGCAAACAGGGCCACGCCTGCTAAACGAATTATATTTGATATTTTCATGCTTTTACACACCTCATGCTTGTATGAGGACACAATAAATTCGCGAATGAAGCTTGGAAATCAATTTTTTAGAGCGCCGGGCCAAATGACCGTTCAGGAGGACAATCAGGGGCTTCGACTGGACCAATGGCTGCTCGTTGTATTGGATGGGAGCGCCAGCCGCATGGAAATCCAGCGGTGGATCAAATCCGGGAGCGTCCGCGGAGAAGGCGTCGTCCTCCCCTCACGTCGTGTCAAGAGCGGGGAAACGTACTGGATCGACCCGCCGCCAGTTATGGACTCCGCAACGATTGTTCCGGTTCAAATGGATTTTGAAATTTTGTTTGAGGATGAACAACTGGCGGTGATACACAAACCACCAGGAATAGCTGTGCACCCCGGGCCCGGGGATACGGGAAAGACGTTGGCCAGTGGTCTTTTATTCAAGTTTCGCGAGCTTTCCTCGGGTGACTGGAATGGCAGGCCTGGCATCGTACATCGACTTGATAAACCCACAGAGGGAGTTCTGCTGGTTGCAAAGAATCCCCAGGCGCACCGCGTACTTTCTGAACAGTTTCTGAACCGCACGGTCAAGAAACAATACCTGGCCTGGCTTTTAGCATGTCCGCCGTTGGAGAGCGGCGAGGTGAACGCGGCTATCAAACGTCACCCCAAGGATAGGCTTCGCATGCGTGTAGATGCCACGGGTCGGCCTTCTGTTACGCGTTATCGCGTAGTTCGGACGCATGTCTCCCGCCGGGGGCGGAAGTTCGCCCTGGTAGAGCTAGATCTGCTAACGGGTCGTACGCATCAAATACGGGTCCATATGGCCAGCCTTGGGTGTCCGGTGGTTGGCGATGAGATCTACTCCCGGAGCTCACAGGAATTCAAGAAGCATGGACTGCTCCTCTTTGCGCAGTCGCTCTCGTTCCAGCATCCGGTTTCAGGTGAAACAATGAGCTTTAAACTTGAGCCACCCGAAAGATTCGCCAGGTTTGAAGCGAGTCTCGAGGGATGAGGCGGCAACTTTCAAATACAATCGCGGCCTACTTCTTACATCACCTGCGCGCAGAACTGGAAAAACCTGCCGCCTTGACGCAGCTCATCACTTCGGAAGGCGCGTCTTTTCAAAAGCTGACCGAGGATATGATTTCTCAGCTAACGGAGGAGTTTCCCGCTGCAGGGGAGACCAAACCCGGGCACAACCTGTTTAAGGTATGGTGGCAAAGCTTGCCTGTATCTATTCCTTACGAACAGACGACGTTCAAGAATTACAATCAGGGTTTCTGGAATCGCTTACTCGATCTCAAGATGGGAACTGAGTCCAGTCGACGCGCACTCCTCATCCGATTTCGACGCATCGTGGACCTTTCGCGTGAGCGCGGACGCGATCTAACATACGAGTTCATTTACAGCGGTGAATCGCGAATGAACGAATGCCTGCGGCGCGTTGTAACCGAGCAGAATCTTGGAGATGAGGCATGGGGCATCGTACTGGAGCAGCACGATGCGCTCAATCGCGCGACGTATAGTTTCTTTGACAACGCTCTAAAGGAGTCATTAAAAAGGACGGATGATATTCTGCATAAGATTCTGCCGGCAAAGATTGCTGTGGAACTCAAGAATGGAGGGAGTGTCAAACCGGTGCGCGTGGCGTCGGCAAGCATTATGTTTGCAGACATCGTTGGATTCACTCAGATCGCCGAGGCGCTCAGCCCTGAGGAACTTGCAACCGAACTGGATCGCTGTTTTTCACATTTTGATGCCATTATGGACCAAAATCATCTTGAGAAGATCAAAACGATCGGAGACTCCTATATGTGCGCCGGCGGAATTCTAGAGGAAAACCAGACGCATGCGGTGGACGCCGTGCTTTGCGGGCTTCGCATCCAGGAATTCATGCGGAAGTATAAGAAAAGCAGGGAAATGCGAGCTCTCTCAAGCTGGCGTCTGCGGATTGGCATCCATACCGGATCGGTAGCTGCGGGAGTGATTGGACTCAATCGATACAACTTTGATGTCTGGGGAGACACAGTAAACATTGCAAGTCGGGCAGAGGCTTCGGGAGAACCCGGTCGCGTGAACATCACATCGTCAACGAAAGATCTGGTTTCAGGATTCTTCGCAGTGGAACATCGTGGAAAGGTAGCGGCCAAAAACAAGGGTGAAATCGATATGTACTTTGCAACGGGAATTCTTCCCGAGCTATCCGTTGGCGGCCGGGGGAAGGTTCCCAATCGGAAATTTCATAAATTTTACCGGACGTTATGAGAAACAGGAATATTCTACTTTCGATCAACATTATCGATATGATCGGACTCTTTATCATCCTGCCGATCTTGCCGGAAATGATGCAGTATTACCTGGCAAAAAGTCATGCGCTGGACGGGTGGCTAATTGACTTGAATCGTACGCTATCAGAGGCGCTTCCACCCGATAGAAAAAATGATTCCATACTCATCGCAGGTGGGCTTGCCGCTTCCGTATTCTCTTTCATGCAGTTCTTCACTTCTCCGATGCTGGGCCGATGGTCCGATCGCATTGGAAGAAAAGCAGTGCTCGTAGTAGGGAGCAGCGGCTTTGTGATCGCGGCATTGCTCTGGTATTTTGCGGATAATTTCACAATGTTTTTTCTTTCTCGCGCCCTTTCCGGGGCTGCCTGCGGGACAGTAAGCGTCGGAAGTGCTGCGATGGTGGACATTTCAACCCCGGAAGACAGGACCAGGAACGTCTCCCTCCTGGGTGCGTCGTTTGGTGTTGGCGCGCTTGCAGGACCGGTGCTCGCTTCTTTTTTAACACAATTTCACGTAAGCCTTCCGCTGGCTTCTCATCCGTTCGCGTTATGCGCTCTTGCTTCCATTTTAATTGGTCTCGTAAGTGTGCCTGTGAATTTGTTCCTTTTTACCAATCCAGTGAGTCAGATTAAAGCACAGGCAGGTTCGGCATATCGGATTGCCTTCCGAATTCCATGGTTCATGTGGGTCACATTTGCGAACTTTTTGTTCAGTGTGGTCTACACGGGAATGGAGTTCTTTATTCCGTTCTACTTTAAAATGGATTTTGGGATGGGACCCGGAGGAATTGGCCTAACGTTCCTGTACCTGGGTGTCCTTGTTGTAGCGGGGCAGGGATTTCTTGTCCCGTGGCTTTCCAAACGTTTCACGGAGCGGCAGATTGCGATTGCAGGCTTCCTGAGCGCGCCCGTTCCTCTCGTCTTGTTTTCATTTGCGGCGCCCAATCTATTCCTGGCGTTTGCTGCGTTGCTCCCGGCCGCCCTGGCCATCGCATGCATCTTTGCTGGCCTGAACGCGCTTGCAAGCCACATGGCGCCGGAGGAATCGCGCGGTGCAGCCATCGGTGTGTTTCAGGCATTCTTTCCGCTGGGCAATGGATTTGGACCGATTGTTGCCGGTTTCCTCTATTGGACTGTGGGCATTCAATGGACCTGCGTGATTCTGGGCTGTGGCTTCCTGGGACTCTCAGTGCTCTTGCAGCGGGTAGGTAAGACTTGAGTTTGCGCCCCTGGGGCTTGACGCCTGCATTGCAGCGGGATGCGCGTCGATTGTTTCCCGATCTCGAAATGGGCCGGGTTCTAAACGTTAGTCGCAATCAGTTCGCACTCATGACGGAATCAGGGCCCATGCGATGTATCATGCCCGGGGCTGTAAACAGTGCACTCACAAGTGCCTGGCCGGCAGTCGGTGATTGGGTGGCCTTCGATGCGAGTCGTGTTATCCGCGGGATTCTGCCTCGGAAATCACAGCTTTCTCGTAAAGTGCCCGGCAAACAAACCATTGAACAGGTGATAGCGGCTAACGTGGACTACGTATTTGTGGTTCAAGGGCTCGATGACAATTTCAATGTCCGGAGGTTGGAGCGCTATCTGGTGATGGTTCGCGAAAGCAGGGCTGAACCCGTTGTTATCCTGACCAAAGTGGATCTGTGTAAAGAATCAGCGGAGCGTATGGCGGAGGCTCGAGCCGTAACGCAGGCTCCGGTTCTCCTGGTCAACGGAGTGGTCGGAGAAGGACTTGAGGCTGTGCGCGCACTCCTTGCCGATGGCAAGACCGGTGCCCTGGTTGGATCTTCCGGTGCCGGGAAATCCACCATCATCAACGCGCTGTTAGGTGATCAGAAACAGAAAACGTTTGCAGTAAGATCTGATTCAAAGGGCAGGCATACCACAACGACACGGCAGATGTTCTTTTTACAATCGGGCGGCGCAATTATCGACAATCCTGGAATGCGCGAACTGCAGCTCTGGACGGGAACGGACACGGTCGCAGAAGTGTTTCCGGAGATTGAGGAGCTGGCGGCGGATTGTCGTTTCCGAGATTGCAGGCATGAAAGCGAACCTGGCTGTGCTGTGCAGGCCGGGCTTACATCCGGCGAGCTTTCCGCAGAACGATTTGAAAGCTACAGGAAGCTCATGCGCGAAGCGGCGCATTTGAAAGTCCGCGAGGATCAGTCTGCAATGCTCAAAGAAAAGGGAAAACTCAAGGCTCTGCACAAAGTAGTTCGAGACGTCACGGCCACCAAAAGAAAGTACCGTGATGGCCTGTCCTAGGGCTCGATCCAGGACAATTTGTTTGCAGACGAAAAGCGATCTTCTCAGGGTACTCCAACAATTTTCCCGGAAGCTTGATTGCTCTCCATGAGTGCGTGTGCTTCCGCAATTTTCGCCAGCGGAAAAACGCCACTTACGTTGAGCCGCACTCTACCCGCTTCCACATCTTGAATGAAATTCTGAAAGTGACGGGGTTCGAGCGTCACCTGGCCACTGTCATATACTGTGAGCTTCACGGTTGCCGGAATATACTCCATGGGTGCGAAGTCCGCGATGGACCATTGTTCAGAAAGCATTCCTGTCATGCAAACGGTGCCACCCGGTTTAACGCATTTAAGCGAATCACCCAGTGAAAATGTCCCCACCAGATCCAGGAGTTTGTCAATTCCAGCTGATGAGGCGGATAGCTTTGCAGATATGTTTCCGTCATCGATGATGACTTCATGGGCGCCATTCTGTTTCAATAGTTCTGTTTTACTCGCATTCCTCGTGGTCGCGATGACCGTCAGACCAAAGTTCCTTGCAACTTGAGTCGCAAGCATTCCAATGGAAGACGTACCGCCCCTGATCAGGATAGTATCACCGCTGGCGATATTGAGGGCCAGGTGCAGGGAACCAAACACCGTTTGAAACATTTCGGGAAAGGCTCCAAGTTGCTCCCATGGTAAACTGCTCTTGAAAGGCATGACAATATGTTTGGGCACCGTTACGTACTCTGCATAACTGCCATCGTACTGCCGACCCATTTCTCCCATAATGGCTGCAACCTGTTGTCCCTTTGCAAATTCGCCTGACGGGTCATTTTCAACCAGACCAACGCATTCTATTCCGAGCACGCGCGGGAACTTAACATTCGGTGAATATCCCTTGCGAGTCATGAGTTCGGATCTGTTCAGGCCAAAGGCCTTCACTGCTATGAGAACCTGGCCAGGGCCGGGCTGCGACACTGGCTTTTCTTCTACTATAAACTTTTCAGGTCCACCAGCTTCGTATAAGACTGCAGCTTTCATTTTGCACCTGATAGACTAGGCCGCCTCAGCAGAGCATCAGCGATGGCAAGAATCATAAACAAGAGGAGTACTGGATACCCATATGGATTGAATGTAAAGAAGGCGGCAACCAGTCCGTCCTGACCGTCGGTGTTTGGTCTTGAGCCCAGGACTGCACCTAAGAAGCTGCCGACCGGAAGTCCGGTAAAAGCAAGTATCTGGCTCCAGAGTGACTGCCTTCGTAGCAGGATGCCTGCACCTAAGAATAGAAAGGCGATGTTTTGCGGAATCCAGACGAAATCTTCATGCGAAAGCTTTTGTAACGGCCAAAACCATGAGCCTATCGCTGCGGCGCTGGCAGACACCGCCAGAAAGAACAACGCGTTTCGTAGCGGTTTGGATAAATTCCGATCAATTTCGTGCATGCTTGCGCGCGATATTCCTATGTAGCCCCAGGTGCAGATGATAGCCAGCAGCGTCAGCAGCATTGTGCCGGCTGCGCCCATATCCTACACCAGTCCCAGGACCTTGCTTGTCCTTGCGCGCATTGCAAGGGCCAGTCCTTCGTTTGCAGTGAGCGATTGACCGTATGACGGTATCATTTGCCTCAGCTTCGTTTGCCACTTATCCGTGGTGATCTTTTCTTTGAAACATCGCTGGATAACCTGTAGCATGATTGAAACGGAAGTAGACGCTCCTGGTGATGCGCCGAGCAATGCGGCAAGCGATCCGTCTCCTGCAGTTACAATCTCGGTTCCAAATTCCAGCACGCCGCCTTCTTTTTCGTCCGCTTTGATGACCTGAACGCGCTTGCCGGCCTCTGCAAGTTCCCAGTCTTCCAGTCGTGCTTCTGGCATGAAAACCTTCAGCTCTTCCAGCCGATCTTCCGGCGTTTGCATTGCCTGGTGAATCAAATACTTTGTGAGCGGAATGTTGTGCAATCCGGCTGAAAGCATAGGGAAGATGTTATCAAACTCAAGCGATCGCGCCAGATCCCAGTAAGAACCGGTCTTCAAGAATTTAGTAGTGATTCCCGCGTACGGACCAAACAGAAGCGCGCGTTTGCCACCGATCATGCGCGTGTCCAGATGTGGGACAGACATGGGAGGAGAACCAACAGCAGGCATTCCATAAACTTTGCCAGCGTGGCGATCGATTACTTCCTGGTTAGTGCATCGCAACCATTGACCGCTGACAGGAAACCCTGCAAATCCCTCTGCCTCTTCGATATCTGATTTCTCAAGCAAAGGAAGCGATCCTCCTCCAGCGCCTATGAATACGAATCCTGTTTTCAGGTGGGTTTTCTCATGGGTAATATTGTTGTAAACGGTCAAATCCCATTTGCCGTCGTCGGCGCGTTCAATGTCGCGCACTTCGTGATTCAGGTGCAGATCAACGCCAGCTAACGCGTCCAGGTGCATGAAAATGGTTCGTGTGAGAGCGCCAAAATCCACGTCTGTGCCAATCTCCATTCGTGTTGCCGCAACCGGTTCCGCCTTGCTCCTTCCTTCCATTACCAGGGGCATCCACTTCAAGAGGTCATTCCATTCGTAGGAAAATTGCATGTCCTCAAACAGCGGATGCTGTTTGAGAGCCGCATAACGTTTCTCGAGATAAGATATGTTGCTATCGCCGTGTACAAAGCTCATATGAGGCACACGATGGATAAAATCACCACGGGAAATATCTCCCTGCTCGACAAGGTAAGACCAGAATTCCTTTGATTCTTCAAACGAGGCGGCAATCTTGACTGCTTTGGAAATATCTACCGATCCGTCTTCCTTCTGTGGCGTGTAATTGAGCTCACAGAACGCGGAGTGCCCGGTTCCGGCATTGTTCCATGCATCTGAACTTTCTTTGGCCACCTCGGGCAATTGTTCAAAGATCATGATGGTCAGATCTGGTTCCAATTCCTTGAGTAACATACCAAGAGTTGCGCTCATGACTCCCGCGCCTATCAGGACCATGTCTGGGTTTTTGTGGATTGGGTTTGAGCTTGTTGGCGGGTGTTTCACAGATGTACCTCAGTTGTAAGGTAGAACTGCTGTTGAAACGCAAAACAAAGTCAATCGAAAACGGCATCCAGCGGGAACTGGATGCCGGAAAGCTCACAGGCTAAGGGCGCCCGTACGTACCAACAGTGCAAATTCTTCGCGCTGTTCTGGTCTCAGGATTGCATGAATCCCGGACAGTGCTTTATACACTGAATCGGCTAGAGCTTCAGCGCTTTTCTTGCGCCGCTCTACGCCGGCCCTTGCCGATTGTTCACCAAAGCTTTCGCCAGAGAAAGCTTCGGCAAAATCGGTCAAAGTTCTCCTGTCATCTACTGCCGACTGAGCTCGGTCGGTCTTCAGTTGATCCAGGATTTTTGCTACGCCTGCAAGCTGTTGATCATCGAGATCAAGCTTCCAGGCTAAGTAGCGGAGTGGCCGCCGTACACCGAAGTGGCCCATATGGTCATCCTCCGAGTGGCCGTGCCAGTGGAACATACGCGGGCCGCAGCCTCGCATTTTCATACGCATCATTTGTTTTCTCCTGCGCCAGGCGATTCGCTCTGGCGGGCTTGTAGTTGTGGGAATAGATCCTCACGGAGCTCAGCTTACTGGATCCGGTTTCCGTCGGCGAGCAATTTTGCGACTCCTCAGGGCTCATTTGAATGCTGGTACAGGTCTCGGTCCGGGCAAGAGCAAGCAGCAATCGTGCTCTTTGAAGCCGTCCGATCACCTCGCATCAAAAAGCCAGTCTCACGTCGAACAGATAGCGACGGCCTTCTCGGATGTAGTCAAAAGGATAGTTGTTATTCTTTATCAATGTCTGATGACTGTTCAAGGCGTTTGCCACGGAGATTCCCGCTTCACCGGAACTAAAACGCCAGGCGATCCGGGTCCCTACATCCGTCCACGCAGACACGGCTTTGGGCCGGTATACTGGATAACTGTTCTCATACGAGATTGGCCTGCCTTCCGCATCGAGCGGACCAAAGCCGGTTAACGGGTCGATCTTGCCAAAGTCACTCGTTCGCCGCCTGACAAGGCCCTGGCGCTGCGCAGTCAGGCTCAAAGAAAGATGTGTGAATGTTCCGCGCACTCCCATGCTGCCCGTGTGACTTGGGGCCCAGGTCGTCGCATCGGGGCTCTGTGCAACTGTGTTATCGAGAATCACTTCGCCGACGCGTCTATTGTACGATGCATTTACAAAACCGGCGATAGACTTCCATGTTACCAGAAGTTCGCCTTCTGCGCCGACGGTTGTCAGTGTATAAATATTGGTACTGAGGTTGTTGTTCTGCGTACTGTATGCGATTTGATTTTCAAACCTGGTTCGAAATGCATTCGTTCGAAACGTTACATAGCGATTTATAGACCAGTCGACCGCCAGTTCACTCGTGCGCACGAATTCAGGTTTCAGCTTGCGGGGATTTGACGCCAGAGAGAAGGTATTGGCCCCGAATAGTTCTGTTACGGACGGTACGCGAAATGCCTGACCGGTCAACGCCTTCAGACTCAAAGACGGTGTGATGAAAAATACAATTCCAGCGCGAGGGCTTGTGCGCTTGAATACGCGCCGCTCTTCCGGAATATACGGGAAGCCCAGGATTGACGAGAATGGTTGATCAATCCCCCGGAATTTTACTTTCTCTTCATCGAATCGACCTCCCACGGTTATTTCAAATAGATCCCAGAGCTTTCCGGAAACTATCTGTCCGTAGACAGATCCAATTGGTATTGGGCGATTCTTGATCCATTCCAGCCACGGACCCTGCTTCACATAGCCCTGAGGGTTAGGAGGAAATCCCCCGGCTGCGTCCCGTAAATTGATGTTGCTGTAGTGCTCGGAGTCGCCCCTGTATTTCAGGACTGAACCCTCAAGGCCGCCGAGAATGCTGCCTCGGTTTGCGAATCGAAATGTCCACTGGCCTCGAACGAAATATTGATCTGCTGCGGTCTCCAGGTATTCAGAAATTCCTGTTGGATACGCGCCTTCAAACGCATTGTTTTCAGCGTAGCGCGTGTCCCATTCAATGTCGCGCCGTTGGTAGCGAACCATATACTCATGGGAGAACTTTGATGAGACGTCGCGCTGGAAGCTCAATGCGACGTTCTGCATGCTTTCTGACATGGATTCCGAGAAATCAGGAATTCGCCAGATCCAGCCATGGCCTGTTTGAAAATCCCAGTACTGTCGGTGGTATTGCAATGCGAATCCGCGCAGGAAGTCCTCGCCTTCGAATTTGCTCATGACGTAATCATTCTTCCTTGTATCTCGAACAGTGAACTTTCTTAAGTATCCCAGATCCGAACGCGCGGATCCATCGTAGTCATCGTATTCGTTTCCATGCGTTCTGTACTGGCTTAGGGCCACAACATAAGATGCGTATTTGGTTCTATTACCAGTTATGATATCGAACACATGCGTTGCCGCGTCTCCGGCGCGAAGCCGGGCAATAACTCCTCCGTTCAAATCCGAACCGGAAAACGTTGTCAAAGAAATTACCCCGTTTGTGGCATTGGATCCATACAGCGCGGAGCCTGGGCCTCGACCTACTTCGACCGATTTGAATAATCCGAGCGGCAGGATCTCCCATGTATACGCAGTGCCGTAAAGAATATCGTTGAAAGGAATTCCATCAACCAGCATCAACAGATGACTGTTGTTCCAGCTTTCAAACAGTCCGCGCGAAGAAACCGTCCTCCTATCATAGTCCATTGACGGCGCAAAGCCAGGAAGGTGATAGAGGATGTCATTCAGGCTCAACCAACCGTAGTCCAGAATCTCTTCTTTCGAGATGACCGAAATGATCCCCGGGGCCTCGTTCTGCCTGATTGAAACGCGCGTCGATATAGACGTTAGCTGGCTTTGAAGTACATCAAAAACCTCCTGCGAAGTGCTGAGGTCTGTGCCTTTCTGAATCGGTATGTCATGGCGTTTGTCCAGGCCAAAGGCAAAAACGTTGTCGACTATATTCCCTCTGGCTTCCGTTAGATTGGGGTTTGCCCTTAGTCTTGCGAGAATCCGTTTTGCAAATCGCGCGATCCGTACTTCATCGGGCTCGATCAATTCAGTCAGGTCACCCCGGACCCCTTCTTGCTCAAGCGTTTCCAGTTCATCCGGGAGGGCGAGCGCATCGGCAAGATATCCGGTCCTGGGATTGTAGATGAAACCATACAAATTCAAGTTGCGGCTTCGCGCAGATCGACGGTAGACACCCTCGATCAGGAACGCACTGCTGGTTTCGCGCGCCGCATTCAGTCTGCCCGGGACTGTGTTCTCATTCTGGCGGGTTACCCGATAGCCCGCGTCGCTCAGCTCCTTATCCAGCTGCAAAATGATTCGTTCACTCAACCCGGCCTCCACGGGAGCCTGATCCGGTAAAAAGAGTCCAAGGCCTGCCTGAAGCTTCTCGGCATAGACGGGGGCACAAACGCAGATTGCTACAACTATGAGACAATTGTGGCGCACAGTCCCCGATACAATCAGATCGAGGTATTGCATCAAGAACAAGTCGGGGCTAATCGGAGGAACGCGAAGAACTTCGAACGAGGGAGATGAGGGCATGGCTTCAACCAACTGCTCTGCCGCGGTCACAAACACCACTGCGATGCTCTCCGGACGTTGTTGACGCGAGCCAGGCATCCCTATGCTTTGATCAGGAAACCCAATGAAACGTGATCTTGTACTGACTACAATGCCCGAGTTGGAAAAGGAGCTGGATCGTTTAGCCAGCGGACCTGTTGAAACAGCGGGAGTCTGGTCGTTCGCCCAGATCCTTGAGCATATTGCTGCGAGCCTTGAATGGGCAAATGGCGAGAAGTCAGGTTTTCTTCCCGATGGGATTCCGATGGTGGATCCAGCGCTCGGGAAGAAGTTCTTTGCACGGATGGTCCGTTCGGGAAAGATCCCGACTGGCGTCCAGAACGACGCTGCGCCTTCGACTCGACAGGAAGGCGATCCATTGGCTCAAATGGCTCGTTGCAAGAAGGCGCTTGCCAGGTTTCTTGGCTTCAGCGGCACGCGACCGCAGCATCCATTCTTTGGATTTCTCGATGAGTCTGAATGGAAGACCTGGGCTGCCATGCATTCATCGCACCATTTGAGTTTTGCCGATCTCAAGTAATCACGGCGCTACAAACTGCACAACGAAATAGTCCAGGGTGGCCAGTCGATCCTGGGCGGATCCGCGTTGAACTTGAAGATTTGTCGATGTGGTGATTTGGGGCACGAAGCTGCCTGAATCAAGATCACTCTGTTGTCCGCCTCCACTGTTTACGACCGAATTGGAGATTACAGCCACCGACGCTGCGGAATTCACCGAACTGATTGTTGTATTCATGGTGGTAGCCGTGTTGGGCGACGGAAAGGAGCTTGTGGCAAGTGTCCCTGACTGCGTGCTGCTGGCATCGTTCATTTGGACCGCGAAATATGAAATGTCCACGCTGCTTGTTCCGTTTCCGCGGGCAAAGGTTAGGGTATTTGCTGCTGAGTATCTACCACGGACCGCGTAACCTTCTTCAAAACCGCCCACAGCCGCGGGTGCAGCCGTTGTGAAGAAAAGAAAACTCTTTGAAGTATCGACGGAACTAATTCCCACGTTAGTCGACGTTGATCCTGCCCCTATGGTAGTTGTCCCGCTCTGAACACCTGCATCCTGAAGCTGTACAACCTGCCAGTGCGCTGTCACATTTATTGTACTGTTTGCGTTTCTGGTAAGTGTAAGCGTTGTTGGACCTGTGAGGGTAGCACGGACCAATCGCTCTGCATCAAGCGTATGATCCGTGGATGGCATCCGAGCCGTGAGCAGCACAAAGGACCTGGAAGTGTCAATACTTGAGCCGAGCGTGATGTTTGTTGTGTTCACCCCCGTCGTGAAAGTGAAATTTCCGCGCTGAACAAGTGCACCGGCGCCGAACTCGATGAGGTACCATTGGGCAAAGTAGTTGGTGCTATTGCCGCCCGTCTGGACTGTCAATTGCGTCGGGCTAACAAGTTCACATGTGGGGACGCAGGCAGGTTCCGATGCGGTGGTGCGAAAGTAACAGAAGGCCATTGACTTGGAGGTATCGACTGAATTCACGACAACATTCGTGGTAGCCGCTGTCATATTTATGAGGCCGGACTGGATCTGGTTTACCGGGTTATTGCTTGTGGATGCGGCGGCGCCAGCAGCCGTGCCCGTCAATAGCAGAGCCAACATTTGATTCTGCGCATTGTACTGGGCACATTGGGTCAGTAATAGCACAAGAACCCAGGTGTAGCTTCCGAGCCTCACGCCACTAGAATCGTCATGCCGAGTGAAAACGTAAATCGATTTTAGATGCGGAATACCGGCATTGCGTAGACCGAAGTGAGGCCGATCCAGAGCAGGATGAATGCAATATGAACCGTAGTCTCGAAGGTCTTGCCTTTCCAGAGGGCAGAGTCATAGACAAAAAGCTGTGCCAGGAGCCGCATGAACCAGAAAGCAGAAATCCCGCCGCTGATCGCTCGGCTGAAAAGATCCCCCCTGAGCAATTCGGAAGCGAAGAAGACACTCAGTAGTCCAAACAGCACAAGTATCACGCAGACAAAGAACGTGTGAACGTAGAAGATCTGCCGATTCAGGAGTGAAAGCCTGGCGGTTTCTTCGCGCCAGTTGAACCGAGCCGGGAACAAAAGGTGTAAGATTGCCAGGCCAATCTGTAAAACCCCAACTCCCTGAATGAGATACGTCATTGCAGAATGTAGCATCGCAGAAACGGTGTAATTGGAAACTCGTTTTTTACCGAAAGATTGGATTTGTTAAACGATCTGCGCCAGGTTCGATCGCTTAGAAAATGCAGAAATCCGTGTCCAAACGCCAGCAGGTTGGGCAGATTGCGAAGATGTTCCACTAAAACTATTCTTCCACCCGGCAGCAGAGATTGGCTCAGACCTTTGAAGAAATCCACCCGCGCTGCTTCGGTGCGAATCTCATGTGCTGCAAGGATCAGGAAGATCGTGCCACTGGCATTGATTGGCTTTCCGATTACCATGGGGGTTGCACTTGCGTTAAGCGAGGCCTTGCGAGCGCGTTCAATTGAATTCTCCGTATTTTCACGCGCGTCAAAAAAATCGTAGGATTCAACCCTGGGATATCGCAATCTCAGGAGATGAGATGTTTCATCCAATCCAGCGTGGACATTGGCCACAGGTGAATCTGGTTTGGTGTCAATCGCGGCCAACCAGTTCAATTGATACAGGTCCGATCTATCGTAGATCCAGTGCGAAACGAGGACTGACGCTATAGTGAAATAAAGAGCCACAATCCCGCCTGCCAGAAAGCAGTATCGCAGCCACGGGCTAATAGACGTAAATTGAATCAAAACAGAGGCGAAAAAGGTACAGAGAGATACGGCATAGTAAGGCCAGTTAAACTTAATAATCTGGACTGCTCCGGCAAACTTACCTGCCTTCTGCAAGGGTTTCCCTCCGACCTCTTTTCCACATGTACGGAACATTCTCGAGAACAAACGCTGAACAGAGTCTGGGAGTCGCGGAAGCAAAGGGCTCCCGTTTGAGAAAGTCGCATTCGTTGACCTGGATTCGTGCTGGCAACGGATCCCAGTTCTCGCGGACTCCTTCGATGACGACTATCGAATGCGTCTCCTTCTCATAGTCAAAAGTGAATGGCAAAGGCCCGGCATACATGCGTGCTTCGCGCCAATCCTTGAAGAGTGATCCGGGTGGCAAGGGCGGATTTGGCTCTCTATGGAAGATAACGTCTAATTTCTCTGCTCCATCCTTGGAAACGTGGATTGATTCCGGGCTTTTCTCCCATTTGATATTGGCTTTGTGGTAGTTGTAATGCGTAAGGATATTGCCAAAGAAAACCATCTTTGCGCGATCCGTTTCTGACTGCAATATGCGAAGTCCCCGCAATCGCTTTCCCGTTGATGTTTCAAAGCGTGCGAAAATTCTGTAGCCAATCAGGAAGAACTCGTTTCCCAGGAATTCCGGAACAAAAAATGGCCGTAGTCGTTTTGTATGAACCATTGCAATGGCCAAAAAGCCGTGCCCATCGCGCTCATCCAACTTGAGTCCGGGGGCCAGTAAAGGTTGCAGTATGCTCGAGGGAAACGCATACGTCAGGACTGCGGAAAAATCGAAAAACGCCTGAATTGCAACGGGATGGCGTTTGAGGAATGCGAGCATATACCCAAATGTAGGCAACCGGTTTGGTTATGCAAGCGCTTGCGAAGCCAGGCAGGAGACTACTCCCGCAATAGAGGATTAGAGTTGCCGGCCGGGAGATAGTGCGCTTCCTTCTACCATTCGAGGTATCTATGATCAGACAAGCTCTCGTTTCTATCCCGGTTCTCTTTTTGTTTGCATGGAACAGCGCGTTTGCTGCTCCAACAATCGGAGCTAAAGCTCCCGAGTTCATTTTACCGCAGGCGTCTGGTGCCGGGAACTTTGATCTTGCGAAGTCACTTAAACAGAACAAGCTGGTTGTTCTAATGTTCATTGCAACAAAATGTCCGTTCTCAAATGCCTACAACGAACGCATGGCCAAATTACCATCTTTGTACCAGGGCAAAGGCGTCCAGTTTATTGGGATAAACAGCAACCACAATGAACCTAATGCAGAAATTATTGAGCATGCTCGCACTCACGGATTGACATTCCCAATTCTGAAAGATGAAGCAAATCGGATCGCTGACCTGTATGACGCGAAGAAGACACCAGAAGTGTTTGTCATCGACTCGCAGGGGATTCTCAGATATCACGGGCGTATCGATGAAAACTACCAGGATGCTGCTGGCGTGACTTCGCCTGACCTTGCAAACGCATTGGGTGCACTGCTAGCGAACAAATCGGTCCCCGCAGCAACCACAAAGGCTTTTGGTTGCTCAATCAAGCGAGTTGGCGCAAAATGAAGCGGAGCCTTGCATCAAATCAATCAAACGTCGTGGCGTCCCTGAGGTGGGCACTGGTTCTGGCCATGCTTGCATTCTTGCTCTGCGCGACTACCGCATGTAAGGAGCATCATCCCATTCCAGTCCTGCAGGGTTCCGAGTATCGGGATCTGGTCGAAAAGTATCGGGGCAAAGTGTTGCTTGTGAATGTCTGGGGCACCTGGTGCGATCCCTGCCTCGAAGAAATGCCGGATCTTGTGGCCGCCGCAAAACAATTCAAGCCGGAAGAAGTTGCTGTGATTCTTATTGCAGCCGATTCGCTCGAGCAGCGAGAAAAGGCAATTCCAGAATTCTTGAAGAAGGTTAACGCTACCTTCCCTTGTTATGTTCAACCTCCCGGAGATCCGCAGGGGCTAATTGACGCAATAGACAAGGACTGGGGAGGTGAGCTTCCCTATACCACTGTTTATGACAGACAGGGACGACGGATCTACGGCAAGGCGGAACAGCTTGATAAAGCCGGGTTCGCAAAACTTATGACCAACGCCCTGAATTCTAAATGACGAGAACAAAGGGCCGGTTTTCATTCGCCGCATGGCGCGCGCATCATTTGGCTCAAAACTAAAATACGGGTTCGACAATTTCATGTCCAGGGGCGGCCTGTCCATCTTCCTGGCACTGCTGACTCTATCTGTTGTCGCTTTTCTTTTGATGAGCGCGCTTCGGATCGTTTTGAACCTTGCTTTGCCGGATGAGACCATCAAGGAACTCGGTGATCAGTTCTGGCGCCCTTTCCTTCAAATTTCCGATGCCGGTGCTGTTGCTGAGGACGGGGATTCGCATGCAGGCAATAAGGTCCTTGGAATTCTTACAGCCTTCATAGGCCTGATTCTGTTCTCCAGTCTTGTTGCATTTATTACGAGCCAGTTTGAGGCCCGCATCCAGGCCTTGAAGAAGGGTAAGAGTCAGGTAATTGAGTCAAACCATACGCTGATTCTTGGATATACGGACAGGCTGGCAGAAATCGCACGCGAGCTTATAGTCGCCAATGAATCTGAGAAGGACGCAGCAATCGTCATCCTATCAGAGAAAGACAAAGAGGAAATGGATGATGATTTGCGGGAGAAGCTTCCGGATCGCAAAACAACTCGGATCGTCACTCGATCGGGAACCATTTCTACTCTCTTGAATTTGCGCAAGGTTGGGGCCAGCGAAGCAAGATCCATTATTGTCTTGAATCCCGCAGGCCTTGCTGCCAATGGCGAAGAGCGCGCCACAGGTGATGCAATTGTGCTCAAGGCAATCATGGCCGTGGTAGCCTCATGCAGCGGTGGCGATATTCCGCCTATCGTTGCTGAGCTGCGTGAAGAGCCAAATCGAATTCTTGCTCGCACAATTGCTCCCGGAGCGGTCCATGTGATTGACGAGGACGAAGTGCTTGCCAAAATTCTGGTCCAGACTTCGCGCATCTCGGGCCTGGCAATCGTCTATTCAAGCCTCGTAGGATTCGTCGGTAATGAAGTCTATTTTTACAAACCGGATGCTTTTGCAGCCAGTCCTTTCCTGGACGTTCATATGCGGTTCCTCGGTTGCTCACTCCTCGGATTTCGGCGAGACGGCAAAATATTCCTGAATCCTGAGCAATCGCAAATCATCGAAGCGTCCGACGAACTGATTCTTCTAGCGGAAGACGATTCTGCGATTAAGTACGATAGAAATCTGCAGATTCCGCGCACAAGCGCCGCTCTTCCAGATAAACGCGTTACCCGCATCGTAGAGAAGGAACTGATAGTGGGCTGGAATGCCAAAGCTCCCGTGATCGTAAATGAATACGCGAAATACCTGATCGAGGGATCGGCAATTGACGTAATTGTTCCGGAGATTTCGGACAGCTTGAAGCAGGATTTCATGAAGATCAAGAATGCAAACCCGGCACTCAGCATGCGCATGTTCCGGGCAAATGTCCACGCAAGTGGAATCATTCAAAAACTGAAACCAGAGGAATACGACAATGCAATCCTCCTTGCGGCTGAATCTGACAATTCAGAGGAAATGGATGCGCACACAATTGCGGGTCTGCTCGAGTTCAGGGCGCATTTCCGCGGGCTAAGCGACGTTAAGACGCAGCTCATTACCGAGGTCAAAGATTCCGCCAATATCGAGATCATCATGGAAACAGGCGTGAAGGATTTTCTGATATCTAATCAGTTTGTTTCTAAAATCTATGCTCAGGTTTCGGAATCAAGTGACGTTCTGAATGTATATGAAGATCTATTCAGTCCTGAGGGGAGTGAGATCTACATCAAGCCGCTTTCGCTGTATTTTGAAATACCCGGTTCGTATTCATTTGCTGACCTGGTGGTTCAGGCTGCCAAGCGAAACGAAACTTGCTTTGGAGTGAAACTCCGGAAGCTTGAACTGGATATGGAACAGAATTATGGCGTGATTCTGAATCCAGCAAAGAAAGAGAAATTTGATCTTACATTTGAGGATTCATTGATTGTGCTGGCAGAAGATGAGACGTGAAGGGCGACTGGGCTGTGACTCTCTAAATAGGGGCTTCGCTCTTTAGTTTCTTAATGGTTTTTTCCGCCCGGGCTTTGTGGTCTGGGCGCGTAGTAACCTTTGAGAATGTTTCGAGTAGTTGGTGGCTTTCTGAAGCAGACAAATGCTGCCGTGACTACACTCTATACAAGACATCCATATATTTCTTAAGCAAATCCCCAATCAAGCTACGCACTGGAAGTGTTGCTGCCATTCCGTATACAGGTGCCATCCCCCCGCTTTCGCCTGGATTCTTGACAACGTGCGCCACGGCGTCGCGCAGATCCTTGATGAATCGTTTTGCTACACCAGGTTTGGTGTGTCGCAAGGTCACGCAGATATGCAGACAGGAAGGCTTATGAAGTCCGTTCAGATTCCAGTGGCGCTTTGTTAAGAAATCCATTACTTTATAAATATCAAGTGTATCAGATCCAAAGGCGATCACAAACGACGGATCTCCCATGAGGTGAAGTTCAGGCATTTTCTGAATCTCTGATTTAATGAAATGCGAAGTTTGCAGGATGGATTTGGCAGCCTCAAGGTAGCCTTCTTCCCCAAATGATAGCATGGCAGCCCAGCAAGCAGCGATTAGCCCACCGGGCCGACTTCCTGCGAACGTTGGCGAGAAGTACAGTCCACCCGGCCAATCTGTTACAGTATAATACTGATAGCTGCGAAGCTCTTCTCCGCGGTATAATACCACGGATGTTCCTTTAGCTGCGTAGCCAAACTTGTGCGTATCCGCCGACATGGATGTTACACCTGGCAGTGAGAAGTCAAACGGTGGTACGTGGTATCCAAGCTTTCGCGCAAATGGGAGCACAAATCCACCCAGGCATGCGTCTGTGTGAAAACCGATTCCGCGCTGCCTTGCAAACTCAGACAATTCGCGGATTGGATCGATGGCTCCGTGCGGAAAAGACGGGGCCGATCCAACCATTGCAATCGTATTTCTGTTTGCGGCACGTTTCATAGCCGCGATATCCACCCGAAAATCCGGGCCCACCGGTACGCGAATCAGCTTGATCTTAAAATATTTGGCCGCTTTGTCAAAGGCAGCATGCGCCGTGACTGGAACCACCAGGTTTGGGCGGGTAATCCCGCGTTTTGCTCGCGCATAGTCCCGGTATGCCTTCATGGCCAGCAGAATACTTTCCGTGCCTCCACTTGAAACAGACCCACATACTCTCTCTTCGACCGGGCCAGTGTCTGTGGCCCCGAGCATGTGCGCCGTCATGGAAATAATTTCCGATTCAAACTTATTGATGCTGGGCCAGAGATCAAAATGGAGCGGGTTTGTCTGAGACTGCAGGGCGTAGGCCTTATTCAGAAACGCGATGTGGTCAGATTCGCCGTGGTAGACAGCTCCGCTCACATATCCCTCTTTCCAGCGCGATTCTTCCATTGATTTCATTTTCTGGATTTCTTTGAGAATGGAGGGGCGAGAACGTCGCTTAGCCGGCAGGACGGGGTAAGAGGTAAACGATTTCCGGTAAGGCTTAAGCGAATCGCCAATTGCTTGAAGAGTACTTTCTGTTTCGCGTTCAGCTTGCCTGCGAACACTGGGAATGGCCCGGAGCCATGATTCCAGAAATGGAAATCGTGCAAAGAGTCGCTCAATGAAAGCGGCAACGCGCGGATAGTTCTGAACGAGTTCTTTGGGATCCATCATTTTGTATTTAACCTTGCGTAGCTCTTTTTGTTCTGCTTGTAGAAAGTGAGAAATTCTTTGAAGAGTTTGTCGTAGACTTTACGATTCTCCGGGTTTGGGTTGAATGTCCCAGAAATTGGGATATTCTCCGAAATCTCTGCAAATGTATTTTTTCCAATCCCGGCCCAGCCCAGTAGACCAATTCCGCGCGTATTTGCCTGAACCGGATCCTCCACCTGTTTGATGGGACGATCAAGCACATCTGCAACAATCTGACACCAGAGATCGGAACGGGCGCCACCACCAATCATGTTGATCGATTGAAATTGCTTTCCAATGAAAGATTCTACATAACCAAGCAGCCATTTTGAATTCATGGCCACACCCTCAAGCACGGCACGCACCAGGTGACCGCGAGAGGTACTGAGCGATTGGTTGAAGAAGGCACCGCGAACAAAATGATCTTCGATTGGTGTGCGTTCGCCATACATCCATGGCGCAAACAACAGTCCGTCGCTTCCGGGTGGAACAGCACTTGCCAGCTGGGTCATTCTCTTGTAAGCATCCTTGGGCGCTGGGCCGGTGCCCAGCCCATCGTCGGCGTAGAAGATCTTGTCTCGCAGATACGTTAAGCAGTATCCCGCTGTTTCCTGTTCGTTTGCGATGAAATATCGCCCAGGAATTCCGGAAGGCAATGTCGCCATATTGTGAAACAGATCTGTTTTCTTAAAAGGCACATGGCATGTTAGCCAGGAAGAGGTTCCAATATACAGATGACCTTCAAAGTCTTTCACAGCACCGGAACCTACTGCAGCCGATTGAATATCGGGCGTGCCGTAAATTACAGGCACGCCTGCCGGGATTCCCAAATCCGCCGCTGCGTCCGGTTGGACAGTCCCCAGAATGTCCGTTGCTTTCCCCAGATCCGGCAATTTGTCGCGCGGAATGCCGGCTAACGCTAGAAGCGATGGATGGTAGTCAATTGAATTGATATTGCGATTGTCTGTAACCCAGTGAAGTGCAATTGAATCAAAGGATGCTGCAAACTTTCCCGTGATTTTTAGATTCAGATAGTCCTTGGGCTCAAGGAACTTGAACGTGCGCGCGTATACTTCAGGCATTTCCTCTTTGATGTAAAGAATGTGCGCCAGCGAATCCTTGCCAGAATGCGCCGGAGCTCCGGCTGTGAGTCGCACGAATTTCCAGAGCTTTGAGAGTGCGTATCCTTCTGCCTTTAGGATGCCATCGTTTAACTTCTCGATTTGTTTGGAGCCACGCGAGTCCATCCAGATAATCGAGTTTAGCAGCGGATAACCTGCCTCATCAACTGGCACAGTGCCTGACCATTGCGCCGTAACAGCCACGGCCTCTATCCTGGCATCCGGCCGTCCAGCCATCAGCCGCTTGCATGCCCGCGAAATCCCGTTCCACCAGTCGGCTGGATCCTGCTCGGCACCTCCCCCCTCCAGGAGGATTAGGCGGGTCTCCTCGATTTCGCTGGCAATCACGCGCCCATTGCGGGCAACAAGGGCCACTTTTGGCCCGGATGTGCCCAGATCGATGGCCAGTACGAAAGCATTCTCCCCCACGTCGGTTTCACTCCGACCAGGGTCAGGGGTATGGCAATGAAATTCCGGGCACCACTGACCTGAAATTTGAAATATGTGCTTGAAAGGCCCCGTTTTTCCGGGTCAACCGGGTCTGAGGGTATGCCAGGGCCGATATTTAAAGGGCTGCGCCCGGGGCGGACAGGGCATACTGAAGTGGAGGTCGTATGCGGAATGTAGTTTCGCGATTTCTGAAATCGGATCGGTTCGATCCAATCAAAGCAATGGTCGGGGGCCTCCTTGTGACCATGGCAATCTTTGGCACCCTGGGTTATAACCTCTGGGCCATGCAGAAATCCTTTGATAAGCTCGTCTCCGTTGACTTCGCCCTCCGCAAACTTACAGATCAGGTAGTTTATCTTGACGAATTATTGACCATGTCGGCGCGACTTGCCGTTGCCACGGGTGAATTGCGCTGGCAGAAGCGATGGGAATCCAAACTCGAACCAATTGATAACGCAATCAAAGAAGCAAATAAGATCGATCAGGCTGCATTTAAGACGGCGGGCGCAGAGCAAACGCAGAAAGCAAATGATACGTTAGCCGCACTTGAAACCGCGGCCATGGAAAAGCTGAACAAGGGCAGCAAACAGGATGCCTACGACATCATGTTTGGTAAAGAATACGAAGAGAACAAGCGCCTGCACAAAGGCGGCATGGATCTCATCAACGAAAGCATTGAGAAGCGGCTGGTAAATCAGATCAGCGAAGTAAATCAGAAACTCATTTTGATTGGCGCGTTGCTTGCGACGAGCCTGGGACTGATGATGTTGGCCTGGGGTGTTGTAATCTACCTGGTTAAGCATCAAGCTACCCAGCAGGCGCTCGTACTTGCAAGTGAACGCAAAGCCAAAGAAGCCCAGGAAGAAGTGGTCAAGCAGCTCCAGGAAATGGATAAGATCAAGGATGCTTTCCTTGCGAACACGTCGCACGAACTCAGAACACCGTTAAACGGCATTATAGGCCTGGCAGAGTCCATGGTGGATGGTGCGGCCGGTCAGGTTACTCAGGTGCAGAAAGAAAACCTTGATATGATTGTTTCAAGCGGCAAGCGTCTCGCCAGTCTTGTGAACGATATTCTGGATTTCTCAAAGCTTAAGCACAAAGACATCGAGTTGCAATTGAAGGCAGTGGATATGCGTTCAATCAGCGACGTAGTCCTTGCCTTTTCCAAACCGCTTCTGGCGGGTAAACCTATTCAGGTCATTAACGCTATTCCCTCGCATCTGGCTGCGGTTCGCGGAGATGAGAATCGGCTACAGCAGGTGATGATGAACCTTGTTGGTAATGCGGTGAAATTTACTGAATCCGGTCGAATCGAAGTTACGGGCAAGCAGAACGGTGATATGATTGAAATCACCGTCTCCGATACGGGAATTGGTATTCCGCAAGATAAGTTTGAGCGAATCTTTGAATCGTTTGAACAGGCAGACGGATCAACGGCACGACAGTACGGCGGAACGGGAATTGGTCTTGCAATCACCAAGAAAATGGTCGAGTTGCATCAGGGCAAAATCTGGCTTACTTCTGAAGTAGGCAAGGGTTCGCAGTTTACATTTTCAATTCCACTTTCTACTGAGGCAGCCGCACCTCCCACATCTACAATCGCTCGTGTTGAGCTAGAAGCGGAAGCCGCAAGCGAAGAAGCGGCAGCCGCGTTTGAAGGGAATGTACCACCGGACGCAGTTCCGCAATCCGCGACAAAAGACACTGCCACACAGGACAGCCCACAGAAATCAAAGTCCAAATCGTACGCGCCCTCAGGTCAGCCGGAGCGCGCGCGCATTCTGATCGTTGACGATGAGCCTGTTAACCTGCAGGTTCTTTCGAACCACTTGAGTTTGAACAATTACCAGATCGAACGCGCATCGAACGGCGTCGAGGCGGTGGATCGCATCAAGCGGGGTGAAAAGTTTGATTTGATTCTGCTTGATGTGATGATGCCGCGAATGTCTGGTTATGAAGTTGCAGAGACAATTCGTGAGAAATTCCCGGCTAGCGAACTCCCCATTCTTCTACTGACTGCAAAGAATCAGACTTCCGACCTTGTTTCAGGATTTGAGGCCGGCGCAAACGACTATCTGACGAAACCCGTGAACAAATCGGAACTAATGGCACGCGTGAAGATGCATCTGTTGATTTCGCGCGTAAACGCAGCGTTTGGTCGTTTTGTACCCAAGGAATTCTTGAGCATCCTTGGACACGAAAACATTGTGGAGGTGGTTCTTGGTGAGCAAATCATGAAGAACATGACCATCCTGTTTTCAGACATTCGATCCTTTACAACGCTCTCTGAAGGGATGACACCCAAACAGAATTTCGATTTTATCAACGGGTACCTTGGGCGTTTTGGCCCCGTCATTCGCAAGAACGAAGGCTTCATTGATAAGTATATCGGTGATGCTATCATGGCATTGTTTCCTTCGCGCCCGGACGACGCAGTTCAGACGGCCGTTGATATGCTTTCAGAGTTGAAGTTGTACAATGAACATCGCGAGAGTTCGGGATATCCGCCCGTGAATATCGGAGTCGGTATCCACACCGGGAACCTGATGCTCGGAACTGTCGGAGAAGCCCAGCGGATGGAAGGCACGGTGATTTCCGATGCAGTGAATCTGGCCTCGCGTCTCGAAAGTCTCACGAAGAAGTTTGGTATTCAGGCAATCATCAGTGAAGATACGCTCGATGGTCTGAGCCCACAATCGAAGTTCGACAGCCGATTCCTTGGTAAAGTAAAGGTGAAAGGAAAAACCAAGATGGTTACCGTTTACGAACTGCTCAGCGGTCAGGACCCGGAAATACTCGACAAGCGAATGGGCACCAAACCGCAATTTGAGAAAGCAGTGAATCTGTTCTTCTCGAAATCCTATGGAGAAGCAAACGTATTGTTTCAACAGATCGTCGCTGCGGACCCCGGTGACAAGCCAGCCAGGATTTACATGGATCGCTGCGCCGAGTTGTTAGTTTCAGATCTCGTTGCCTGATGCAGGCTGGCCGGCAAGTGATGCTCCGGGTCCAACTCTTGCAGCAGAATGAGGCTTGCAGCATTGTAGCCGCAGGTAAGGAGGGGAAATTGAATATTATAGAAGGGGAGAAGGGAATGCGCAGGATGACTGTGACAATCCTGGGGCTGGCGCTGGCCATCCTGTTCGGAATGTCCTGTCAGAAGCAAAAGCCAATTCGCATCGGTTACAGCGACTGGCCGGGCTGGACTGCCTGGCAGATTGCAAAAGAGAAAGGATTGTTCGCGAAGCACGGCGTTGAAGTTGAACTGGTGTGGTTTCCAATCTATACTGATTCGCTCACGGCACTCAGCACCGGTCAAATTGACGCGAATTCTTCCGCCTGGTCAGATGTGATTCCTCCACTCGCGGAAGGAATTCCGCTCAAAGTGGTACTCGTAAACGATAACTCGCATGGGAACGATGGGCTCGTTGCAAAACCAGAATTCAAAAGTATCAAAGATCTTCGGGGCAAGACAATCGCCACCGAGCTTGGAACAGTGGATCACTTTCTCATGCTCCAGGCACTGTCGAAGAATGGCATGACAGAGAAGGACGTGCAGTTCAAAAACCTGACCGTCCCGGATGCCGCCGCCGCGTTTATCGCGGGAAAAGTGGACGCGGCTGTGATCTGGCAACCCTGGCTAAGCAACGTTCAGAAGAGCGGAAAGGGTCGATTGCTCTTCAGTTCCGCGGATATCCCGGGCCTGATTCCTGATCTCCTTGTTTTCAAGGAAGACGTTGCCAGGAACCGCGAAGCGGATGTGCAGAAGATCGTAGCAACCTGGTTTGATGTTGTTGAGTTCATAAAAACCGACGAGGCGCAAGCGATCCAGATAATGGCGAAGGTTGTTGAGCAGAAGCCGGAAGATTACAAAGTATTTCTTCCAGGAACCCGCTTCTTCAATCTTGATGACAACATCAAGGCATTTGAACCAACGGATCAGGATTCGTCGCTTAAAGGCAGTGGCAAAACAATCACAGAATTTCTTTCGGGCGCTGGTTTGATCAAGAAGCAGCCGGACTTTGTCTCAGCGCTTGAGCCAAAGTTTGTGAAGGCATTGAAAAAGTAAGTATGAGCTGGCGGTTGCTGTGAAATGGTTCCTGCTCCGGCGCGACATACCGCGTCGCGTATACTACATTGCAGCTGCCGCCGCCTTCGTTTCGTGCGTACTCGGTTGGGCACTTCTGAGTGCTCAGTCGTTCGTTAATCCAGTATTCCTTCCATCGCCGCATTCTGTCACGAATGCCGCAATCGAACTTATCTCTGATCCGAACTTCCTGCTCGATATTCAGATGAGCATATTTCGTGTAACGGCGGGATTTCTTTTGGCCGCGGCACTTGCGATCCCCATAGGTGTCATGATTGGCTCTTATCAAATTGCAGAGGGTTTTCTACAACCGTTAACCGAGTTTGTTCGCTATGTTCCGGTGCCTGCGCTTATTCCAATCCTCATGTTGCTTTTTGGAATTGGTGAGGCTCCAAAGATCATGCTCATCTTCGTTGGGACATTCTTTCAGCTAATCCTGATGGTCGCAGACGAGATTCGTCGCGTTCCCTATGAGCTGCTAATGGTAGGTTATACTCTGGGCGCGCGAAAGCGCGAAATTATTTCACAGATATTATTCCGGGCTTCGTTGCCGGGAATTTTTGATGCGCTCCGGCTCGCAAACGGTTGGGCCTGGACATATCTTGTGGTCGCGGAACTCATTGCAGCAAACGAAGGTTTGGGTTACCGGATACTGAAGTTCTCTCGTTTCCTCCAGACACCAAAGATTGTCGTATACCTGATCCTGCTGGGTTTGTTGGGGCTATTGATTGACTATCTGTTTCGCAAGTTCAATCAGCGTGTCTTCCACTGGGCCGATACTACCAAAAAATGAAATCCCTTGATCAAATATTCCCACGAGGCAGGAAGTGAAACTTGAGCTCGTAGAAGTGGAGAAGATCTTCGCGACGAGGCAGGGAGAGAATCGTGCCCTGACTCCGGTGTCTTTCGAAGTTGGAAGCGGGGAATTTGTGAGCATAATTGGGCCCTCAGGATGCGGCAAGTCGACCATTTTGAACGTGGTCGCCGGATTGGACAATGCCACATCCGGTAAGGTGATTCTTGATGGTCGCGAGATTCACGGCCCATCTTCTGATCGCGGAATGGTATTCCAGCATTACACCCTGTTCCCCTGGCTCAATGTCCTGGATAACGTCTGCTTTGGTCAGCGCCTGAAAGCTCAGAAACGCTCTGCAGACGCCACATTCATTCAGACACAGCGCGCAATCAACTTGCTCAACTTAATGGGCCTGAAGGATTTTCACAACAGCTATCCGCGCGAACTTTCCGGTGGAATGAAACAGCGAGTCGCAATTGCTCGGGCGCTTCTCAATAGTCCGCGCGTTCTACTGATGGATGAACCATTTGGTTCCCTGGATGCACAGACGCGCGAAGAAATGCAGGTGCTATTGTGTTTTCTCAGTCAGCACGAGAAGAGTACGATCTTGTTTGTGACACACGACGTGGAAGAGGCCATCTTTCTTTCAACGCGGATCATTGTCATTTCTGCGCGCCCGGGACGAATCCTGGATCAAATCCAGGTTCCATTCCCACCGGAGCGAGGTCTCGATATTAAATTATCAATGGAATTCTTGAAATTGAAAGCGCGGATAGTGCGAATGCTGCATCAAGAGACAGTTCTCAACAAAGATGCGCTCCTGAAGAATCTGCTCAGCCAGGAAACACCCGGCCTTCCGCATTCACTGGCTTGATAAATGCGAACGATCCCTTGCCACGTGGCGCTCCCGCTGTAACTTATTTTACAATCCGAGCACTGGCCTGGAAACGTTCCCAATCGGTGTTTGTGTTGTAGCGAATCTGAACCCGTACCACGTTTCCTTTCTTGACTTTCAGGTCTTCTTTCAAGGGAACAATGACGGGCGGCATGAGGGAATCAGACGATTTAAACTTAACGCCCTTGATGAGTTCTAGTGGCGACGTTAGGCGGAGACTATTGATGATTCCAGGAGCTGAAACCTTGACCTCAATACTCTTGTCGTAAGAGGTTGCGACCTGACCGTTGAAATCGAATGTTGAGAAGACGATGGGTTTTGAGAGAATCTTTGGTTTTTTGATTCCACTGAATTCAAAGAAGTGAGTTCTGAGCTCAACTATATTCTCGAACATGAATTTTGTTCCGGCAAGCTCCAGTGTGTTTTGAACCGTCATGGGCAGTCGGACGCATTTTTGGTCCGCAAGCGTTTTGTTCATATGATTCATCACCTGAACTTCTGGTTCCGTTGCCTGCCACGTACTAAGATTCTCTGCAATAATTACCTGCGGACGCTGGCCGCCAAGATCGTCCAGAGTTACGTCGAGCGTGCTCTTGCGCAGCAGCTTCACGTTCTTTAGCCCGTTCCTCTCAAAGTTATTTTGAGCGAAATCCGCGATCTTAGGATCGATCTCAATGGCGTAGACCATTTTGGCTCCGGCTTTGGCCGCAAGAATACTCATGATTCCTGTGCCGCAACCGCTTTCGATTACGACCTTGCCTTTGCTGACCGCCTGAATTGCTTTCTTGAAGGGCGCTACGCGCACAGCGTCCGACACCATCTCGTAATGGTAGGGTAGGCCCAGGGCGCCAATAGCTACCGGGTTGTTGTATTCAATTCTGGATGTCAAAGCGATCTCCTGCGAAGGCCGATGATAGGCTTGATCGGCTATCGGTCATCATTTTTTCCTGGTCGCTCAAATCCTGTGAATTCAGGAAAGTGATGGCATAAAATGTGCTAACTGTGAGGCTAGACCGGCTCGTTTGTTCGATAATGAACCACGGACCTGTTCCAGGGGGGTCAGTTTCATCGATGTTATTGCCAATTCTGACTTTCGTTGCCATCAGCTTCATCATTGGAATCTACTCTGCGGGTCAAATCGGCGGAAAGGTAAAGAACTACTTCGTTGCGGGAAACATCATCCCTTTCTGGGTCCTGGCAATGTCCCAAACAGGTCAGGCTATCGAGATTGGTGGCACTTTCAACAATGCCTTCTACACTTTCTCAGGGGGCTTTTGGGGTGGGAACGTCCTTGCCACAGGAATAGGCATTTCGCTTATTTTGACGGGATTCTTCTTTGCTGAACCCCTGAACAAAATGAAGCTCCTCACGCTTCCGGATTTCTATTTTCGGAGGTATGATAAGCGAGTTGAACTCCTGGTTTCTGTCCTTTGCGTCTTGAGCTTTGCAACACTCCTTGCGGCCAACGTTGCCGGAGTTGGCATTCTGTTTCAGTTCATCTTTGGCTGGCCGCCCCTGGCGTCCGTGATTGGTATTTCGATCCTTGTCATGGTCTATACAATGGCGGGTGGTCTATTTGCTGTAACGTGGAATGACATTCTGCAAATCGGTGTGACAATCGTAGGTTTCGTGGCGGCCTGCGTGTATCTGCTCTCTTCGCTCGAGCCGGAAGTACTGGGAAAGGTTTTGCAGACAAACTTCAGCTGGCAGCCGCTCTACAAGGTTGAACCAGGAGTCGCTGGCCCATGGATGACCTGGGGTACGCTCGCAGCGCTGGCATTGGGCGATATCGTTGCGCTCGATTTTATGGAACGTGTTTTCGCTGCAAAGACCCCCAGAGCAGCCAGGACATCTTGCTTACTGGCGGGTTCTATTACCATTCTTGTGGGCATAACGATGTCATTCATTGGCGCGGTCGCGACGCACTACTATGCGCCAGAAGTTGGTGTCAAGGAAGGTCCGGCCGTGATCCTGCAGTTTGCTCAGGAGCATTTACCGCAAGGGATTGCAATGATGGTATTGGTTGGTCTCGTAGGCGCATGTATTTCGACCGCAGACGGTGTGATCATGTCAACGGCCACCGTAATTACGCGAAACATCTTGCAAAAGAATTTTCCCAATCTGATTCCTCAGCAACGTCTATTGTTCTATTCGCGCTGGATGTGCGTTCCTGTGACCTTGTTGGCGATAATTTTCGCGCATGTGAAGCCAGACCCGGGCGACTTGCTAGTCCTGTCCTTTGACATGGTCTTCGCGGGTTGCCTGGTTCCGCTTGTGCTTGGAGTGTATTGGAAGAAAGGAACGGCGAATGCTGCTCTCTACGCCATCATCATTCCTTCGCTCCTCCGCGTGGTTCTCTTTGTGACCTTCCGAACCCTCGAATTGGCGCCCCAGCACCTCTGGGGTATTGATACACTCATTCCACCGGTTGTATCTGTAATTATCTACGTTTCAATTTCGCTCATTGAGCAACGCAAACCTCAATATCAGGCGCAAGCAGCATGAGTACCGCAGTCTTGCTTCTTAGAACTACTGAAAAGAAACTCAGTCAATGGTTTGGTATTACCGAGCACGAAGCTCCCAGGCTCTTTACCACAGCGACGCTCTGGTTCATCACAATGGCGGGGATAGAAATCGGCAGGATCGGGCGCGATGGCTATTTCCTGAAAGAGGCAGGTCCGGAACGAATTCCTTACATGTATCTGCTCAATGCAGTATTCATGTTTGTGATCTATCTGGGCTATTCGCGCGTAGTGGATCGCGTTGCGCGGCACAAGTTCCTGATCGGGATGGAGATTGGGTCTGCAGTTGCGATCATTGCGCTGCGTTTCTTGATTCCAATGAAGTACTGGTGGTTGCCGTACGTCACATTTTGTACTGTTGAATCGCTTTTCCTTTCCTTCATGATGCACTTCTGGACGTTTGCGAATGGTATCTTTGATCCCCGTGAAGGGAAACGCGTGTTTCCTTTGCTCGCAGGTGCAGGGCTGCTCGGAACGATTCTGGGGGGAGCAATTACCAAGCCGCTCGCCTCAGTAATTGGAACAGTCAATCTTTTTGTCGTCTGGGCTGTTCTGCTCATCCTTGCAATTCCGCTTACGATCAATACTCGCAAAGCCGAAGTCACGGCTGGCGGTGAGCACAAAGTCGATGATGGCAAAGTGCGCGAAAAAACTGGATTCTTCAAATCAATAAGTTTCGTCTGGAGTATTCCTCTTCTAAGAACGCTGACCTACATGACCATTCCGATGTGGCTCGTGATTTACATCATCGAGTTTCATTACTATCGGACAATGAACTCCGTTTTTGACAATCAGGATGAATTGACCGGCTTCCTGGGATTGTTCGTGAGTTTCTGTTCGATTTGCGGCTTCGTTATACAGGTGCTATTTACAGGCCGCATGCTCCAGCGATTTGGCGTAGGTGCCACGCTCCTGGTTTATCCGTTCAGTCTTACCATCGGAACGGTCTCACTCATCTTTTTCAGTCTTTTTCCTCCCTCCGTGCATCACGGGCTAATGAACGTGACCATCCTGGTGGCACTCTCGCGGTTTTGCGATATTGCAATATACTTCAGCATATTCGATTCTGCTTCGCAGCTGCTTTATAACTCTTTGCCTGATGAGAAGCGGGGGCAGGGTCGAGCGTTTATTTCCGGGATTGTAATGCCGCTCTCAACCGCCGCGGCTGGAGCATTGCTTCTGTGGACGAATAATTCCAGTGAGCCCATGCACAACATTGCTTTCATCGGGTTGAATCTGGCGTTCTTGTTGGTTGTGGTTGCGCTTAACGTTAACTCCGACTACCTGAAGGCTCTGCTGTTCAATCTGAATTCAAGGGACGTTGACCTGCGATCGCAGGCAATGAGTGAATTTGGAAAGCTGGAAGACACGGAAACGCGGTTCGTTCTCCTCCAATCGGTTTCATCGCCTGATGCGGATTCTGCACTCTTTGCGCTAGACATGCTCAAGGACACAGCCGAAGGCCACGAGGAATTGGTAGAGGACCTTTGCGAGGCGATTGGCACGGTCCAGCCACGGGTCAAGGTTGGAATCCTGCAGGTAGTGGAAGAACGTGGAGAGCGCGCGCAGATTCCGATTGCCCAGGGTCTGCTTGAAAGTGACGATCCTGCGATTCGCGCAGCGGCGGTTCGCGCGATCGGAAAAATTGGGGACCAGGTCCATGTAGACGCCCTCACGCAATATCTTGATGACGAAAATCCAGACGTGCGAGTTGAGACGGTTATTGCTGCGTTGCGCCATAAAGCGTCCACAGGAAAGAAGGATCGCGAAATCAAGACCTTAAACGCTCTTGCGAAAAGCTCTAATCTGGAAGATACCAGGCGCGCTGCTCACATCATCAGCGAGATTCGTCGTGATGACTTCACAACAATGCTTTTGAGCATGGCTCCCTCCAATGACGATGCTCGCCAGGAAATTGTAATAAAGGCAATGTCTCGCATACCCGAGGGCAGGGTTGTTAGTTATCTAACTGCTTACCTTGACCACCCGGTCCTCTGGTCCCTGGCAAGCGAATCACTCGTTGCCATTGGGGCCGACGCGTTCAACGATCTGGTGAAGGAGCTCAAGTCAGATTCGCATTCGCCTGCGGTTCGCGCCGCTTTGATTCGCTGCTTTGGAAAAATAGGTAGGCCGGAGGCAATTCCAATTGTTTCAAATTATCTGGTCAATTATCCCACGCGGGTTATGAATGCTGCGATTGAAACACTTGCAAGCCTCAAGCAAATGCTTCTTGAGACAGAGCAAGCCGACGACGATACCTTGAACCAGTACTTCCCGGAAAGTGTTCGGGCGCTTGTAGCTGAGGCCGGGGCCGCAATCGCCAACCGGATTGAGAAGGATCATGCATGTCTTGCATACATTGAACGACTTGGAAATCCGGACGCTACAACATTGCTTACGGATGCCATTCGGCATTCAAACGACGCCCGCGAATCATTGGCGCTTGATACACTCGGAATTCTGAACGATCCTCGTTTTGTTCAGACGGTCAGACAGAATTTTGCAAGCAAAGATCGTCGCACAAAGGCGGAAGCGCTTGAAATGGTGGAAGGCCTGGGCCCTGAGGGCCGTGCTCTGGCTGCGACACTTAGCCTGAAACATTTTCCCGATGGGGCGACAGGCGTAGGAGATCATCCGGAAATTTTTCGTGAGCTGATTACGCAATCACGCGATCCATGGCTCTGCGTTACAGCCATGTATGCAGTTGGCCAGCTTGGTCTCAAGGGTTTTGAGGCAGAAATCAACATGCAGCAGAAGCATGATTTGCCGATCATTCGTTTTAATGCGGCCCTTGCTCTCAAAAGGCTTGGTTTTGCCCCGGCAAAAGAATTTTCACAGGAGAGGTTGGATGCTATGGCTCTAGATATGGAACGGATTCTCTTCCTTCGAGGGGTGGTGCTTTTCTCGGAACTTGAGGGGCGCGATCTGGAGTGGATCAACGAAATTGCCAAGGAGGTTAAACTAAAGGCCGGAGAGGTAATCTACAAGGAAGGGGATTCTGCCGAATCGTTCTATGTAATTCTCAAAGGTAAAGTCCGTATTGTGAAGGGCAGTGACAAGACTCTGGATCTGCTGCAGGAAAAGGAATCGTTTGGAGAAGAAGCGATCATTGACGGCGGTTCGCGGACCGTTCGCATGGAAGCTCACAGCGCGGGTACAGTCCTTGAGGTCAGCGCAAACGAATTCCTGCGCCTCATTCACGCGCGGCCGCGCATGGCATTCTCGCTAAACCGCATTCTGCTTACACGGATTCGCAGTCTGGAAAATCGAGTACTCGAAACAGTTTGATTACAATACGCCGGGTCTTCCGGCAATCTTCTGGGTTACAGAACTCGAGCCGCTTGAAGTTGCGCGGGTCCATTCGGAAGGAAGTCCGGATACTGAATAATAAAAAGACCCGTCGTCGCTTCCCGCGATAAAGTAAGGATCAATATAGCCGATTGCTTTGATGTTAGCTGTTGTGCAGCCTGACATGGTGTAGGCGCCGCTCGTGTCAGCACCGCTGGCAGACGTGAGATAGGTTACGCCACAACTGTCGCGCACAAAAACAGTGCGCTTGCCTTCACCGTGGACACCGTCATTCACGACTGGTATTGCTGCGGAAAAGACGTTAGGCGATAAGTTAGTATATCCCGAAGCATACCCGGCGTCATCATATTGAACCACAGACGGTGAGTTGCCCCAATTGTAAAGTCGCATGGTTCCATTGGAGCTGGTAGGGCCAGTTAGCAATTTGGGCGGAGTAACCCCGGTTGCATTGCCAGCAATCCAGGTAGTACCGGCACCAATGGATCGCCTTTGCGTATTTTGATTGGTCTGCTGGCTTTCGATAAACTGCTGTCCTGTCGGCCAAAACACGATGCTTTGAACTGGAGCACCTGCACCGCCTGCATCTGTTATTGTAGCATCGCTCCACGTAATGCCATCCTGGGAGGAAATAGAGGCAAACGTTGTAGCGCTCGAAGGCATACCGGCCGCGACAAATTCCTGGCCCGCCGATCCTGATCCAAAAGCGACCGCTGTCATTCGTAAAGCAGTGGGTCCGCACGTGTTACGGGTCCATTCAAGCGAATAGACTCCCGTTCCAGTCCACGTTGCACATGTTGTTCCGTCTGTGCTCCCAACGGCAACAAACTTGTCTGCGCCAAATGCTACACTTGCTATAGTCCCAGTTGTGCAGCCAGGAAATTGAAAACTCTGCCACGTCTTTGCGTCGACAGAAGTCCAGCCAGTGCAGTTTGTTCCCGTTGCGACTGCCATCCAGGGGGCGGAGTACAGAAAGATTTCCAGGAATAGATTAGAGCGATTGGGTGTGTCATACTTGCAGGCCGTGAGAAGCACAAGGGCCAGGGCAAACACAAAACGCATGTCGATAGCAATGAGCTGGTTCTCTGATTGTGTCAAGTATTTCAAACCCCCGCATTAGGGCGTAGTATCCAATTTTTCGGGAACCTTTTCTGCCGACCGGGTTTATAGAGATAGAATCTGAAAGGAGGATTCAATGAACAAGAAACTACTTGGTCTTATGCTGACACTGGTTGCGTTTACGGCCAATGGCGTGTATGCTGAAAAACCATCCCGCGAAGAGTTTGGTCCGGACATGATGGGTGAAGGCCACGACCAGAAGCATTTCGACAAAATGGCCAATGAACTGAAGCTTACAAAAGAGCAGAAGGAAAAGGCAAAAGCATTGCGGGAGAAACGCCAACCGGCAATGAAAGCACAGATGGAAAAAGTTCGCCCTCTGCACACACAGCTTCGCGCTCTGCTCGAAGCGGACAAGGTAGACCTGAATGCGGTGCGTCAGAAACTCACCGAGATCAGTGCTATCCAGATCGAAACGCGCATGCAGCACATTGAAAGCCGTCTTGAGTTTGAATCGATCCTCACACCCGAACAAAAGGCAAAATTGCGCCAGATGCACAAGGATCGTGGCGACAAGGGGCCCAGAGAGCACCGTCAGGGTCACGATAGAGACGAGAAATAGGACAAGATGACTCAAGCAGAACTCGCACAGGTAATTGAAGCGAGTAAGCAAACAGTTCTCCGGGCGATTGGACGCCACTTGCCCGGAGAACTCCATGCGAATGTCGAAGACGTAGCGCAGGAAACCTACCTGCGCTACTTTCTGGCGTTCAAGCACAAGCCCGGGTTAACCGGCGACGGTCTTCAGCGCTGGTTATACGTGGCGGCTAGAAATGAGTGTCGGCGGGCAGCCAGAAAAGGTAGACGGGAAGGATTTGCCCTGTTCAGGTTTGACTGGATGTTTCGGGGTCGGCATGCAGTGGTCGAAGAAGATTTCGTAGCGGAATCTCATGTCAAAGAATCTGAACAAGGAGAAGCTCGCGTCCGTTTGCACGTCCTGGAAATGCCTGAGCCGTTTCGAGAGGCCACGCAGCTGCGACTGAACGGAATGAAGATGGCAGAGATTGCCCGGTCGCTTGGCGTATCGGCAGGAACGGTGAAGTCACGCCTTGCGCGAGGTAGAGAGTGGTTGGCTCGCTATACCAATGCAAAGGGGGAGGAGAGAGTATGAAGGATCAATCCAGTCTGGATCGCAAAGTTGAGGAGCTAATCAAGGACCGGGGATTTTCGAAACGGACGGCTGCTGCAGTTGTTGCCCGGGCGGAAAGCATTGACTCAGGTCTTGAACCAGTAGCCAATCGGGCGCGGACATGGTTGGCCGTGGCCGCTGCTGGCTTGCTTGCAGTTTCTGTCTTTTTCTGGAGTCAGAGAAGTCCGGAACCGCACCGTTATGCGGGATTGACCGAGGCGTCCGCGAGTGTGCTTGCTTCGCCGGAGCAGACGGACCAGGTCTGGGAAGATACTGACACAGTCATCTACGGGGCGCTATCCGCTCGATAAAAAAAATTTGACGGACACGCCGCTCTTCCCATGAGTTGCCCGTGCTACTCACGATACAAAAACTTACTCATTCAAACTATTTTCAGAACTTCATTACTGCAGTAATCCTCGTAGCCGGCGTGGTTGTCGGACTTGAAACCTCCAAGTCGATTATGGAGTCGCATCACGCATTGCTGCACATACTCGATCAGACCATTCTCTGGATCTTCGTAGCGGAAGCTGTGTTAAAGCTTACGGCCGCAATGCCGCGACCATGGCAGTATTTCAAGGATCCCTGGAATGTTTTTGATTTTACCACCATCGTGGTTTCATTCATGCCATTCGATGGGCACTATATCACCGTCCTCAGGTTGGCCAGACTTCTGAGGGTGCTTCGTTTGGTCAGGTTCTTGCCAGGGCTCCAGCTGCTTGTCAGCGCCCTGCTGAAAAGTATTCCATCTATGGGCTATGTTGGGTTGTTGCTGGGATTGACGTTCTATCTCTATGCCGTGGCCGGAGTGTTCATCTTTGGGCACAACGATCCAGTTCATTTCGGATCTCTCCCGAACGCGTTCCTTACGCTATTCCAGACGGTCACCCTTGAGGGATGGATCGAAACTTTTACCATTCAGCAGTTGGGCTGCGGAGCTGTAGACTACACATTCAAAGAGCTTTGCACACAATCTGACCCTTCGCCTGTTTTTGCGCCAATCTATTTCATCAGCTTCATTCTGATCGGGACCATGGTTGTCCTGAACCTTTTCATTGGTGTGATCATGAGCAGTATGGAAGAAGCGCAACAGGAGCGGGCAGAAATGCATCGCGATGAAATCACGCCGGCCCAACAGATTGAACAGCTGGAGAAGCAGGTCGCGGAAATCGGTTCTCTATTGAAGACGCTCAAGAAATCCGTTTAGGATTTTCGCACTGACTTCATTTCCTGGCGGTTTGTATTCAAGTGAGTCAAAACAAAGGTCGCGGGCAATTGCAATTCCCCGACCGTGAGGGCTGAACGCTCGCTCAGGGGACAGGGAAAGAAACTGGGTGTGATCAAAGCCCGCTCCCTGATCGCGAATCACGAACGTTAGCCCCTTATCATCGGTGGAGACCTCTACAGTTGCCACGCGCGAAGAGTAAGCTGGATCAGTCAATCGGCGGAGAATTTCCCCGGGCAAAGAGCCGTCATTCAAGAGTCTTGATTTCTCCGCGTGCGTGATCCCAAGGTTTCCATGCTCCACTGCGTTCACAAATAGTTCGTGGAGGCCCAGGCGGGCGGAATCCGGTTCCGGGCAACGCATCGCCAGGGCTGCTGCCAGATTGGTCGCGTCGGTGATAGTTCGGAATTCAAAAATGCCCTGACGGAGCAAATGCATTGGCGCTTGCGACAGGGACTTGTCGACGTCCTGGACCGGATTGAAGTCCTGGATGGCCGTTTCAACAAGAGTCTTGAGAATCCGCTGGTCGAATGGCTTTGTTACGTAGTACAAAGCACCGGCTGCGATACCGGTCTCGACGTCCCTGGCTGCCGTGCGGCCGGTGAGCATGATGACCGGGAGCAGCCAGAACTCTTCAAGGCTCTTGACATACTTTAGAAAGTCGACCCCGCTTTCGCCGGGGAGTTCCCAGTCAAGGATGAGCAGGCTAAGGTCGTTGTTTCGGGTAAGGTATTCGCGGGCCTGGGTTGTGTCTCCGACATACTCCACGGAATGAGCCGAATCCTTGAAGATAGCACGGACAACTTCGCAGACTGTGCGGTTGTCATCGACCATCAGGATTCGCGCCATATTGTGTCCGTTTGCCTCAGGGAAGGTTCAATAGAAGAACGATTGCAGGACATAAAGCACGGCCGAGGCGGCAAGGCCCATGACAGCGTACTTAAGATCCAGACGAAAACGATCCATGAATCATTGACTCGATTCGACCGCGCTGATCAATCGAAAAATTCCTTGCAACGGGCGCGCCAGGGGTCGACTTAACGCAGGGCTGGGCCCAAATCCAACATCAAGAAAGCCAAACCAACATGAGCAAAATCAAAGTAGCAAACCCTGTAGTCGAACTCGACGGCGATGAAATGACCCGGATCATCTGGAAATTCATCAAAGACAAACTGATCCTCCCTTATCTGGACGTGGATATCAAATACTATGACCTTGGTGTTGAGTATCGCGACAAGACGGAAGACAAGGTAACCGTCGAAGCGGCGGAAGCCATTAAGAAGTATAGCGTCGGTATCAAGTGCGCAACCATTACTCCGGATGAAGCTCGCGTTAAGGAATTCAATTTAAAGCAAATGTGGAAGTCCCCGAACGGAACCATTCGCAATATTCTCGATGGCACCGTCTTTCGCGAACCCATCGTATGCAAAAACGTACCGCGTCTTGTGCCTAACTGGACTGCTCCCATCTGCATTGGACGTCATGCGTTTGGAGATCAATACCGCGCCACCGATTTTCTCGTGAAGGGCAAGGGGAAGCTTACCATTACATTCACTCCGGATGGCGGCAGCCCACAAACTCATGAGGTGTATGACTTCAAAGGTGATGGCGTTGCTCTTGCGATGTACAACACGGACGAATCGATTCGCGGTTTCGCCTATTCCTGCTTCAACATGGCGCTGGCCAAGAAGTGGCCACTTTACCTTTCGAGCAAGAATACGATTCTCAAAAAATACGATGGTCGTTTCAAAGATATCTTCCAGGAAATCTTTGAGAAAGAATTCAAGGAAAAATTCACTGCGGCAGGAATCGTATACGAGCATCGCTTGATTGACGATATGGTTGCATCCGCACTCAAATGGAATGGAAATTTTGTTTGGGCGTGCAAGAACTACGACGGTGACGTCCAGTCAGATTCAGTGGCCCAGGGATTTGGTTCGCTTGGACTCATGACTTCAGTACTCGTCACGCCGGACGGGAAGACCATGGAGGCGGAAGCAGCACACGGAACCGTTACACGGCATTACCGCGATCATATGGCGGGCAAGCCAACCTCCACCAATCCAATTGCATCTATCTTTGCATGGACTAGAGGCCTGGAGTTCCGTGGTAAGCTCGATAACAATCCGGAACTCATTCGCTTCTGCCAGGCGTTAGAGGCTGTTTGCGTTGAGACCGTTGAAAGCGGTAAAATGACCAAGGACCTTGCCGTCTGCGTACACGGAAACAAAGTGAATCACGGCGAGCATTACCTCTACACGGAGGAGTTCTTGAGTGCCCTCGACACCAATCTGAAGGCTAAGCTGGCTCAGAAATGAGCCTTGTCCGTCTTTAGTCGGATCTTAATTGTCAGAACCGGGGCCCTTGGTGACCTGATTCTGACAAGTGGTGTAATTGAGCGCATCCGGAAGGGAAATCCGGATGCGCACATTACAATAGCGGGTAACGTTGAATTCTTGCCCCTGGTTCAGAACTACGTTGACTCGATTATCAGCTTTGAGTCGCCCATGCTTCGGCCGTACTTTCTGCGGGATGAATGCAAACCCGGCAAGGAAGACTCCGCAAATCTCGGGGCTCCGGAAGATCGGCTACCATTTGATTTGGCGTACGTATGGCTAAAAGATATAAACGATCCATTCATTCAAAATCTGAGGCGATCGGGGATTAAGGTTTTTGCCGCGCCTTCCTTTCAAACAAATGGAGAGATCCATCAAGCCGCCTTCCTCTCGAAAATCCTGGATCAAGACCCTGCCATGCATAATCTCTCCGGTTCGACAGCTGATCGGGTAACGGGCCGACTGACCCTTCGCTTACCCAACGCCAGCGAAATTCTAGAGAGCCGCGGACCGGGGACACACCGAATTGCAATTCACTCAGGTGCCGGTTCAATGCGAAAGAGATGGCCTCTTGAGCGGTTTCAGGCTCTTGCCAGGCTGCTGCAACAGAATAGGAACGCGGACGTTTACTGGATTGTCGGTCCGGCCGAATTCGAACATGGTTCTGCGTCGGCCGCAGATTTGCCAGTAGGACATGTCGTACGTTCAGATATTGTGCCGCTGGCGTACTTCCTCCGAACAATCGATCTATTCGTTGGGAATGATTCAGGTGTTACGCATCTGGCAAGAGCGTTGGGCATTGAAACGATCGCACTTTTTGGCCCGACAGATCCCACAATCTGGGCGCCGCAGGGTGCACGGGTCTTGCATTGCGCCGGGCCCGATGGAAGGCCGGATGCGTCTGTTCAAGACGTGCTTGACCTGGCATCCGGGCTCCTTTCCATGAAAGTGCATGATACTCATCGTTGAGGATTCGCCGGATCAGCAGCGGCTAGTTCGGCAGATGCTCGAGAGTTCCGGTTACAGAGACCTGCTTTTTGCGGAATCCGCACCGCAAGGAATGCAGCTACTTCTGGCCCACGCTGATTCGGTGGACCTGATTCTCGCAGATGTCTGGCTTCCCTCCGGAAACGGCATCCAATTCACACGAGATATTCGCAGCATGCCCCAGTTCAGAGACATTCCCGTTATCATCATGACGGGCAAAGAAGGGCCTCAGATCCTGCCGCAGGCAATGGATGCCGGGGTTAACGATTTCATTTTTAAACCATTTCATTGGCTCGAGTTGGTCGCTCGCGTGCGAAACTCTTTGCGATTGCGGACAGAAATTGCCCGTCGCATAAGTCGCGAGGCCGAACTTCTCGAAGGGCAACGGCAGCTGGAAGGCATGCTGAGCAAACTTGAAGTTACATCCAATCTCGATCCGTTGACCGCAGTGGCTAATCGACGTAAGTTTGACGAACACCTGGACCGTGAGTGGAAACGAGGTGCTCGCGCTGGATTTGTGATCAGCATGATCCTGCTTGATATAGATTTCTTTAAAGAATATAATAGCCTTTATGGTCATCCGGGCGGTGATCAGTGTCTAAAGCGAATGGCGCTGGGGGTTCGTGATGTCGCGAGACGCCCGACAGACTTATTTGCACGTTACGGCGGCGAGGAGTTCGCAATTATCTTACCGGAAACTCCCGGACCGGGTGCGGCTCATGTGGCGGAGATTGTTCGCAAAGCTGTGGAAGGCTTGCGCATTGATCATGAAGGAGCGCCCGGGAAGATTGTCACTGCAAGCATTGGCGTCGCGTCGCTCTTGCCGGCCCGGGATGCAAGTCCAGAAATTCTTGTCAAAGCGGCCGATCGTGCCCTCTATCGCGCAAAGCAGGAAGGCAGAAACTGTTTTGCGGTTTTTGACGTGGAGAAGGATGGTGCCATATGAAACATTTCATGATTGAAGTAACCTACACTGTTCCAATCGAACAAATCGATGCCGCGGTGACGGAGCATCGTGCCTTCTTGCAAAAGGGTTTCGATGCTGGCACCCTGTTGATGTCGGGACCGCAGAATCCCAGGACAGGTGGGGTTATACTTGGTCGGGCTGAATCCCTGGAGTCCATTCGCACTTTCATGATGCAAGATCCGTTTAACGTAAAATCTCTTGCAACGTATCGCTTTGTGGAGTACACCCCGGTGAAGATGCAACCGTTTATGAAAGACTGGTGTGGTTAAGTAACTTTTCCGGCAAGGACGTAGATGGGCCAACGGACCTTCTCGCTGCTTCTCCAGACCGGGGCAAGTTCCGTCCCAAATTCGCTGACCGGATCTGATCCGGTTGCTTTCTGCATGGCCTGCACGGCAGACCATGAGCTAACATAACCCAGGAACTCTTCCAGCGACCAATCGCGTTCAATTGAAATTTGTGGGGCCGAGATTTTGGGAAAGGGAAACGGGATGGTCTTGTACTCTTGATCTACAAGCTTGCGTTCCGGTGGCCAGTACGGACCCACAACTTCAGAGTAGAATTTCCGTAATGATGGATCTACCGCTGGTGAAACATCGCATAGTCCGTATCCCCAGCAGACGATGGCGCATCCGGGCCGTGCAACACGGCGCACCTCTGCGAAAAAGGCTTCAAAGTCAAACCAGTGAAGTGCCTGGGCTACCGTAATGAGGTCGAACGTGGATGATGGAAAGCCCGAGTCTTCCGCTGTTCGAACCGAGTATTCGATGTTTGGATGGATCCGCGCGCTTTCTATCTGCGACTTGCTGGGATCCGTCGCGTAGACCTTGCCGAAGTATTTTGCAAGCGCCAGAGCCGCCTGCCCGTTCCCCGTTCCGCAATCCCATAAGGTGTCCTTGTTTGTCGCATTCGATGCAACCCACGATATCAGGGCCTCCGGGTAGTCGGGACGAAAATCGGCGTAGCGTTTTGCCTGGTTTGAGAAATGGTCTTTGAACTGCATCTCGTTGTTTGTTACGTATTTAGCGTTGTTTGTAAAAGCAATTAAAAGTTAGAAACTTTCGTCTAACCGCGCGAGGGTTCCAGTATGAAACCAGGACTCTCTTTTGATTGACGGGCGTGCATTGAATGAAGGAGAATCGCTGATTACATGAAACTCCGAACTTCCACCTGCGCTATTGCATTTTTCCTGGCCGTGGGCACAATTCAGGCCGAGCAAATCATCATGCGCAACGGCCAGGTCTTTACGGGTCAGATCGTAAGCCAGAATCGTACGGACGTAGTCCTCGATACCGCAAATGGTCGAGTCGTACTCAAGAAGGCCGATATTCGCAGGATCACCTACGGCCCAACCCCAGAAGAACAGAAGAAGATTCAGGCAGAGGCACTGCGCAAGGAAGAGGCCCGGAAAGCGGAAGAGAAAAAGGCCGCTGATCTGAAAGCGGAGCAAGAGCGAAAAGCTGCTGAAGAAAAGAAGGCCGCGGATGATAAAGCAAAGGCGGATAAGAAGAAAGCAGAAGACGATCGTATGGCAAAAGAGAAGCTCGAGAAAGAGAAGCTCGAGAAAGAAACTGCAGATCGTTTGAAAGAGGATGCCAAAAAAAACGAAAAACAGCAATTGACCGATGAGCAGATGCGCCAAAGAATTCGCGAAGAGGTAAAAAAAGAACTCGAACTTGCGGAGCAGCGTAAACTGGAAGAAGCACGTCGTCGTGAAGAACTTCAGCGCAACACACCAACGCGTCTGGGCGCATTCGTACGCAGCATGGTACTGCCGGGCTGGGGCCAGTATTACCAGGGGAGAAAGGCTCCAGCATTTGCGTATGGCTTGAGCTTTGCTGGACTTGCCGCAGTGTCCCGCCAGCAGGACGTCATCTACAATCGTCGCCGTTCACTCTACCAATCGTCTTCGGCTCAGTTCTTATTCCTTACACCTTACGTGACCCGACTCAGAGGTGTCGCGCAGGACGATGCTACCGCACAAACGATTTTCTTCCTCGGTTCAATCACCAACTCACATAATTATGACCGATATAAATCGGCCTCGGGCGGCGCGCGCGCGGCCCGCGGTGCGCTGCTGGGCCTGTACGGATGGGTCCTTGCGGATACGCTCATCTTCGCGCCCAGGGCAGGTGTGAGTCTGAGAACCGAAGGGGATACCCTGAAGTTGGCCTTCACGCAACAATTCTAATCTTCTCTGTTTCGGCGTTCCGTCCATGAAACCATGCGAACCACTGATGTGGCTTGCAGACTTCTCAAGGCTTGACTTTCTTCATCCTCCTGTTGACTGTGCTCATATGAAATGGAAGGTAACAAGATCCCGGGACGTGCTTGTCACCGTGCCGTTCACAGTTCAGGAAATGGAGCTCGAGAATTCTCGCGGGCCAATGTCACATTCATTCCATCGAATCAGCCCGCCGGACTGGGCGAATGTTTTACCAATCACTGATGACAATCAAGCCATTTTGATTCGTCAGCCTAGAGCAGGAGCAATGGAAATGATACTCGAAACGCCCGGTGGCACTCTGGACCCGGACGAAAGCAATCCGGAGACTGCTGCAGCGCGCGAACTCGAGGAAGAGACTGGTTACATCAGTCGACGGATTACACACGTTAGTTCGGTGAATCCAAATCCGGCTCTGTTCTCAAACAAGATCCACTTCTTCCTCGCGGAGGGTTGTCATATCAATCCCGATCGTAAGCATTTTCCCGACGGATCGGAAGAAATCGACATTGTCCTCGTGCCAGTCGATGAACTCGAGGCTATGGTTCGACGCGATGAAATAGACCATGCGCTCTCTGCGCTTGGAGTCCTGCTCTGTTTGGGAAGGCTGCGCTCTGGAAAGTAAAGAAAACATAAAATTTACTGTTCCCGGAGGTTTCCTGGATTGTGTGCGATATACCAACCCTGGAAAACCGGTAGTTCTCGGGCTTCACGGGTTTGCTGATACGTGTGAAACGTTCCAATTCATTCTGCCTGCTTTCGATAACCTTGAGTTGTTTTGTCCAAGCATGCGTGGGCACGGCGACTCGTCGCGCGTTGAGCAGGGCTATTACAGTGCGGGCCTGTATTTTGGAGATCTGATTCAGTTCGCTGGCAGCTTGAGTAAGCCATACGTATTGATGGGGCATAGTATGGGGGCGGCTATCGCAGCGCGATTCGCAGGACTCTATCCCGATGAAATCTCAGCTCTCATACTGCTGGAAGGTTTTTCCGGAATTGCTCCTGCCGAGGAAGAGATCCGTCGCTTGAAGAGCTGGGGTGATGCCCTCAGACGGAAGCGGCCTGAACGAGTTCGCGTCATGAAAACGCTGCGAGAAGCAGAGTTGATTCTTAAGTCAGTGCACCAAACGTTGCCACCCGAACGAATTGCAACACTGGCACGTTCGCTAGCCCGCGAAACACCCGATGGGTTTGTCTGGCGCCAGGATACTGACGTGAAGAACGGAGGAATTCCAATCCCTTTTAGCCCACAGTTTTCTCGGGCACTCTGGGAAAGAGTTCAATGCCCGGTCTTGTTCATCTATGGCGAATCAAGCCATCTGTTGCCAGGCAGCCGCGAGAATTCGCAGGGATCGCTTGATGAGATTCTTTCCCATTTCAAAAATATCGAAAAACATGCATTGCCCTGCGGACACAATCCCCATCATGAACTACCCGAACGTGTAATCGAAATTCTCAAGCAGTTCTTTGCAAAACACGGTCTTGGTTAACTGGTCCCTTTTTACTGTAACCATTTCACAGCCACGTTTTGTTCTCCGGCCCGGGTCCATTCGAAATGAGAAGCAGTTTCCGGTTCAGCTCCTCTGATATCTGTTCCGCAGCGCGAACGGGGTCGAGCGGCGCGAAAATCGGCGCGGCCTCAAAGACAAGTTGGGTTAGTTCTGACTTGCCGGGCTTCTTGCCTGAATCGCCCAACGGGAGGTTCGATATTTTCCCTGAAGGAACGCGATATGCTCTGCATATTCTCGCATCGCGGGGCAGCCTATCGATATTGGAGATTGCCAGGCCATCAACTTCTGAAACAGAAAGGGCATAACGCCCTGCGACCGCGTCGAACCATCCCACACGAAGAGCCCCTTGCCAGGGCCCATCGTGGTTGTGTTCATCCTTCAGATCCTGGCTTGAAGGTGTATCAATTTCGCTCACCAGCGGGCCCGCACCGTGTCGCGTCATATAGCCCCGAAGTACACCCAACCTGAGGAATTCGTCGGAGTTGTGCTTCAGAATCTCAAGAGCATTTGCGAATGTTGTTCTTGAGGGAGTAACATACGGAAAGAAGCCAGCGTCGCGATCGAGCAATACTCCCTGTGCGCCCTCGAAGATACTCCGCTTCTTCCTCAGCATGTCAATCAGGTCATTTCTATTGCCAATTCTGATCGATTCGAGAAAGGGGACCAAACGTTCCAGGAAAATCCGCAACAGCGCGGGGTTCTCCAGGTCGGCCACGATCTCAGCTGCGGTAGCCGACTGATGTCTTGAATCCATTTCAACCCGGTCCGTCTTTCCATTGATCACTGCCTGGGGCTCTTTCAAGTCCGTCGTGGCCAGGAGTTTCGAGGCCTCATCAATTTTGAAATCCTGTAATTCTTGCAATTTGGTGACAATACCGGGGGACATGAGATCGCGCAGACGTACGCCGGGCCGCGACCGTTCCATATCAAGAATTGCTTCACCTACACCCATGCCGCAACTACCGTGTCGCTGCGAGCCACGAAGCAATTCGCGCAAGCGATTCATGAGTTGATGGAAAGGCGTTACCAGGATACACTCTTCGTCGATGATGAGTTTATCAAAAGGATTGATGCCTTTTTGGGTCAGGACCCTGGCCTCTGCCATTAGAGCGAGTGGGTCTACGGCCATGAATTCGGAAAGATAGGTGTCTGCTCCGGCCAGAGTGCCGGCTCCAAACTGGGCGAAGCAGTGGTGGATTGCCTTACCCGTTCTTCCTATGGGTGCCACGACATTGTGCGCCGCCTGCGGACCGCCATTGTAGCGAACCACCAGTTCCGCGTCGAATTTGCGGACAAGGAAGTCCGTTACGCTACCTTTCCCTTCGTCGCCGAATCCCAGACCACAGACAAGGATATGTCGGACGTTAGGCGACAATTATCAAAGTCTACGTGTTGAACCCGAATGGCTGGTCCCGCCGGCTCCAGGATCCACGTTGGGTCCACCAGACTTCTGAAAAGACAACCCTTCAAGCGCAATGCGAATTTGCTGAAGATCGTGCTCTGTGTGGCTCCCCTTGAGTCCAGAAAGAAATGCGTCGAGGCTGGCTTTCCCTTCCGTTATCGCGATCGCGCCGAGCATAACGTCTAGTATGCGGGCCGGGTCTTCGATGGGTAGAATGCGCTCTGCGGGCAGCACAGTTGCCCATTGAGTTCTGATTACAGAATCATCATACGCAGCATACGTGGCTTTCTCGGTAGGTGCTGCTTCCGGCTGCTTGCGCTTGCTCGGGTCAAAATCAAACTCATAGATCAGGATGTTGCTATCGATACCGGTTTCGCCTTTGGGCGAAATGGTTCCCTTGAACTGCTTCACCTCGCCATTTACTTCAATCTCAACACGATAGTCGGTGGGCGCCGGGCTGTCATGGAATCGGAAATTCTGGACTATGACTTTGTAACGACCGTGGGGTGCTGTCCCCCGACTCCAGCGAACGTTTTCGACTGGCTTGGTGGTTTCGCCTTGAACATTCATGTCTACATCCAGCCAGCCTCCGCATACGGACTGTTTATGCCCGTAAAAGATCTCCTCGCGGGAGGGACATATAACATGCAGGTCCAGATCGTTTCGATTGTTCCAGATGAGCGAAGCACGGACGTCAACATTCTTATACTGCCCGCCAGCTGATTCAACCCGTTGCTGAATCTCCGCGTCCACGTCTGCCTTGCGCTCTTCCCAGGACTTCTTTGGCTGCAGGAAAAACACTTGAAACTTGTCTTGTAGCTCTTTAAAGACCTGCGCAGAAGGAATTGGTGCTGGAATTTCGCGGCCGCATACGTCCGTAACGTGATTAGGATTTACGGTGGGGTAGAAGCCCTCGTCACCAACAAAGAAAAAATAGCCCTTCTTTCCCTTTTGAACAGAGTCAATAATAGTATGCTTTGCATAGTAATAAGCGGCGAGTTCGTAAGATTCCTGACCGGTTCCGCCGCCACCCTCCTCAATCCAGAATTTACTGATTGCTTCGTCCAGGCGGTTGTCAGCTTCAAACTGGCTCACCTGCAGGGGAGCGCGATCCGAATTTGCATCTCCAATTCCACAGAAGCTGATGGCCGCACCAGCCACATAGCCCTTGAGTTCAATTTGTCCAATGAAGGTAGGAAGTTTTTCGTATACGATTTTAGTATCGTCACCGCGGGAGCGCGTAACGTCGAGGGCCACCACAATGGGAGTTTCATTTTTACACTCGCGCGTCTTGCCGCGAATGTTAAGGATAGGATGCACTTCACGACGCGAGGCCGCCGTTCCAGCATTTACCCCGTAGGCTTGAAATCCAAAAACATCGCCGCCGCTTGACCGGGCTTCCCGTGCAATGTCCTGACTGTAGTAACCACCACCCATTTTGATTCTCCTTAGTTTCTAGCTCTGTCACATTTTAAATTCTCTAAACTTATGAGGTCCAAAAACTTCCTCGCGCAAATCATCGAGCTTTGCATACATCTGCCAGGCGTCCTGGGCTCGCTGTAAAGCGCTCGGTCGTGTGAAAAACTTGATAAAACGCTGAATGCGTTCGTCAACATGGCCTGGCATTGCATCCGTCTGGACATTTCCTCCCAGGAGATAGATCATGCATTTCCCAATTGAATATAGATCCGACGATGGGATGGGCGATTTTCTTTCAGCAACTTCTGGTGGAGAGAACTGTTCGTTAATGACGCGGAATCCTTGCGAAGTTTCATTTGGTCTATACACCGAATAGCCCCAATCGATCAAGAATACATTGTGATCGGGTGGACTTACGAGAATGTGCGACGGTTCTATGTTTCCATGGATGATTCCCAGGCTGTGCGCATGCCCGGCAACAGCAAGGGTTCTGCGGAATATCCAGATGATATGCTCCTGTGGAATTCCGTCCGGATATCGTTCGCGCACCGCGCGCAGATCAAACCCCTCTACCTTTCCCAGCACCAGGCCCACGTTGCCGCGTGCAGTTCGAAATTGGTCAAAATATTCCGGGAGATGCTTGTTGTAAGTGGTTCCCCCTTCAAGAAGTAGCTTCAGCATGCGGGCTTCGTTCTGGAGCAAATCATTGTCACCCGCCTGCAGCGCGATCTTGATCAGAACCTTTTTACCGTTATTTGTTTCCGCCGCATACAGGGCAGACATTTCGCCGCGCCCGATGAGTTCGCTTGCATGGTATTTGCCGAGAGACGTTTCCACATCGAATGGTTTGAATTCCCCGGATGAATCAGTTTCCTGGGCTGAAGTTTGGACCGGCAAGGGTTCTTTGCTTTTCCGTCTGAATATGCGGGATTTAATCCATCCGTAAATATCATCGCCAATGCGGCTGAGAAAATGTTTGGCGAGAAAGACTCCAATGGTAGATAGAATTCCCAGCGCGACAATCGCGTAGGGATGAGCCCCGATCGAAGCGATAAGTTCTGGGATGGATGAAAGCAGTTCGAGCATGGAGCATATATCTGGGACGGGTCGACCTTTCAGTCAAGTGCAATCGGCTTTCTGCTGGACTTTGGGACGCCGAGGCCCGCATCTTGCGAACACAGGAGCGAGCGATGTCACACGTTTCCGGAGTTCTCCGTCCAAACGGGAATAGACCATATATCGAGGGGCCAGATGGGGCCAGGCACTTCGAAGGCGAGCGCATCTGGGATGGCTACCTGACGCATTGGGCGGACAGGGAAGTGAATGCTCGAACGCTTCCCCAGAAGGACTACGAAACGGATCGTCCCATCGTTCTTATCTGGCCGCGGGCAGAGGAGTCCGCCCCCTGCGTTGAATTGTATTACAACGAAAAGCTGAGTCAGTACTGGGAATCAATGATGGGGCATATTGCCCTGAATGTGAACGGACTCATTTTTAATTTTTCCAATCTGCTGAACGAGAACGAAATCATAACGCCCGAAGAGTACTTTTTCCGTCCTGCCCTCGGCGAATTTGCACCGTTGCCCGGAAAGGGGAAGTGGGGATTTGATGAAGCGAAGCGTCCTTATTTTGATAAGTTCGGTCGACTATTTATGCGCTCGATTCACGTGCTGCGCATTGAGGGGCTTGATCTGGCCGCCATGGAGAAACACCTGCGCGCCTCGTTGGAAACTATTCACAACTCCCCGCGTGATCCAAAACACCCGGAAAACTATGCACAGTTCAGTGTCACGCGACGCAGTTGCGCTACTTTCAGCCGCGATGGGCTACGCGCGGGCGGTTTGAAATTTGTAGCAGGTATTATGCCTCGGGATTTGTTCGTGAGCGCCGCCCATGCCGTCAGGAAGCAACAGCTCAAGAGTACCATTTATAAGCTAAACCAACTTGTTGTACCCGAGTGTCCGGTAAGCGCACCGACACGCCTCACAAACATCAGGAACTACTTCCGAGCGAACTTACGGTACGATCCCTCGCCCGTCACTTGAACAGGACGCGGAGGAGTTATCTCTTTTCTGGATCAGTTGGCGGACTCAGTTGATTCTTCGCGGACCATCTTTTCGGGAGCGTCCATACCAAGGATTTGCAAACCGTTCTTCAAACACACCGCAACTCCCTGCAGCAATGTTAGTAATCCACGGGCTATGCGAGGTTCCTGTTCAATGATGCGATTTTCTTTTGGCGCGTAGAATCTGGAAAGAGCATTTGCAAGGTTGTACAGATAGTTTATCATTCGATGTGGCTCGAGTGAACGAGCCGCATCCTGAACCTCTTCTGGAAAGCGAGCGACAAGGAAAAGCAAGCGGCGACGATCTGCCGTCCATTCAATATCTTTGAGAAGATCTCTGACTTCTGCTGTTTCAACTGCAGGGACAAAACCGCGCTCGGCAGCCTTACGCGTGATTGAGCGGACGCGTGCATGTGCGTAAGCCACGTAGTAGTACGGGTTCTTTTCTGAAGTGTCGGCCGCTTCCGCCAGGTCGAAATCGAGATGTGAATCGAAAGAGCGCATTACAAAGAAATATCGCAACACGTCGACCGGGATTTCATCCATTAGCGTATCCATGGTAATGAATTTCCCGGCGCGTTTGCTCATGACGATCGGTTTGCCGTGCTCTAGCAGATTAACTTGCTGTGCGATCAGAACACGGAACGCTTCAGGCGGGTAACCCATTGCCTGAAGCGCGCCGGCGAGACGCTTAATGTACCCATGATGATCAGGCCCCCAGATATTCAGAATCTCAGTGAAGCCCCTATCCATTTTGGTCTTATGATATGCTATGTCCGCAAGAAGATAGGTTGGCCGTCCGTCTTCGCGAACGATCACGCGATCCTGGTCGTCGCCGAACTTTGTGCTCTGAAAGATCTGCTTTCCGTTTTCCCGCGTCACATAGCCTTCAAGAAAGTTTCGGGCCGCCGTAACCTTGTTCTGCTTATGCAAATCGGACTCACGATAGAACGAATCGAATCTTGCTCGAAAGCGCTCCAGGTCACGTTTTTGCATGTCCAGAAACACCGTGATTGCAGCTTCACCGAGCTTCTTTGCAATGTCCTGCATCGCCGGATGCTTTGAAATGAAGTCAACCGGGACATCATTCGATTGCGCAATACTGGCAGCATGCTCGACGAGCCTGGGTCCTATCAGCACGGTCTTGCGCTTCACAATCTCGCGGACAACATCCCGGATCATTTCTCCGTGGTACCCTTCTGCGGGAAATGGGAGTCCCGGGCCATCCGGATATGTTACGGTGTCGTTTGTCTTTGTGGAGAACTTGATTGGGACGGATTGTTCCTCAAGGGCACGCAAGAAGCAGCTCTGCCCAAGGAGGACTACCTGATTACCAAAATCATTCACATAGTATTCGCGAAAGACCTGATGGCCGGCCCAGTCAAGGAGCGCGCAGCAGCAATCCCCTAGCGCTGCGGCACGCGCAGAAACAACATTCAGAGGGCCGGTTGGGTTTGCTGAGACGTATTCAAAAATAATCTTTCGCGCTTCTGTTGGGGTTGTGCGCCCATATAGATCCGGATTCTGGACGGCGGAGGTAAGAAATGAGAAGAATACGTTAGGCGATATTGTAAGGTTGACAAAGCCCGGTCCAGCAATTTCGACGCGTTCAAAAACGGCACTCGAATTGTCCGCCCCCGAAAGTGTGTTGACCAGCCATGCACCGGCATCCCGCGGATTCTTCAGTTGCGGTTGGTCTTTTGCAAGCAGTTCCCGAAACGTTTTGTCCATGGCCGCAGTGAGGGCATAATCACCAAACTTCTCATCGCGGGCGTATTCAATTGGCAGGCGGACAGTTTTCAAATCTTCCTGTGGAAGGATCGCCGCTATTGTCTCAAGCAAAGTCTGTTTGAGTGTGCTCCCGCCCCCAACCGATTGGCTCTTCTTTCTCTGACCCGGATTTGGTCTTTCCGATACTGCAAGAGGCTTTTGCGCCGACTGCGCCGTTTTTTTCTGCGCTGGTTCGATAGCCCTGGGCAGGGTGACCTTCGTGGTGTTTTTGGAATTTCCGGTTAGTTTCTTTTTTGAGCCTTTTTGTCCTCGGGTGTTGGCTTTTCCTCGGACACCCTTTGCAGACTTCCTTGCGCTTGCTGCTGCGGAAATCTTGCCTGCCGGCCTGGCCTTCCTCGCTTTTGGAGGCGCTCCGGTTTTCTTCCCGGAGGTTTTCTTCTTTGTTTTGACCTTACTTTTTGCCATACGGCGACTCTTGTCCGTGTTTCAGAAAAGGATCGAGAGACTGCACCTGTGGAACCAGCACTTTTTTCTGGTCGTTTAGAAACTTCTCCGTCAACGGGATTCTACCGGGGAAGAATTCCGTTGAAATTGCAGCACCAACGAGCAGCGCGGCAAGGGTAACCAGGAGAAATGCGTAAACTATCCTCAAAACGAACCAACCTTTTCTGTCGAAGTAAATGCGTCGGCAGCGGGGCTATGAAACGGTAGCGAGTGCCGGACGCATATGGATGCGTAGTGCTCCAGGTTTTTTAAATGAATCTGGTCCTGAAAGGAATTCAAAAGAGAGTCAATCGGCAAGTGGAGCATTTGTTCAATAGTGCGAAGATAGTGCCCATGCTCAACATTTGCATCCGGATTGCATTTCTCACAAACAAAACTCACTTCCGGAATCTCCCAGTGTGCACGCTCGCCTACTACCGCTCCGCAATGCGCGCAACTGTGCGCGCCAATAAAGCCGGCGATTTGCATCGCCTGGAAACGAAACGCGCTGAATATCCCGGTTGACTGAGCAGCCGAAAGGGCTCTGTCTTCAGGTCTTACAATTCCGAGCCAGGCCGTGAGTAGAACAAACAGATCGTTTGAATCGAAACTCTTTGCCGCACCCTCCGCGAACTCAAGCAACGAGGAAAGCAACGCGAGCATGGCGTAACCCTTCTTCCAGGGCTCATATCTCTCGAGAATTGTCCCTTCCTTTACGCTTCCGTTGGTATCATCGCGAAAATGCACGCGCAGATCCACATGCGTTCCGGGCTCCGTCAGAAGTGTGCTCCGGTTTTTGGATTGTTGAATTCCATGAAAGCGAACGTATTTCAGCGCGCCTGAGTCTGTGAGAACAGTCGCAAGGCTATCAGACTCATTCTGTTTCTTTCGGCGCAGTATGATGCCACGGACCGCTTCAATCATCGGCCATTCCGTAGTCCTTGATCTTTCTGTACAATGTTCTTTCTGAAAGTCCAAGTAGCTTTGCGGTTTTCTCGCGATTGCCGCCGGTATAGTTTAGATTTTTAAGTATAATTGCTTTTTCGTAATCGTCCATTGAAATCCCTGGCATTACTGCATCGATCAGCTTGCGGTCAGCAATCCTCTGTTTGGGATTGGCCAGTTCGTCCGGCAGATCGCTCTTTTGTAATATATCTTCTCTGGCCAGAACGACCATCCCTTCCAGGACGTTTCTTAGTTGTCTTATGTTTCCAGGCCAATCATACTGTTGAAAGAAAGCCAGGAGGTCCGGAGCCATTCCGGTCACCGATTTGTGGTACTTCTCGTTGAATTCTGTAATAAAGTGATTAAACAGCAGTGGAATGTCTTCGCGACGCATCCGCAAGGCAGGAAGCTCAATTCGAATGACGGCAAGCCTGTAGTACAGGTCCTCCCGAAACTTTCCTGCGTCTACTTCCTGTTGGAGGCTTCGGTTGGTTGCTGCGAGAATTCGAACGTCTATCTTGATCGCCTTTGTGGATCCAACCCGGGTTACTTCTCGCTCTTCAATGGCGCGCAGTAGTCGAACCTGACTTTCCTGGTCCATCTCGCCAATTTCGTCCAGGAATATGGTTCCGCCGTCCGCAGCTTCAAAATAGCCCGGTCGATCTCGATCTGAGCCGGTGTACGCGCCCTTCACAGCGCCGAAGAGCTCAGATTCGAGGATGGTTTTTGTGAGGGCTCCACAGTTGACCTTGATGAATGGTTTTCCGGCACGCGGTGAATTCTCATGGATCAGGTTAGCAATCAGTTCCTTTCCGGTACCGCTTTCCCCCTCGAGCAGAACTGTAACTTCTGTGGGGGCAATCTGGCGAACGCGGTCCAACAGTGGTCGCATAACGGACGCATTACCGATGACGTTTCGGGTGCTGAACGTTTCCTGAAGACGCTGCTTAAGGATTCTGTTCTCTTCCTTTAGGACTGAGTTTTCAAGTAGTGACTGGATCTTGATCTGGAGGTGGTTCAAATCTACCGGTTTTAAGAGATAATCGCTGGCACCAGAACGGATTGCATCGATTGCGGTTTCAATCGAGGGTTGGCCCGTTAATAAGAGCGTGGGCACGGTACTTCCGGCCTGCCTTGTTTCCTTGATGAACTCGATCCCTGTGCCGTCAGGCAGCATCAGATCACTTATGATCAAATCGAGCTTTCGATCGCGGAAAATAGAACGGGCCGTATCGATGTCCGGCGCTGCGTAAACCGTTCCCTTCTTGCCTACGTAGTCGGTGAGGTATTCCTGCAGGGCTTCGCGCTGGCTGCGATCGTCTTCAATAATGAGCAGGTTGGTCATTCAGGTTGCTTGAGCATGGCCGCTATCAGGTATTATGTCAAGTCGTTTTGGGGAGATTCGCGCCAGGATCGCCTGTCGTTCTCGAATCTGTCTTGGCAGAATTTATCCACGAGCTCAATTTCGGTCCATGAGTCTACTGAGTCCGATCGCTCCTCCGTATGATGCGCTCGAGTGGGAAAAAAAGCCATTCAACGAAAAAAGCAAGATGGTCTGTCGCGCCTGGGCGCTCCAGGGCTACGGCACTCCGCTGGCTGTCTACGTGGTATATCTCTTTAAGATGATACTCTACGTTGCCGGGTGGTGGTTCTTCTGCGGCTTCAGTCCGGGCATGGGTAGCCTGAGTAACATTTCCGCATGGTGGTTGGAACCAATTGCCTTTCAGAAGGCAATCATTTGGAGCATGATGTTTGAAATGTTGGGTTTTGGGTGCGGCAGCGGTCCGCTAACAGGACGTTATATGCCACCGTTAGGCGGCTTTCTGTATTTCTTGCGGCCCGGAACAACCAAATTGCCACTTTTTGAAGGAGTACCGCTGATCGGAGGGGCACTCCGAACATGGTTCGACACTGCACTCTACTTTCTGACTCTTGTTTCTTTGGTCAGGCTGTTGGTTGCCCCGGTTGTCTCTTTTGAACTGTTGCTCCCAATTGTTATCCTGCTGCCGCTAATGGGAATCGTTGACAAGACTCTCTTTCTCGTGGCTCGCGGAGAGCATTACTGGACGACTGCCATGGTCTTCATCATGGCTTTGGATTGGATTCCAGGCGCCAAAGCAGTTCAGGCCGCGCTGTGGTTCTGGGCAGGATTCTCCAAGTTAAATTCGCACTTCCCGGCCGTAGTTTGCGTTATGACAAGCAACAGTCCGTTTACGCGCTTCGAATGGCTTCGCAAGCTGATGTACAAAAATTATCCGGAGGATCTGAATCCGTCGAGGTTGGCTGTCATAGCGCACCTCGGGATTCTGATCGAGTTTTCTGTTCCCATCCTTCTCGTCATGGGAGAGGGTGGGACGGTCACAATGATTGGCCTCGGATTGATGGTGTTCTTGCATTTGTTCATCTTGAGCAACGTACCCATGGGTGTGCCGCTGGAATGGAACATCATCGCGGTGTACGGCGGGTTCTTTCTTTTTGGAGCGCATGCAAATGCGAGTCTCCTGTCCATGTCTCTGCCCGTTGGAATCTTTGTAGTGATCATGCTCATCGTAATCCCGTTGCTCGGGAATCTTGTTCCGTCTGCCATTTCCTTTCTGATGGCTATGCGCTACTATGCAGGCAACTGGGCTTACAGCGTCTGGCTTTTCAAAGGCGAAACCTTTCGCAAGCTCGACAAGCTGAAGAAGTCCTCTCCATGGATTTATGACCAGCTGGCCGTGTTGTATGATCGCAAGACGTCGGTTGGGATTGTTGGCAAGGTAATGGGATTCAGGTTGATGCATTTGCACGGGCGAGCTTTGCCGTTACTGGTCCCCAAAGCAGTGAAGCGCGTTGAGGATTACGAATGGCTGGACGGTGAGCTTGTTGCTGGGCTGGCCATTGGCTGGAATTTTGGCGAAGGACATCTCCACAACGAACAGTTGCTACGCGCCATCCAGAGTCAGTGCGATTTCAAACCAGAAGAGTTGCGCTGCATCTTCGTCGAATCCCAGCCTCTTGGGAAACCAACTCTCGCGTACAGAATATTTGATGCAAGCACCGGGCTAATTGACGCAGGTGACGTGGATGTCCGTCAGCTCAAGACAATGCAACCGTGGTTGGCCTGAGGCCTCCGCTGGCTATCTCATTGATGTCCAGCCACGATGTTGTAATCATCGGATCAGGACCAAACGGGCTGGCAGCTGCTATTGCGCTGGCCAACGCCGGTCTGTCGGTTTCCGTCGTTGAGGGATCTTCTGAAATCGGAGGGGGGACCCGCACGGCTGAGCTCACGTTACCCGGTTTCTTGCACGATGTCTGTTCCGGCGCGCATCCAATGGGGATTCTTTCGCCGTATCTGAAGACTCTCCCGCTCAAAGAGCATGGCCTTGAGTGGATTCTCCCGGAGGCTTCCGTAGCACATCCGCTTGATCATGCTCCGGCGGTGCTTCTTAGACGTTCAGTCCAGGAAACGGCAAGCGCGCTGGGGCGTGACGCCGGACGTTATACGGACCTGGTAAGCCCATTCTTGAAGAATCCCGAGGGCCTGCTGGCTGACGCCCTGGCTCCCCTGAGATTTCCGTCCCATCCATTCCAGTTGATGAAGTTTGGTCTCGCGGGGATGCGTTCAGCGAGCGCATTCGCAAATCGCTTCAAAGATGATCCGGCCCGGGCCCTGTTTGCCGGCTGCGCAGCCCACTCGATCCTTCCGTTTTCCCGAATGCTTTCTGCGGCTGTGGGCTTGATGTTCCTATTAGCCGGGCACATGGAGGACTGGCCCGTGGCCAAAGGCGGATCCACGTCAATTAGCCGCGCGCTTGCTTCTTACTTTGCGTCGCTTGGAGGAACAATCGAGACAAATAGGATGATCAGTTCAATGAGGGATCTTCCAGTTGCCCGTGCCTACGTCTTTGATACAGACCCGGTGCAAATGGCTGCGATCGCGGCAGAAATTCTTCCCGCCCGCTTTGTGCGACGATTGCGCTCGTATCGATTTGGCCCTGGAGTTTTCAAAATGGACTGGGCCCTGGATGGACCAATTCCCTGGCGCGACCCTGCATGTCTCAAGGCGTGTACCGTTCATCTGGGCGGAAGGATTGAGGAGATTGCGGCCGCAGAAAATGCAGTCTGGCAAGGGAGACATCCGGAGAACCCTTTTGTACTTGTCGTTCAGGCCAGTCAGTTTGATTCTTCGCGAGCACCTGCGGGAAAACATACGGGCTATGCCTACTGTCACGTTCCTTCCGGCTCAGATCTCGACCTGACCGAGATAGTGGAAAAGCAAATCGAACGATTCGCACCAGGATTTCGCGATATTGTTCTGGCGCGGAACGTTATGCGTACAAAGGATTTTCAGGCACACAATCCAAACTATTTTGGTGGGGCTATCACAGGTGGCGTTGCCGATATGTTTCAACTGTTCAATCGGCCGGTGACTCGTTTAGACCCTTACTCAACACCCAATTCACGCATTTTTATTTGTTCAGCGTCTTCGCCTCCTGGTGCAGGAGTACACGGGATGTGCGGCTACCATGCGGCGCAAAGCGTAATTAGAAGGATCAAGCCTTGACCTAGAGCCCTGGGCCTCCGCCCAGTACAATTGTAAATTCTGCCCCGTGCCCTGGCTGCGAATGAACGCGAACGTCTCCACCCATTTGGCCTGTCATTTTCTGTACCAGAGCAAGTCCCAGCCCGCTGCCTTCTTCTTTTGTAGAGAAGAGCGGCTCAAAAATCTTAACCTGAAGTTCTGGAGGAATGCCGGGTCCATTATCGCGGACACGAAGATAGGGATGTTTTCCCTCCATACCAGTTTCCACCTGGATTTCTTTGTCCTTCTGAGGCGGTGCGTGAGCAAAAGCCTCAACCGAGTTCAGTATCAAGTTTACGAGAATCTGTTTTACAAACGTCGGTTCAAATGTGCTGGCGGTAAGCTCGCCCGGGTGGAAGATCAGTTTGATGTTTTCATGCTCAGCCTGTGGCGCAAGGAGGGTTATCACATCCTCAACGACAGTGTTCAGATTTCCGATTTGCTTTTCAACTGGAGCCGCATTGCGAAGCCGTCGTAAGAAGTCGTGCAACGTTTGATTGAGGCCCACAATCTCGCGTTTGATCACCGCAGCCTTATCAATCATCTTGCCGCGTAATTCCGGGTCTTTTACCTGGGAGATGTAACTTTCAAGTAGTTGCAAATGCAGATGGATCGCGGCCAGGGGATTCTTGACTTCGTGCACCAGGCCGGCGGCCAGGGGTGGCAGTTCTCTGCCGACAATGCGTGTTAAGTTATTTTCTGCCATGATCTAGAATCAAGGTGAGTTCGATTACCGCCTGAGGTCTTCAGGTTTGCCCGATTCTACCTCTACCACCTCACAAAAAAGAAAATATACGTCATCAGCCGTTAGATTTCGCATCCGAAGCAAATTTTCGCGCGTGGATATGAGTAGCCGCGGCACCTGTGCCTGCCCGGTTGGAAACGCAACAGATGGGTCGTTCTCAAGATCATTCCCATTCCGTCTAAAAGATAATCCAATGTAAACAGATTGACCTTTAGATTTTTGCAGCTGAGCGGCAGCAGCAGCATCTCCCAGCCTCAACCACAGGCCCTTACCTTCATGTTTTACTAGAACCTTATACAGAGCCGGCATTTCTTCGCCGCGAACCTCTGTTGCCCGCTTTACCCGACTTTCCAAACCCGAAAGAATGGGCGATGTGCCTATGAGTCGGAGGTTCTCGCGCTTTGCGTAGAGTGCAGGAAGGGTTTTGAGATTTAACTCTGCGGCCGGATAGTGAATGGTTTCTATTGGGAGGAGCTTCTCCGGTTGGATGGTGCCCCTTGCGATTTCTTCTGAAACATCGCGATCCGCTCTGTAGAAGCGGGCTCCATACTGAACAAGGTAGATGGAAAATCCCTCCGCAAATCCGGCCCGCCGCGCGTATACGACTCCTGGATTCGAGAGTCGCAAAACATTGGTTAGGCGCCGGATCTCATTCTGATCTTTGATGTCCTGCCCTTGAAGCTGGAAAAGATTCAGGTCAACGCTTCTGGCCGTGAGTCTCCGCAAACGACTTTCCAGTCCGCTCATGCGCCGCGAGGTGCTTTTGGCGTCAAAAGCAAGCAACACTTTGCGATCCCCTTTCCAATCACGCAAATTCTCGACCACACCGATTGCGTCTTCCACCTGCTTTAGGGTTACCTCACCGGCCGGATTCTTCCCTTCGAGAATCTTGATGGTCTTGTCCCAGGATTCGGTGAGAGGGAGTATGTCGAGTCCGCCGGGTTGCACCACTACTGCCCCAAGACGGCTTCTGGCCGGGACACTATCTTGAATCCCTCTCAGGGATTTTACGATGGCCCTATAATCTTCTTCCATGGATCCGGAAGCATCAATAACCAGCACGATGTCCGCTGCGCGCAAATGCCCGAGTCCTATTCTGTCTCGTTGTGGCGCAAAAGGGGTAGCATCTGAAATCAGCGATCGAAGCAGTTGCTGCATTCCGGAGATCGATCCCGCCCGGTTAGCCCGACTCAGTTCCTTACCGGTTGCACACGACAGTACCGTAGCAGAAAGGGTAATGCGGTCCCCGGCCAGGAATTGTGCGCTTCCCGCGAATAGTTTTGAAGCATTTGTTTCGCGGCAGAGCGCTTTCATTGCCGCAGCAGTGAGTGGCTGATCGGAACTCCATCCTGCCCGCTGGCTGGCCTTGGCCGCTGCATCCGGGTCAATGAGGCGATGGTCACGAGTAGAACTGAAAATAAAGTGAGTGGCACGCGCAAGCAGGTCTGGCAAATCCTGCTCTGTGAAGGAAAGCATGTCCATCTGGCCACCGACCTGGAATGGCAGGATGGCCATTTCCGGTCCAGCGGCGGCTATGCTTCGAGTCAGACCAAAACACAACAGGACCGTTGCCAAAACGGTAGGGCTTCTTTTAATCACGTTTGCAACTTCTCTCTGTCGGACATATTCCGATCCAGATGAGATGCAAGAATATTACTTCTACGGCAATCGCAGCCAGATTCATGGGTTTGCCCGCCTTTCGCCCAGGGTGAATCCTATCGGCTCGTCGGCTCCAAATGCAGTAACCCTGGCCGATCGACGCCAGGCCTGTAAGGAGTCGGCCTTTCGTGACGCGCAGGCGCGCTTCCTTGCGTTGACTTTGAAAGATCCGGAAGACCAGCGAGAGTGGGCGCGGCGGCTGGATATGGGCGCAACGGGCGCCTGGGCCGGTTGCTTCAAGGCCGCAAACATTTCTATGGTATTTTTTGAGCCAGCCGATTTATGCAGAGCTGTCGTCCAATTTCCATGTCTGCCGGGAGATTTCTAATGTCACTTTTCAATCGTTGCGCATTGCTATTCCTGGCCGCTGTATTTCCGCTCGCAGCTCAAGTCGCGCCAACAAGCGTTTCTGATTTTGCATTTGCCCCAACGGACGATGAAGGCTATACGCAGGCATGGAACGTTGACTTTCGCGGCAAAGACGTCTTCCTTTACATTACGTATGTAATTTCCAACACGGGCCCGGGAACCTGGAACAACGGTGTGTCTGTTCTTCTCTATCGCGGTGGTAAAAGTCGTACCTGGACTGCGGAGTATTCCGACAAGAGTTTGAAAGCGCAACCCGGTTCATTTGGGCACAAGAGTGGAACAAGTAGAATTGGTTTTGAGAATGGCAAGTTGGTTCTGCACGCAGAGAATCCCGGTGGCGGTGCTTCGCCTAAAGAGGCTCTTGAGATCGATCTCACGCTCACGCCCGCTGGAAGAGGCATTCAAATCTCAGGTGGAAAATTAGAGCCCAGGCCTGGAACGTTCCTGCGGGCCGATATCCCGATCACTGCTGCTGCCGGCCAATTGCGTATGACGGTGGGCGGTGTTACCGAAACTATCGCAGGCATAGGCGGAATGGAAGCAATATGGGCCAACAAATCTCCCCATTCCTACGCCAAGCGGTTCTTGCTGGCTCGTACTTTTACGGCCGACCAGGGTATCCTGCTGGGCGGATATTTTGGAACGGCGGGAACGGAAGACTTTCTGCTCCGTTATGCGATCATGCAGAAAGGGGAAGTGAAGTCTCACGGCAGTGTAAAGAAGATTGAGATTCAGGATTCGCAACCAGATGGATTTTCGGGATACACCGTGCCAACGAAGGTTCGGTATACTCTCAGCGACAATTGCACTTTGCAGGAAGAACGTAAGTATTTTTCGGGTGGATTTGACGTGCTTGGAAGTGTGTCGGCGTTATTGCGATGGGTCCTACGAGTCTTCTTTGCCCGGCCATACGTGATGCACTATGATGCATCCCTCACATATGCCTGTGCAGACGCAAAGCCTGTCACCGTCATTGCGCAAACGTCTTACTATCTAATTAATCCGTGAGATTTGAAACAGATCGACTCGTCCTGCGCCGATGGCTTCCCTCCGACCTGGGACCGTTTCAACGGATGAACGCGGATCCGTACGTTATGCGATATTTCCCTTCTACTCGGACAAACGAAGAGAGCGCCGAGCTATTGCAAAAAACAGAAAGGCACTTTGAGGAACATGGCTTTGGCGTCTGGGCCCTTGAACTAAAGGCAACCGGCGAATGGATTGGGCTAACAGGAGCGGCGCATGTACCTTTTGAAGCACACTTTACACCGGCGGTTGAGCTTGGATGGAGGATCGTAGGTAAGTTTCATGGCCAGGGCTATGCAACGGAAGCCGCCCGCTTCACTTGCGAGTTCGCTTTCAAGGAACTGAAGCTCTCAGGGCTTGTAGCCTTTACCATACCTGCCAACCTACCTTCGCGTCGCGTAATGGAAAAGCTTGGGATGAAGCACAATCCAGCTGAGAATTTCAATCATCCGCTTGTTCCGCCGGACAGTCCAGCGCGTGTGCACGTACTCTACAGACTATCAAGTGCCGAGTACAGAAAAGAGAGCACGGGAGAATAGGGGTATGAAGCACTATGTGATACTTCTGCTGCTGATTCTTCATGGGGCCTGTGCAACCTCCGCCTGGCGGAGCACCTGGTCTGATCATCCAATTTCAGAAACCATAACCTTGACCGCGCTGCCCGACAACGCGCGCCAGAATTCTGAAGGGGTAGTGTTTTTGCGAATGATCGGGATCGCTCCAGATGATAAACCTGAATTTGTTTGCATGGAGAAACCTCTCGCGCAATACCCGGCCGCAGAATCCAGCTACACTTACGTTCGCACAAACATTCGTTCTGCCGGGGATTGTCCGCCACTTGAGCGGGCATCGCAGCTGCTCGTTCCACTGGAAGCATCGCGGAAGCTGCTTTTGCCTGATCTGGGTATTGCAATCTCCTTTCCGCCTTACACAACGGCCGATCCTTACTACACCGGCCCATCGCTTAAGGACAGGCTACGCGACGTTCTGAAAGTCGAGAGAGTCACAACAGGAGAAATCGTAATCACCGACTCCGCAGGCACCGAAGTCATTCTCAAATCAGCCTGTTGCTCGGACAGTGTTGCATTCTTTCAAAGTCCTGATCCCGTTTCTGGAACCAGGGCCCCGCTTGATCAGGAACGCCTACCGCCGGGTCGGGTCATCTTTGCTTCCACCGCAGACCGCAAAAGGGTAGCCTATTTTATTCCATCGTCGGATCGGCTTCCTCAATTCTTCTCCGTTCAGCAAGAACTGAGCCAGACCCATCCGGGAAATTTTCCCGTGCGTGCGGGGCTCATTGTGCTGCTCCCTGTCGTAATCGCAGTCGATGTTGTAACCGCGCCAATTCAGATCATCGTAATTGCGATCGTTGCAAAGCAGGCTATAGAGACTGTTGAGAAGTTTCCGCGATGTCTCTGGCCCTGAGGTCTCGATTCAGGTTCTGTTCCGCTCGGTTTCGAAAAACCTTGACCATGCATCCGTTCCATTCATACTAAAGTCCTGAGGAGAATCCAGGCGGACTACTATGCACCAGAACACTTCCCTGATCAGCAATCATCGTTTCATTTTCGCTTCCTTTCTTTCCCTTTGCGTTGTGATTCAGTTGGCACCCGTTGGAGTCCGGGCTTCGCCAGCTAGCAGTACAAAATACGTTTCGGCTCTAACGGGTTTGCTCGTCAGAACTTCGCCCTCGCAACAAGCGCCTCCGCAAGACATATTGAATTTTTCAACGAAGGTCTCTGTCATTGAGACCAGGCCTCCCTGGATGGAAATTCAGGGGCGAGTAGGGAACTGGGTTCGCGTTTCCTATAGAAAAGGAAAAGCAACTGAAAAAGAAGGGTGGGTTTTTGGCGGATTTCTCGATGACCGGATACCTGAATTGTACTATCGCGTGGCTGCCGTTTCCGGCCTTCGCTTGCGCAAGACTCCGGGCGTGAAAGGCGAGCCCATTGACTTGCTCCCCTATAAAACTACAGGTCGTGTTATTGCCGCGGATCCACATCACGAAACCATTGAGAGTCGCACAGGGGTGTGGCTTGAAATCAAATACAAGGGGCGGCAGGGCTGGATCTTCTCAGGATTTACCATGACGAACCCTTCCGAAAGTGGCTTCGCCATGCTTGACCAGGATCGTCTGCGTTTGACAGACGGCGTCCTGGCTCCGATTGACGAAACGGAGGCGCAGCTGCTGGCCCGTGGCAAGGTGGTCTCGCGCAAGGAGGTCGGAGGTTTCAGAATCCTCGAAGTGAGCTTTGGCGAAGTTGCTCCGTGCGATTCTCCTGGTGGACTCTTCTTTATTCATAAAAGCACAAATCGTGTCTATTCATCCGGCCATGTGGGCGAAACTATGCTCCCAAAAGAGACTCCGTTACCAAACACTATCATTGCGAGCGGAGGAGTCTGTACCTGTTGCTGCGGGGGTGCAGCCACTCGCCTCTACATGATTGAAGAAAGTCAAATACGTTATGCGACATGGCTGGACACGAACAAAACAGCAGGGTGTTCCTGGGATATGATGTTTGGTCTTGCTCCCCAGATTTATCACGAGAATCGACTCTCAGCGAACGGGAGCAGAATACTCATGCATCGCAAGCAACCCAGGTGTGATCTGCCGCCTAATATGGATATCGACCAGGCGATACGAACTGGATTTTCGAGAAGCAATGTGAAGGACTTCGATGGCGAAAGCTATCTGATTATCCAAAAGGACGGTAACAGTTTCAAGGTTCAGGAATCCGGTCGAATCGTTCCCAGCGAATGGGACCAGGCGAAACCACTGCCATAAAGGGCATTGCTGACGCATCAGTGAAAGGGCGATCACCTGAAGCTACCCTACTAAAGCGATCTGAATAATCGGAATTCCGAACTGACGGGCTTGCCTGTCTAAGATTTACTGGTCGCCAGGAGGTCCTTCGGGTTTTCAGGTATCTTGGGCGATCGAGCAATTCAGAAGGGCAGGCCAGAAGGCGTTTGGCGAAAAACGCTCTCCTTTTCCGGCACCGAGAAGGACGTGGAGCGCATTCGGCATCTCTTCGACGAGGCCTTGCCAAACGTCGTTCTTGAGACGCGCAGTAATCTATTCTCCTGCGGGTTAGAACTCGTCACTAACGGTCTCAAGGCAAATTTGAAGCACGTATTCTTCCGCGAAAAGGGCTGGTCTGCGGACGACTCTGCGCGCCGGGCCGAGCGAATTGCTTTCTTCCGATCGCATTGCCTGGCCGGTCCTAATTTTGGCGAATACACGCGCCGGGCAGAAGAAATTGGCCTTTCCGTGAGCTTCGAGCTCGCCCAGGACAATGATTCCACCAGGATTGAGGTTCGCAATTCTCTGCCGCTCACCGTTGAAGATGCAAACCGCATCAAGAACAAGATCGATTGCGCAGCAAGGTGCGGAGACTTGTTTGAGTTCCATGACCGCTTCTCTGATCGCACGGAGGGCGAGGGACTGGGTCTGGCTTTGATAGTCTTCGTTTTGAAGAACGCAGGAATCGATCCGGGGCTCCTCCATATCCGCGACGAAATAGACACCACTATTGCAACTCTTGCTATCCCTAACGCTGCACTGCTCAATTCAATGCCGCAGGCCAGGTCGCGGGGACAGAAATCGCGTCGCACTTGATTGGTTGACGCTCGCTGCCTTCACGGCCGAATGATTTGTGAATCCTAAACGCTCACCGATTATACTTAAGGCGGGTCGCGAAAAATCTCTCAAGCACAGACATCCGTTGGTGTTCTCGGGCGCAATTGAAACCTGGCCGGAATTTCAGGACGGCGATTTGCTCACCGTCCGCAGTAAGGGAGGGGATTACCAGGGTTGTGGCTATTTCAGGAGGAATGCGTCGCTGGCGGGGCGAATGCTCTGGTTTGCGGATACGTCTGAAACGACTGAGTTTACACCGTGGGTCAAGGAAGCCATCCACAAGGCTGCGGTGATGCGCCTGCGACTGTCGTTTGAGGGGAATGCCTGGCGCATGGTTCACGGCGAGTCGGACAATCTACCAGGCCTGACAGTGGACCGTTATGCGACCGTGCTCGTAATGCAGATTGCTTCACTTGGAATGGAGCTGCAGAAGAAATCAATAGTCGATGGCCTCGTACATGCAATGAAGGAGACAGGACTTGAGTTGACGGGGATATTACAGAAGCCCTGTCCACCCGCATCTGCGGAACCAGGTACTCTGACGCAGGCAGAATGGCTGTACGGAAATCCAATCGAATCGATTAAAATCAATGAAAATCACCTAACGTTCAATGTGGATCTAGTGGCTCCTCAGAAGACGGGTTTCTTTCTTGATCAGCGTGAGAACCGCGCCCTGATTCGACAAATGTCCAGAGGTAAAAGAGTTCTAAATTGCTTTAGCTTCACCGGAGCATTCAGCGTGAATGCGGCGAGCGGCGGGGCCACACGTGTGGATTCTGTTGATAGTTCGGAACGCGCTATTGAAAATGCAAGTTTAAACTTCAGATTGAACAATCTTCCTGAGGAGGCACATGGTTTCCACAGGGCAGATGTGTTTGAATTCCTCCGCAGCGCAAAAATCGAAGCAGATCTAATCATACTCGATCCTCCCGCATTTGCGAGGAGCAAACGTGACCTGCCGCAGGCTATGCGAGGTTATAGAGACATCCACCGTCTTGCCCTGCAACGGATTACACCGGGAGGGCTACTGCTAACCAGTTCCTGCTCCCATCCGGTTGATGAGGCTCTGTTGCAAAAGATCATTTTTCAAGCCTCACTTGAAGCCAGAAGAAATGTAAAGATAATTCAAAAACACCGACAAGGACCGGACCATCCAATCAGCATTTATTATCCGGAGGGGGAATATATAAAAGGTTTCTTGCTCTACGTAGAATGAGCCATCCGCTTGCGTTCCAGCAAGAAGGCGATAGTGCAGCAGACCAGAGTAAAGACAGCCAGCCCAAACAACAAACCGCGATCCTCCATCACGACGACGCCGAGCACAAATAGATGCGAAGCTATGGCCCCGAGCATAGTTCCTGCTCCGAGCACTGAACCGATCATTGCCGTGCGCGGAATGAGCAGTAAGATCACGATCACAAGCTCAATTACGCCCGCTGCAATTCTTCCTGCTGGCTCTGCACCCAGGGTCTGGAAAATGAACACGGATTCCGCAGCCGCAGTAAACTTGTAGAAAAGAGTCTGGGCGAGCACCAGGGCGGCCAGGAGGCGAAACGCAAGCGAAATCCATTTTATCATAACTTTGCCGTATTGGTCGGTCTACGAGCCGTTACATTACAATGATTTTCGATTTTCAAGGCCGATTTTTTCTACCTGCCTTGCAGTTTGGAAAAGTTCGCATCACCAGACTGAATCATGGCGGAACGGTCCTCTTCCCATTCTTTCTGAATGTCTGCATCATAGTTGAGATATAGCTTTCCGTTTACGATCCGCCAGCTCAACGGATCAATATCAGCGAGGTAGCCTTTGGCCATGGCAAATGCGCAGTACCCGCCGTACTGAGGCATGAATGCCTCTGGTTTTGCTCGAAATTCCGCAAGGTTTTCACGCGTTGAGAAAAGCCACACAGCGCCCTTCCATTCAAGTGAGATGTCCTTGTTCCCTGGAGTGGGCCTTCCCTTGAAGTAACTTACCGGATCATATCCATGCACTGCCTTATTGCCAAAAAACGACTTGTTCAGTGGCTGAGCTGCGAGGCCGGCGGAAGCCAGAAAGAAACAAGCAGACAAGCGCAGAGCGAGCTGCCGAATTCTACGGCCCGGGCCAGGGTTTTTCCAACTGATCTTAGAATTCATTTCATTCTCCATAGTGACGACCGAGTGATCCTGGTCTCAGGATGAAGGGCTCCCGCTCAGGATTTGCCGTGTCGTATGGCTGATCTCATCTGCTCCTTCTTCTCCGGCGGCAGGGATTCAGCAGGCAATTCTCTACCAAGGAGCTTGCGGATAAACTTCAGCTGCTTTTCGTAGCGAGAGCAAACCTCACAAATCAACATATGGAGGCGGACACCGACCCATTTGCGAAAGCCCTGCGGAGCATCGAGCGAGTCAGAAACAGTGCGAGTTACATCGGCACAGCCAGGCAACTGCCGGGCCATCCAGGTCTTGACGGTTTCCATTCCTTCCATTATGAGTTTGACCAATAGTGCTCAAGACAGCGACGGAGTTGGGCTCGGGCGCGGTGCATCAGCACTCCCAGATTAGTCGCAGTAACTTCCATACGATTACAGATTTCTTCTGTCGACATCTCATCAATTTCACGCATTGTATAAAGGTGCGCCAAACGAGCGGGAAGCTGATCTATGCACGTTTGAAGTTTTTGACGGAGTTCATTCAGCTCCGCTTCTCTCGAGGGCTCGCTCCATTTCTGGGGTCCTGAATTCTCATTCCAATGCCCGGACCATTCGCCCGATTCTGAGAAAGGTTGCTCCGTCTCAAAGGGAAGCTCTGAAGTAATTTCACGAGAGCTCTTGCGATAATGATCGACAATCTTGTTCTTGAGTATCCCCACAAGCCAGGTGCGAATGGAGCTATTGGATTTGAAGTTGGCCAGTCCTTTGAGCCCCGCGAGGAATGTCTCCTGAACGAGATCTGCGGCAATGTCGCGGTTCCGCACTCGGGGCAGGGCAAAACTAAAGAGCAGGTCGCCATGCTGGTCCACCCATGCTTCCGGATCTATCTGGCTAGACATCATAGCTAGCCTGGTCTGACCCCGATGTCCGGCGCAATCAAAATTGAAAACTGCGCGGGATATGGACGCTCAGACCTGCTCAGGGGGAACGCGATCCCCGGACAGGATCCAAACTATTTGGAGGTCCCCGCCAGAACCGCGATTACCTGCTCGCCCACACCGGTCGCTGATCCTGGGTTCTGGCCTGTAACGAGGCGATTGTCTGTAATTGAATGCGAAGCAAACGGAAAGAAGGCCCTGGAGTATATACCTCCCTTTTCTTTTAGGGAGTCCTCTAATAGATATGGTACAAGACCGGTCTTGCCGGCAAGCTTCTCTTCAAGGTTTGCAAACCCCGTCACTCGCTTGCCCTTGATCAAATACTCACCGTTGGATAGTTTGATATTGAGCAATCCTGCTGGACCATGACATACAGCAGAGACGATACCGCCCTGTTCGTAGATGGAAGCAGCAAGGTGCGCAAGCGAGTCCGAAGCAGGGAAATCCCACATGGTTCCGTGACCACCTGCGAAGTAGATCACAGCGTAGTCGCGTGCCTGCAATTTGGTGGGATTCAACGGTTGCTCCAGCTTTTGTTTGAGTTCCGGATTTCCCCAGAACGTTTGATTGAGATTGTCGCTCAGGTCATAGCTGGCAGGATCCATGACGCTCGGCTTTCCCTCCGGGCTTGCAATATCAATTTGAAATCCATGCTGAGCCAGAACGTGATAGAAATGAGTCACTTCAGAAAGCCAGTAGCCTGTTTTCTCGGCATGATCGCCAAACCTGGGATGTGCAGAAACGATAATTAGAATCTTCTTTCCGGCGGCTGCCTGGAGGGCCGGGCTGTTGGCGATCGAAGGTTCGCCCACCACCTGCTTTTTTGCGCAGCTCGTTGCCAGCAAAACTAGCAGCATCACAACCGTAGTCAGAATTTGTTTCATGGAGGCGCTCCTTTCTTGAAGTTTGTCACGTTCCCCGTAAGGGAGACGGGATCCTTGCCTGACGTCAAGGGTGAGTTCCTTTTTTTTAAATCGTTCTGAAAAATATTTGCGCTATTTGTTGAGGCCCCCTCCTATCCGGTAAAGCCTGATGGATTTGCAGTGTCGCGTAACGCCTGTCTGTGCGCCGCGTGCTGCGGCAACGGGTTACTTTGCATGACCGAGTTCTTTACGCAGACCGTTTTCTTCGGCGGAGCCCTTACGCTGCTGCTCAGTGTTGGGGCGCTAATCCGGCCCGTCAGGACACTGGCCAACGTTTCCCTGGCGGTTCTATCGATTTCTACTTCTGTCATGTACCTTTACCTGTACCTGATGCTGGCGGGGATTGTGCTTTCCCCGGCCATCTGGAATCACATGTACGTGCCCTGGGTCTATTTTCTGGGTCCAGGAATGTATGTCTTGTTTATGTCAACCATCAAGGAGGGTTATGTATTCCACAGGAACCGGTTGATGTTCCTCCCAGGATTCGCGTTATTCGCCATTCTTCCTATTTGTTACCTGGTCAATCCCGCGCTATTTCAGTCATCACCGATGGAGTATTTCAGCTCCAAAGAAACAGGATTGCCAGAGCGGTTTCTGATTCTGGGATTCTTGATTAATGGAATCTACTATTTCACAATCTTCCTGCGCTCCCTTCGCGTGTTCCGTCTGGAATCCCTTCGGCGTGAGCCCGGGGCGCGCGTCATGCTCGGCGTACTGCTTGGAAGTGGCACGCTCACTTCCGTTGTTGTAGCGGCCTACATCTTTCGCAGTTTTTCCACTTTATTGTGGAGCGCTTTTGCCATGGTGCTCTTTACGGCCGCCAGCTATCTTGCATCCCAACGAGTCCCGTCCATTTTTCAGCGCATTGGACCGGCGGTTCGCGAGGCGTATCGAAATTCGCGTTTGTCAAGCGTCGACGTGGACGCCCTCGATCATCGTCTCAATCAACTGATGTCCCTTGATAAAGTATACCATGAGGAAGACCTTACGCTTGCCAAGCTGGCCGAAATTCTTGAAATCAAGCCCCACCAGTTGTCGGAGTTTTTGAACACGCGCCGACAGATGAACTTTTCCCGCTTTGTAAACACATACAGAGCCGAAGAGGCTGCCCGTATTCTGCTCAAAGAGCGCGATGCCAATGTCCTTTCCGTGGCCTTCCAGGTGGGGTTTAATTCCAAGGCAACCTTCAATCTGGCGTTCAAATCGATTCTGGGCGTGTCACCGCGGGATTTTGTGCGCGATGCCGAGCAGGGCAGCCGGGAGAGGTTGCGGCAGGCTCGACGCGCCAGGCAGAAAGCAGAACGTCCAGGATCATAATCCTGGACAAATTTTGGAATCAGGATCATAACCTCGGTCGATCGGTCCTATGTACTATGGCATAATACTCTCATTCGCGCATGCAATTGCATGCCTGAGGAGATGTTTATGAAAAAAGCAATGTTCGGTCTTGCTGCATTCTTTGTATGCTCGACCGTATTTGCAGGGGGCGGGGGCTCTTCTTCCAAACCTTTGCAAGGAATGTATCCCATCGTATTGTCGCACGGCCTTTTTGGATGGGGGGATTCTGATCCAAACGGTCTCATCAATATTGCAAAATATTGGGGCGGCATGGACGATTATTTGCGTTCACAGGGAGCAACCGTATATGCTCCACAGAAGAGCGCTGCCAACTCAAACGAAGTTCGGGCTCAAGAACTGAAAGACAAGATTCTCTATTATATGGCAGCTAACGGCTATTCCGGCAAAGTCCACATTGTGGGACATTCGCAGGGAACTCTGGACAGTCGCTACATGATCGCGAACCTGGGGATGGCAAGCAAGGTTTCCACCTATACTTCGCTCGCCGGGGTGCATCGCGGTAGTCCAATCGCTGATCTTGTTAAGGCAGTGATTCCTGACTGGCTCAAGCCATCCGTATCGGCTGTGCTTGGAGTACTGGTGCAACTGGTCTGGGGCGGCGGACAGCAGAACGCTCTCGGTGCGTTGAACTCTCTTACCACAGAGGGGATGGCCGCGTTCAATAACTACACTCCAAATAGTGCAGCCGTGAAGTACTTCTCGTATTCTGCACATATCACCATTCCAGATCTGATTCAGCATCCATTGATGGCCATTCTGCAACCAATCAATGCAATCGGTGGAGTGATCAAGGGACTTGGTGCAGCAAACGATGGGCTGGTGCCAGTTGAGTCTGCAAAGTGGGGGAACTATCGTGGTGAGCCTTCGTACGGAATTCTGACAACCGGGATTGACCATCTGCAAATTGCAAACACACTCTGGAGCGGCCAGACGTGGTATGACGTGGAAGGATTCTTCCTGAAGTTTGCAAAAGAAGCAAAAACAAATCAGTAGGGGATAGCTTCAAACGATGCCTGTTTCATTCCGCCTGCTTGCATCGCCTTCGGCGCGGTGTTCCGAGCCTCGGGACGCTCATGTCCGATTCGACTCGATGCACGCAGGCGGAATGACCTGTTTCGCTTTCGCATCCCGACGGGGATGCGGGTCGAGTTTTTTGAATTTCGGAAAGTAGTTACAACACTAGCTCACGGCTTAGCAACGCAAAAGCCGGTGGCGTCCGGATGCTTGGCTTCCATTTTGCATTCCTCATTTTGCTCACATCGAATAGCAGCGATGCCGCCACACACCCTGGTCGGCAATGGACATCGCCAGGCTCGGTATGCGTACGATGAGCTTGTGTGTGGGACGTTAAAATTTGAATAGCTGCCCTGCTCAATCTGAAACTGCTGGAGATGGGTGGCTCCGCGCATTGCAGCAATTTTTGCCGCACTCGGTATGGAACCTGCTTCAATAACGCCCCCCGTGGCCGCGCAATTTAGTTCCAGGAAGTGCGCGGCTGGTGCATTGACTACGATGATCTTCCTCTCGGCTTCAGTCAGTTCGATTGGAGTCGACTGGCAATGGAGCGCCAGGAGACCCGTGCTTGCGAAGACACCGGTGCGCAGCAGGTCCCGAGCCCGCCGCTTGGACCTCATGATCACAACTCAAGTTTCACAATATCGCCTTCTAGAGAGACGGACGAGCAACCCGGAATGAATGGTAGGATTCCGAGGACGGCCACCAGATAATTGGAAGGGCATTGTGAGTTTACGAGTTTAGCATTGATAACCGCGTTCCCGCCTGCTTTCTCAACAGCATCGTTAATATCTGGCCCAAGATCATATTCGCCCGTCAGCGAGACCAGGCCATAGACCAGAGCCCAGTAATACTTATGTGCATCCAGCTTTGCCAGGGACTTTACATTCGCGGGGGATTTATGTTTGGTGCCGTCCTCTTTTAGAAACGTTGTGTTTCCCGAGATCGGATAGCGTACCTGGTTAAAAGTGGCTGTACCCTTGCCGCCGACCATGCAAGAAGACGTGATCAGACTTGTGATTAAAAGGAACTTCAATTCATTTCGCATGCTCAACTCTCGCCTTGATATCGTTTGTGGCAGTGCCCATCATCCACGGCAAGATGATGATAGTGTAACTTGAAACATCTATGCTCTGAATTGTGGCCCAATCCGTTGGAGCTCTACTGTTGTTGATTAGAGCTTTTTCCAGGGCACTTGCCTGTGACATTCCGGCGGACTGCTGAACTGCCAACAATAGAAACTCGTCTTTGGCCACGACAGCATTGAAATCCTTGGAGGGTGCACCCCCAATGCGTTTTCCGAAGTACACCGGAAAATCGACATTGCTGAGGCTAGTTGTGGCACAGCTCATTGCGGGCAAAAAGCAAATCAGAAAGACCGGTCCGAGTTTTGCGATTTTCATATAACAACACGCAATGCTGATTTCCGCAACCGTCAAATATTTTATCAAATCTAAACGCGAATCCACAAAAATGATCTTATCACCTCAGGCGGCGATACCATCATTCAAAGTTGTCCCAGGATTCGTCCTAACAAGAACAACGCGAATCCTATCAAAACGTTACCAATCAGGTAAACCAACAGCATCGCCCATCGCTCCGTCTGAAACAACACAAACGATTCATAGCAGAGCGAACTAAAAGTTGTAAGTCCGCCCAGGAATCCAACGAGGATCATTTCGCGATAGGGTGAACCCAGTAGATTTCGATCAATGAAGACTAAAGTCAGCAGGCCAATAAGAAAAGCGCCTAACGTGTTGGCGAGCATTGTCCCCAGAGGAAATCCCGGATACATTCCGGTCGTCCATCTGCCCAGTCCGAACCGCAATACGGAGCCAAGTCCGCCACCCAGGAATACGAGAAGCACTGAAGTCATCAGGACAAAGACCCCGTTGATACGCCAGAGTCAACGCAATGCGAGTCCAACACAGAATTCATGCACTAGTGCTGCCACCCGGTCCGGTTGTTCCATGTAAGCCAGAAACTTTGTGCCCGGGATTGTGCAAAGGTCTGGTGGTGCATTAAATTGCCGGACCATCTCTCGCGCGAATTTCAGAGGAAACGTAGGGTCGTCTTCGCCCCAGATCATATGAACTGGTATCTTAATGTCCTTGTGAAGGTCGGCCAGCGAATCAACGACGCTAAAATCGAGACCGCAAAGGTACCGGACCACGCCTTCCAGGCGGTCCGGTCGTTCGATAAGTGGTGCAACGAAACTGCCAACGAAATCTTGGTTAAGCATCCGTGAATCACTGAAACATCCGCCATATCCCATTGGGGATGTTCGGAATAAGTCCAGGGATATCAGGAATCTCAGAATGCTCCGCGCGCCCGGCCACAGCAGAAACGTCTGATAGAACCCGATACACGGCGGTCGGTGGCCTGGAATCTCAGTGTTCAGTAAGACCAGGGCCCCCATGTGCGAGTCGCTGCTTAATGCCATCAGGCGTGCCATGGTTGCTCCGGTATTGTGAGCTATGCAGATGTAGGGTTCTTTGATGGCCGCTTTCGCAAAGGCCGCAAGAAACTGCGCCTGACCCGCAAACGAGAAATCCGTCTTGTCGTTGAAACTGGTTTCGCCCATCCCCGGCAAGTCAGGAGCGAAACACGAAAAGGAATTCCCCAGGAACCGCATCAGTTTCTCAAAAGAGCCCCCGTGGAAGGGCCAACCGTGTACAAGCAAGAGAGGTTGGCCCGAACCACATCTTCTGTAGTAAACCGAATGATCATGAATATTCTCGCGCCTGATTTCGATCTGTACTTCTGCCTTCATCATTGCCGATTGTAGCCTTTTTAAGCCATACGATCTTGTAAGAATCCGCTATTCTGATTTTTTTTTGCGAGGCAGGAATCCGGGCGGATCTTTTTGGAGACCGGATGCAATCAGCAAACCCGGACACGATTTGCATCTGGAGGGGAAGGACCCTGTTCCTGGGCTCCCTTCCACAATCGCAATTGCATAGGCACTCAGCTGCGGCGGCCTGCGTCGGATTGGACGGCCCATTTCGTGTTCAAGAACAGGGTGTTTGGCGCGAGTGCCTGTCCGCACTGATTCCGCAGAACGTTGAGCACAATCTGGACTCAGACGGACCTTGCGCCGTCCTGTTCATGGATCCTGAATCCACGGGGTATTCTAGACTCAGTGAGTCAAATGCCTGCAACGATTCCTGTGTTATCAACTTCAAAGAGGCGGAAGACCTTCGATCAGTCTTTTCATCCGTTTTCCGTGGCGATGTAAGTGCGGCCTTGTTGGAGGAAATTGATCGCATAACCTTTCGCTCT
>JAEUSB010000098.1 GCA_016788865.1 Leptospirales bacterium
GCCTGACCAAGAAGGATCCGGATCATCCAAACTGGGTTCCAGTCGCAGAGAAGGATGTTATGGATCCGTGGAACGTACCATACTTTATTTGCCAGGATGAAGAGCAACAATCACAACTCTGCAGCAAAGGCGCAGATAAGAAAGAGGGTGGGACAGGAAAAGATGCAGATTTCATGCTTACGCGTTCTGACCTCTGGCCTTCGTGGCTCACTGGTAAGAAACCACAACAACAGTAATTCCCTTTCCTTCGCGAGTGTCAGATCCCGTCAGGGTCTGACGCTCATCGAATTGTCCGTCGTCGTCCTTGTGATGTCGATCCTCGTGACAATTCTAGGTTCGCTCTACAGCCGATTCTCACTTTTCAAATCTACCCAGGATGAAGCAACTCTGTTGCGCGACGCATTGAGCTTTGCACGTAGCGCGGCCATTCGTTCAAACGAAATTATTTATTTGCAATTCAATCTGGATGAAGAAACCTATCGAGCCTACAGAAAACTAAGCGGTGAAAAAGATGAAATCGTCGAAAAGGATCTCATAAAAGTTCGCAATCTCTCATCCGGCAACTCTATTATTGCGCTTCAGGTTGGTGCAACCAACAGACAGAATAAGGGCAAAGTGGATCTGCGGATGTATCCGGATGGATCGTCGGAAGAACTCATGATCATGCTGGGTCCGGATCCGGAAATTAAAAGTACTGTGCTCTTTTCTCGCTACGGCAAAGCACAGGTAATTGATTGCACTAAGAGTAGAGAGGCCCTGGAGCGTTGCGAGGCCGGTCCGGCTGGCGAAGATCCGGCCTGGCGTCATAACATGGAGGAAATGTAGTGAGCCGTCGCGGCATGACCCTGATAGAAATGGCCATTGCGATTGCTGTGGCTGCTTCCATGCTCATGATCATCACCATGACGGTGAGCACAGGGCTCAGAATGCAAACCGAGTCCGATCGCCTGGCTGTGGCGGTTTCACTTGCACAGACAAAGCTTTCCCAGTTGATGAGCAATCCAGGACTGACGGCGGGCAAAAGCACGGGGCAGTTTGGTCAGGAAGGCGGACTCTATGCAGGCTATGCGTATGAGATCACGATTAAGGAAGAGCGCATTGATCTGGCAAAAGTGGCAGCCGAGGGAGAAATCAAACCGGCGGTTGTCGGGGATCAGATACCTGCGGGTACTCAGAATCAAGCCGCCACGACCGTGCGGAATGTAACTGGCTCAGAAACGGGCGGCCTCGTAGACATTGTGCGAATCATTGTAATCATAAAGTATCCCAAAGGCCGCGGGCAGGGCGAATATCGCGTGGAAACGTTCAAGGGAGTGCCAAAGAAGACATCATGAAACGCGCGCAATTCTCACGAAGGCCTGGCTTCATACGGAGCCTTGTGCGCAAAGAGTCGCACACCCCTGCAAAGCGCCGCGGTTTTACTCTGATCGAGCTATCAATCGTAGTATTGCTCTTGTCTGTACTGTTCACGGTCATGTTTGGTGTCTTCTTTGGTACGTCACAGATCGCTACCAAACAATCGCCTAAGAGCCGGGACCTCGCCGACGCCATGCTTGCCCTTGAGGTGCTGCGGTCTTCTATTAGCCAGACCTATTATCATCCAGACGTGGAACGAATTGTATTCTACGGAAAAGTGGATGATACCAGGTCTGATCGCCTGACGTTTGATTCTGCAAGCCCGGTTTCCGGCACGGGCGGCAGTTCGATTGTGAGGGAAGTAAGCTTCTATCTCAAAGAGATGGAACAGCAGCCGGACCCTGCAGAGAAACGCTATTATCTGATGAAACGCGAAAAAGAGCCCGTCGATAAGGAAGAAGGACGGGGAGGGCTTCATTACCAGATTGCGGAGAACGTCGCGTTCATGCGCTTTAAGTACTCCCTGAATGGTCGAGATTGGCTGGAAAAGTGGAATACAAAGCAATCGAGGCGGATTCCAAGGCTGGTTCAGATTCAACTTGGCGTAAGAATAGGCGGCACGGTCAGAACGCTTGAGACATTGGCCAGCCCGGGATTGTATTTAAATTGATTCTTTCAAAGTTAAAATCAATTCTGGGGATCTCCCGACTTCGAGGCCGTCGCGGCGCCGTTGCAATACTGTTCGTCTTTGCAATTGGTATGGCCGCAAATACCATTGCTACAAAGTTCTTCTCTGATACACAAATTCAGTATGCGGCCGTCAAGGTATCCTCGGACGGGTTCCGGGCACGTCAATTAGCCCTGGCTGGCTTTCAGTCCGGTCTTGCCGCGCTTCGGGCGGCGCCGGAAGAGCAGCTGTATACCTCCGGGATAGCTCTGAAACCGCCTGACATTTCGGTCTCCAGCGACTGTAAACCTGGTTGTTTTATCTCCTATCGCATTATGCCGGAAGATGGGAAGCTGAACCTCAATAATCTGGTGCATAGCTTTGATGATAAGCCAAACGAGCAGTACCGCGCCATATTTAAACGATTCTGGGGCCACTTCAACATTCCAGTGGATAACGTGGATTCTCTGATCGACTGGATCGATGAGGACGACGCTGTTACGGGTGTTGGAGCTGAGAATTCCTATTATGCCAGCCTCAAACCAATGCGCAAATGTAAGAACTATCGAATGTTTTCGATGGCGGAGGTATCGCTCGTAAAAGGCTTCACCACGGACATGGTTTTTGGTTCCCGGGCTCCGGAAAACTGGGAGAAGAACCAGAAGGGTCTCAGCTTTCAAACGGAAGACGAAAAGAACCTGATCACAATGGACGATTGGATTCCGTCCAATAATCTCACGGCTTATGTCCCGTACGGCGACAAGCTCGAAGACAAGATCAACATCAATGCGGCGCGCTATCACACTTTGATGAGCCTTTCAGAATCCATGACCAGGGAGGCCGTCCTCGCTTTGTTCAAATACCGGCGTCAGAAAAATGGATATATCAAAGAACTTGGGGAAATCAGGAATTTACCGGAGTTTCAGCGCAAGACTCCCCAGGATTTAACCCTTTTTGACGAGCTGGCCGGGAATGCTGGAAAACTGGCAGGAATTATCAAGACTGAAGGTGAAATCTACAGAATTGTCGGTATCGGAACGGTCACATCAGCCCCTCCCGGGTCCGATAATAGCAAGGGTTCCGTCGTGCGGCGCGTGAATGCTCTCTACGATAAGAACAATAACAAGGTAATCTATTACTCGGAAGACTGATGGCTATTCTTACTAGAAAGGACCTGGTCGTTGACTATGGGAGCACCCATATCAAGGGCGCACTTGTAGAATCAAGCCCCCTTGGCGGTCGCAGGATCCTGCGACTTGAGACTCTTCCCATTGTTTCCCTTCATGGCGAGGGCGGAAACAAGACGGGGGAGTATGAGTACAACGTCATTCGCTTTGTGCAATCCTTCTTTCCAGAAGAGCAGAGCTTTATCCTGAATCTTTCCATGGATCGCGTGTATGTGCGCGATATCAAAATCCCTGTTACGAACCCCAAGCAAATTGAGGAAGTCATGCCTTTCGAGGTCGAGCCGCTTCTGCCGGTGACGCTTGACCATGCCGAAGTGATCGGTAGAACATGGGAGATTGGTGAGGAGAGCGCAAGTCTCATCAGTTTCACAGCGCAGCATACGGATCTGCAGCAAACAGTTCAACCTTTGCTTCGCGCCAACGCATCGGTACAGATGCTTTCCGTCGATTGTGTTGGCCTGTCCGGAGCGGGGGCTCTCCTCCCGGACGGACTGGAACAGACACGTCTAACGGGCCAGGTGGACATTGGCGGCAACTATACAATTCTAAACTTCATCAAAGAAGGTAAGCTCGTCTTTACGCGGCGAATTCCAATTGGTGGAGAACAGATCTCAGACCTGGTAGCAACTACACTTGGGATCGAGGCGCATGCGGCTGAGCAGAAGAAGCTGGAATTAGAGATCAACCTCGCCGAAGATCCGGACAAGACGGAGCGGAGCGAGGCCTTCTATCGACGCAATCGAATCGACAAGAAGACTCTGGCGAAACTCCACAAGAAGACGCGCGAAGTATTCAAAGAGCTCGTGACCGAGATAGAGCGGACTGTCCTATCACTGCCCACAGGAGAAGAGCCCGCAATATTCTATCTGTCCGGCGGTGGATCGCTCATTGGTGGAGCGGCCGAGTACATGAGTTCCTTGATGGATGTGCCCGTTGAACGTTATCCGTTTACTCTCTCAAACGAGCACAGAGAAATTGGGCGATTCATGACCGCCATCGGAACGGTGGAACACTTCAAAGAGAAGCCAGCGCGCCGTTTTGATTTCTTGAGCACTCCATTTGGGATGGCGCTCAGGCGCAGTGACTTTACTCTAAAAGCTCTCTCTACGCCGATCCTGCTTAGCTCCATTGCCATCATCGTATTGTTGCTGTCATTCTTAACGGGCATCCTGCTCGACCGCAAACAGATCCGTGAATACCGGAAGCAAATCGAGCTGATCGCAAACGACATCCCAGGCCTTGACAAAAATGCAGAAAGCCTGATTGACGAAGCTGCGAAAATCTGCAACGACCGCTTGCAGTACAGAAAAAATCAAACCGGTAGCGTGCGAGCGCTTGAGATACTTCGCGATTTGACGAGTCGAACTCCGCCAGCAGGCCAGACTGCGTTTGTACTAAAAAGCTTCAATTTTGACGGGAAGGCCGCCCAGTTCGAGGCGGAAGTGGACGGCTTTGCCGATGTGCAGAAGATCCAGGAAGCCTATTCTGCCAGCCCGAACTATTCACGAATTGAAGTACTGCGTCGCGATTCCATGCCGAACAAGAAAGTGCGCCTGGCGCTCCGGTTGCTGATAAAGGACAAGGGCGGAAATGAAGCGGGGTGTAAGTAATGCTTGAGAAAATGAATCCGCGGGAGCGTTTGATGGTCCTGGGCCTGGCTGGATTGCTGGGTCTTGTGGCTCTCCTCTTCCTTGCCATGAAGATACAGGAACAACGCGAATCAATTCGTGATTCTGTGAACCAGGCCGCGGCGGATGTCCAACGGATCAAGCGTCTGCGCGACGATATCATAGCCATGCCCAGCAGCGCACCGCTGCCGGATGAAAACGAATTTTTAACTAAAACGCAGGCGCTGCTCGATCGGCTTAAGTTTACCCCACAAAACATTCGCAGTCACAAAGATAACCCGTCCAGGGATCAAGAGCAAATCGTGGTTGAACTCACGTTCGCTGGCGTAGCGCTGAAAGACGCAATTGCATTTCTTCACGCAGTGGAATTTGGTCGGGAAGTCCCCGCCAGAATTGGAAACTTTGAGTTTCGCAAGCCCTTGCCAAATCGCGAAATCTACGACATGCGAATCCAGCTGGTGATTACTCGGCAGAAGGTAGCACGATGAAAGTGGAAGATCTCGAAGAGATTCAGGAAGACGAGGAAGAACAGGTTCCGGCTCCGCGCGCGGAAGACGCGGATGATTCGGGTGAACCCGAAGCTACCGCGACCGAGTTTGAATTCGACGAAGAGGAGTACCGCCTCAACCTGAAGCAAAAGATCTGGATCGCAGCCAGTCTCGTGATATCATTTGTTGTCTTTACCCTCATCCTCTTTCCTCGTGATATCTTTCTGCGCAGCATTCTTTCGAAAACAGCCAACCAGGTTCGGGTTGACTTTACGTCCGCTGAGCCAGGGCTTTTTGGACAGACCTTCCAGTCCTTTAGTGTGGCACTTCCAGATGGCACAAACTTCACGTCAAACAGCGTCGAATCGAAGCTCAGAGTTCACGATATAATTCGCGGGGTCGCCTCGGGTGATATTCTGATGGACTCTGCCGATTTTTCGTCTTCGAATATTGGAATTCATGCGAAAACCGCCGAGATCAATAGCAACCTCAGCGGTCTATTCGATGGCCTTCAGGCTATGCGAGGTGATGTTGTCATCGTTCTGTCAGGCGTAGGCTTCCAGCGTTTGCCGAGCGGCGTTTCGGCCTTTGTCCCGGTTGAGTCGAGCAAAATCCAGATCGGCAAGATGGAGTTACCCATTTCTTTTCGAGAATCTGGACCAACTCTGCAGCGTGGATTGATCGTTAGTAATCTCTTCACGATTAAACTCGAAGGAACGGGGAAATACCAGGGGCCAAACCTGGATGCAATGGGCCTGGAGGGCAAGATTTGCCTCAAACCAGTCCCGAAGTTAGAGGAGTCGCAGCCTGAACTTTTTGGCATGTTCGCCTTCGCGGGGGGCACGGCCCAGAGTGACCTATGCTTCAACGTGCGCGGAACCCTCGGAAAGCCCGAATTCAGCAAGTAAGAATGCCGACAATATAGCGTTATGCTGCGGTTCCTGATTTTACTGTTGCCCGTTGCACTTTTTGCGCGGGACGATATGCCAGAATTACCGGGTCCCTCCGCCTATCGGCCAGAAGGGCGGCGCTCAGAGCGGGCGGAACAGGTCAGCCGACCGGTTTTAGCCCCCGGGCGGCCGATTCCTGAGATTCCATCGCCCTCCGGAAGGATCAGGTTCGAAATTCAGGAGCAGGCTCGCAATTTTCCTGCCGGTGAATATACCAGTCTGCTTCAGGAGTTTGAAGACTGGAAGCGCGCGGGTGCCGAAAACTCGGCTACTGAGGGGCATATCCGAAAAGGAAAGGAACTTCAGGAGAGGCTTCGCAGTCTGATGACTCGTGGGCTGTATCGTTTTGCCGGACCCTGTTCCCTCAAGAAGTTACCGGACAATGATCGCATTGTCTTTAGAATCGCCTGCTTGCCTGATGGGACGGCGAACACCATCGCTTTTGCCCGGGGACGGAAGGATGAAATCAGAAAGCAGTTTGAGATAATGGAATCGGGACGGGAGATCAGCGGTGATTTCAGGCTGCTTGAAACCACAAGCCAGGACGGACCCAACTTGCTCTTTCGCGAAGTATCGTATTCGTATTTGAATCCTTACCTGGAGCTTCTGCACAGTAAGTCCGAAGGTCTCAGCGAAGAGGAGTTTCTCAGGCCAGAGTGGATTGTGAAGTTTCTGCCTGATTTGTTGGCTGTTCGGGCGAGCGAGCGTGATTTCCAGGGTGTGGGAGAATTTCTTAAACCTGGAACCTGGCTGCCATTTCAGAAGGGTTGCCCATTGAGACTGGAATCGGTGAAGATGCTCTCTGGAGAAGCCTCTTATCGGGTGGAGGTTGCACCTTCCTGCATGCGAGGTCGGGCTAGCGTTCGTGTGTCAGATGCTGCAATGCTTGAGGAAACGGCATTGCAGTCAGATACAGGGACACAATTGTTTGGGGAGATGCGCATTGGTTCGATTCTCCAAATCGATGGACGAATGTATATTGATTGGGATGCAATTCGCAATAGTCGTCGGGCTGAACGGAGTACGCCATGAAATCGTTTGTATCAATAAGTTTGCTGGTCAGCGTTTCGTCGCTCTTCGCGCAGGAAACACGCCCGCTGGTGCTGCCGGATTCTCTCCGACACCAACGGCCTATTACTGAGATCGCTCAGGAAACCAAAACCGACACCAAGGCTGAAACAAAGATCGATAAACCCGAAACCAAGGTTGAGCCTGCAGCTATTCCGCAAGCTGTTTGTCTGCACGTAACTCGTCGGATTCCTTCCTCGGCTCAGCCGCATGCGTCCCCTCGTGTTGTGACAGATTGGTCAGTTGGACTGAAGCTGGGCCCGAGAATTGTGACGGATGTGGATAACGTACGCGGCGCGGTTTCGATTTCCTACCGATCACCGGACGCACGATCTCTTTCACAGGCAAGATTGCCTGTTTATGGCTGGGATACGGGTCTCGCACTCATTCAGACCGACGAGAGTGCAACCGAGCCCGTTCTCGAAACCGAGGGCGCAGAGCTCGACTCTGAAATCACTGTTGCAGGCTGTGGACCCACATCGGTTGAACTGACGCGGCTCCGCGTTGACGCAGTGTATCGAGGCAAACTGGATAACAACGATACGGCAGAATTTCAGCTACTGCGTCCGAGCTCGCCTCGCTCGCCGTCGGCGCTTCGCTCTGGTTCGCCCGTGTTCATCGGAAAAAAGTTTGCCGGCCTCTACCACGCCGGGAAGTCTAACTATGTCTTACACGCATACTACGTTATGCGATTTCTTGAGGATGCAAAGGACGGCAAATATGACGGCATGCCCAGGCGCAGCTTCGACTATCAATCCTTGCAACACCCTGATTTACGCAAGTTCCTGAATCTTCCCGACACGCTTCATGGTGTGCGGATAACCCGGACGTTTGGTGAGTCTCTTCTTCTTCCCGGTGATTTTCTGAAATCGCTCGATGGAGCGCCCATTAGCGATGAGGGTCTGATCAAGGTTAAGGGATCGCTGGTTACGTTGGACGATTTCTTTGGACTGCGTCGGGCCGGACCCATCACTGCAATTGTGGACAGAGGTGGCAAGGACATTAGCCTTGCGCTGAGCATTGGATCCCCGGAAGATTATTTGCGCGCCCGCTCTACCGGCGATCGTCGTGTGTTTTTCTATGGGGCTGGTTTGATTTTTCAGGAACTCGACTACGAAATCATTCACGATCACAGGTCCGGGGCTGATAGTCAGCTGCGCTATCGCTATGAAGCCCGCTTTGAAGATCGATTGAATCGGGAAACGGATCTTGACGTGGTATTGACAAATGTATTTCCGGACGCGGTCAATGCAGGTGCCGACGTTTACACATC
>JAEUSB010000075.1 GCA_016788865.1 Leptospirales bacterium
CAGCTGCAGCACCTCGCCGACCATCGCCAGGAAACTAGCTGGCTGAAAAGGTTTAACGACCCATCCAGTCGCCCCTGCTTCGCTCCCTTTGAGTTTCATTGATTCGTCATTCTCAGTGGTCAAAGTGAGGATGGGAACCTCCTCATTCGATTTTCGTATTTCCTTGATCAGTGTAATTCCGTCCATGATGGGCATGTTGATATCGGTGATGACCAAATCGAAGCGATTCGCAGCAAAAGTGCTGAGACCCTCCGCTCCGTCGTTGGCAACCACGATCGTGTGCCCTCCCATCGTAAGAGCCTGTTGAACCATTGTAAGTACAGTTGGTGAATCATCGACCGCAAGAATCTTGGCCATAGACATTCCTCCGTTTCGCAAAAATGGGCTGCGACCTATCGATATAGAGTATGTCAGGTTAGCCTTGCACGCAATGGTGATTCTGCTGCATTCAGACGTGGGAAAAAGTTGGAAACGACCTGGCGGTTCTGCTCAGGAGTGAATCAAGTTTTGCACTACTCGGCAGACTCTGCCGATCGGGCCGCTACGGCAGGACCGCCCTGATCCGGCTCATTCTGCAAAACCCACGCGACGGCACTGCGCACAAGCGCTGAGGGGGACGTTAGTCCAAGCTTCTCCTTAATATGGACGCGATGGGATTCCACCGTGCTTTTCGATATCTCCAGGGCCTGGGCTATTTCACGCCCGGAGAGCCCCCAACCAATCATCCGATAGATTTCCAATTCCCGGTCGGTTAGAAGCTCTGTGACACTTTTGGCCTCACCGGGCTTGCCGTTGATATAATCAGCAACCATGCGCCGCTCGATCTCCCGACCAATATACATTTGCCCGTCCATGACAACACGCGCTGCTCTCAGGAGTTCTTCACTGCCAAGAGCCTTGGAGACAAAGCCATTGGCTCCCGCTCGCAGGACCTTCTCCCCGTAGAGTTTCTCATCGTGCATAGAGCAAACTAGAATTCTCATCTGGGGGAACCGGCTTCTAAGAGCGCGGATAAAATCAAGACCATGCAAAATGGACCCGAGGTTCAGATCCGTTATTACGATATCAGGCTGGACATTGGCCAGCTTGCTGAAAGCATCCGTGGCACCTTCCGCTTCACCGGACAGTTCAAGATCCGGATCAGCGCGCAGAACGGCAGCAAGGCCTGCCCGGATTAAGGGATGGTCATCCACCACAAAGACTTTTCTCGCTCGATTTGCCACGCCCTTACCCTGTCGGAGATTGGGCCGATCCAGCCAATTGTCAACTTTGTTCTATCTAATTTCCCATTTTGCCGGCATCGTGCTAAACGCCACGCCTCACCAGGCTTGCTCGCCAGGCAAAGAAAACAATTCCACACGATTGCATCGTTTAACGTGGTGGGGTAAGATCGTTCCGTGTCATCCGGCCAGTGGCGGGTCAACACGGAGGACTTCATGGTTTCATGGTTTAAAAATCTCAGTCTGGCAAAGAAGATTCTACTGTCTTGCTCCTGCCTGATCCTTTTCACGCTGGCAGTGTGCGTCCAGAGTTACATTACCATCAAGCAAGCGCAGTCGGATTCAGGCGCAATCAATGACAGCCTTGATAACATAGGCCAACTGGATTCCGTGATGAAAGGCCTGCTGCAAGTGAGAATCAATATGCTGCAGGAAGACATTCTGTCGAGGGCCGGAATGAAAGGAGAGGCTGGCCGCGAGTTTGAAAAGCGTGTAGAGCACTCGGCAAAACTACACGAAGCCAACGAAAAGGCACTTGGCGAGCTGGCCGGACGGTTGACCTCCGCTACAGATAAAGCATTATTGAATAGCTTCACTGAATCTTACAAGAACTTGCGGCGGATAGGTAAGGACTACCTCGCACAATTGCGCGCAGAAAAGAATGAGGAAGCGGAAGTCATCTCACGTCAATGGCTCAAAGAATACCAGGACGCACAGCAGACCATGGAAAAGCTGCTTGAAGCCCAGCACAAACACTCTGAAGAGATTCTCGCCGCTGAAGAAAGAAACGCCCTACGCGCTGAGATCATTCTGGGCATCCTCCTCGTTTTCGCGGTCGCATTTGGAATTCTCGCCACTCTGATACTCACTCGCGCTATCTCCGCTCAATTGCAGCGTGTGGTAGCAGTCGCAAATCAAATGGAAGGTGGGGATCTCAGCGGAGAGATTGCTGTGGATCGCAAGGACGAAACCGGAAAGTTGGGTGTGGCGCTCAATTCATCGCTCTCTGCCTTGAATGAAATTCTGACCGAGACTGCTGCAACTGTGGAGCAGGTCGCATCTGGAACGCAGCAAATTGCCAGTGCAAGCGAAAGTCTTTCGCAAGGGGCAACGGAGCAGGCCAGTGCCCTCGAAGAAATTACCTCATCCATCACGGAGCTCTCCGCACAGACAAAACAGGCGGCCGCAAATGCCGAGTCCGCGAATGCTATTGCCAAGCAGGTAATGGGTTATGCCAGCGAAGGCAACCAGAAGATGCTCGAAATGGTTGGTGCAATGGACGACATCAACAAGGCATCTGCAAGCATTTCCAAGATCATGAAAGCCATTGATGAGATTGCCTTTCAAACGAATCTCCTGGCCCTGAACGCTGCTGTAGAAGCTGCCCGCGCTGGGAAATACGGCAAAGGTTTCGCAGTCGTTGCAGAAGAAGTAAGAAACCTTGCGACAAGGTCGGCTGGATCCGCTAAGGAAACCTCGGAGATCATTGAAGTGTCAATCAACAAGATTCAAGCCGGCACTCAGATGGCACAGGCATCTTTGAAAGCCTTCCAGGAAATCGTCGAAGGTATCAATCAAACTGTGCGCCTCGTTGGAGAGATCTCTACATCGGCAACCGAACAGGTTCGCGGAATTGTTCAGGTGGAAAGCGCGCTCCAGCAGATCGATGTGGTAACACAACAGAACGCAGCCAACGCAGAAGAGACGGCGGCAGCTGGAACTCAGCTCGCAGGGCAATCCGGAATGCTTCGCAAGATGATATCGAAGTTCAAACTAAAAGCAGGTTCTGCGACGCACAAAGCAGAAGGGAAAAAGAGTCTTTTTGTTCACGGTGAATCACGCAACGGCCATCATGAGAATGGCCATTCAACCAACGGTTCTTCAAATGGAGTCAAGACTGCAGCACCCGTTGCGCATGGACACGCTCAAAATGGAAACGGAACGGCGCCCGGTAGAGTTTCGCCAGCTTCTGTGATTTCTCTGGAAGATGATGACTTCAGAGGAATCTAGATAAAACGGAGCCAGGTCGAGGGAGTTTTATGAGAGAAGATAGTAGAGAACTACAAGAGGAATTTCTGGATGATGACGAAGACACCATGCAGGGTCGCTATTTGACGTTCACAATTGAGAATCGAATCTGCGGTATCGAGGTGCGGGACGTTATCGAAATCGTGGGGCTGCCGCCGATTACGGCAGTTCCCGATATGCCGGATTTCGTCCGCGGAATTATCAACCTGCGCGGTAAGGTGATTCCCGTGATGGAAATGCGGCGTCGATTCATGGTGGAAGACAAGGAGCACGACGAGCGAACATGCGTGGTTATAGTAAGTCTGGAAGATCGCCTAACGGGCCTGATTGTTGACAAAGTCCGGGAGGTAATCAGAATCAATGATGAGAACCTCGAAGAGGCCCCACGAGTTGGTTCCGGGGAAAGTAGCCGATTCATTAAGCAGGTCGGCAAGATTGGGGATGCCGTAGTGCTGATCCTTGATCTTGATCGCCTTCTGAATGAAAAAGAATCCGCGCGATTCCGCGAGACAGCCCAGTTGGCTGCAACGGTATGAGCGCCCCCCTGATGTTTTCTCCGGAAGCCGAATCGGTTCCAGAATTTTCGTTTGGCCCCGCTCCAAGGCTGACGTCTTCGCTCTTCTCAGAGGAAGTTCCTCTGCTTGAGCATGAATTTGACCTTATGCGACAGCTCATTTATGATAGAACGGGCATTTGTATAGCGGACTCCAAGCGGGCTCTGCTCATCGGTCGGCTTGGGACAGTAGTCAAAGAGCGGGGGCTAAGAACATTCCAGGAATACTATGATCTCTTGCAACGGGATACGACAGGGGACCTGTTGACGGAGTTGTTCGGTCGCATAACAACTAACTATACCTACTTCAATCGCGAACCTGACCATTTTCAATATCTCACGAAGAACTTGCTGCCGTCCGTGCCTAAAAACGAACGCATTCGGCTCTGGAGTGCCGGTTGCGCAACCGGACCGGAGGCCTTTGACCTGTCGATGCACTTGCAGGCACATCTGGACGCAACAGGATACATGCAAGAAGGCATGGTTCTGGGAACAGACATATCAAGGAAAGCAATTGAATTTGCAGTCAAAGGTGTATACCCGGTCGATGCGGCCCGTGCAGTACCTCCGGAAAATATTCCCAGATACCTGGAGCCCGTTGACAAACAGCATTACTCGGTTAAGCCTCGCATCAAGAATCTGGTGAAATTTCGCGTGATGAATTTATTGCGCGAAGTCTTCCCATTCCAGCAGAAGTTTCATGCCATCTTCTGTCGCAACGTTATGATCTACTTCGATGAAGCCACCCGAATGAAACTGGTGAAGCACCTGGCGGAGCATTTGCTACCCGGGGGCATCCTGGTTCTGGGACATTGCGAATCTCTTTTGTCCGTGCCAGGTGAACTAAAAGGCGAGGGCGCTTCAGTGTACTCTCGCCGGGCTTAGGTTCGTATATGCACTCAGACATGATGAGGGACTATCTTGCAGAAATGCGAGAACAGATGGACAGGATTGAACGAGCCGTCCTCCAAATGGAAGCGCAGGGTTCAAGCACCGGCACGGTCGATCCCAATACCATAAATTCTATTTTCCGGGCTTTCCATTCGATTAAAGGGACATCAGGTTTCTTTGAATTTAAGAAGATCGTTTCAATTGCACATCAGGCGGAGACGCTGCTTGCGCAGATCAGATCCGGGGAAATGGCGTTCAAGAATGAAATGAGCGACGCTTTTGTGCAGGCATGCGATTGCATTCGTAATCTGGTGGATTCGGTGGAAGCCTCGGGTGCTGAGTCCGGTCACGAGGAATTTGCTGCGCGGGTAATTGAAGGCTTCAAGAAATTCAGTCCGATCATTGAGCCAGTCGCGCAGGGCGTGAGCTGGGGTCTCTTTCCAAAGAAGGCTAAGGCCGCCCCGCCAAAGAGAAATCCGGATCTTACACCGGCCATGCTGAGCCATTTTGTTTCGTCAACCGGCCAGAGCATCAACCGAATTTGCGAAGATCTGCGAGCGTCTTCCAATGGAGAAGCAAGCAGGAAGATCTTGAGCGACCTTGAGGCCCTTGCCGAAGGTTGCCAGGTTTTGGGACTGGAACAGACACAGCGTTTCTTCCTCAAATGCCAGAGCTTTCTTTCTGAAGCGCCAACGCCTGACAGGAACACAGTTCTAGCTTCCGTTTTGAGCCGGGCCAATGCCAGTCTCGCTCAGTTGCCAGACGAATCTTCGCTCGATGCTTTGATGCAGGCTCTCGTCCTTCCGAATAAAACACCTGAAACAGAAAACCAATCCAGGGAATTTGAATCCGGATTTCGATCCGAGCGGCAGGATATCCGAATTGCCACTTCCAAATTGGATTCAATGATGAACCTTGTTGGTGAACTGGTTGTCGCCGAGGCCCTGGTCACCCAGCACAAGGATTTAATTGGTCACGTTGGCCCAGGCTTCCTATCTGCAGCGCGACATCTCGGAAAGATCGTGCGGAGTATGCAGGAAGTGGCTCTTTCCATGCGCATGGTTCCGCTTTCTTCGGTTTTTCAGCGCATCAATCGTCTTGTGCGCGATCTCTCAAACAAATCCGGAAAAAAAGTCCGGCTGTCAATTCATGGAGAAGAAACAGAAGTAGATAAGACAATCGCTGAACTCATTGTTGATCCTCTCGTTCACATCATGCGAAATGCAGTGGACCACGGTATCGAAAAGTCAGAGGAACGACTGCGTGTCGGCAAAAACGAAACGGGTGAAATCACTCTCACAGCCCTGTATTCTGGAAACGAGGTTCACATCGTCATTGAAGACGATGGAGGTGGCCTGAGTCGCGAAAGAATCATAAAGCGCGCGGTTGCTCAGGGACTTATTGCAGACGGACAGGAATTGCGTGACGACGAAGTTTGGGAATTGATCTTCAGGCCCGGATTCTCAACTGCAGAAACGGTCACTGATATTTCGGGCCGTGGCGTTGGCATGGATGTCGTTAGACGAAACATCTCGTCCCTTAGCGGCAGAATTGATGTTCAGGTCAAACCCGGCCGAGGAACGCGCTTTATTCTGAGGATTCCACTTACTCTCGCTATCATCGAAGGTCTAATAGCCCGGATAGGAGGAGTTCACTTCGTCGTCCCAATGATGGACAGCACGCAATCTTTGCGCCACTCTGCGGTCGGAATGACGCGCATGACCGATGGCGGCACCCTGGCGCAATACAGAGATCAGTTTTTTCCGGTCGTAAGCCTGGCAGAACTCTTAAAGATCCCTCAGGCCAGGGAAACAATCACAGAAAAGTCGCTCATCGTCCAGGTGAAGCACAGCGGCAAAACCATCGGCGTAATCGTGGATGAACTACTGGGCAATCAGCATATAGTCGTGAAGCCCATGGGCGGCCTGGTCGCCAAGACGCCCGGCGTGAGCGGGTGCACGGTCATGGGCGATGGGGGTGTTGCGCTTATCCTGGACGTGGGCCACATAGCACAGCTCGTTTCCTACGATGAGGTGCCCCGGGAAGCCAACCGACAGGTAGTCGGCTCCGGAGTTCATATATGAGCCTCAGGAACGGTACCCTTGCCGGTCGAAAAGTTCGTGTTCTGGTCGTTGATGATCAGAGCACCGTGCGAGCCATTCTTCAACAGGGTTTGTCTGAAGACTCTGATATTGAAATAGTTGGCTGGGCCAGCAATGCGTACTCAGCCAGAGACAGAATCGTTCAGTTGTCGCCTGATGTAGTTACACTGGACGTAGAGATGCCCCGGATGAGCGGCCTAGAATTTCTCAAGAAACTTATGCCGCAGTACCCACTCCCGGTTGTTATGGTGAGTTCATTTACAGGCGCGGGCCAGGCCGCGACGCTTGAAGCCCTGGAAGCAGGAGCGGTAGATTTTGTCTGCAAACCGGATGGAAGCGCCGGACAGATTCATACAATGCTGGACGAGCTCCGCAATAAAGTGAAAATCGCAGCGCGAGTTGATCGTGAAAAGCTGAGAAAGAAGTTTGCGCTTCCGGTTTCGGCGCCTAACGTCACGGTTGCGCGCGCTCCGGTGCGAGAAAAGCCGACAACCGGAACAATTGATTCCATTACCAGGGTCATTGCCGTCGGCGCCTCCACGGGAGGCACAACGGCCCTTCGCGAACTTCTAGCAGGACTCACTCCGGACTTACCGGGAATGGTCGTGGTGCAACACATGCCAGCAGGATTCACAGCAATGTTCGCTTCGAATCTAAACAAAACCTGCCCATTTGAAGTGCGGGAAGCTCGCTCGGGCGATCAGGTGCTGCCCGGTCAGGTTCTTATTGCTCCGGGCGATCTGCATCTAACCCTTCAAAAAAAGGATAATGCATACTACGTCTCAATCTCGATGGACGAAAAAGTTTCCGGCCATCGCCCTTCCGTGGATGTGTTATTCAACTCGGTTGCGGACGAAGCAGGTGAAGAGGCAATCGGAATACTCCTGACCGGAATGGGTGCCGACGGTGCACGAGGATTGTTGAGGATGCGAGCCAATGGAAGCAGAACCATTGGGCAGGACGAAGAGAGCTCCGTCGTGTACGGTATGCCTAAAGTGGCATATTCCTTAGGTGCCGTTGAGTTCCAGAAATCGTTGTTGGACATTCCCAAAGCCGTGATCGAACTGGTTCAAAACAACAAGGCTAGACGAAAAACGGAGAACAAATATGAGACAACACCGCGCTAGAAAAATTGCCGGCAGCATACTGATCCTGGCAATCGCATCATTGGGGCTACTCGGCTGCAAAGAGAAGTCACACAAGGGACACTGGTCCTACAAGGGCGAAACAGGACCGTCGGAATGGGGTAAGCTGGAAGACGGATTTGCTTCCTGTGGCCTTGGAAAAAATCAATCCCCAATTGACATAGGCGCGGCTCAGAAAGGGGAGAAATCGCAAATTGTATTTCACTATTCAAAATCGAGCCCAAAGATCATCAACAATGGCCATGTGATTCAGGTAAATCTGGACCCGGGAAACTACATTGAAATTGAAAAGCGCCGTTATGACTTGCTTCAATTCCATTTCCATACTCCGGCGGAGAATACATTGAACGGCAAAGCCATGCCCATGGAAATCCATTTGGTTCACAAAGACCAGTCTGGTTCACTGGCAGTTGTTGGAGTCCTTGTAAAAACCGGTAGCGCCAATGAACTGTTTAAGACGCTGGAGAAGAACCTCCCGGTAGAAAGCGGCAAAGAGACACCGCTGGGCGCAGAGATAGATATCAATGACCTCATGCCTTCAGATAGGACGTATTACTCATTTGCAGGCTCTCTCACAACCCCTCCCTGCAGTGAGGGAGTAAAATGGAATGTTTTGAAAACCCCACTGGAGCTTTCCAGTGGACAGGTTGAAAAATTCAGCGCGCTCTTCCCCGATGGAAATGCAAGGCCGGTGCAACCTCTCGGAGAACGAATCGTACTTGAGCACGCGGAAAACAAGTAGCAAGACCGCTTGAAAACAGGAAGGGCTCTGGAAAAAGAGCCCTTCTACATCAAATGCATTTCCATGACATCAGTCATCGCGTTTCAATCAAGTTACTATCCCGCAAACTTGCAATTTGATTTGACTGATTTTGTAGCGGTGGTTAAGTACAGGTCTCAACCTGCAAGCTGTGACCCTCGGAGTCTGAATGCATTATCTGGAACTGGAGCTCTTAGACGTGCTCAAGGGAAGCGGAACAACGCTGGCCATCCTGGATTCTTGCGTAGATGGCCTTTGTTTCTGGGATCTTGAAAAGCCGGAAAATGAATGGATCAGCCCCGGGTTCTGGCATACTCTAGGTGTTAACCCGGAGTCTCAGAAGCATCTTACGGCTAATCGACGCGCGTTCCTGTTTGGAGGGGATTGCCAGACGGGGCTAATTGACGATTCGGACTCGGGACTGCGGCGAGCGCATAACTGCCGTTATAGGCACGCGGATGGACACATAGTTCACGTTCGGGCAAGACGGATACCCCTTGGAGAGAAAGGAACGCAACGCTGCCTCTATGCTGTGACAGACGTTTCCCGGGAACAGGAAGCTGCACGGCGCTTTGAAGACCATGGCCAGCTCTTACAAAACATTGCTCTCTTTAAAAGCGTGCAATTGCAGGCCATTCTCGATACGTCCCCTGACGCAATTCTGGGCCTTGATTCAGATTGGCGCATAGCCGCCTGGAACCGGGGCGCGGAAACGATGTTCGACTACACGCAGGGAGAGATTCTGGGATCCAGCATATTGAAACTGGTGGTTCAGCAAGACCAGGATCGCATGCGCAACCTGTTGTCGAGTGTCGCAGACCAAGAGAATCATTCGGTTGAAATGCACGGTGTCCGAAGGGATGGCACACTGTTCTTCTTTGAAGTGAGTCTCGCCTCGCTTGTATCTGCAGATGGGGTGACCCTTGGACTTGCCGTAACCATCGTGGATGTCAGCGCGCGCAAGGTTGCGGAAACAGCCCTGGCCAGGAGTGAAAAGAGTTACCGTCGCCTCTACAATAAAACCCCAGTCATGTACTTCTCTGCAAGTCCGGATGGAACTATCATTTCCGTGAACGACTTTGGTGCGTCACAATTGGGTTACCATAGAGAAGATCTCCTGAATCAACCGGTGGGAATGCTATTCCACGAGGATGACAGAGGAAAAGCACAGGAAAACCTTGTGCGATGCATGGAATCACCTGGCGAGGTCTTCGATTGGGAACTACGCAAGGTTCGGCGCGATGGCAGAATAATCTGGGTGAAAGAGACAGCCTGGGCGGTGTCAGACGACCTGGAAGGTAGCTTTATTCTGATTGTCTGTCAGGATGTTACGGAAAAAAAATCGGCCGCAGAAGCGCTCGCTGCAAGCGAAATAAAATTCAGAACTGCGTTTGAAATGCTGCCAGTCGGCGTAGCTATCACGGGTACAAAGAAGCGATACGTAGATTTGAATGATGCGTTTGCACGTCTACTTGGCCGCAGTCGGGAAACTCTGCTCGGACCAAACCCTGATGGCGGTCTGCGTTTCATTAAGCCCGACGGCAGAGACTTCACTCCTGAAGAATTCATTACCGTCAGATGCCTTGCGGAAAATCGTCCTATCTTCTCTGTCGAGGCCGGAATTGTGCGTGAGGATGGCTCCCTTACATGGATGCTCGGTGACGCGCATCCGCTGGGCATTGGAGATTGGGGGGCAGTTCTGGTTGTCCGTGACATTACAGAACAGAAGCGTCTGCAGGACGATGCCAATCTATTTCGTCAAATGGAGAATGAGCGTATTGGTCGGGAACTACATGACGGACTTGGCGGCCACCTCGCTGGAGTACGGTATTTGTTGGACTCATTGAAACCGGGTATGACTCAGCTCGCCGATTCAGTACCTATACGGACAATCAATCATTGTTCGGATCTTTTGTCTGAAGGTCTCGTCTATATCCGCACGCTCGCACGGGGCTTTGCAAGTCAGGCCGAAGTGAAAACAGATTTCGAGACAGAGATGCTGCGCCTTTCGCAAAACCTGGAAACCGTGTTTGGGGTAAATCTTATCCCCGAGCTTGATGCGGAGTTCAGACCTGCCCAGGAAGTAAGCGCACAGCTGATCCAGATCATTCGGGAAGCAATTAACAATGCCATTCGCCATGGGCAGGCACGGACCATTCGCATAACAGCTAACGGTTCTCTGGTCCAGATTGACAGCGATGGCATCCCTATGCCGGAAAGAATCGAGCCCGGAATTGGAATTGTCAGCATGACAAATCGCGCTGCCAGTATTGGAGCGAAACTCGACCTGGGTCGGAACGATTTGGGAGGGACTCGTGTGCGTCTGGAACTTTCTCCAGCGGATAAGGGAATAACCGTATGAAAAAAATAGTTACGGATTCCGATTCTTTGTTGTTTTGTAGATATCAAAAGTCGATACGGGAGAGCTAATGCGAGTACTCATGGTCGACAATGATTCGCTTGAAAGGGAGAGGCTGCGGCGCATCTTCGTTTCCTCCCCGTTTGAGGTGATTCAAGCAAGCAACGGCCAGGAAGCGCTAGAGATTCTTGAAACTCAAACGGTGGATGCAATTGTGTCTGATATCTTGATGCCGCAAATGGATGGATACAGACTTTGCATTGAAGTAAGGGAAAGGGAAAGACTCGTCAGCGTTCCATTCATCTTACACACCAATATGTACACGTCAGAGTCAGATGAGAAAAAGGCCCTGTCACTCGGGGCAAACAGATTTGTTCGGAAATCTGCCACCGAAAGCGAACTGCTCAAGACCCTCTCAGAATTGCCAGGCGCCCCCGTGGTCAGCCAGCCCGGTTGATCCTCAGTTTTTTACAAACTTGCCGTTTCTGATCGTGAGGCGATCGTCGCGGTTTGCATCAATCTTATCACCCGGGATCTCAAAACTGCAGAATGAGTAACCACAAACCCCATAGACGGAGCCGCCAGCGCCCACTTCGTGCTCAGATATACTGAGGTTCCCTTCGCCCTGAACCTTGACCGTATAGGATTGACCATCCTCATTGCGAATGTCCGTTGCCTGCGCCGCGCCGATTGCGGCAATCGCCAGAGCCAAACACATCATTCGTTTCATGATAACCTCCGCTCTGTATCCAGATTGGACCAGAGCATTACAATTCTGCAATCTTTGTCGTATCTTGAATAGCAGAATTGTGTGCGTGTTCCGCAACGTTAAGCACCAGCATGGCATTATCTTAACTGCCTATCTGACTGCAACGACCTGTGCAGAACGATAGGAAGATCGGCTGGCCGAGAGCAGATTTTCTACTTCCAAATTGTGGTCTGTGAACTCTGTTGGGCTGTGCGTCTGCCAACTGCGAGTGTCGGCCTTTGTGCCTTCTTGACCGCCTGTTCCATTCCGCAAATCGCCACTCATTCAATTGGTCAGAAACCGCCTATCTGTGCTCGAGGAGCGTTAACCGGCGATTCGTTGATTCTCTGGGGGACGTCGTGGCGCGCCAATCAAAAGGAGCCGGAACTACGGAGGCAAATCGCTGCGAAGACCCTGGGTCAGTTTTTTCAACAAAGTAAGTGCATCCGAGCAAAACACATGCTTGATACAATCGGAGGTCGACCCGCCCTGGAACTCTCTGATATTGAAATGGCAGATGAAGCGTTGAACCAGTCCGCAAACCGGGTCATTCAGATTCGCGTTGAGGAATTGGGGCCCCTGTTGATCATCCATCCATCACCCATCCTCTGGGAAGGAGGCTCGGAAACCCGGCTCCGCGCCCGTATTATCGAATTGCCTTCTGGCAAACTGCGCACTGACATAGCGCTCCATCGACGCGACACGGGCGCATTTGTGCTGAGAGGTGCAGGCGCGTTGGATCGCGACTTGATGGCTGGCCTGCAAGAAATCTTCGGCGACTCGCCAAATCCAATCGGATCCGAATGATATTTCGAAAAGCGGCGTCACTTCCCCTGTTCTTGCTGCTCTCTGCCTGCGGAGGCGGTCAGCCCATTCGAAGTCAGGATCTGTCACCGGAAGCACGTCTCGAGGAGCTTCGCAAAGCGATTGTCCTCAAATCGGATATCATCAGCGCGGAATTTGTTCTCCTGGATGCAAATCGGTCGAGCTCAGTTCCCGGCGCCTCTGGCAAGAGCTACAAGATATTCTTGAAACTGAAGGCGACCAATGTGAGGCGCTGGACCGCCGGCAAAGACGATTGGATCACTTCGTTTCCGAAAGATCGCAGCTGGGTTCACGACGTTATCCGGGATCCGGCACTGCTGCATGAAATCGAGACGGCGCAATACTCAACCTATTACAAATCTGAACAAGGGTACGATTACACCCTCTGGGCCGATTATGAAAAGGGATTCCTTCTCATACGGTATCTGCAGAATTGAAATTGGCCAGTAGACCAGACTCCTGCGTATGGATGTACCGTGAAGTCCGCCGACCGACCATAACGGACCAGCCACGTGACAAAATTTCTGACTGACAACTCCCTATTGAAACGGTTCGCTTGCTCAAAATGAGAAGGGAATGCGAAAGCTTCCGAAGTACTTGAAATAGCCTCATCCAACTGCAATGATTTTCACAACAAAGGCACTTTCTCCATTTGGCCAACCTGAGTTTGAAATCCAATTGAACCAACACGAATTCGCGCAGGTTGATTTTGACTTTTTGCAGAACGCCTTGGTCCAAATGGCCAAATCGGGTGCTCGATTTCTCAACGGACAACTCATCCAGATTGGATCAACACCCTGTCGCGTAGCTTCTGGCAGGGGCACGCTGTTCCTGGAAGAGCCGGATTTCGAGATGTACCCGCTGCATTGGATACCAGGTGCGACAAACACCATGCGCCACCTTCGCATCCAGAATTACGTGGGCGATTCCCTGGGCCTCCGAGATTCACTATCACATCCTTCTGTGCTCCAGTCGGCAGTCATCTGCACACAGCTCACTCCGGCCTCTGGCATCTTCATGGAACGGACCAGCCCGACCGACAGCGAAGATTCTGGATGGAATATCCTTTGCCCCGATCCCAAACACGCCCATGATAATCCGGCAACTCTGCGCCGCGAATTACTTTATCTGGTTTGCATGGTCAATTCCGCGGTCCCTCAGTACATTGCCCTGCCTGAGAAAATTTCCATCCTACAGCACTTCAAAGGAATTCCGCACTTTTCGCTGAACGGTGAACCGATTCCGTTTGCCCGGGACAGTTACCTGGCGCAGCGATATGTTTCCATTCGTCCCCGCTAAGCCATGCATATGGGTCAAGAAATTCTATGAAGCGAGCGCTCGCACTGCTAAGTGTCGATTCCATTGGGGGCCTATTGGTCGGATGCCTGGTTATGTTGCTGGCCCCGTGGCTAAGCGACGTGTACGGATGGCCAATCGAACGAGTTCGCATTGTAGGCCTGGCCAACCTTTCTTATGGCACTTACTCGGGCACCCTGGTTTTGATCCTGTGGAGAAATGGAGGGCTCCGGCCCTGGAGTGTCCGTCTATTGGTTGGAGCAAACCTGGCGTGGGGTCTTGGTTGTTTCCTGCAGCTTCTCTTCTGGTTACCTGAATCGACTACTGTGGCGGGAATCTCAATCCTGGTCCTCGAAGGTATTTACGTGGCCATCCTCGGATGGCTTGAGGCTAAGTATGTGCTGCCTGTATTGTCGTGACGTGCCCACCTGACAAAAATCGATTGCGGGAAAAGGAATGGTGGGCACAATCTTGATACACATATGCTCTCGAATCAAGCCGAACACCTGGTGCGCTTTGTTCACAATCAACAATCGAAAACCTGACGGAGATCCTATTCGCTTCTTACTCAAAGAAGGATTTTGTGGCTCGGGCGCTGATACTGCTGATTGATCCCGTGGCAACAATCCAGACAATGCGCTTTCAATCGAATGATTACGGAATCGCCACATGGAGCAATGGCAGAGGATTTCATCAGAAAAATGTATGGGAGGACGAAGATGCGGGCATTGACCCAGACTCGCTCAAACGCTTTCGCTTCCCGTTGCTGAACGGATCTGCTTCCATAGAGTTCACACTCAACACAATTGTACCTGACATTACAGACCATCTGGAGAACCGGAAGCTCGCCACCTGGGTAAAACAGGTCGTTAGCACTCAATCATGGTCAAAACCGATTGACCAAAAACTTCTAACGCCTTGAGAGTCGGCACAGGCACAGCATCATTGCATTGAACACGATAGACGATCCGGAAAATTCTTTCCAAACGTTACTTCAAGAACGCTTTCCGATTTCTTAACGAGTGGAATCGGGGTTTGCTTTATGTCATCTGGATCGATGGGTGGTTTATTGCGATTCGGAAACGGAAAACGGACAGTGCGGTCGGAAGGTCCCCCAAAGTTTTCTGCTCTGCACTCCCACGGATGATCTGTTTCAAAGATTCTTGAAAAGAAACCGCGCGCAGGGGTTCTGATGCGAATGTTCATCCTGAAATCAGGGGCGATTTCCCATTCGGCAAGAGGCCACAGTTCGTAGTCAAAGCCCTGAGACCATCTGCTATCCTGAAAGTAGCCATATGAGACCTCACGAAGCGCCAGCTGCTGCACATAGGTTACGTGGATGGTGTTCTCGCCACTTTTTAAGATCGCTCGAAAACGACCGGACTTCAATTGCATTTCATCAGAAGCACAGAACCTGCAAATGGGATACATTCCATACGCCTCGGCTTGCTTTCTGGTAAGCGGAATGCCGGATGCAACAATTTCTGAAGATTTGCCGTTAACGTTAGCCGTCATTAAATCCGTAGACGGGCCTATGAACTCCAACGCTACGACTGTGTCCGCTTTTGCGACGACTCGATACGTTGCGTTAACTTTGCAGGCTGCTTTGCGTAGCGAATCAAAGTCCGGTTCGTTCTTATAGAGATCGGGACAATCAAATTCCAGATCCTCTGCGACCACGACAAGGGCTTTGCCGCCCACAAGCGCAAACGATGGGAAGGGTGTGATCTGCCAGGGTGCCCGCAGGTTTGCCATCACGGACGTGGAAAGAAGAATGAAAAGGATCAGGCTGGAAAAGAGTCTAGAGTTCACAGGACAAAATCCAAACCAGTGCCGCAGATTCAACACTGAATAGCTATACCGCGCTCGAATTTCGGGGCAGCAGCTTACTAAGCATGGGCCTATTTCTTCTTGCCGTTGTCCGGATGCACCTCCCAGTGCTGGTGCATGCGCGGCCCTTCTGGAGTTACATTTCGCACGTCAATGAAGAGCAGCAAGATTTCCTGGCCTGCTGAGGCCTTCACTGGCGAAGAGAGCTCCACCTGAGTTTCGCGATACAGGGAACTCTCCAGAAAAGTACAATCCTCGCCCATGCTGTGGCCTCGCTCAAAAGAGGCGGACCGAATGTGTATTTTCAGGATGGGCTTCTCAGCCGACCCGCTGACGGATTGCACAACTGCGGTAACTTTACACTCCTTTGTGGCCGAAGCCAGCAGGGGTGTGCTCACAACAAATGCAAAAGCGATGATGGCAACTCGTATCATAAGGAGTCTGACGATCCTCTGGCAGTCTTGTTCACGCTGGAATGCTAAAAGAATCACAGTTTCCCTTGGTTTTTCCCAGGATTAGTTCACCGTTTGTTTTTTTTCCCGATGTGTGGTTTTTTTTGACTCAACGCTTGAAATTTTCCAACGAGTCAGGCAAAAAAGTTTCGCCTGGCTTGCCGGGCAACAACGCGTCTGGCTGTTCAAAAATTAAGAACCGAAACCTGGAAATTTCGTAATTTTGTGCTTGGTCTTTCTTTCCAGGATCGGTTCTTATGGGTATGCACCTGGTCGATATCAAAGATACGGAAGGTCTGGCGTTAGGCGTCTTGCTTGGCATCCCCATCGTTCTTATGGGATTCTACTTCGCATTGCATCTAATTGTCGGATAACTTTACTTCCGAAACACTTCGATTGCACCTTTCCAGTTTTCTGGGACGGATGTATTCATGAATTTTTCGCTGAGCTTGTAGTAGACGCGAGCCACGGAGTCTGCCTGGTAAATCAGGAGCGCCTCGCGAAATAACTTCCTGGCCTCTACAAACTGCTTATCTCGAAACAGCGAAACTCCACCTGAAATAAACGGACTGCTTTTTTCCTTTAGCGCTGCAATCTCCTCCGGGTCCGTGTCATATACTTCGTACAGGACAATTGGTTGCGTCTTTCCCTTAACAAGGATCGATCCAATTTCTCGAATACGGTAATTCTCCGGATGGGTCAAATCCGTTCGCAGTGCTTCAGAAATGATTATGCCTGCCTTGTAATAAGTGGTCATTCCCTCAATTCGCGAAGCTACGTTCACTGTATTTCCAATCACAGTTGTGTCGATGCGATTTGAACTCCCCACTGCGCCAATAATCAAGGGGCCGGTATGGAGTCCGATTCCAATGTCAATAGGAGCATAGCCCGATTGTCTCCTACGGTTGTTGTATTCCGGTAGATCACGCCGCATTGCGAGCGCTGCGTCCAGTCCTCGCTCTGAAGGTGTCTTGCCTTCCTTTATTCCAGCAGATTCCGAGAACAGTGCCATGATTCCGTCGCCGAGAAACTTATCGACGTAGCCACCTTCTGAGGCTATCAGAGGTTCCATGCGCGTCAGGTAGGAATTGAGGAAGCGGAAATTGTCATCGGGGCTCATCCCTTCCGACATTGCTGTGAAACCTCGAATATCGGAAAACAAAACGTTCATCAGGCGCAGCGCGTTGTCCCCCACTTTCAAGTCTGCAGCGGACTTCTTTTCCATCTGTTCGAGCACTTGCGTGGGAACGAAACGGTAAAAGGCAACGGATAGCCCTCGAAGTTCCTGATTCAAGTTTCTTTCTGAGCGCTCCAGTCTTCGCAAGCGGAGCGCAATTGTGCCTACGATCGAAATGATAAACAAAAAGAAGCTACCCTGGAAGACGCGAATATCGGTTGTAATCGTAAGAGCCGCAATGATATCAAAGACCGCAGCAAAGGCAACGAGCAAGAAAGTTGCACCCATTACGTAGGCATCGGAGTTCTTCTGCCTCACGAATCGACCCATGAGGTAGATCAAGAACGGAAGTTGGAGGAGGGCGGTAAGTTGCCAGATGGGCAAAATCATTTTGGAATGTGTAAACGGTAGAACCGCGGCCAGCAATGCAAGCAGACAATTCCAGAAAAGGCTGCTTCGAACCACGACTTTAAACGAACCTGGTTCAAAGTAATCGATCAAAAAGTACATAATGGATGGCATCATGCAAAACAGAGCTACGAACTCTGCTTTTTTCAGGAGTGAAGTGTCCGCGCCTGGAAAGATCGTGAACACTGAATTTGATATCAGTATGCAGTAGAAGAATAGAAAAACGCTCAATGATGCAAATGACAGATTGTATCGCTGCTGACGATTGCTCAAGAAAAGAATGAAATGATAGATACCAAAGAAGAAATACACTGAATAGAGCATGTACGCCAGCAACTCCGATCGCTTAGCGTAACCATCCTCTATAGAATCAATCTCGTAGCCGGTTCGCATGTAGAAGCCCGCATAATCGTTCTGAAAGAACCTCCCCCGTGCAGCAACTCCCCGAATGTGAAAAACCAGTATGTTCTCACCGGAGACAACGACTCCGGGCGGAAGATTGATAGCCACACCTTTGAGCGTCCTGTGCCGCGCAATCTGGTCATTTGAGTCCGAAAAGATCTCCCGTCGCAGTGACTTGCCGTTGAGGTAAACTTCCCAGTTCTCACCAATCACCGGCAGAAACAGTGCCAGGTTGTTCTGAGCAACATCTGTAATATTGAAATGCACCGCCAGCGTCCAGTCGTGAGTCCCGGAACCTGGCGCAACGGGAAACAAACGATCCAGCAGGATTGGAAATTTTGCAACAACACAGGATCCGTTCGTTTCGGGGGCTTTGATGGACTGTGCATCAAAACCTTCACAAGCAAGCCATTCTTCCTTTACGAGATCTACAGGAAGCCCTGCAATCGGTCTCTTCTGGTTACACGCCGCAAACAAGGCCAGCAGCAATAAAACAACAGCCGTCTTGCCCGGTATAGCCACTACGCAATTCAGAAACACTTTTGTGGTTTGGCCAGGCTTCATTGGATGGCAGGGTCGCCTGTCCCCTTTCAGACGTCGAGAGACAATCGGTTGAAGCAATACGAGAAACTACGGCTGGTTGATGTTAGAAGGTGGAAGCCGACAAACCAATGGACACAGGCGCAATGTTCCTGGCACACGTGCGTTTAATTTTCCGAAACTAACCTGCAGGCAAGGAGTGTCACATCGTCTTCAAGAAACCCACCTCCCTTTTCACGAATTCTTTCCACGATACGGGTTACGGTGTTATCAAAAGGAAGTCCGGCCCCTTCACGCACAATATCAAGGAAGTTCTCAAGGAGCATGATTTCTCCGGATTGATCGCGTACTTCAAAACACCCATCAGTAAAAAGGAAAACGACCTCGTTGCCGTTGAGGGATCGCTGCTGAAGTTTATACTCTGAGTCAGCAAAGATTCCAAGCGCCCTGCCCTCTGAAGGGCAAATTTCCAGCTCCTTCGAAAGGGGATGGTACAGTAATGGAGCTTCGTGACCGGCCGTGCAATACGTCAGGGTCTTCTGCTTTACGTTGATTAGCCCATATACCGCAGTGATGAACTCATTGTGAAGATTATTTTTCAGAAGCGTATCCATCCGCTTCATTAGCTTCTCAGGTTGATAGAGAATGTCTCTCTCCATAGCATGCAGAAGCATCTTCATCATGGATGAAATCAGCGCGGATGCAAAACCATGACCGGAGACGTCTGCGATCAGCAAGCCATAGACGCCATCTTCGAGCCTGATAATATCGAGAAGATCCCCTCCTACGTTGTTTGCCGGGAGATAGCAGAAATCTATGCTGACATACTCGTCTGAATAGCGAGCCTGCGGGAGCAGTCCGCGCTGAACCCGTTCCGCCAGGCGCAGTTCCTTCTGCGTGCGCCGCTCATTCTCCTCAAGCACCATCCGGGCGGCCTCAAGTGTTGCTACGTGACTCCACTCGCGAATGTTCCGCTCCCAATTCACAATCGCCAGGACAATTCCAATCGCTGCGGTTCCCATCATTGGGGCAATGTGGGCCATTTGGGCGCTGGCTGCCAGGTCTCGTCCCAGACCAACCCCTAACACGAGCAGGTAGAAAACCATGTTCGAAACGATCAGCACAATGAAGCGTTTGGGTTCATAGAACACAAGGAACGGAGCAGCCAGATGAACGAGGCACGCGGAGTACGTTGCTGCGTCCACATCTCGGAGAAAGTAGCAATTGGCCGTCTGACCAACCAGCCATACGATAGCGTGGACAAACAATAGATTTCGGTAGGATATTCGCAGCTTTCTGGGAAAAGTCAGGAGCGCGGGAATGAAGAGTCCCAGCGCCATGGGAACACGTACCAGATACGTCTGAGGATCATAGGTATCCGCAATGAGGCGGTCTGTAAAGATGAAGGCTAAATGAAGCGGGGCAAACAGAATCCCCATCCACCGTACGTACAATCGCGACCGACGGTCTGCCATTGCGAGAAATTCAGGCGGGACCCCAAAGCCCAGTGCAACGGCCGGGTTCATGCGGAAATGCGTTACCATGGAATCCGAAAAGAGAACTCGGTCATGTGTGGCCGCAAGAACAAAATTCTTCAACACAGCAACAATGCATCCCGTAGAGTTGACACGATGGGAATATCCATGCCGCCGAGCATTTCTTTGATTGTTGTGGCCGTACTCTGATCTGCCACGACCATTGGTTTGCAATTCTTCATCAGAAGTGGAGATATCCAGAGGGATGCGAAGTGGTCCGCAAAGGTGAAGTCCGCGTCGAGCAGATCGAGTATGACGGGCCCTCCATAACCTGCTGCGGCGATGCGTTCCAGTTCCGGCCTCAATGAATCAATCGCTGCGTTTCCCTCTTTGCAGGCGGGAACAAAGCCAGTGACAGTTACAACCTGGACCGGATATTTTGCCCCTTCCATTGCTGTTACCTTAATCTTTACTGAGCTCAATACGTAATCCTTATCCAGTTACCAGGAAAGCCGACGATCCAGCTCTGGCATGCTAAATGCAGTGAACGAGCAGAAAAGATTTTCTGCTTTTTTCAGGAAAATCGTTGTCTGAATTTTCAAATTCAATATAAATATTCATAGATCGACTAGACCACTGCATTCGCGGAATGCATTCGGCACAATTTGTGTTTCTGGTTTGATGGTATTCAGTTCGATCAATGGGTGAAAGACGTCGGGGCCATCCCAGGAATGGGGTGGCTCTTTTCTTATTGCTACCCCTGCCGGCATCAAAAGGCTGCGGGTTATGAAACGCATCCTTGCCTTTGTCGATGACATTTACGAAGATCTAGAACTCTGGTATCCAAAGATTCGCCTTGAGGAAGAAGGATGGCAGGTCGATCTGGCAGGCCCGGAGATCAAAACGTATTCTGGCAAGCATGGCTATCCGGCAAAATCTAACGTTCTGATAAAAGATGCAGTCGAGAGCTCGTATGATGCGCTACTTATCCCGGGCGGATTCATGCCAGACAAGCTGCGCCGTGATCCCAGCGTGATTGAGCTCACACAGGCTTTCCATAAGTCGAATAAACCTATCGCATTCATTTGCCATGGCGGCTGGATTCCGATCTCCGCGAAGATTCTTAGCGGTAAGCGGGCGACAGGTTCGCGCGGAATCAAGGATGATCTTGAGAATGCAGGTGCCATTTGGATTGATGAAGCCGTCGTAGTGGATGGGAATCTGCTTTCAAGCAGAACCCCTCTCGACCTTGCTGCGTTTGGCCGGGCATTTGTTTCCTTGATACAAAAGTAGACAGTCCCATTTTTTGCAGTGTCCTGCGAAAACCGCGGGTTTGATTCTGACTAAAGCAATGAAAAATCAAACGTCAGCCGCTTCCGTACCCTCTTCCGGATTTACCGGTTATCAAAAATTCATCGTCGCAATGATCGCCTTTCTCCAGTTTACAGTGATACTGGATTTCATGGTACTTTCGCCACTGGGGGCCCAGCTAATGCTGGAGCTCCATATTACGCCGGCACAGTTTGGAATCGTGCTTTCCGTCTACGCCCTGAGTGCGGCAATCTCTGGTCTGGCTGCCGCTGGCTTCGCCGACAAATTTGACCGCAAACACTTGCTTCTGGTATTCTACGCTGGCTTCTTCCTTGGGACTCTGTTCTGTGGAATTGCGCCGAATTATCACTATCTGTTGGCAGCGCGCATCATAACTGGAATTTTTGGTGGGGTAATTTCATCGATCGGGATGGCCATCGTTACTGATTTGTTCCCTCTTGAAATGCGGGGACGGGTCATGGGAATTGCACAAATGGCTTTCGCGGCGAGCCAGGTGCTCGGACTGCCCATTGGCCTGGTCCTGGCAACACGGTTTGGCTGGCATGCACCGTTTCTAATGATCACTGTTGTGTGTGCCCTGGTGGGACTTGCGATTGTATTTGGAATGAAACCCATTCGCGAACACATCCATTTGAATCTTGGCCGTCATCCGTTTCGCCATCTTTACGAAACTGTTTTGCATAAGCCCTATCTAAGAGGATTTGCCGCCACAACCCTGTTGTCTACCGGCGGGTTCATGTTAATGCCTTTTGGAAGTGCCTTCGCGATCCACAACATGGGGCTAACGTTAAACGATCTTCCAGTCCTGTATACGGCCACTGGAATTTGTTCAATCGCATTTGGCCCACTCATAGGCAGGTTGAGTGACCGGATTGGTAGGTACGCAGTATTTTTCTGGGGATCCATCATCACACTTTTGATGGTTTTGATCTACACGCACCAGGGAATTACTCCGCTATGGCTCGTAATCATCTTGAACGTATTGCTCTTTGCAGGTATACTGTCGCGAATGATCTCTTCTCAAGCCATCATTTCCGGAGTGCCAGAACCTCGGGATCGGGGTGCATTCATGAGCATAAACTCTTCAGTTCAGTATGGAGCAGGGTCGATCTCTGCGGCGGTAGCGGGCCTAATTGTTGTACAGACTCCGGATGGCTTCATCCAGCACTATGATACGCTGGGCTACGTCGTGAATGTGGCGACAATATTTACTATCGTGGCTATGTTCTACGTTAATCAACAGGTCATGGCAAAGCAAGCGAGCGCGGCTCAACCGTGAGCGAGGACAGGCAACCGAAGCCAACGCATCTGAGACGCGGGCCTGCTCTGCGCTTCTTGCAGATTGGTTGACGGACTCCAGGCACTGACCTTACCGTGGATTCAATTATGGATATCGAGGCTCTTGAGAAAGATGGCGTTGCCATTCTGCGCCTGTCCGGCGAGATAAACATGGACAATGCGGCAAGCCTTCAGCGCTCGCTGCAACGTTGCATGCAGTCTCGTATAGTCATTGATATGGCAGGTGTTACTCTCCTCGATTCTGCGGGCATCGGAGCCCTTATTGCGGCAACCCGAACCAACGGGGCCACGGTTAAGTTTTGCGGGATACGGACGGCTATATTTCGACTGCTTGAGCTCACAAAGGTTGATAACCTGTTTCGCGCTTATACAACCGAAGACGACGCCATCGCTGCGTTCTCAAGACCTGACTGATTTCTCCAGAAACGTCTCCAGGGATTTGTATATCCCTCCAAACGCGCCATTCGACAGGACCAGAATAACGTCGCCTGTCCTGGATCTCGAAAATTTCTTTTCAAATGATGCAAAAAGGCTTTGCGGGTCTTTTGCATATGCAAATGTCCCCTTCTTCTTCTTGCCAAGACCGGCAACCAGTTCCTTCACGTTGAGTCGCTCGTCGCCAGACACCTTCTGCCGATTGAAGACTTCCGTAATATAGACGTTATCCGCCTTTTGAAAGGCTCTGGCATAGTCGGCTTGAAATTCAAGTCGGTGGGAGCTTGCGCTGCGTGGTTCAAATAATACCGTTACCTTCCGACCCGGAAAGGACTGGCGGGCTGCCGCAATTGTTTCAGACACTGCCGTGGGGTGGTGTGCAAAATCCTCAATCATGGTAACTGAATTGCTCTGGAACCGAATCTGCTGGCGCCGCAGTACCCCGGGAAATGTGGCTATTGCATCACGAATCACTTCTGGCCTGATCCCAAGAGCCAGAGCCACCCGTGCGGCGGCCAGGGCGTTTCTCGCATTGTAATCACCAATCAGCGGGAAGTTTTGCAAGTCTCCAACTCCGTCCAGATACATGCGATTCTGTTTCCGCTTGAAACCGGAGATGCCTTTGCGGCTCTTATTGGAAATCCATTCGAGCTTTGAAAAACTGTAGTCTTTCAATACTGTACGAACCCCGGGCGAATCGTAGTTTGCAACAACAAGTCCTTCTGACGGAATCATACGAATCAATCGCCTGAATGGTAGCATGTACTCCGTGATGTCTTTGAATATGTCTGCATGATCAAATTCAATTGCCCCGATTATCAGATAGCGCGGCCGGTAATGAAGAAACTTGGAACCTTTGTCGAAAAAGGCCGAATCATACTCGTCTCCTTCGATTACGAAGTACTTTGATCCTGGAATGGCAAACCCGTCCATTCCGTCTGCACGAACGCCACCGGCAAACAAACCCGGCTTCAATCCGGCCTCTGAAAGAATGTGATGGGTAAGAAACGTTGTCGTTGTCTTTCCATGCGTGCCCGCAGCAACAACCACCTGTCGTGATTTCAGGAAGAATTCAAATAGGGCCTGAGGCAGGCTCATGTATGGAACCGATGAATTTAGAACTGCCTCAACTTCAGGATTTCCTCGGCTGATAACGTTTCCGATTATGCATAAATCCACGTCACGAACATTAGCCGTATCAAAATGTCTGGCTTCGATCTTCCACTCTTTGAGACGATCCGACATGGGTGGATACAAATCACGATCCGATCCCGTCACGGTATGGCCAAGTTTTCGTAGCATGGCCGCTAGATTTCCCATTGCCACGCCACCGACACCGGTAACGTGGACCTTCAAGTAAACAGCCTGCCCAGAATTTTGAAACTTGTTACTACGTTAAAGGCAAGGACAACAAGTACGCTGGGGATAAGAATAAAGAAAAGAGCACCAGCAAGGCGGAAGACAGCCTTCTCCACGGGAAGGTTCCACAAAGATATTGACGCACGCACGAAAAGCAGTATAGAATACGAAGCGGCCAGAACGGACATCAGTAGGCCGATAATCGGATGAAGAAGGAAGAATAACCCACAGCTACACGCCGGGAGAGCACAAAACAACATGCCGTTTTCCGGCCGTTCCCTGCCTGGGACTTCAAGCACCGGCCCCTTTTCATTTAGTAGGATTCGATCGTATACCATGGCCAACAGGATCACCAGGGTTGGAATGGCCAGAGGTAGAATTAGTCGCATGGACGGCGAGAACCGGGTGCCAAAAATCCAGGGCAACGGGGAAAGAACGGAAAAGATTGGAATGTGTAAGAGCAGGATCATGTGCGAACTGAGAATTAGTTCACGCGATGACACAAAAGGACGGCTAAGGAAATCTTGCAGCGCTCCACTCCAATCGGAATAGAGCGCGCGCAAATCTGACAGTACGGTCACGTTATCCGACCAGCTTCTTTACGGCCTCAGCGGTTTTGTCATAATTAGGCTCTCCGCCAATATCCGGCACAAGCTCGACGTGTTGAACTGTGTTGTCCTTATCGACAACAAAAACGGCACGCGCTGAAAGCCCCTTGAGCGCACCTTCAGTGATGAAGGTACCGTAAGAATGCGAGAATCCCATGTCCCGGAATTGCGATCCTGTTACCACGTTCTTAAGTCCTTCTGTGGTACAAAAACGCTTCATTGCGAATGGAAGGTCACCTGAAACTACAAGCACGACCGTGTCCTTCATCTCTCCGAGCTTCTGGTTGAACTCGCGAGTTTCTTTCTGGCAGACGGGAGTATCCAGGGATGGGAGAGCAACCAGGACCTTTACTTTTCCTGCAAATGCGTCAAGTCCCACTTCTGACAGATCGTCCTTAACAACCTTGAAGTCCGGGGCCTTTTGCCCAACCGCTGGAAGATTTCCGTCGAGACGAATTGTATTGCCCTTGTGTGTTACCGTTGCCATGTTTGCTCCTGAAATATGCCGGAATTGATTTTTGTATAGCATTCCAAACCGGGCCCTTATTAATCCAGTTCTTTTTATGTATGATCGATGCTCCGGATTTCAGGAGAAAGCACTTCAGCAATTTGATTTGATTGCGCGCGACGCTGGCCTGTTTTCCGCCCGTTGGGCAAGACGGATACACCGTGCCTCACGGCTACCCGGCTTCCTGGGTGATGTTTTTATCCTGAATTGTCACACCCTTCGTGAGCCGACCGAAAAGGCACCAATCCTCGCGTTTTCTCATAAGAAGATACACGATCTTTTTACCGTGGTGGAGCTCGCGCTGGCACGATCATTTCCAATGCATGGACACACCGTTATTGCCCAGGGCGGCCTTTTCAGCGGAATGTATGTCTACCGGGACTGGGTTCCTCTGTTCTTTAAGCGCTGGCCATTCCGCATGTTCAGCGAAATCCTCTCCCGATTCATTGGCCGCAAGATTGAAAGCCTTCTTCGCGGAGCAAACTGCCATCCGGTCTATCGTCGATTCCGCGATGTTCCGTCTCGTAAGGTTTACGATAGCTATGTCTTTTCAGGTAAGCGAATTTCTGGGATGACCTATGATCAGTTTACCGAATACACTCGCAATGAAACCCAGAAGTCAATCGAAGCCGTGCGCACGAACATACAGGATAAGAATAAGTCGCTGGTGATTTTCCCTGAAGGGAAGTATCAGCAGAGCGGCGCAATCGGAAAGCTGAACGCCTTCTTGATGAGTGTCGCCCAGGAATCCGGTCATCCGCTCTTGACTCTGTCGATTACCTATGACGAACTTTGCCCCGACAAACGAGGTAGAATTGACACCTTCATAACGGTCAACAGAATCGAAAATCAGGACAAACTCGCAAAAGCCACGACAAACAGTCTACAGACCAACACTGCGGTCACGGCCAGCAATCTGCTGGCTTTGATACTCCTTGAAGCCGGAACCCAAACCGAAATCAGTTCTATGGAAAGTAATCTGGAAAAAATGTCGCATGCGCTTCCAGCGTTAGCGTTGCCATTTGATGAGCGGCTACTCGACGTTAACTTCAGAAAAGATCGGATCGAGCGCATGCTCGCCGCCAGGAAGAACTGGTTTAAGCGGTCAAACAATGCATTGAAGCTGGTGAGTTCTGAGATGGCAAAATTTCAGACCTCAGAACGAACCGTAAACGACCTGGAGTGGAACAAGAACAACATTCAGCACGCAATCCCGGCACTGATGCAGATCTTGCGAGAACCTCCAGCCGGTAACGGCTCGGGGCAGTAAGCTTTTCGAGAATGCTTACGTTATGCGGCTCTTCGCAGTTGCTCAAGTCGCCTTTTCGCATTAGCGTTGTCCGGCTCGATTGCGAGCGCTGCGTCCAGTAAAGCTTCCGCCCTGTTCGTATTGCCCATTCGCGCATAGACCTCGGCCAGATTGATCAGGTTCTTGATGTGACGTGGATTCCTGAGCTTTACCCGCTCACCAAAATCTGCGGCTCGATCATACTTGCGAACCTTCTTCAAGCAGTAGGACGCAATGTAGACAAACTCTGTATCCCCGGGTCGGAGGTAAGTGTAATCCTCAGCGAGCGGCGCTGCCTTTTCAAATTGCTTGGTCTTCACGTAAGCCAGAGCCAAACGTTTTACAACCTCCGGATGGCGATCATCCAGGCGCAGCGCAGCCTCGAGCGCCGCAGTAGCTTCATCCGCCTTATCGCTCTTAAGCAACTCTTGCGATTTCATTAAAAGACTGCGAATCTCGTTCGCTGTTGGAGATTCTGCCCTTCCTTCGCCACCCGCTTCGCGGTACCCCACGCGAATGAAGGTCAGATCATCGATAATTGTGCCGGAAGCCTGCAGCCGTTCGAAGATCGTTTGCAGATCTGCCTTTGCCTCTTCAACGTGCCCGAGGATTAATGATTCATCCTCATTCATGAACGGTTCGCGACCTTCCTGTGACATGAGAATATCATCTCTACCGTCAGACCCCACAATCATGACGTCACCAGGCTCCAGCTGGAAGGTACGAATAAAGATATTCCCAGAAACAGCGGGCGATCCCAGCTTCTGGAAGTAGGTCTCATGATCCATGAACGCGGCTTTTCCCCGGCGATACAACATCGAGAATGGGTGTTCCGCGTTTATATAGTAAAGCAGGCCTGACTGTTCGTCGATTACACCGATAACAAGCGAGACCATCATAGAGCATTCAAAAGCCTCGAAAACTTTGTGGAGTTCAATGAACGCATTTTTGATCCAGCGCTCCGGAAACTGGTCTTGCATACTCGCCGAGAGATGCGTCCGCTCAAGAATTGCCTCAAATACAGATCCAAGGACGAGTGCCCCGCCAGCACCCTGCATTGATTTACCCATTGCGTCCGCGTTCATAAACACTATGAAGGGTCTTCCACCCAATTTAAGGTTATTCGACATACAGAGATCCCCGCCGATCTCTTCATTCCAATGCCGGAAGGTGAAGTTCTTCTTTTGCTTTTGAAAGAATTCAATGGAAACAGCGTCGCTCTTTGCGCGATTTGCCCGCAAAGGCCGCAGCAACAGCGCCGTCAGGAAGTAGTCACCATCTTGCTGCGTCTTGAGGCTTTGAACCTGGGTCAATGTTTCCTGCAGTTCCGCAGTCCTTTCTTTTACTTTTTCTTCCAGTGAATTTGCGTACTCCTGCAGTTTCTGTCTCGCATCCCGAATTGATTCCACCATTCCGTTGAAACTTCGAGTAAGGAAGCCTATCTCATCTTCCACGCGAGGTGGGATCGAAACCGAAAGATCGCCCTGGTTCACCTTCACAACTCCATTTACGAGCGCTTCAAGAGGCGTCAGGAGTGCCGTAGAAAAGAAGATTCTGAAGCCAACAAGAACAAAGAGCAATGTTCCAACCAACACCAGTACGATCTTTACTGCCGTTCTATGGACAAACTCGCGATAGTTTGAATACGGGAAGCCCAGCTCCGTAACCGTGTTTCCGTTCATGAACATATACGATACGAATTGGTCTTTCCCATCGCGTGAATCGCGGTACCAGCGATAGCCTGGGGCGTGCGCCGGGGTAAGATATTCAAGAACCTCGGCGCGAAGCGCTGCGCCCTCCGACTTGCTCTGCTGTAGATGCTCTTGAATTACTTTCCGGAATGGCGCAAATTCTTTGCCCGCGCCGACCAAAAAAGTTTCAAGTCCAGATCTAAACTTTGCCTCTGGAATCTGATTGATCTGGTAGGTGCGACGAATGATAGGACGCTCCATAGATTTCAAATAGCCCAGTATAGCTTCAGGTCCCACGCTCTTTTCAAGGCGAACGTATTCACGGATGCCTGCAGCATACCCTGCAAACGCGCGGGGTGACGTTTCCAGAAGCCCATCCAACTTCGCTTGAAAATCCTGCTCTCCTAGCTTTCCGATGCGATCGATCAAGGCGGTGTTCTCAAACTCATGCCGCAATTTCACAAAATCAATCTGGGCAGCACCCCCGGAAACAGGAAGCATTGGGGCTTGAGATCGATTCGCTGATTCAGAGGCATTGTCTGTTGGAGTGGTTCTCGCCGGTGGAGTTGCGCCGTCGCTTGCAGGTGCCCCCTTTTCAGGCTCGATTGCGCGATAAGAAAATGCATATCGCACCAGATCGGATTTCTGTCCGCGCATGAATAGAGCACCCTCGCGACGGTAGATGTCGTCAAATGACTGTTCTGTGTTCTGCAAACTGAAATACGCAACGGTCTGGAAGACCACGAGAATCGTTACCAGGGAAATCCCGGTGATCTTCACCATAAAAGTAGTTCGGTCGGACGTATTGTTGATGAAAAGAATAACGACAGAGAAACAGGCAAACACACTCAGCAGAGTGAAGAGTGTCGTGAAAGTATTCCGATCCATCAAGCCGACGCGGGAGAGCACGTTGAGAATTCCTGGGATCAAGGTTGCGAACAAAAAGCTCACAACCAGGCCAAGCACAACCCACCGATCCCGACCTTTTTGACGAATACCTTTCACAACGCCATAAACTATGTAGATTAATGCATTGAGGATAATCACGAAACCAACGCGACTGCTCAATTCTTCAGCGTCAAAATCCCATAGATGACCGGAGAAATGGTATGTGACGGAAACTTTGCTAGTGGCATACGCAAAGTAGGCAACGACAGCAAGAGCCACGATCCATTGTGCTATCATCAGATAGCGAACACCTCGCTTGGCCGGGTTTGGATAATTCAGCAAGAATTGCAAGATGTGCGTACTGGACGCGATAGAGCCAATGATCGTAAAATACCGATGGCGAACGGCGCCCATGTCATACAGAGAATGTGCAAGGCAAAAGGCAAAGCTGAGCAAAGCCGCGCAAGCGAAGAAGCCGGCCACATGCACGGTGCCCTTTGACTTCTCTTTGATTGTCAGTGCGAAGAGGCTGGAGAGACCGGTGAACAGGGCAACGATGAGGTAGCCTATAGCGAAATAATTCCAGAAAAACCGGTCAAAAACCTCAAACATTTGTATCCCCTTCCAGGGATGGACTCTTCACGCCACACAGGCAACGTCAAGCCATCCTGATTTTTTTCTTCTAAAACAAAGGGCGAAGGTAAAAAGAATGACAATCCGTCGCCGCCCTGGAACCGTTAGTCTGTGGATCTGGCCGGTCGTATTCTTCACTGGACTTCAAGGTTCTTCTTTCCGTTATCACTCTTGCCCCTGCTCTTTCCTTACGTGCCGGTCCTACTCTTTGTCCTGGCAGGGGCAGCAATTGTTGTCTACCTGGGGGAGCGCAAGACCGGTGGACTCCCACTTACTCAATCGCGCAGCTTTCACGTAATGCGCCTGTGCGCCATTGGAGGCATCCTCAACGCAACGCTGTATTTTGGGTTGCTACTACATTCGCAGGCGTGCATCCTTCGACCGCTTTCAAATCAGCTCGAGCCTGTTCGCGAGTATTACCGCGGCCAGGGACAAACTGAATCCAGGAGTAACCAATGAACATTGTGATTTTCACGGACACCTATCTTCCCAAGATTGATGGGATTTGCATTTCTGTGGACCACTTTACGCGAATCCTCGGCGGTCGCGGACACAATTTTGTAATATGCGCACCCAAATATGGCGATAACGACATTGATCATATTGCAGACAACATTCAAGTTATCAGATTCAAGAATGCGCCGCTTCCATCCTATCCCGACATAAAAGTTGTCTTGCCATCGCACAAAAAGATCACGCGCGCCATGACTATGTTTCCGCCGGATCTGGTTCACATTCAAACACCAGGATTGCTTGGTCAGTACGGTGTTCTCGCAGCCAAGATGTACGGCGTCCCGTTAGTTGGAACGTATCATACACTTGTGTCAGAGCAGGACACCTACATATCTCTGTATCGACTCCTGAAGGTTGATACACTGCTCGATTATTTCAAATCGCATAAGAAGGTTGAAAAGCGCCTGGACAAGATCGAACGCAAGGAAAGCAAATCTCTAAAGAGCCAGATCATTTATAAACTTACTCTTGGTGTCTATCAAGCAGGCGAGCTTATCATTAGCCCCAGCCATCTTATAAAGAAAGACCTTCAAGACGGTGGTGCGACTACTCCGATTGAGGTTGTCTCCAATGGAATGGACCTTGATCGGTTTCGAGGTGTTGTTCGCGAAAAACCCACGACGGGCCCAAAGCTATTGCACGTGGGCCGCATTTCATTTGAGAAAAATTGCCAGGTAGTCATCAAAGCATTCGCATTGATGCTTGAGAAATTCCCAAACGCCACTCTGGACATTGTGGGCGATGGCCCTGCGCTCACATCAATCAAGATCGAAGCCAAACACCTTGGCGTATTCGACAAAATGAATTTCCCAGGATTTGTACCGCACGGCACTCTTCACGAACTCTATCCAAAGTACGATCTGTTCATGACTGCATCCACTATGGAAACCCAGGGACTTGTGGTCCTTGAGGCAATGGCCTGCGGCCTCCCCTGCGTGGGCGTCAACGCTTACGCACTGCCAGAGTTGATTCAGAATGATCGAAACGGATTTATTGTTGAGCCTTTCGATCACATTCAGATGGCAGAGCGAGCCATGCAGCTCTTAAACGACGGAGAACTATACAAGAAGTTCTCTGCGCAGAGCTTGTCTATTGCCAGCGAGCATGAAGTGCATGCCTGCGCAGATAGATTGGAGAGCGTCTACCAGAGTGTCATTGACAAGCACCGGGCCCGCAAGGCCTCTGGCGGAGGCGGAATCCTCAGCGGCTTCTTGCAGTAGAGTTCGCAGAAGAGCCAGCCCTAGCGGGCGCTCACGTAGTTCTCAGTGAAAGGAATTTCAATCCTGGCAATGGTGCCGCGCTCTTCCGGGCCAATGCGAAACAGACTGGCGTCTATGTTTTCGCCCTTCAATAGCAATATGTTCAATGCAAAGCCCAGACCTTCTCCTTCTGTCTGATCAGCATGATCGTTGAAGTATTCGTGAAGACTTTCGTATTGCATTGCTTTCTGGAACTTCTCGCGAATACGTTCCTCATCTTGAGGCAAGATGGCCTTATTGTTGATAATTTCGATTCGCAAACCGTCTTCGGTGTGCGTGAATATCATCTTAACCTGCAACCCCATCTGGCTGGCTTTGTCCGCATAGGTCTCAAGCCACGTTCTGGTCAATGCCTGGGATTTGAACATGGGAAGACCGCGTTCATAGTCCTGCTCATTTGCTATATCCAGGCCCTTTTCTGCAAAAAAAACATGCTTCATGTTGGCTTTAGTGGCATTGGTCGCCAGCTCCAGGGCGCAGGTAAACAGTGCATCTTTCAAATGCGCACGCCCGTAGCGGGCAAGGATTCTCTCCACCGTTAGCTGCAATTGCTTTTCAACAGCTTCATCCACTCGGAATGATACAATCTCAATTTTACTTCCGTCGTTCAGAGCGATTTCCAAATTCTTTTCAATTTCAAAGTAATTCACCTTGTAAACCTGCAGACGATGAACTTCCAACTTTTGTTACAAGTTCAGACGGAATGATTGTCAAAACTTTCAAAACAGACAAGAAGAAAATCATGATCCAGACCGCGAATTATGTCCCATTTCCTGCGAACCCTCGGAATTCCGACGCAAGCTCAAGACTTGCGGGGCTTGTTAAGATTCTTGCTCAGGATTCCGCGCACATTTTTCCAACTGGATTTGGTTACCAGAAACCTGGGAAGCTTGAGGGGCTCCGCGTTCAACTCCAGTGGAACCTGAACGACTCCATGGTTGATGGTAAACGCATATTTGAAGCCGGCCTGCGCCAACTCATCCCGGGCAAGGTCAGAGTATACGCCAAACGGATATGCAAAGAGCTCCATCTTTCGGCCGAGCTTTGATTCAAGCGTGTCGCGTGAGCCGTATATTTCTTTGAGAAACTCTTTCTTGTCCTTCTTGTATTGTTTCTCGTTCAAGAACAAGTGATAGAATCCATGCGCCCCCGCGCTCGCACCGTCGTTTAGAAAACCCTTAATCTCTGCATAACTCATGGCATACGGGACAGATTTGCGATCGAGAATCCCAGGATAGAGAAATAGCAATGGCTTTACGCCATGGGGCTTGAGTGCACTGTTATAGACGGCGTTCAGAGAATTATTACCATCATCAATCGTAATCCAAACGTTGTTATCTCCGGTAACACGGCCAGCCAGAACATCTTCGGTTTTGACGAACCGATAACCCATGGAAGCCATTTCCTCGATCTGCTTTTTGAACTCCTCCGGGGCCACATCATAGTCCGTCTTGCGATTCATGAAGGTGTGGTAGCAAAGGACATGCACACTCCCCCGCGCATCAAGCCCCTTGCCCATGGGGCCAGAAAGCGCGACAAGAACGAGAGAAACACATCTCAAGAATGTTTTGAAACTCAAAGCTGACTCAGAGAGGATGGAGAGTATTTTCAGCAACTAACCTGCCGCTATCCGCCGACGTGGACCCTGGACCGTTGCTTACGCATAGTCACGGTCATAATCTTCCATGGAAACTCGAATCACTTCGTGCGCCGCTTCCACCCCGTAAACCTCAGCAATCTGAACTTTTCTTGGACCGGCGCCTGGCATCTGCTTGTACGTGAGAAAATAGTGCTTCAGGCGATCGAGAAGCGATTCAGGAATGTGCGGGAGATCGTGCACAGCGTCGAAAATCGGATCCCCTTTCATCACTGCGATGATCTTGTCGTCCGCTTCACCCTTATCCACCATCCGCAAGCCGCCAATAGGCCTTGCGTTTAACAATATATCACTTCGTGTGATGGTCGCTTCGGCGAGCACGCAAATATCAAGCGGATCACGATCTCCTTTCTCCACGCTGGCCGCCTTCTTTTTTGCAAGCTCCGCAATCCCGTTTCCGCAGAACGTCCGAGGGATGAATCCGTACAGTGCCGGGCAAAGGCTTGAATAGAGCTGCGGTCTATCAATCTTCAAATGCCCCGTCTTCTTATCGAGCTCATACTTTACGGTATCGAGAGGGACAATTTCAATATAGGCTGTAACGATTTCCGGTGCATCGTCGCCCGGGCTGATGCCATGCCAGGGATGCGCGACGGTTTGGGGTGATCTCATGAGAGCCGGAATACGGAATGAGTCCAGGAATGCAATTAGATATGCGGCCAGATTCCCGCGAGAAAAGAGATTCACAACCTCCCAATGTGCCTGGAAATTTGCCGTATGTACGCAAAGGGAAAAACTTTTGAAGAGATCAATGTTGGCGACACCGCCAGCTTTGCCAAAACAATCACAGAAACGGATATCTATCTTTTTGCAGGGATTAGCGGTGATTTCAATCCTCTTCATGTGGACGAGGAGTACGCCAAAACAACCCCATTCAAGACCCGGATTGCCCATGGTGGCCTGGCCGGCTCCCTCCTGGCGCCTGTCCTGGGAATGAAATTGCCTGGACTCGGAACCATGGCCCTTGAGGCCACGCAAAAATATCGCGCGCCTGTTTATCCCGGAGACACCATTACCTGCTCCGTTGAGGTAACTGGAAAAGTGGCGAGGCTAAAGGCCATCGATATGAAAGTTACCTGGACAAATCAAAAGGGCATCACAACCGGTAAGGGAACTTGCCGCGTCATTCCTCCGACTTGATCCGCTGCAATTAGATCCCGCCTTCCCAGCGGGATCGTGCGGAATCCTACATTACCATTGCAGTCATTCTGGCCATGACGGCGCTGATAGTAACAATCGCATATGCAATCACGGCAACAGGGATGGCCAAAAAAGTGAAATAGTTTTCTATTTTCTTTGCCAGAACCGCGTCTCCATTTCCCTCATTAAATATCCTGTTTACCAGTAACGTTTTACCAACCAATGCAAACAGGAACAAATACGAGATCATGAAATAGATATCAGTACGCATGCTGTAGCCCACGCTCGGAAGGTTAGACGCCATTGCCATCTGGAACACAATTACAGACAGAAGGGCTGTCATTACGAGGGCAAGGCGCGCATCAATCTGAGACAGGGGCAAAGCGGAAACCAGAAACCCAATCACGAGTAGAACAAACAGGGGAATGAAGAAGGAGTTCAAGTAAGGGCTGAGGATTCTCACGATCGAGAGCCGCACTTCGTACATGGAAAATGCAGCTTGCTTGTCGCCCGGCTTGTAACTTGGATTTCCAAATACAGAATCAATCTTGAAGGTTCCCGCGAAATCTTTTCTTCGTAAGTACTCCCACTCCTGTGGATAGATTTCAGATATGTGCGCGTCAGAAAGCTTCTCACGATCGATTGCAATCATCAGTTTATTTGCATTTTGAGTTTTGTGCGCAATCACCATAGGCAGGTGTTGCACATCGAATGGAAAGTTCACCAGGTCAAACGGGAATACAAGCGTCTGCCGAACTTTGTAGGAGACCCAGTTCTCACTGTGCAATCCATCTCCCATCTTCTTTCTCAACTCATCCATGGTATTTTCTGCAGCCATGTCTCCGTTCTTGAATCCAATCCCCTCAACGGCAACATCACCTATCCAACGATACCACATATAGCCTTCGATTTCAAACCGCTGGGCCTTGATATCCACGTTGTTGATTTTCTCGAAATCCAATCCGACGAATACAACATTGATCTTGAAGTACGGAATCCCGGCACTCATCAACATTTCACCTGCAGCAACCTTTGCGGGAACCTGACGCAAGTTATGGCTGTCGCGCACCTGGCGAATCTGCCGAAAGGCCGGTTCGTAACTTCCGCTGGAAGAAATCCGGGACATCACAAGTTCTCGCCCAACGGCGTTCTTGCCATCTGCAAAAAAGACCCGACCGGAAACACCTTCTAAGCCTTCATCGTATGAGTTTTGAGCTGTTAGCCATTCTTTGATACCTTCGCGCGATGGACCTTTCTCATTGATGGCACGGACAATCAAATCAAGCCCGTCGTAGGCGAAACCAGCCCAGATGGTTGGCTCTGCTTTGTAACGCTCCATATATCGGTCCGCGAACCGCATTCCCTTCAAGGAACCGAGCGTGTACATGAAAGGGAAGCCAATGTGAATCTTCTCGGAATAGTTTACGGCACCCTTCCCTTCTTCGGTCAGCTTCTTCAACTTTGGAATTAAGCCTGTCGCCAGGCGATCCGCTCCAAAGATCTGTCCCTTGAAGCCTCCATCGCGCAGCTGTTTGATCAACTGATCTGCGTTCATTGCATGCGCAAGAATCACAATTGCTGGGTACGAATTTGCATTCGGAATTGTCTTCTGCACAAAATCGGGCTCGAGTCCCGGCTTCTTATCGTTAAAGCCTTCCGCGATCGTCGTAGTTATTCCATCTATCTTTGTTGCTTCAACGAACTCTTCAGTGGCAACACGTCCAAAAGTGCTAGTAGCTTTGATAACAAGAACTCGATCGAGATCTTCGAGTACCTTGAGGTACGCCGAAAGCATTTTCATTTGCGTCCCAAGAGGATAGGTTCCGGAAAAAGCCCAGGGACTTTTCTCGATGAATTCTTTCCCGCCCACCGAAGGCGATAGGATAACCAGCCCGTTCTTGTCGTACGCGGGAATACCGGCCATGGCTACCGAATCGTCGTAGTGACCAATCACTGCCAGGATGGATTTGTCTGTGGCAAACTCCTCTGAAATTTGTTTGGACTTTACGGGATCATTCGCATCGTCCTTCACGACCAGTTCGATCTTGCGTCCGCGCGCGCCGCCATTTGCATTCATCTCTTCCACGCCCATTTGAAGTGATTGCAGGATGGCCTTACCACTTTCTGCTTTTTCGCCAGAAAGCGGAAGCGAAACGCCTATCTTATGTTTTCCGCAGGCGATTGCGAACAGCAAAACGGAGCCGAGAGCGGCCAGGCGAATGATTCTTGTTACGCGGACAAAGGATTTCATGCAACCCTTGACGCAGCATGGTCTACGCTTTGTCAAGCGAAGGGTTATGCTTGCGGTTTTTTTAGTCCCCGAGCGATTTGTCCTATGTACACGCAGCACCAATCAATGCTCCAATCCTCCAAGGATGACTTCCCGGTTTTCTATCAAAAATGGATTCCAGCGCAGGTACGAAGGGTCCTGGTAATTCAACACGGTTTCGGAGAGCATTCGGGTCGGTACGGTAATATTCTGAAATTTTTCGAAGGAACGGGTACGGCTTTCTACGCATTGGATGCGCGCGGTCATGGAAAGACGGGAGGTAAGCGTGGACACGTCGATCAATTCCAGATGTATGTCGATGACCTTGCAGACCTCGTCGCTATCGCTCGTAAGGAAAACATGAATGACCAGGTCTACCTGCTTGGACACTCGCTGGGTGGCGTTATCGTACTGCAATATGCATTGCAGGGAACTAACCAGACAAATCTCGAAGCATTGATCGTAAGTTCACCAGGCCTTATCATTGAGATGGACGCGGGCAAGCAGGTGAAGAAGACTCTCGCAAACTTATTCGCATCCATTGTGCCTGATGCAACACTCGATGCGAATTTGGATCTTACATATCTTTCGCATGATCAGACGGTCATTGACGCGTACAAGAATGACCCGCTGGTTCACGGAAAGATTTCCTTCCAGATGGGAAGCAATTTGTTCAGCATTGGAAAATCGATTCTAGAGAAGGCCGGGAATCTTACAATTCCAGTTTACGTGTTCCAGGGCACGGGAGATAAGATCGTGTCGCCGGAGAGTTCCAGGCAATTATTTGCCAACCTGACAACATCGGACAAGACACTGAAGCTCTACGATGGTCTATTCCATGAAACAATGAACGAGTCGGAAAGCGATCGGAACCGCGTGCTGGGTGATTTGAAGGAATGGTTTGAGCGGCACTGATTGCTCGAAACCAGCTGGCCTTTTTCTCTTAAAGCGCCAGCCGGTCGTGCCTCAAGCCTGAGTAATGACTGCGTCCGCTTCGATCTCGACAAGAATCTGAGGCGAGATCAAGCGGCTAACTTCGACCATGGAGTTAGCTGGAAGAATTGAGCCAAAAACTTCTCCGTGTGCGCGCCCAATCTTTTCCCAGTCATCAATGTTGGTTACAAAAATCCTGGTACGTACAACATCCTTGAGAGAAGCGCCAGCGCGACCGAGGGCCTCTTCAATGTTCTTCAAGATTTGTTTTGTCTGTGCGGCGGGATCTCCTTCACCAACAAACCCGTTTGGACTGGAAGCGGTAGTGCCGGAAACAAAAACCATGTTACCGACTTTGACACACCTCGAATAGCCTACGATAGGTTCCCAGGGAGATCCGGTTGAAATATTCTGACGTTGCATGCGCCAGAATATTTTGGGACGGGCGCTGCGTCAATCCGTGGAAGGAAAGCTGGGATAGCCCATTACGCCCGTTTCCGGAATATCGAGACCGTCCAGCTCTGCCTGCTCATCCACCCGTATCTTCACAATCTTGTTCAAGACCAGAAAGAAGATCAAAGAAATGCCAAACGCCCATACCACCAGCGTTCCCATACCGATCAACTGCGCCCAGAGCTGACCAGCGTCACCATAGAGAATTCCTTTCACTGTACCCGGAACGCCATTCCAACTGCCGCCGTAGTTTGCAGTCCCATCGGAGAATATCCCGACGCAGAGAACACCAAAAAGCCCACCCACTCCGTGAACAGAGATGGCTCCCACAGGATCGTCGATGTGGATGCGGTCCAGGATATCGACTGAGAAGCAGACGAGGATGCCCGCGATTGCTCCAATCAGGAACCCTGTCTTGGCATCGACAAACCCGGAGGCAGCGGTAATCGCAACCAATCCCGCAAGCATTCCGTTAGCGACCATGGTTGGATCGGGACGATGGGTTTTGAGCAACAAGAATAAGGTGGCGCTTAACGTCCCTCCCGCTCCGGCAAGCATCGTGGTCACAGCAATAATACCAACGCGATTGAGACCTCCGCCGGAAACACCAAGCGTACTTCCGGGATTGAAACCGAACCAACCAAACGCCAGTATCAACGCGCCGAGAAGTGCCATGGGCACGTGGTGGGCTGGAATTGGATTCACGGAGCCGTCGGCGTTGTATTTACCCCGCCGCGGCCCAATCACAATGGCACCGGCAAGACCGCAAAGCCCGCCGACTGCGTGGACAACACCGGATCCGGCAAAATCTACATACCCGTGCCCCAGGCCAAAGTTAATGCCGAGCTGTGAAAGCCAGCCACCACCCCAGGCCCAGTTTCCGAAAACTGGATAAAGGAACATTGCCATAAAGAAGCCGAATATATAGAAACTGCTCAGCGTCCAGCGTTCGGCCATGGCCCCTGTGGGAATGGTTGCAGCGGTGTCCATGAACACCATCTGAAACAAAAAGAGCGAATAGACGCCTACATCATAGACATTCGGGCCGCTCAGAAAAAATGCGTTGTGGGCAAAGAGACCGAATGGCTTGCCCATTATTTGTACAGTGTATTCGAACTCGGGTGAAAGACCAGGCGTTCCGCCGAGGCTTGCTACTGGCATTGCCCCAAACATGATACCGAATCCACAAATCCAGAAGCCGGCCAGCCCAATAACGTAGATCATGAAGTTCATGAAGATGGTGTGTGAGGCATTTTTTGCCCGGCAGAGGCCCGTTTCCACCAGCGCAAAGCCGGCCTGCATGAACATGACGAGGAAGCCAGTGATGAGAAGCCAGGTCAGGTTTAGGCTGATTCGGTTTTGACCAACCGAATCAGCTAGTTTCATGGCAAGTGGTTCCGCTGCTGCCTGCTTCTGAAACGCGTCGTACGCTTCTTGAGCGGCTACGTCGCCCGCAGCGGGCTTGGGAGGTATGAAGGTATTTCCAGCACCATCCATTGCGTCTGCTGCTGTTCCAGTACTATTGCCTGAAGGATCAGCACTCAAGCTAGTGGCGAGCATCAAGGCGAAGAATATGCTTAGCAATATGGCAGGTCTCATGCCCTAAAGAGTGCAATAATCGGGCCAGGATTTCGGTGGTATAGAAATTGCTTAGAATATTGCGTGATCGCTCTAAAATACGGCAAGCGTAAGGTCGTGAACTACCGGGGTGCCCGTATGGTCGTCGGTGGTCTTACTTCAAAGAATAAGATCGACATCCTTTTATACATGGCCAAGGAACTGGCCAACATTCAGAATCAGAAGGAGTTGTTTGATCGGGTTATCGTGCTTTCAGAGGAGATCTTTGAAGTGGATAACGTAACGGTCCGCCTGTGGGAAAATGGAAAACTCGTACCGATTCGATTTTTAAAGGAAACAGATCCACCCAGACGAGCCCTCGCCAGCGGGGAAGGTTACTCGGGGACAGTTTTCAAAGAAAGAAAATCGATGAACCTGGAGAATCTAGAATTCCATCCGGACTATCTCGATGAGCATGAAACCACGCGTTGCGCCATGGTCGCCCCCATACTCCTGCGGGATGAAGCTCTAGGCACAATCGCCATCGAGAAAGACATTCCCCACTTTTACAAGAAAGACGACCTTGAGATTCTAGAAGCAATGGCAGCGCAACTTGCCCTGGCGCTCAACGAAGTAAAACTCGTCGAAGGCCTTGTGGCTGCACGGCACAGACTCGACAGTGATCTCAGAATGGGCCGGAGCGTTCAAAGCCAGATCATTCCTACGGATATTTTGCCCTGGAACAGTATTCGATTCGCGCACTACTTTGAGCCAATGGTGGAAGTAAGCGGAGACTATTTTGACGTTATGCGATCAGGGAACAGCCTCACCTGTATCATCGCAGACGTATCGGGCCATGGCGTGCCGGCCGCGCTCGTGACAATGGCGCTGCATTCACAGTTCAGGCGCTGCGTGGATCAAGGCTTTGGTCTACCCGAAATGATGGCGGAGCTCAACGAAAGCATGCGAGCAAAACTTCCTGACGGCACTTACTTTACCGCCCAACTGGCGCGAATCTACGCAGATCACACGTTCTCTTATGTGAACGGCGGACACGTGCGCATTATGCACTACATTCAGAAGCAAAAGGACTTTGAATTCCTTGATACAAAGGGCTTTCCACTTGGCATCATGCCCGCGCGACGCAGCGACTATGAAGAGAAGTTTGGAAAACTTGAGCAAGGAGATTTTCTGGTTTTCCTGACGGATGGATTTCATGAGCAACGCAACCAGCTCAGGGAAGATACTGGATTCCCACGCGTACTGGGATGGTTTCGTGATATAATGCGCGAAGTATCAAATCCAACGGAGGTGCGCAATGAGTTTCTGGCTGCCTGGAATTCCTTTGTGGAAGGTGTACCCAGAGAAGATGATCTCACTCTGCTGCTCCTGGAATGCAGCCCCAATCTAGATCTTGCCCGCGAAAATCACAAAATAACCAAACAGCATTATTATGCTGGTCGCGTACGGGAAGCGGAGAGGTCGGCGCTCGAAGCGTATCGCCTTGATTCCTCTCTGCATGATAATCTGCTATTCCTCTCGAAGCTCTACCACAACCAGGAGAACTTTCCGGAAGCAGTTCGCTTCATGAGTGAGTATATATCGACCAGTGGGGCAAACAAACCGGAGTACTATCATGCACTCGGTACACTGCAATTCCGGAAGGGCGACGTAACCGCAGCCAAACGTGACTTCAAAAAGTCGCTCTCCCTGGATCACACGTATGCAAAATCCAGTCTGATGCTCGCAAAATGTTATCTCAAAGAAGGTTCAAGGCCAAAAGCAATTCGTACGTTGCAGCAGGCATTGAAAGGCTCACCAGGAAACGAACAGATCAAGCAATCACTTCAAAACGTTGAAGAGCTTGCGTCCTCTGCCATCGGCTCCGGCTAACGGAGACCTACCCGCATCAGGGTAACGCCCGTGATCCGGGTGCCATGGTAGTGCGTAGCAAGTCGCTCGCTTCCGTTGCACAAATCGTAAGCATTACGTATGATTTGCGCACTGAACAGCCCCTTTACAACCGGCAAAGCGGCCAAAAATCCGGGCATGAAATTTGCTACAGTATAGGTTGGCGTTTGCGCAAAAGCGCTGGGAGCAATCATGGAAAAACTGAACCTGATTTATTCCAAATTCAATGGAATGGATTTGATTGAGGCTTCGGGTGAGATCGATGTCTACAATTCCTTTGAGTTCAAGAAGATCGTTGAGGATTTGATTGATACGGGTAGCCGACAGATCATCATCGATCTGGAGAAAGTGCACTATGTTGACTCAAGTGGGCTTGGAGCTCTGATCAATCAGCGGACTAAAATGCAAAAAGCGGGCGGGGACCTGTTCCTGGTGAAGATTTCCGATCAAATTCGGAGCGTTCTGGAATTGACCAAGATGACCGTTTTCTTCAAGATTTTCAAGAATCGGGAAGAACTCATGAATTTGCAGGCGGCCAGCTAACCCCGCCGGGGGTTTTCTCGTATCCTTTTTGAATTGTAGTCCGGTACTCGAACCTGTAGGCTTGTTCTAACAGGAGGCGGGTATGTTGGACAACGTAAAAGTATCAGATTTGCTCAAGAACAAGGGCCAGGGGGTGATTTCTGTTCATCCCGATGACTCTGTTTTTGACACCTTGCGCCTGATGGCAGAGAAGAATATCGGCGCCGTCCTTGTCATGGCAGACAATCGCCTCGAGGGTTTGCTCTCGGAACGGGATTACGCCCGCAAGGTCATCCTGCACGGACGCACATCGCGTGAGACCCATGTCCGCGATATCATGAGCCGGGAGTTGATCATTGTTCATCCGGGCGACTCTGTGATGGAATCAATGGCCATCATGTCAGAGAAGCGAATCCGCCACCTTCCTGTCCTGGATGACAACAACCACGTCGTAGGACTGATCTCAATCGGTGACCTGGTTAAGCGCGTAATTGAGGAGCAACACATCATTATCAAGCATCTGGAGAATTATATCTCCGGTGGCTACATGGCCTGATGACCAGTCTGCTGACAGAAGTCCATTCCGTTCCAGGCGGAAAGATCTTCCGGATTACCATGAATCGTCCTGACGTTCACAATTGCGTGAACGGCGAAATGGCTAAACGATTCACTGACGCCTGGTTGAAGTTTCGAGACGATCCGGGACTTACCGTCTGCGTACTACATGGAGCAGGCGAAAAATCCTTCTGTTCAGGGGCAGATCTTGCAGCGCTGGGTGAACTGGCGAATATTTACGCAAGCGAAGAGGAAGTTCGTGAATACGTTGCCAGTGGTGTTGGACCATTGGGTGGGTCACGCATTGTTCAATACAAACCAGTAATTACTGTTTCGCATGGTTATACATATGCGGGTGGTCTTGAGCTATTTTGCCTCGGCCACATTCGCATCGCGGAAAAACAGGCAGTGTTCTCAGTCGCCTGCAGACGATGGGGTGTTCCTCTGGTCGACGGAGGAACTGTATATCTTCCCAGACTTCTCGGCATGGCTAACGCTCTCCCGCTCATCATCACGGGGCAACGCATTCGGGCCGATCGCGCTCGCGAAATTGGTCTGGTATGGGAGCTGGTCACAAAGGGGAAGGGGCTTGATCGAGCCATGTCCATAGCCAGCCAGGTTTGTCAGCAGCCCCGCGATGCCTTGTTTGCTGACATGAAGAGTGTCATAGATGGCTATTCCCTTCCCTTTGGGGCGGCGCTTACTCTGGAAGCGGAAAACCTTCATCCTGTTATGCGAAGCGAAAGTACAAAAGAAGGCGTTCAAAGATTCAACACTGGCGAGAGGTTCTGGGTAAGATGAAAACAATTCCCGCAGAAATACGGCAATTCAGAGAAAATTACCAAAAAATCGAGGTTTCACGCGCTTATTCAGGGGCGGGGCATCTTATTTTTACATCCTCGGTGTGCATCGGTGGAATCGCTGCCTGCATCTACTTCCTTTCTTCGCCCACCTGGCTAGAATTGCTCACGGTCCCAATAACATTCTTGTACGCAAACCTGGCTGAGTACTTTGGACACAAGGGACCAATGCACCACAAGAAGAAATATTTTGGATTGATCTTCAAGAGACACACGCTCCAACACCACACATACTTCACAGACGAGGCCATGGAATGTGAGTCCACACGCGATTTTAAGATGATTTTGTTCCCACCTGTACTGATTGTCTTCTTTTTTGGTCTCTTTGCTATTCCAGTGGGAATCCTATTGTACTTCACAGTGACGCATAACGTAGGTTACTTGTTTGTCGCTACCGGCCTGGGATACTTTCTCAATTATGAATGGCTGCACCTAGTGTACCATCAGCCAGAAGATTCGTGGATATTCAAGCTTCCGTTCACGCGCGCCTTGCGCAGACACCACAAGAAACATCATGACAGAACAGTAATGAGCACGTGTAACTTTAACATCACTTACCCAATCTGTGATGTGATCTTTGGAACTCGAGTGAGTGGTGGTTAGGTTTCTTAGCTACCAAGCCCTTTTTGTTTTGAGGCATCGATTAGTCGGCGGTAGATTGCTCTAACGGCAGTTGGAGCAGAGGCAGATCCCGGGAAGCTTCCCGTAATCACCTGATGGGTTGCTCCCTTGTACGTTACTGTAATCTTGTAAGAATAAAATCTCTGTTTCCCAACAACCGCGTCAGGATCCGGATCAGATGCCATGAAGTTTGTTTCCTCTACCAGTTTTTTGAAACCCTGCACCTCGTCGCCGCTGAGTTCAGCAGAAGTCGTCATAAGATCTTCTTGAGTCCAGCAGGGTGAGCGTAGGGCCTGCTTGCACTTTCCAGTATCGTTGAAATATGTCCGTGTCATTGTGTTGTCGCGGATGCTAACGCTTTCGTAGAAAGTCTCGCCAGTGTACAGATACTGCACGCCGAAACTAAAGGAACCGGGCTTATCAGTGTTCTTGGTTGGGCTAGTGCAGGCTAGAGCTGCCAGGAACACCAATGATACGAAACGTGCCATCATAGGTACATCGTACTACACGGGGCAAGGCCCGGCAAGCATCTCTTCTAGTCCGGAAAGAACTTTATTTCTTGAATAAATGAGCCATTGAGACGCAATCCCAGATTAACCCCGGCCCGGAGCTTCTGGTCCACTTCATCAAATAACAGGGTACATTCGCGCAGATCTGCGCATTGGTAGTGCAATGCGTGGGGTACGGACTTGAAGGCCCATGGTCCAGGATGGGTTGTGATAATTGTCAGACGCGGTCCATGCCTGGAATCGACCAGGATGTGCTGAATGAATCGTCGATTCGTCACACGATAGTCAAGCGAGCTGGAAACCTGGGGTTCTGAAGCAAGCGGCAAAATGAAGAGGAAAAACGCCGGGAATGCTGCCCGCAATCCACTCGTCCTATTTCTTCTTTTCAAGCAAATTCTTGAGCTTATCAAGCGATTGAGGATTGCTCTGAACAGCCTTCTTGTTCTGATCTTGAATCTCCTTGAAAATCTCCGCCCGGTGAACAGAAACGCTTCGCGGTGCGCGGATTCCCAGCTTGATCTGATCTCCCTTAATGTCTACAACAACGACTTCAATGTCGTCGCCGATCATGATGGATTCGTTGATTCTGCGCGCCAATACAAGCATTAGCTTTCCATCGCCGCAAGAAGCGGAAGGCGAACTGAATGATCTTCGTTCAGTGAAATAGCCTGGCGTGCTTTCTTACTTTTCTTGTTAATCAGAATGGGCCCCTGCAGGTTCGCTGTCATCTTTTCCGGCTCGTTTTCAGGTATGGTCACAATCAAGAACACAAGCGCATCCCGCACCGAATCCAGTCCAATGGGAATCAGGTCCTCTTTTGCAATATCGGGGTCGTAATCCTTTAAAATGAGTTCAGGTTGGATCACAATAAAGGCAAGGTCCGGCTCAGCCGTGGATTGTAACCATTTGAACGGATTCTCTTCCCCTTCTTCGACGAGGGCAAATTCCGTAAATTCACGGAACCCGTAGAGCCCCTCGGCAAAATCCAGGATTTGCTCCGACTCGACCGAGACCTGACCGAGAGCTTTAGTTTGCAGAGTGCGCGTAGTTTTTGTCATTCAAAGTTCCTGTTTATCTAATGAAATCCATGAGCGTAGGCTTCATAATTCTTGCGCCAACGTTGAGCGCGTAGTTATGCACAGCCTCCAGATACTTCAAGTTTACAATGGCCTCAGGCATATCCACGCCTTCACTCTTGGCCAGCAGTTCTTTCATGTAGACCTGATCCCACGTTACCCGCTTTTGATGCTCGTCCATTCGATTCTGCCTCGCGCCCACTTCCGCGCGATAGCGAAGAATATTATTGAGGGATTCATCTAGATTCCCCAGATCCCGACCTGAAATTTCAAGCTGGTCACCGGCAACCATGTCGTTTCTAAGCTTGATGAGGGTATCAAATACGCTCAATCCGGACTGGCGGGCTGTCTCGGCATAGTTGTTCGGTGGATCCGACTTCTCCGGATTGATCAGACCAATGTCACGAAGGACAGTTCCGCCGTCCACGTCCTCCAACCAGATCTGATGTGGATTCGTGGTGTGCAGCGAAATGAAGTCCTGTCCTATCTTGGCGGCCTTCAGCTCAACATTGGCGTGATTGATTTTATCGAGAATGTCATCGATTGTGTCCCCGGCGGCCACACGCACCGTCTGCCCATCGATCTTGAATACCTGGTCCGTTGAGGCACGATAACCGGAGTTATCGACCGAACCCGTAAGCGTCATGTTAGTTCCCCAGAACACCTTGTTACCTGGCAGATTCACATCAACGTACTGGCTTCGCTCAACTTCTCTAAGCTGCTGTCCAATATTCCCGCGGTATTCAACACCCACGATCATGTTCTCCAGCTCGATTCCTTTGCCGCCCCGAATATTCGAAATGATTGGTTCAAATGGTAAGCGCTCGACAACGTCTCCACCGAACATGGGCCTGCCCACTGCGTCGCGACCGTTTGCAATTTCTATGAGCGATCTGAGATGCTGATCAATTTCCTTGGCCATTGCATTCTTTAGCTCGAATGCGTTGTCACCCTGATAGATTCCATTTGACGCTTGCACAGCCAGAACGCGCACACGCTGAAAGATTGATCCTACACGGTCGAGCTCACCGTCCATTAACATCAGTCTGGAGTAACCGTCGTCAATGTTGTTCTCAAATTGTTCGAGCTCCTCGACACGAGTCCGGAAGAACATTTGATTTGTGGCCGCCGCAGGGTCATCGGAAGGTTTGCGGATTCGCTGACCCGTTGCGAGTTGATTTTCCACTTTGTCCATCTCGTACTGGTGGCGAGAAATATTCCCCACCAGGTTCGAGTTCTTCATTATATCTGTAATCCGCATCATATGGTTACCCTACTTCCTCTACCTGTTCAAGCACCAAGCTTCAACAGGGTTTCTACCATTTCGTTCATTGTATTGATGATCTTTGCCGAGGCATTGTAGCTCTGTTGGAACTGCACCATGTTCGACATTTCTTCGTCCATGTTCACACCCATCACGCTCTGTCTGAAGTTATTCAGTTGGGCTAGATTCTCTTTTTGACGCAAGGCCGCATCTTCTGCTGTCCTTGACTGGGTGCCCAGCTGTGAGATCAGCTCATTGTAGAAGTTCTCAGCGTTCTCCTGATGGCCAAACATCTTCTTGTCCTGCTTGAGGCCGGCCGCAATCAAGAGCGCATTCGAACCGTCCGCCGCACCGTTTGGAGTGTTGTAATCTCCTGTGCCGCCTGCGTCGCGCCCCCGACCCGCCGCAATCATAGATGGATCTTTGACCACGTCAGCGGAAAGTTTCAATTGGGCCGCAGGATGACGGCCCGGAGTGAACGCCAGATCCTGAATTGGCGCGCGCAGCTTTTGAACCTCATTGATTCTCCGGAAATCAAATGCACCGGCTTCACCGGAATTGGCAAGAATTCCCGTATATCCGACCAGAAGCTCACCAGAATCTTCGATGTGACGAATCATGAAGTTTGTTCGACGATCATCAGATGCACGCGTTGCTTTGAGAGCGAGCTGATTGTCGTGCGTCATGTAAGCAACAACGCCAGCTTCATTGTCGTTGATGCGCTTGATAATCTCGGTTAGAGTTTGGTCGCGACGATAGTCGATGCGAATTGGCGTATTGCCCTCGTCGTTTCGAAACAGAGTGATAGTTCCATCGACCCCGATTTTCTTGGAGGGATCCACGGAATTGGTTCCGGATACACGGAATAGTGCTGTTACTTCCGCTGTCCCGTCGCCGTCCAGATCCGCATTTGCTCGAGCATTCTGCAACGCATAGTTGCCGTCCTGACCGGGGCTGAGATTCTTGAGCGAAAAGAAGTCTCGATTGGTAGAACCATTAAGGCCAAAACCATCTCTGTGGATTTCGTTGACGATGTCGGCAAGGTTTACAGCGAACAAATCCATTTGATCCAGACGGTCGGGAATCTCTTTGTCGCGCATAGCCAGCAAGCCATACAAATGGCCGCCGCCAAGGATCACATCCTTATCATTGTGATCCCAGACAACCTTTGCATACCCATCGTTGGCAGGATCAACGTCGGCACGCAGTTTACGATGGATCTGACCCTGAACGAGTGCTTGCTCGCCTATGAATACGAAAACTTCATCGCGATCTCCGCGCCCTACTTTGATGTTCGCAATCCCGGACATCTGTTCGATGACTGCATCACGCTTATCGCGAAGGTCGTTTGGCTCATCGCCCAGAGCTTCCAGTTTTAGAATCTTCTCGTTCAGGTCCCGAACCTGGCCGGCAAGCGAGTTCAGCATGTTCACATCTGCAATGACTTCATTGTTTGCACGAGTGCGAAGCTGAGACAGTTTATCGTGAATGTCGTTCACGCGTGTGACGAGCGCGTTTCCACGTTCTAGCACGACCGAACGGTGCGCGGCATCGGAGGAATAATTAGCAAGATCTTGCCACGACGCCCAGAACTTATCTGTAAGGGAGCGCAGCGTGTTGTCGGAAGGCTCGGCAAAGATTGTTTCCATCTGACCCAGGTAGGTTTGCGAAGCTTCCCAGAAGTTCTTGGAGTTGGTGGCGTCTACGATTTGATCATCATAGAAAGCATCACGTACTCGCTCAATACGCGCCACGTTCACTCCCTGACCAATTTGGCCGGGTACGGCTGCGCGGTTCAAAGACGGCTCGTAAAGCGCGTCGGCTGCTTCCAGGTTTACACGTTGACGCGCGTAACCTTTGTTATCGGCGTTGGCGATGTTGTGCCCGGTAGTGCTCAATGCTGCTTGGTGCGCGTTCAGCCCACGCTTTCCAATTTCCAATCCACCGAATGTTGAACCCATATCGTCTCCCCGACCGTATCTGCAGCTTGCAGAATGCGGGCGTTTCGCTCTCTTCGGTTCTGTCGGCTTTCCGGGCTAAAAAATAAGAAAAAAAGGTCAGTGTGGCCGGATGTGCAACTTACGCAGCGCCTCAAACAGAGTTGAGCAGAGCTCCATGTACTGGATCTTAGACATGCTCAAACTTACATCGCCGTTGGTTACGATCAACTGGCCAGATCCTGTTTCCTGAACAGAGCAATGTTCACTTCTAAAGAGCATCCGGAACTGGCTGCTTTCAACATTCCTGTGATCGGGCATAGACTTTCCTCAGTTTGTGTATTCCGGAGTCAAAATGGCCGTACCGGCCAAAAGCATGGAGTCTCGCGCCGCCCGAAATTCTGTCTCTGTCAGCTTCACAGCAACGTTCTTTAATCGCAGGTGGTAGATGCCGCAATCGCAGCGGTAGACCGCGCAAGCGCCCCCATGCGCTAGAATCTCCAGCTTGTGCCCGTGCGTTTCTTCCATATTTAGAACTCCTGATGGAAGACTGAACCCGAGAGCATGCGCCGTCAATCAAACCTGAGTCTCAATCTCAAATATCGCTTGCCGGATCGGCGCTCCTCTTGATATATTATAACTATTCTAAACTCAGAGGTACTCCATATGCTACAAATCGGCCAGAGGGCTCCAGATTTTCAGGTGGAGGCCTTAGTCAACGGCCAGTTCAAGAAGATTCGGCTTACGGACTTTCGTGGATCGTACGTAGTTCTTTTCTTCTACCCGCTTGACTTTACTTTCGTTTGCCCGACGGAGATCATTGCGTTCTCCGATGCGGAACCTGAATTCAAAAAGCGGAACGCTCAGGTTCTGGGTGTGAGTGTTGATAGTGTGTATTCACATCTGGCCTGGACCAACCTCCCGCGGAATGAAGGGGGAATCGGAAAGATTGCTTATCCATTGCTTGCCGACATCACCAAGTCGATGGCGGAGTCGTATAACGTTCTTCTGAAAGACGAAGGCGTGGCTTTACGCGGCCTGTTCATTATTGATCCCGAAGGAAATCTACGCGTTCAAGTCGTGCACGATAACGCAATCGGAAGAAGCACCGACGAAGCGTTACGACTGCTCGACGCCCTGGAGTTCAATCGGGAGCATGGCGAGGTATGTCCTGCAAACTGGAAAAAGGGTGATAGGACCATGAAAGCAGACCCGGAGAAATCAAGGGATTTTTTCCGGGCTGCTTCCTGAAGACGTACTCCGGACGTTATGCGACGTCCGGAGCCACCGGAACGCAAGCCGGGCTCTACGGATCAGGCCGCAGACCCCGCTGTGGCAAATCCGAGAGCCAGCGCTCTCCAGGCGGCGTTTTCCGCGATGCCGGGTTTACGCCTTCCAAAGAACTGCACAATCATTGTGCCCTTTGAATCAAAGAGCTCCACTGCAGTTACATTGCCGTCCACAGTTGGCTTGGTCACGACCCACGCCTCTGAAACCAGGTCTTTGCGGAGGTGCAGATTGAAATCAGGATCAAGCACATTCAGCCAGGGGCCCATCACCTGGATATTGGCAACCTTGCCGGTGTGAATTTGAATCATTCCGGGATTTCCCACGAACACCATGATCTCCATTCCAGCCCCGGATGCACTTGAGAGGAGATCGCGCGTGGCCGAAGGCTCAAATTTATGCGAAAACTTCCCGTCTGCCAGACGAAGGGCCTGAGTTCGCGTTACCCTGTGTTTCTTCAGCAGGCCAAAGAAGTCGTGAGTATCTTTTAGCATTCTCCAACCGTCAAGGAACTCTGAGGCGTTCACGTTAGGATTCTCTGGCTCAATTTCCTGCGCGGGAGGGATTGGTAAGTCAAAATCAAACCCCTGATCAATTGCTCGGAACTTTTCAATGAAATTCTCGAACGCAGTGGCATGGCTGTCGGGTGTTTCATATATCTTGTGAATGGCTGTTCCGTGCCTATCAAAGAACTGAATGCTATGTCTAACGCCGGTCTTCATAGTTTCTTTCAAACCAAAGGCGAAATGCCAGGAACCTAAGAACACTCGCAAATCTATATCATCGCCCAGGACAACACCCATGGTTCCATTGATTGAAGCGGGACTATAGACACCCTTCCTCTCATGCACGCATGATTCGTTTCGCGTCAATGCCATGACCTTTCCAAAGCCCGGGAACGATTGAAACATTTCACTCCATTCACCGGACCTCAGCAGTACTGCCTCTTCACCCAATCCCGTGGCTACAAGTGTGGCCTCTGCAGTCTCCAATTCCCTTGCTGCATCACGAATTCGCACATGCGGATTCTCGCTCTTCTTTGCCTTCCACGCGGCAGAAAGCTCAAGCCTTCTCCGGTTCTGGTTTTCCATTGTATGCCTCGTTTGGTTTTGTAGATTTCCCGATACGTTTTGATGATTCAATTGGGGTACATAGTACAATTCGCCACTTGCAGAGTCGCGAACGCCAAGCATGCTGAGGTCGTAAATCTCTTCCAGGAGAGCAGGCTGCACAATTTCGGGTCCTCCCGCAGTGTGAATCCTCCCTTCAGCCAGAAAAGCAATCCGGTCTGCATAGCGAACAGCAAGGTTAACGTCGTGCAATATGACCAGAACACCGCAACCGTTATGCGCCATTTCACGAACAGTTTCCAGTATTTTCACCTGATGGTACAGATCGAGTGCTGAAACGGGCTCATCCAGCAGCAAATAGGTAGAGGTCGGATTATTTGCCGCCGGCTCGATTTGGGCAAGGACACGTGCGAGGTGCACCCGTTGTTTTTCGCCGCCCGAAAGTTTCTGATAAACCATCGAGCGCTTGTCCTGGATTCCACAGAGCCTGAGCGCTTTGTCAACAATTCGGCTCTCAACCTCGTCCGTGTCCGTCTTATGCGGGACACGTCCAAGCCGGACGATCTCCTCAACGGAAAACGGAAATTGAAGACTGGCTTCCTGAAGCAGAACACCCCGCCGTCGCGCCAGGTCATTGGCTCCGAGCTTGTGCACTGGCCGTCCATCAAGCAAGACACTCCCTGCGTCCGGTTTCAAGTCGCCAGCCAGAACCGAGAGCAAGGTCGATTTCCCTGCCCCGTTTCGCCCCAGAACCACAGCCAGTTCTCCAGGGTTAATCGCCAGACTTGCTTCCCGGAGAATGGTGCGATTCCCGCGTCGAACCGTTACGTTTTCAGCCCGGAGACACATCATCAGGCCTCTAGACGCTGGCGGCGAAAAAGCCAGAGAAAGAACGGAGCACCCAACAGGGCTGTTAGAATGCCAATCGGAATCTCAGTCGGTGCAGCCATCGTGCGGGCAACCAGGTCAGCCAGGAGCATTAACGATGAACCCAGCAAGCATGAAGCGGGGAGCAGAAAACGGTGAGACGGATGGAAAGCCAGGCGCAGAATATGTGGAACAACGAGACCTACAAATGCAATTGTTCCGGAGGCAGAGACTGCCGCACCAACAAGCAGGCAGGTTACAGCCATCGCAAGGTTCTTGAATACTTCAGTACTCAGACCAAGATGCCCCGCTTCTCGCTCGCCCAGAGAAAATAGATCGAGACCTCGCGAGAGGTACGGTAGGAAGGGCAGCGGGAACAGGAAAAAGAAAATTATTGAGCCAAGCAAAACCCAGGTCGCACCGCCGAGACTTCCCAGTCTCCAGAAAGTCAGGGAACGAAGCTGCGCGTCCGTAGCAAGAAACGACAGGATTCCGGTTCCAGCTTCTGCTAATGCGGTAATGGCCACTCCGGCAAGGAGTAGGATCGTTATTGCAGTACGGCCGCGCACTGAGGCAATTCGCGAAACGATGAGGCATGCGACAATAGCCCCCGCAAACGCTGCGACAGGAAGTGCGCGCGCACCAAAGAGGTTACCTATGAGTGGCACGTGAATGCTGAATACAATGTAGAGCGATGCGCCAAAACTCGCGCCCGAAGAGAGGCCAATGAACCCGGGATCTACGATAGGATTTCGAAAAAGGCCCTGCAAGATCGTTCCGGCCATCGCGAGAGCGCCGCCCACCAGGATTGCAAGCACAACACGCGGCGCACGAATATCGAAAAGAATGGAGCGAGTAGTCTCGTCTTCCGATGAGAGCGGCTGTAGACTTCGCAACATATCAGAAAGGCTAACGTGATGAGCACCGACACCCAGCGAAGCCGTTGCAGAGAAGATCAACAGAGCTGCAAGGCCAGCAAGGACAAGATTTCCTTTGATCGCGCTCATTGCGGAATCCGCTTGAGTTCGCGGTGAAGCGTTTCAACAGCCTCGGGGAGACGAATCCCCAGCGCAAGCAGCAGCGAATCCTCCATGCGAAAGATCCGCGACTCTCTTCCGGCCCGCGTCAAAGATATCCCCGGTAAGCCCAGCAATCCCGCATTGCCACCAAAACTTTCCGAAGAGCGCAACGGCGTAAGAATCATGTCCGGATTTGCGCCTGCTATCGCTTCCGCAGTGAGGGGCTTGAATCCGGTAAAAGACTTCATTACATTCTCCCCCCCGGCGAGACCGATCAGCGAGTCAACAGCGGTTTCGCGACCTGCAATGAACACGGACCCCGGTCCTCGACCGTAAACAAACAGAATCCTGGGCTTTCTCTTCAGGGCTGATTTGCCAATCGAGGCCTGCAGGGAGTCCATTCGCGTCTTAAACAGGGCAACAAGTTCCTTTGCCCTGGCATCACGGCCCACAATAGCACCAACCTTTTCGATTTTGTCTGCTACACCATCGACCGAGTGCACTTCCCTTAGGATAGAGACACTGACACCGGCCGATCGAATCTGTTCAATCACGGGTGGAGGTCCCGCATCTTCAGTGCCTAGAATCAGGCTGGGCTTTAGAGATAGAACCCCTTCGGCGGAAAGCGATCGTTGATAACCAACCTTCCTGGTGTTAGCGGCAGCTGGCGGAAAAACAGAAGTGGTGTCTGTGCCAACAATAGAATCGCCCACACCAAGGGAGTATAGTATTTCGGTAATGGGTCCGTTCACCGACACAATCCGCTGGGCATTGGGCGCGGCCTGAAGGAAAGAGACCAGAGGCAAAGCCACAAGCCCCGCGAACACTCCCAGCCTTTTGAATCTTGATCTCGTTGACGTTATGCGATGAAGTAAATCCATTCTCAATTCCTGGTTATAGTCACGTTCGAAATATTGGCTCCTTGACTCCCCGTATAAAAGCCGACGAGAAATGACCCGGCTGCGGTAAAAGTCAGAGTACGATTCGTACCGGGATTGGCATTGTTACCTCCACCGATAGACGGCATTGTGACGCTCGCGGCCGGGGCCGAATCAAGATTTGCGGGACAGCCTGCCACAGTTGCACCAAAGCTCCCGGCTCCATCCGCAGGTACGTAGTTGTAGTTGGTGACAGTCCAGGTTTGCCCGGCCGGAACACTGTTGAATTGCAGGTATTGAGCAAAGTGGTCGCGAAATTCAGTGAAAACCGCTTCCGTGGAGCCGGACGGGATCTTTGGAACCTTGGCACCCGTGCTTCCATTCCATGTAATCATGCACGTGGAGGCAGACGAGGTGTTCCTTGGGCCCGCCGAAGCCGCAAGCAGAGCCAGGACCATTGTCTGGTCCGTTTGGGTCTTCTCCGGCAGGAGAAGCGCACAATTCACGAAAGCCAGGATACAAAAGAACAAAAGGGATCTGAGCATGGTTGCCTCCCGGGCCACAGAGGCCTCGCTGCCACCGTATTGATACTGAGTCTCAAAGTCAATAAATATATGAGATTGCGTCTCTATCTCAATTAAGCCAGGAGCGAGTCTCCCCAACTCTCCCCAACAGGAAGCCAGACGATCCCTCATCGGATCAAGTCCAGTGGCCGACTTGATTCAAACTGTGGCTGGAGGTGGCGGTCCTGCGCCGGGTCAGCAGCTTTGTAAGCTGCTCGCAAGCCAAAGTAATAGTATCGGGGACGCTGAGGATTTCTAGCTACATCATAAACATCAAGCAGGTTGGAAACCCCGGCGAATAGTTCGTAGTTTTCAAACGTCCGCGAGTACACACGCAAATCGAGCTGGTTCCTGTAGGCGTTGCGAAGGATGTAGCCCTGGCGCGGAAAATCGGGGTTTTTTTCAAAGAGAAGGAACTCCTGACCTCTCGCAAGAGCGACTAACGCTGCATTGGGATTGTACGTTATCCCGCCACGATTTCCCAGGGTGTAGACGGCCTGCTTTTGATACCAGTATGCTTGCGTGCCAAAAACGGAAGCTCGCAGTTCAAATCCAAGCTTGAGCGGCTTGTACTGATAGCCTACTCGGAGTGTGCCGCGATGCTTTGAGCGACCTTCCAGCGGAATTCCCTGGTCCATGTCTCGAGTGTCTGTTAGGGTATACCCCGCTCCAAAAGTCCAACCATCCAAAACCTGGACATCCCCCATCAGTTCAGCACCGCGCGTGTAAGCTTGTCGAATATTGGTGGTTTGGTACTTTGTAAGTTCCGCACTTCCCTGAGTAAGGCGGACAAAATCGATAAGGTTTGTGATTCGGTTATAGAATACGTTGACCGACGTGTATACCCAACTCATGGGCTCATACTCCGCCCCGGCGTTGTAATTTCGCGATCTTTCCGGCTTCAAGTCAGTATTTCCAACCACTTCGTAGCCGACGCCCGGATTTTGAAAGGTAAGATACAGATCCTTAAATGAGGGCGCACGGTATCCAGCACCAGCACTAGCCCGCAGCTTCAGCTGCGAAGTTGGATCCACACGAAAAGCTAGCTTAGGAGTTGTCTGCGAACCAAACTGCGAATCTTGCTCAACCCGTACTCCCGGGACAAGGACCATCTTTCTTGCGGAAGACAAACTCCACTCGTCCTGAAGAAACGCCGCCATTCTGTGACGATAGGCATAATTGTTCCTCACACGGGGGGAAATCAGCTCCTCTACAATTCCGTCTGCGCCCACTGTGGTAAAGTGATCGTGAAAGAACGCGTAGTCTAGCTGAGATCGAAACTCGTGGGCCCGCTCGTCTTGATTTGAAACCGAATCTCCTAACTCCGTACCTCGGTGATCTTGCTTGATTTCATCAAAGAATCGGGAATAACCATAGCTGGCTCGCACTGATCCTCCGTCAGAAAGAGCGTAAACAGGGGCCAATCCGCCTGCAAAATCATGGGATTTGTTGTACCGATCCACAATCTGCCTTGGAGGCGCAACATCCACTCGGCTTTCATCGAGGTAGCGATAGGTCAGGTTGGTATTGAGTGCAAGGTTTTCCGTTAAGCGATATTGTCCGGTGTTTCCAAAATTCAGGTCGCTGTATGCCGGCCCGGTTGTCCCTTCAAGCGCTGCAATCCTGTCGGAATCAAAAAGTGGAAGGTAAGCGGGACCAAGCTGTTGCGTCAATCGCGTCGTTCTGGTGATTGGAGTGAGGTCATATCCGTCGCTGCGGTGCCAGCCCGCCGTAAAGTTATTACTCGCGAAATCACTATTGATCCCAACAAACGCAGACGTACTGGTTTCGTTTCCCGTGCCAAAATTTGCTCTGCGTCCCGTACCAAAAGTTGTGATTACCTCGGCCTCAACCGGCCTGCGTGAAGTTCTGGTAATGATGTTTATCACGCCGGCGATTGCATCCGATCCGTACAAGGCAGACGAGGCACCTTTGACGATTTCGATGCGCTCAATCTCCTCAGCCTTGATACGCGTTAGATCAGTGGCATTATCAAGGCGACCGACCACACGCTGCCCGTTAACCAGGATCAAGGTGTATTGTGGGTCGAGTCCCTGCAATTGCAAGAACCGCCCCCGAATGCCCGCGCGAATCTCAACACCTGCTTGATTCTCAAGCGCCTCCGCCAGATTCTCGGATCCACTGTCGAGAATCTCTTGTCTGGTGATGACTTCCGTTTGAGCCACAGAATCCCGGGAGCTGCGTTCCCGACGCTCTCCGGTTACAACGACTTCATTGCCTTCCTGGTCGTACCTCAAACTGGGCTGAGCGACAATCTCAAATGAGGCTAACGCGAGCACTGTCGCGCACCGGCGATTTCGCGCGAAACTCAAAACAAAACCTCGGCCCAGCGCAATCTGGGGAAGCCGGATGTGCCCGTGGAATTATAGTAGTCCAGCATTTGGAACTTGTAGTATTTCGCCGGCGTTTCGCCGGACCGGACGATGTAAACATCTGGCTTTGCCGAAAGAATGTGGGTGTTCTCGTCATAGTTGTACCAATCCGCGAGCAGTGAGTTCCCGGTGAAGGTCACAGCTGCGCCACCCGCAGCCGATCCAGAAACGTTTGTATCAACCGTGAATACGCAGGTGCTTCCCAGACCGGAAACGCTCGTTACGTTTGCGAGGTTCGTCTGCCCTGTTCGGCAAACGGCCGCGTTTCCAGAACCCGAGACGCCTCCGTTTGATCCAATCTTGAAGCGCTGAAACCGAAGCTCCCATGCATTGCTCGTTCCGGTGACAGCACTGCCCGTTGCAAAATCACACTGCGTCCATGCAGTCGAACTACTTGCGTCAACTTCCCCGGTAAAGCTCCCGGGCGATCCTGTGCTATTGCATGCGCCACCCTGCGAACTCGCCACCAGGGCCAGGAACAGCTGATCTCGCTCGTAATCTCCCTTCTTGTCGTAGAGGCAAGAAGCGAAAAGTGACATCAGCAAGAAGCTCAGTATTGCACGCGTGGCCATCATCGTGGCCAACCCTGCAGACGAGTCCGGCAGGGCAAGCACAATTGAGATTGACTCTCAGTATCGTTCTCAATAAGTCGGCAGAATGGCAGGAAACCCCCGATTCGAAACCATCCTGATCCTGGCGTTGCTGCTGGGATCAGGATGCTCCTCAGCTCTGCACGATGCGGTTCGGCGCAATGAAGTCGAGGAGGTGAGACTACTTCTCGATGAAGGAGCCAATGTCAATGGAACAGAAAATGGGCGCACGGCCCTTCTTGAAGCAGCACGTGTGAATGACGTATCGATTGCCAGATTGCTCGTGGAATCTCGCGCGAACGTGGAATCTTCCGAACGCCGGGATGGCCAGGTATTTGCTACGCCGCTGTTCTACGCTGTGAGCTGGGGAAACGCTGACATGACGGCACTGTTAAGAAGCGCCGGAGCCAGGCTCGATGCGCGCGGCTGGCAAGAAATGACGCCGCTGATGGAGGCGGCGCGCATGGGCCATGCCGAGCTCGTGCAATACCTTATCGCTAATGGCGCCCAGGTTGACGCAATTGATCTATTGGGCAGGACACCACTCCTCTGGGCTGCGATATCTGGACGGGCTAATTGCGTGACCCTCCTGCTTGCCTCCGGAGCCGATCCGGATTGGAAAGATCTGTCCGGAAAAAGTGCGCTGGCCTACGCCGTGCAAATGAATCGGCGCGATATCGTGGAAAAACTGAAGAAGGGTCCTCCAGAGCCTGAAAAGCAACCAATTCCAGAGAAAACTGAAAAGACAAATAAGCACAACCCAAAGGAGAAATCACATGAATAAGAAAATTTCACTACGCCTGCGCGAAGAATCACAAGATCAACACAGAGATGCGGAAGGCTCGGGCTTCATGCGCTGTTTTATAAAAGGCGCTTTGGATCGCGGAACCTACGCACACTATCTTTCAGTATTAAAAGTTGTTTACGATTCGTTGGAAAAACAAATCGAATCCAGAAAAGATCATCCCGCCGTAAGACCGGTGCGGTTCACAGAGTTGTATCGCAGCAAATCTCTGGAAGCAGACCTGGCTTTCTTTGGCGAACCCGGCACAGGCCAGAATAGCCGGGCCGGAAAGGTTTACGTCGATCGGATTGCTGAAGTGGCAAGCAATGCACCATACCTTTTGTCCGCGCATGCGTACGTTCGCTACCTGGGAGATCTTTCCGGAGGGCAAATACTGAAACGAATCGCCCAGAAAATGTTTGATCTCCAGGAAGGCGTGGGCAGTGCTTTCTATGAATTCCCTGCCGTGACCGACATCAATGGATTCAAGAACGGTTTTCGTGAAGCCCTGGACAATCTGCCAGTAAGCCCTGAGGAAGCGGACGCCCTGGTAAGAGAGGCATCCACGGCCTTCTCGCTAAACCAGAAGGTATTTGCGGAGCTTGAACCGGTTCTGATTGCAGGGATTGGACAGGAACGTTTTGCAAGTGCACAGAAAGAAACAGCGCACTAAATAGAATAGACTGTAATGCAAGGAATCGCCGAACCCAGAACACAGAGCCTCCTTTCCAGACTTCCGGGTTCCGCAGGCCTGCTTTTCCTGGCGATGTTGCCCACCACCATGCTCGTACCGCTACAAACGGAAATCATGGGGAAACTTTCCGGGACACCGCGGGAAATGGCGCTGTTTACAAGCATCGCCATGCTCGGAATGGTTCTGCTTTCGCCGCTGGCCGGCTATCTTTCTGATCGCTTTCGCGCAAGACGAGCGTTCGTAGTTGCATTCAGCCTTGCGAACGCCTGCACGTTTCCCCTGATATCTCTGGCACCAACGCTGCCAATCCTGCTGGTCGCACGGTTCCTCGAAGGTGGAACCGCCGCCTTCGTCATCGGAACCTTGATGGCCTGCGCCGAGGATCGCGAACGAGCCGAACCGCAGGGCAGACGGGGGCTCGCAATGGGAATCTCCGGAATGATGCTGGGTCTTGGCGCCGCCCTGGGCATGCCGATCGGCGGAATCATTGGTCGAGGCAACTGGCACTTTGCCGCGTATGCGGCCTCAGCTCTCATGATGGGAGTTGCAATTCTTGCAATCTCTCTGCGGGATCAGGTTACACAGCGAGAAAGGAGCAACTTCACTTCGATTCTAACGCTTCTGCAGCATCCGATTGCATTGATTCCGATTTGCTTCGCGTTTGTAGATCGATTCGTTGCAGGATTCCTGGTTGGGCCATTCACCTGGCGACTCCGCGATGAGTTTGGGCTGGATCCGGCGCAAGCCGGGCGTATGCTCGCTTACGTGATGCTGCCCATGGTACTCGGTGCCATTCCTGCAGCCGTAGCCGCGCGCAAGCTAGGTGCTGTTCGCCTCGTTCTGGTCGGCTCTATCATTTATGCAGTCTTCATCGGCGTATCAGGAACACTACAATCCGCCGAATCAGTGCGCTTAACGTTGTTGATAGCCGGACTTGGTGCAGGTTTTCTCTATTCGCCGTCAATGGTTCTTGCAGGAAGATTAGCCCCGGATGGTCTAACGGCAACTGCAATGTCCTTGTATGTTGGCATTGGTTCTCTCGGGTTTCTCCTCGGACCGTTAGTCGGCGTTGAGATCAGAACTTTTCTCGATCGGTCGCTTCAGGAGAATCAGTTTGCGGCCCTTTCCTGGACCATGGGTAGCGCGGCACTCATCCCTACCATCTTGCTCGCAGTCTACTGGCGCAGGCTGCGAGCTCTGGAGTAGGAGGCCCCGGAGACCGGGACTTCCCGCCGCAGCTAGAAGTTACTTCGTGAAGAGACTACGATGCGCGCCGCGTTGAAGCTGGCTGTATTGCTGAATCGATAGAATGCCTGACCAAGGGTAAGCGTATTGGTGGAAGCATCCGCCCAGGAATTATAGTTGAGAACGGCGTTCCCCAGAGTCAGACCCGAGCGCGAAGAACAATTCGCGCCATTCGTACCGGTGTACCAGACGACGATTCGCGGACCAACACCCGCCCCGGGAATTGCCTCATAACAGATCTCCTGGTTTGTGCTTCCCGTCGCGAAGATATTCGGTGTATTCACCCCCACGCCAGCCGGAGCAGCCGGATCGTACTGCACGGTTGCGGCGTTTCTCAAGAAGGTAAAGCTATCGGTGGCTCCAGCCGACTTTCCGGCCACAACCGCATACTGGCCCGCCTGGAAAGTACTGCTTGAGGTGGGAGCAGAAGAATACCCAAGGAAGATGTAACCGAATGCATTCGATGCAGGAACGTTAATACCCTGAATCGTGAAGAATCGCCCAACCCCTGCGGAAGGCGAACACAGAGGCAGGTAAGTTGTGTTCCCCGATCCAAATGAAACGACATCCGTCGTGCACTGAGTCGAATCGGTGCTGTTTGCCGCCGCAATGGCCAGAGCCATCAGCATCGTGTTGTCGGTTTGCTCTTCCTTTTCAAGGCCGAGCAGGTTGCAGGCTGAGAAGGCTGCTATCAGAACTAAGATAGGTAGGAATTTCATGGTTCCCCTCCAAAATTGCGAGAATCCGGCGCTTCCGCCGGTCGGACCAGATTTTGATACTGAGTCTCAATGTCAAATATGTACTGCAATTAAGACTCAATCTCAATTAGATCGAGAAACAGAGACCTCCTGCTGTCAAACGAACCGGATCCTCAACGCGTAGACATTCGCGGAACTTGGGCAGTTCTTTCAGGCGGCAAGGCCGAGCAGTAGGTACCCTTTCACCTGCCCCAGGCCCTTTATATCGATTGTACCCCGATCCTCAAACTTGAATCGCTTCTGGAGCAGCTGGTAGGTAGACTCCGTGACCTGGATCTGGCCTGGTAGACCGTGGGATTCCATGCGCGAAGCGGTGTTCACACTGTCCCCCCATAGGTCGTAGATGAACTTCTTTTTGCCAATGACCCCGGCCACCGCGTCCCCGGAGTTGATTCCAATGCGGAGCTCCAGAGGCAGCGAATATTTCTCCTTATACCGTCGAATCGTTGCAAGCATCTCAAGAGCAAACAGAGCAACCCGCTCGGCATGATCGGGCCCAGGATCCGGCAAGCCGCCCACAATCATGTATGAGTCCCCAATGGTCTTGATCTTCTCAAGTTGGTGCTTGTCGGCCAGATCATCGAAATCAGAAAATATCTCATTGAGAAGCGACACCACACCCACGGCGGGCATCTGCCTGGACATCTCAGTAAAGCCTACAATGTCCGAAAAGAGGACCGTACAATTTTCATACCGTTCGGCAATTGTGTCCGGACTTTCACGCAATTTCTGGATCACAGAAGATGGGAGGATATTCTGGAGAAGACGTTCAGATTTTTCTTGTTCCGCCTGAACATATTTCTCCGATCTTTCGAATGTCCGGTAGATATAGTAAGAAAACGCAAGGACGAGAGCACCAAAGCCTATGCGCATTCCCTTGCTTCGTGATAACAGAGATTCTGCTGGGATGGTTATGAATCCAGGGATAGACTCATGAAAGAATTCAAAACCTGCATACAGCAGGAAGCACAGTAAGGCCATACCGATTGCCAGAGCCTTCTGCTTACTGGGAAAAATAAAGTAAACAACAAGAACGAGCGTGAGCAGGAACAGATGTCCGGGGGCACTCTTCCCAAAGATGAGTGCATTGGTAATTATGAATGCCAGCGAAACGCCTACAAAATACAACCGTGCAAGCAAAAGCTTACCGATTCCGTTTAATATGATTGTAAAGAAAAGGAGGGCACAGACGGCCAGCGGAGCAAGCGCGCGCGAAACAGGTACACCAAAAAAAATGGAAATTGGGCAATTGGCGAGGGCAAAAAAGAAAACTACAAGAGTCAGGCTATTCAGGAGTACAACGTGCTTAATCTCAAACTGGTGCGCCACATGACGAGCCCCGGCATATGCTATCCCATTCCAGAGTAATTGCAGCATGGCTAGCGTACAATAAATGAGACGCGATGAGATCTGACACCTGCGATTTTCTAAAATCCCTGGTGGCCTGCCAATAAAACGATTGCAGACGTCATTGATTTAGCACTCACTATCTCTTATGCAACCCCTTCCGACGGTTCGATCGTGCAACACGCGTGAGGATTTAGCCAATCACATAGACGAAATCCATGCCGGCCTGTGTGGATTCTTACGCGATGTCCCAGAGGAATTACTTTTCTCTCGGGCAGAGCCAGAGGGATGGACCGTGGCCAAGAATATCCAGCACATAGCCAGCACAAATCGATTGATGACCAGGTGGATCAACCTGCCCAACTGGATTATCAAGTTGCGGGGAAAGCCCAGGCAGAACCAACGCCTTGAGGAGTTGCAGCCCACCAATCGTCCAAACCTGTCTAACTACGGAAAGTATCCTGAGCCAGGCCGCGTTCGCCCCGGCGCGCGCGAAGAGCTGGAAAAGGTCCTGTTAACATCAGCAGCCGGACTAAAGAAGGCAATCTTGAAACGCCCGGAAGCCGAACTGGACAATCTGCCCGGGTTATTTGGCAAAATGAATCTGAGATCGTTTGTACTATTTTGCCTGAAGCACGGAGTCCATCACGCTGGCGTGGCCCGGACTCGCCTCCTGCAGAAATAGGCTAGTCCTGGATTTCGATGGTGAGTTCAAAATCACCGTCAACAACGTCCTTTGCACCAGCAACACCTATGGCAATGACATCGCGGCGGGTGACGGTTGGGAACTCTATGCTCTGCGGTTCCGCTGGCTTTGTGAAATCCGGCTGCCCAATCCAGGTTGGGTGGCTCGCTTCACATCTTTGTAAGCCGTACTTCAAAGGTGGAATATTTTTCCCATCAAACGAGTAGCCGTAAAGATTGATTCGCTTACCGTTCAGAGGTTTAACAGTGATTTTGGCAACAGATCTCTCGGGGATGTCTATCCAATAGAAGAGGTGATTGCCTTTGAACTCAATATTGCGAATGCCAGGCCAACAGGCTATATCACTTCTCTCTGCCCACGACAAGTCCTTCACAATCCTGCCCTCTTTTAGAGAGCCACGTACTTTGACGGTCTTACCGGGAATCGTTTTAATATAGCGGATTCCGGAAATCTCCTTCATTGGCTTCACATCTTTCTTTTTTACGACCTCGTCATAGCTGCTCGCATATCCATCATAGCTGACCAGATAGCCCGCTTCTTGAACTTCGAGAATTATTGCGGGAAACGTTTTCCCCTTTGATTCGACCAGTACTCGATCGTTTTCTTTCCACTCCTTTGCCTGCAGACTAAGTGTAACTGATGCAAAGAGTAATATAGCGCTTGTTATGTGAAACAATTTGTGGCCCATATGATGCAGGGGTCACACAGAGACCAGAAATGTCAACCGATAGCCGAAGGGCTGCATTCCAAAAAATTGCTGTAGTCGTTGTGCGGCATGGAGTTCCCAGCGATTAGATTTCGATTCTATAGATTGTGAAACTTCGATTCACACCGACCAAATCGTATTTCAAAGCCTCTGGCTTAAACCTCCCTTGCTCAAGCGCGCTACGTACGTCAGCATTCTCAACAAAGGCTTCTGTGAAAACAATCTGGTGTGCATTTGCAAGTGCTTGAATCTTAGCTGCGAGGTTCACCGTTGAACCAAAGTAATCGATTCCGCTGTTGAGGTTCACGGCAATACATTGCCCGGTATGAATGGATACGCGAAGCCGAATGGGGGAATCATCGCGCCCCTGGCCGAAGAGCTTCTGTAGTGCTATACCGGCCCTCAGAGCATCCGGAGGGTTCGCAAAGGAGGCCATAACTGCATCCCCGATGGTCTTGATCACCGCACCATTGCATTCCCGCACGACGTTGTAGACATCTTCAAAATGCTTCTTGACCACTGTAAACGCCTGAGCGTCCCCGCTGGTCGCATAGAAGCGTGTTGAGCCGACCATATCAGTGAAAAGAATGGTTTGTTCTCCAATTTCAAGCTGCAAATCCGGGGAAAGCGCTTCGCTCGCAAAAATATCGTGAAATTCCTGCAGGTTAAACAGGGCCGACGGTTTCAACGCATTTTGATCCCAGGCAGCTTCTTCAATCACAAAGCTCCGCATTTCGCGACTCGGGTTATGAAGAAGCAATTTCAAATCGTTGCGTGCTTCAATACGCAAATTCTTTCCCGCAATCCATTCCAATTCTTCCTGTGAGGCCTCGGGAGAAATCAGCAATTGACCCGCATTCTTTTCACCCTTTACTCTCAGTCGATACTTTCCGGACCGGAGCGCAATCTGGGAGCGCCGACTTGCGCCGCCAGGAATATGCTGCTGCATTGCAATGTGTGGCTTCTTGACGGGCTCCGCGCTGCAGTAGAAGACTCGGGGCACCACTCGAATGGACGAATGTAAGTGGAACGTAATTTCGAGCGAATTTTCTGCGTCGTTCTCAAACTCGATCTCGCAGACCTCACAGGCACCGCGTTTGGGCACATCTCCGAGCGTTCCCACTTCCTGCCTCACCCCTCGGCAATGTGGGCAAATAACGTCCCAGCTAATTGTGAGAAGACCCGAACGAGTTGCGTACAGGCAGAGTCTGAGCATTTCTCTCCACGGAACGCTCCACTGGTTGGCCAGGGCTAATGCACGTATGCGATAAAGATCCAGGTCGTCTGCTGTGGTCAGATAATGAACCAGTTTGTCTACCAGCTCCGGCGAGTTGTTCAGGACCAGGGTTTCACGAATTTGTGCAATGCGATTCTCGGCGCCCGAGGTCAGGGTGACCCGGGGTGTAAAGGCAATAGTTGGCGGGGTCTTCTGTTTTGCATGAGCGACTTCCATTTCCTTCAGGATGCGTGTGTAATTGCGCTTCAAGATGAAGTGAAAACTGGGCAGGACCATGCGTCCGAGCAAATTGGGAATCCAGCCAAAGTAGACCGTCAGGTCAGTCGCTGTGTCATTTTCAACAGGATCCAGAACGTAAACAACTCTGAGAAAATGGACAAAACCACGCGAGTACTCCCGGGAATTTGTGAGGCTCTGCTCAGAATTCCAGGCCCATGGAATCTCAGTCCATTCGCTGACAATTCCAAAGTTAGTGGATGACCCTTTGAGAACTCCATCGCTTTCTTGAAACGTCATTTCGGGCATGGAGATCGCACGATTGAAGCGTGATGTGTCGGCCAATTGAGGCCAGAGGGCCGCCCGCGGGACCCTCACTCTGAAGTTCCAGATCCAGTTCAGCGGTGAACCCTTTTCAAGGTACCGGGGCGGCCACGGAAAGTCGGCAAGGAGTTGCTCAAGTGTCATGCGCACTCAAGATAAAAGGACGCGCCATAAATGCCCACTGAATTAGCAATCGCTGCCCCGGCGCGGGCAGCGATTGAGAGATAGCTAGACTTTTTTAGCCCAGGAAGCGCACCAGCCGGCGGCCTGGATTGGCCCCTTGATAATGGTGCATTTTCCGCAACCGGTTCCGGCTGTGAAGAACTGACATGTAGCGCAGGTATCCGCTTTGTCGGTCTTGTCGACGTACTTCAGAGTGGTGCGCATTTCCTTTTCCGCAGCTGTCAGACCGGACAGGTCCGAGCAGGAATCTGTCTCTGCCACTGGTTCTTCAGCAGGCTTCTTCTTACATGCTGCAAGGAAGCTTACGGCCATGCCTGCCACACCAACGGCGGCCCCTTTTTTTAGTAATTCGCGTCTCGATAATTCGTTCATTATACCCTCCGAAGTTCGAATATAGACCCTTATCGCAAAACTCAAAGAGGATAACGATTCCAAAACGGCGTGGGGGCACAAACAGGGATGCGCTTGATACTCAGTCTCAAGAATCCCTTGACAAACTGATATTTGGTAGTATTTTCATTTGATTCATGAGGTGCGAAGCCAATCGTGGATTACGCACCTCGCGGAGGAATCAATGGAATTAGCACTCTTAAGCAAGTCCGGTATTTACTTCTTGCTGAAATGGAGCCACTTCATCTTCGGCATAGCCTGGATTGGAATGCTCTGGTATTTTAACTTTGTTCAGGGTCCCTTCTTTGCTGAAACGGACGCCAACACAAAAACGGCGGCCACTCAGAAACTCGTCCCACGGGCTCTCTGGTACTTTAGATGGGGCGCGGCTTTTACCGTACTCAGCGGGCTTTTATTGATCGGATTGAAATACCACATCGCCAGCGGTGGTGTGATCTCCTTTGGCGAATGGCTTCGCACGGATTGGCCTGTGCGCATTTACCCAGGCATCATCATGGGCCTTGTAATGGCCGCTAACGTCTGGTTCGTGATCTGGCCTCGTCAGAAGAAGGTTATTGCTGCGGCCAATGGGGAAAAAGTGGAAAACCTCCCGGTACTCGCCCGCCGTGCCTTTCTCGCATCGCGCACAAACACCCTGTTCTCAATTGGCTTGTTGTTCTTCATGGCCGCGGGAGCAAACCTCGGCACGGTCGTAAACCCGGCTGGTTCAATCGGCCTGTACTACCTTGTAATTGCTGTCATTGTTGCTCTTCTCGAGATCAACGCATTGGTAGCAACAAACGGCATCACAACCAAGCTTATCGAAAAACCGGTCGCGGTAATTCACTTTGGACTCGTTCTCGCGATCATCTTCTACGTGATCCTTGAACTCCTGGTAAAATAAGTTCGTTCGGGCCGGAGCAATCCGGCCCGTTGTATTAGCTCACTTCGGAACTCACTATGAAATCGTCTGCAATACTTCTAAGTTTTTTGACCATATTCGTTCTTGCGGATTGCAAGAAGAAAGCAACCGAGGAAGTCACCTCGCCAGAGGAAGAGCTCAAGACTGACGGCCGCAAACTCTACATCGCCAACTGCATTGCATGTCACAGCGGAGATCCAAAGCAGGACGGGACCGTTGGCCCTTCACTTGCAGGATCCAGCTTTGAACTTCTGAAAGCAAAGCTTATAGAAGGGAAATATCCGGCCGGTTACGCTGGCAAGCGCCCCATCTCGGGAACCATGCCAAAGTATCCTTTTTCGGACGATCAGATCAAATCGCTTGAGGCGTTCCTCAAGTGAGAAGTGCTTCCCTGCAACTCGCGTTCGTAGCTCTCGGCACCTGTCTTTCCGTGGCATGCTCGGCCGCGCCCGAGAAAGACAAGAAGCCTCCTGTCTCCACACTCACGCCACAGCCTTTGATTGAGCTGGAGGGAAAAGTTGAGGTCAAGGGAACAAAGGAAAATCCCACCACGTTCTTCGTGGTTGGCAAGAAGACGTACTCCGTAATTGGCAAACTGGAACGGATTATTCGCGGCTCTTATAAGAATAAGACTATCAAACTCGCTGGCATCGTTGTTTCGGAACCGGGCGAGAAGCCAGGAATTTTTGATGCAAAAGAAATTGTCGTAATTCTCTATTGAGGTTTACTTCAGCTCACAAGGAGCCGATCAAGAAACATGTTCCCTCATCCGGATCATCTGCGCGATCCCGTGAATATCCTGGGCTACCACTTCGATGACCTTAGCCTTAAACTCGTGATCGACGCCCTACCGGATGCCGTGTGTGCGCGCATCACAAACATGTGCGATCTGAAATTGCAGCCTCGATTCTACAGAGCCCTGGGTACACAGAGAATGGACCGGATGGGGATTGTTTTGGAGCGAGAAACTTATCCCGATCAGGACAAGGATCAGATCGTGCAGAACGCTGTCACGAAAACGGTGAATCAGTTGCTGAAGCAAAAACGCATCAGCCCTCGGGGATTGGACTACATTGGCCAGTTGGTGGCAGGTCGCTAGAGAAGGCCTTGGCCTCATTGGCCCTACCGAAGGGTCCGCGCTTGGCCAGAAACGCTTCCACTTCGCTGCGAATCCTCTCGATTACACGCCGCTCACGCGCCGCATGTTCCATAGCCCAAGTTTCTGATTTTTCTTGATCTTGTTTCATAATGCACAAAGTGCATTTTCGTTGTTTCAAATCCGTGGCGGTTTGACGAAGATTACCGTTCTTCCACCAGGTATTCCGGAAACAGATCCTTCTGGTTTGAATTCTCAGACGTATTGAGAGCCAGGGGATAATTTCCGGAAAAACAGGCATCACACCAGCGACGATTGGGGTCTTGATGGCGGACGGCAAGGTGCGCAGAGTCGATGCTCATGTAACCCAGTGAGTCGACATTGAGGTATTTGGTTATCTCTTCAACTGTATGCGTGGCAGCAATTAATTCGGTTCGCGTTGGGATATCTATGCCGTAATAACATGGGAATTGCGTGGGCGGAGCGCTGATCCGTAGATGGATCTCCGTTGCTCCTGCGCGACGAAACATCTTCAACAATTTGCGCGCCGTCGTGCCACGCATGATGGAATCATCCACGACAACCACTCGCTTCCCTTCAACGGCAGATCGAATCACGTTGTATTTGATCTTGGCTCCGAAGTCCCGAATGCGCTGTTCAGGTTCGATAAACGTTCTACCTATGTAATGCGATCGAATAAGGCCCATGGTGAATGGGATCTTGCTGGCTTCCGCAAAACCAATGGCCGCAACAGTAGATGAGTCCGGAACCGGAACAACGACGTCCGCATCCACTGGATGCTCACGCGCCAATTCTCGCCCGAGGTTCTTTCTGATTTCATAAACAGACTGCTCAAAAATCCGAGAGTCCGGCCGTGAAAAGTAAATGTGTTCGAAAATGCACATTGATTCCTGGCGCTTTTCAAAAGGGTGATATGTCGCTATATTTCCCTTTGCGTCGACAGAAACAATCTCTCCGGGTTCCACGTCCCTTTCATAGGTTGTGTCGGTAATGTCGAAAGCACAGGTCTCGGAAGCAAATACGACAGAACCATCATTGCGCCGACCCATTACGAGGGGTCTGAATCCATTGGGATCACGCACTGCGTAAAGAGTCTCGCGCGTCAGTATCAAAAGGCTATAAGCACCTTCCGTTTGCCTGAGCGCGAAGATCAATGCCTCCAGGAAATCGGTTTTGCCACTGCGGGCCATAAGATGAACAATTACTTCTGAATCGATTGTAGTTTGGAAGATGGAGCCGGACTTCTCAAGTTCATTCCTCAGAGTCCAGGCGTTTACCAGGTTGCCGTTGTGCGCAAGAGCGAATCCGCCGAGATTGGACTCAACGCGAATTGGCTGCGCATTCCTGAGAAATGAAGCACCTGTGGTGGAGTAACGATTGTGCCCGATTGCCGCGAATCCAGTCAGATCGCGCAATTTCTCTTCTGTGAAGACCTGGGCAACCTGTCCCATCCCGGCATACCGAAAGAGATGCTGACCATCTGATGTGACGATTCCAGCGCTTTCCTGGCCCCGATGCTGGAGCGAATAAAGTCCAAGATACGTAAAATTGGCGGCTTCGCGGCAGCCAGAGATGCCGTATATGCCGCATTCTTCGCGAGGGATCTTGTGGTCGTCGTCGCCTGTACCTTTCGAGACAGAGCGAGGGCGATCGGCGCGGAGCCTCATGAGCTATGATTCTTGACAAGGCCAGGGAGAAAATGAATATTTTATTTAATTGCTCCGTTTTAGTCTCTCTTTTGATTGAACGTGTGACCACTGATCCAGCCTCCCTCAGGCGTGAGTATACTGCCGATGGCCTAACCGAAGAAGCCGCCGGGGCCGATCCATACGCCCTCTTCGACCTCTGGTTCCAGCGCGCCGCAAAGCGCGTGGCGGAACCCAATGCAATGACACTGTCCACTTCGACAAGGGACGGCTTTCCCTCGTCGCGAATCGTTCTTCTCAAAGGTTACGATGCAAGGGGCCTGGTGTTCTACACGAATTACGACTCACGCAAAGGAAAAGAAATCGAGGAAAATCCGAATGCCTGCCTTCTATTCTTCTGGCAGGAGCTAGAACAACAAATACGCATCGAAGGTCCACTCAGCAAAACGTCACGGGAGGAGTCAGAATCGTATTTTGAGTCCCGCCCTCTTGAAAGCAGAATCGGTGCGCATGCGTCCGCACAGAGTTCCATAATTTCGGGCCGCCAGTTTCTCATCGACCGCGTCAAGGAGATTCAAAGCAAGTATGGAGAACGGGTACCCCTCCCGGACAATTGGGGCGGATACAGATTGGCACCAACCGTGTTTGAATTCTGGCAGGGCGGAGTCGCCCGTCTGCACGATCGAATCCGTTTCAGAATGGAAAAGGATTCATGGATTCGGGAACGACTGTCTCCTTGAGTGAAAGTCGCTAGTCGAACGTGTACCGTCTCTTCTTGACGATTGCCGTAACACAGTTGCCTGGTGCGGTATACTCAAGCGAATCGAAACACAGGTGACTTGCGATAACGATTCCTCTTCCGTGCCGACTGAATGCTCGATCCGGTGATAGAGAGAGATACTTCTGAAAATCAAAACCCCGGCCCTGGTCCTTAATTTTAAATTCCAGTTGGTCCGGCCTTCTCTTAAACAAAACCTCTGCGCGACGCGATGAATACTCTGGCTTCTCAAGTCTGGCTTGAATTTCTGCAACCAGCGATTGCTGCTCAAGCAGGGCGCTTTTCTCTTCATGTGATATGTCCAAATTCCCGTGCTCAATCGCATTGATTAAGAGCTCATGAAGGCCCAATTGAGCTCCCTCCGCGTCGGGGCACGTTGAAGCAAGCCATCGCGCCAGATCGCGAGCCTCATCAGTCGTCCGGAAACGGAAGACACACTCCACCATTCTCTCCACAATTTCCCGGGCGGCTGGATCGAGGTGAATAATGGCTGCTTCATGGTCACTGATTGCGGAGTCGACAAGAGCCCGCAGGATGCGATGATCAAACGGCTTGGGGAGGTAGTAGAAAGCCCCTGCTTGAATTCCAGCGTCGACATCAGCCGGGTCCGATCTGCCAGTCACCATAATGACCGGCAGATACCGGTTGGCCGAGTCCCTTTTGAATTCCCTGAGGAACTCCAGACCACTCTCTTCGGGCATCTCCCAATCCAGAATCAAGAGGCGAGTGCCGTGAGAGCGCACTGAAAAATGAGCACGGGCCTCCCTCGCATTTGGGAAGCCCTTTACCTCATACTTGCCCGCAAAAATTTTTGCAATCAAACCGATGATGAGCGGATCATCATCGATAACTGCAATAGGCGCGGATTGCATACCTAGTAGATGCTTTCGATCTCTTTGCTGTATTTTTCAAAAACGACGTTGCGTTTTACTTTCAAGGTTTGGGTCAGCTCATCGCCCACCTGGAACTCTCGTGAAAGTATATGGAAGCCCGTCACCTTCTCAAAATTCTTGAACCCATTTTTCTCAGAGTTACGCTGTTTGATTTCGGCCTTGAAGAGATTCACGACGGCCGGCTCTTTGTTCCACGCCGATACGTCATCGGACACTTTGACATTCTCAAGCGCCAGACGCTGCTTGACGATCTCCGCATTTGGAACAATCAGCGCGCCTAACGTCTTCTTGTCCTGGCCGACGACCACTATTTGCAGAACCAGGTCACTCTGGACAAGTGCGTCCTCGATAGGCTGCGGTTCAATATTTTCTCCGCCGAGGAGTACGATGGTATCTTTTGCACGCCCGGCGAACTTCAGTTGCCCACCAGCTGTCCACATAAGGATGTCGCCGGAGTTCAACCAACCGTCTTCCGACAGAACCTGTTTGGATTTCTCTGGTTCCTTGTAGTAGCCCACCATGATATGCGGTCCACGATGGTAGGCCACACCCTTCTTACCTGGCTCAGTTACGATGGCACCCTTTTCGTCGACTAGTTTGACCTCAACTCCCGGGAATGGCGCGCCCACTGTGCCTATCACGGTCCCTGGGAAATTTCTTCGCGCAGTAACGCCAACCGTTTCAGTCATCCCATAGGTTTCAACAATTGGAATTCCCACTGCGTAGAAGAAGCGGTCAATATACTCGGGAAGCGCACCCGCACCGGAGATCGCAAATTTCACCCGACCTCCAAGGGCCTGCCTCACCTTGCCGAGTATCAGTTGTGCGAGCAGGTTTGGTATGAAGAGCCAGGAGAAGCCAATCAGGGCCAGAATCTTGCGAAAGATGCTTGAGAGGACATTTGGTTTTTCCAAACTATAGCTTAGCCCCTGCAGCTCATCACGACAGCGTGTGTAATTCATTGCAGTCCAGTGTGCAAAATGGAAGATCCCACGTCTGATAGCCGGAGCTTTCTTCACTCCATCCATCACGCGATTGTAGAAGCTTTCCCATACTCTGGGAACGGACAGCAGGAAAGTTGGTCTGGCAATTCCAAGGTCTTTGCCAAGAGTTGGCACCGAAGTAAAGGCAATTGCAGTTGCCGTGCGCAATGCAACATGCTCAATCAAGCGCTCCGCAATATGCCACGGGGGAAGGAAGCCCATAGTGACACCGTTAGGCGGCACATCAATACCTCGAATCGCATGATCCACTTCCCACGCAAGACTTTTCTGAGTGTGCATTACACCCTTGGGATTTCCTGTAGTTCCAGACGTGTAGATAATTGTAGCAAGATCACTTTCTTTTACAGCCTTTGCCAGATCGTGGAACTTCTGATCTCCCTGGGCTAGTGCGGCGCGGCCTGCTTCCATTAGCTGCGCGAGGGTCATGATCTTGATTGAGCCGGCCTGAATTGGGCCCGGATCATCAAAGAAGATGATTGTTTTGAGGCCGGCAAAGTCTTTTAGCTGGCTTTCGATCTTCTTGAAAACCTTTCCATTCTCCAGGAAAATAATACCGCATTCTGCATGCTGAAAGATATACTTCAGATCCCCTTCGGTCGCGTCTGTGCCGCGGGGCACGTCAACGCATCCTATAGTAGTAATACCCAGACTGGTCCATATCCAGCGATGCCCAACATCGGCAATCAGGCCAATCTTGTCTCCTCGTGAAGCTCCTACCTGAACCAGGCCAAGTGCAATCGCCTTGATGTTATTGTACATCTCTTGAAACGTGATGGTCTTGTAGTCCGGCCCACCATCCCGGTACATCTGCGCCACGGATTGGGGGTAGTTCTCGGTGGTTTTCTGGACGAGCCAGTAGTTTGTGTGTGAGGGCAAATTCATGTCAGGCATGCCACTGTTTTGCTCGGAACCTCACCGCGGTGTCAATTCCAAAAAACGAGGTCACGGGTCCCTGATTTCTACCGAAACGGGTCCTCAGGGAAGATTAGCCTTAATTCTTTTTACGGCCGGATGTAACGTTCTGCGTTAGGCGCTGGACGATTCCCCACTTCCTTTCAAACTTGTACGCCTTTACGGGACCCTTCTTCTTCACCGGAATAAAACTCATGGCTCGTTCAGTAAGGGCTGTGATGGTAAGGCTGGGATTTACGCCCAGATTCACTGGAATCATGGAGCCGTCGCAAACCATCATATTCTCATATCCAAATACGCGATTCTGGAGGTCAATTACGCCATCGGCCGGCGTCTCGGCCATGCATGCGCCGCCGAGGATGTGTGCTGTGGTTGGAATATCGAGCAGAACTTCATTGTAGGCGCTCCGTGGAATTCCCTTGATCCGTGCCGCAAGACGGCGCGCGAATTCGTTTGCAGTCGGAATGTATGTTGGAATTTTTCCGCCCTTGTGCTTTTCCTGCGTGGAACTGAGCGAACGATGGAACGGCCACATCCATCTGCGCTTGTGCACAATGTGGATATGATTGTCGAGTGTTTGCATAACCAGGAGAATGATTGTCTTCCTGGCGAAACCGATCGGGTGCAGGGTGCGTAGAAAATGGATTGGATGCTTGAAGATATTTACAATAAACCTTAGCTGGCGCGGAATCTTCCCGCCACCGTCCGTTAGAATTGTGGCCAGTGAGCCCATCGCGTCTGAGCCCGGTGAATACCGAACTGGTTCAATGTGAGTATGTTCTTCCGGGTGGACACTGGAGGTGATGGCAATGCCCTTCGAGAAATCTGCGTTCGAAGTCAGCGACGTGGCCCCAACGATCGCCTCGCTGTTGGTTCGCACCATGTTTCCTACTCGATTGGACAGGCGCGTTAGGCGACCACTCTCACGCATTGTTAGCATGAGTTTCATTGTACCCAAAACTCCGGCAGCAAAGATGACTCCGCGAGCGCGAAAACTGCGATTGGGAAGCCCCAGGAAGCCGGTTGTGTGCTTGGTGCGAATGTCATATCCCGCAGAACCGTTGGCGGAGAGCGGCACGATGTCAACAACCCTGGTTTCTGGGAAGATCTTTGCGCCGAGCTGTTCAGCAAAATAGAGGTAATTCTTATCGAGGGTATTCTTGGCATCAAATCTACAGCCTACCATGCAACCGCCACAAAGGTTGCAGCCCGTTCTATCCGGACCCTCGCCCCCAAAGTAGGGATCCTTCACCGTCTTCCCCGCTTCACCGAAATACACACCTACTGGAGTTGGCGAAAACGTGTTGGCCTTTCCAAAGTCCCCAGCGGTTAGCTTCATAAGATCGTCAACAGGGGTCAGGGCCGGATTCTTTACTACACCAAGCATGCGCTGGGCCAGGTTAAAGAAAGGCAGCAAACCGCGCTCGCCACCCATCTTCTTGATCAGCGAATTCTCAAAGACCTGCCTTTTTGGAACATACAGAGTATTTGCATACACGAGACTGCCGCCGCCAACTCCGGCTCCGCTGAGAATCATCACGTCGTTGAGTAGATTGATACGCTGGATGCCGTAACAAAAAAGCTTTGGTAGCCACAGGAATTTACGAAGGCTCCAGTTGGTCTTTGGAAAGTCTGAAGGCTTCCAGCGCTTACCCGATTCAATAACAGCGACGGAATATCCTTTTTGCGCCAGTCGCATGGCGGAAACGCTTCCCCCAAAACCTGATCCGATGATCAGCCAATCATATTCAAAACGGTCGTCGCTCACGGTTAATCGGGACTCCTGCCGCGTGATTGTCCATCCGAAAAGGATTTTTATCTATTGGGAAGTCCAGCCGTTCTGCCGATTCTCGTTCTAGTGCAAGTTCGCCTTAAGACAGAAACTGAAATTAAGCGCCGGGGTCTCGGAACAAACCGGCCATCATCCTCAGGAAGTACGGCCGGAATTTCTTCCGAACGATCGGGCTTTCTGGATTTGCTGGCCGAAGTAATCCCGGCAAATTCTCCAGAACAAAGTAGCCTGCAGGGTCTGTGGGCCCAGATGCCGGAAGCAGAGCGGGACTTACTCCAAAATCAATCCCAGGACAACATTGCCCGTTATCAGGAATTGATCCGGTCGATTGCCCGGCAAACGCTTGAACAAAACGTTCGCGTGGACAAACTCATGGGTCGCGGTCGCCTAACTAAAACGGAAAAAGAACTGTCTACTATCAGAATCCTCGACGAACGCCTGCAGCAGATGGCTATACTCATGCAGGCGCCAGGAAATTCCGCCTTCGCGTTGTTGCAAAAGCTGGCCGAAATCCGCGGCATGCTGATGGACATGCGGCGTTAATTCGCGAAACGCTATTCGCCACCAATATCACCGGGCTTGAATATTGCCCGGGTCAACTGCTGCGATTCGTCCAGCATACCCTGCATTTCCTTTCTCAGCTTCTTTAATAAGTCATCAAGCGCGGAACGTCTCGCTTTCTTGTCTGCGGGATAAAACTCTGAGAGCTTGAACGGTTTTGCAAACCGGACTATCGCTTTTCTCGCGCGAGGCGACGGCTCCCCACCAAGAGCGCGGGGTTTCTTGCCGTGCACATAGGATTCAAACCGGGCCAACCACTCATAGAATCGTTCCGGAGTTGGATTGGAAACCAGATAGTCCTTTTTGATCACTATGAAGTCAAATGCCTTCACGCACTCACCGTGAGCCCAGGCGAGTTCATCGGGATTCAACTTTGGCAAGGCCGGGTCCGGATAACCAATTGAAATCATTTCAATCCAGGCAAACAATTGCCGGAGCTTCCCAATTGCGTCCGCCTTCCGATCATAGTTCTTAACAGAAAACCGGTCAGCAATCCCATCCAGGATTGCATGCCTGATGCGCCCGATGCGATAGTCAAAATCCTGATCTGATGCTACCGGAATGGAATACTCCTTTTCCGCGCGCTCCAGCAGGACCTTACCAAAATGCAAGAATCGGCGCAAAAGATTTCTATTCCCAGGATCCACACCAAGCTTTTGTTCCAGAGCATGGATTGACTCTTCGAGATGTTCCTGCAGTGCCGCTGGAGTTCCCTTGTAAATATATTTAATGAAACCAGGAAGAATAGTAATATCGGCTAACGGGTCCATCTTTCGCGCATCTTCGAGCGCCCAGAATCCTAGTTGAGCCAATCCTGGCTGGAAGGGCATAAGGCTATCGTTCTCTCCACTTGTTGGCTCACCTTCTGGAAAGAGGACCAACTTACCCGCTGGTCTTGCAAGGGATTCCCGCGCCGTCTTCAGTGAATCACGGTCACTGATGCCTGCTATGATCGAGAAGGCTCCCAGATTTGAAATGATCTTACCGGTTAATCCAAAAGTCCAATCGAACACTTGACGCGATGCCATATACCTGAAGCGTGCGCCCATTAGATTTCCAATGTAATACGAAATGGGCGGCTCCGCGGTAGTTGGATGATTAGTAAAGAAGATCAAACGATCGTCCCGCAGGCTCCGGAGCACCTGCTTATCTTCTGATTTGATTTCGATATCATCAATGTTTTGAACTGCCTTGATCAAAACTGGAAACAGAAAGTCTGCCGTCCATGCCAGAGGAAGATTGAACCCGGGAGCAATAAATGGTTGCATAGGAGGGTTCAGAGGATGAGTTTCAGGTTTTTTTGGTAAAGTAAGTTTTTTTAACTTTCAAAAAATCATTGTGCACATTCAATTTGCCCCTGGGGGAGCGATATGCTGGAAGAAGTTAGTCAGTTGATCGATAAAAGAGAAACAAAAGGATCACTGGATCGCGCCATTGAAATCCTGGAAAAACTCAAAGCAGAGAACCCTGACAAGGATATCATCCGTGGCAAGCTTTCGAGCGCGTATTTTTACAAAGGGCTGTTCTCTGCGGAAGGTTCGCGGGAACGCGAGGATGCTTTTGACAATGGCTCAAAATTCGGTCTCGAAGCCATAACGCTAAATCCTCGCGCGGTCTACGGAAATTTCTGGTATGCATCCAACCTCGGGTATCTCGGCCTCTGCAGGGGTGCCCTTGCGTCCCTCGCTTCCATCGACCCGTTCAAGAAATCAATGGAGATCGTATTAAAGGAAAATGAGAATTTCTATTTCGCCGGACCACATCGGGCTTTGGGGCGTTTGATGCATCAGGCTCCGGGTTGGCCCATCAGTATTGGAAACAAGAATAAGGCCGTGGATCATCTTGAGAAAGCGGTTCAGCTGGCACCAAACTTCTTCAACAATCGCCTGTACCTTGCAGAGATCCTTGTGGATCTCGGAAAGAAAGATAAAGCTCTGGAGCACCTGGAGTGGTGTAAATCAATGCCGCTTAACGCCGGGCATGAGATTGAAGACGGGGTCTACAAGGACGCAGCAGAAAGATTACTTAAACGGATCGCCTGAGTCCAATCCGAGAAGATTTGAAAACTTGTTACGGTAAGGCCGGATTCAGTTCCCCGCAAAAGCCCGAAGCTCTTCGCGGGTCTTCATTTCGAGCGCGCCGGAGGTTGGCGCTTTGCCCGCTGCGTCCATGAGGGTTGGTACTATGTCTGATACTTCTGCATCTACTTCAAAACCGTTCTCGCGAATCATTGCGTAAGTTTCCGTCGCGTCAGACCCCTTCACGTTCAAATATCCGGAGACGAATAGTGAGTTGGCGACGCGCAGAGCGTCAGGCTGTTTTTCTTTCAGATGGATTTCGCGTCCGGCGGCGACGCGAATTTCGGATGTTGGATTTGCGATCCTGAAAACCGAAAGCACCCGCAGACAAAAATCCGGAGACAATTGCTGCGCTGCCGTTACCTCATGGCCGGGGACTGGAAGAAAGAAGTTCACCGGGATTGAAGGAACCTCAAGCTGTTTCAGGCGAACCGCAACTGAAGCTATATCTTTATTTGTTTCGCCCATGCCAACAATCACGCCACTGCAAACAGAAACGCCGGCTCCTTTCATGTGCTCGATGGTCCGCACCCGGTCCTCAAAGGTGTGTGTACTAACAATTTGCGCTGTATGTTCGGCAGAGGTGTTCAAATTGTGATTGTAGCGGTCAAGGCCTGCTTCCTTCAATATCGCAGCAAACTCAGGATCCTTGATGATACCGGCACTCAAGCAAAGCCTCATTGGATAGCGTTCTTTGATTTTCTTCACGAGCTCTGCATACTTGATGGCATGTTTCTCTGTTGGCCCAGTGCCAGATGTTACAAGGCAGAAACGATAGGCCCCTGATTTATAAGCGCGTTCCGCCTCTCTAAGAATTTCTTCCTCTTGCTTCAGCGAGTAGGCAGGAATTTCCTCCGCGCTGGCACTCTTGCGCTGCGCGCAATATCCGCAATCCTCGGGGCAATGCCCATTGCGTATGTTGTCCAGGATGTGAACTTGTATCTTATTTCCAAAGTGCTTGCGCCGCGGTTCCTCGGCGATTGCAAGAAGGTCCTCCAGGGGAAAGCGAGCGTCAAGCGCAGCTACCAGGTCCTGATCAACAGGCTGGGCTGCTTCAGTTGCGTATGCGCGCAAACGTGACGAAAGCGATGATTGCATGATGCAGAAATATTTTGCTGATCACGGAAACAAGCGTTTTACGCTGGCGACATGCGCTTCTTCACGCGATCCAATGCTGATCTGAGCTTGTCTCCTGGGCGCAATTCGATGGCTCGCTCGAGGGACTCCGCCGCCTCCTTGAACTTACCCATTTTGAAATAAACGTTACCCAGAACCTTTAGCACAGCCACTTGCTCCTGATCCAGATGGATTGCTCTTTCAAGAAATGGCAAAGCTTCCTGTTCACGACCGAGCCGCTCAAGACAAAGCCCCTTGTAATAGAGCAATAATGGCCCCGCAGTTGTCAGGTCCTGGTTTTCAAGCAGGGTCAGTGTCTCTGAGTAGCGCTTATCTTTCATGAGGCGAACGACTTCCGCTGTATTGATCTGAACCAGCGCTGTCCTGTTCGCAGTGGCCGGCTTATAACTGATCTTGATCAGGGAAATATCATCCGTGATCTCGCCCTTCTCATGTAGCTTCCGAACTATCTCGTCGAGGTTGCCGTTTGCTTCCTCCACAATTCTAACGAAAAGATGTTCATCTTCATTAATGACTCGATTCACGTCACCCGGAGTCAGATTCAAATCATCGCGTCCATCCGACCCAACAAAGACGACATCGCCCGGTTGCAGTTGAACTTCCGTAAGGACGTATTTGCCCTGGATTTGAGACCCAAGCTTTCGCAGATGGATATCCTCCTCTAGAAAGCAAGCCCTGCCATTTCTAAAAAGCACTGCCGCAGGATGCTCCGCGTTAAAAAAGAGCATCTCACCCGACTCGTCATTCACTACACCCAGGATGCAAGAAACATACATACTTCCATCAAACGTTAGGAAAACATTGTGAATCTCCTGATAGGTCTCACGGAGCCAATCTCTGGGATCCATATCCAGGTCGCGCTTGTTTGAAGCCGATCTTGACATGATTGAGTTAACAACCGAGCCCATGATCAAAGCCCCACCGGCACCCTGCAGGGACTTACCCATGGCGTCCCCGTTAACGAACATCGTATAACGTTTTCCACGAAACTTCAAGTTCCCTGTAACACACATGTCTCCGCCAAGCTCGCCTGCTTTATCGCGAAACTTGAACTCCTTCTTCTGCTTAACAAAGAATTCCGTTTGGACCGCCACGCTACGATTGTAATTCTTGAAGAGAGGATTCGCAAGCAGGTTGGTAAGATAGTAATCCGCATCCTGTTGGGCTTTTAGTGCTTGCACGGTCTCCAGGGTGTTCTGTAGTTCCAGCGTGCGTGCCGCAACTTTTTGCTCAAGCGTCTGTGCGTGGTCACGAACTTCGTCCACCATCTCGTTGAAGGTAGCCGCAAGAATTCCCAGCTCATCCGAACTTTTGATTTCGATTCTGGTGCTGTAGTCGCGCGCCTTTACGCGTTCCGCGCCTTCTCGCAACAGCACAATTGGTCGAGCCAACCAACGTGAAAGTAAGAATGAAATGAATACAGAAAGGAAGAAGCTTGCGCCGATAACGCCAATACAAGTATACTTCAGTCTTCGAATTAGATTCAGTTGCGAACTGGCACTCATATCGATGCCAAGTATGGCGATTACGGAACCATCCGGGCGCTTAATTGGAATGTACGCGGACATCCACGTACCCCATTTGTCCTCATAGTATTCCTTGCTGGTTTGAACCTTGCCGTCAAAGGCAGCCATCAGACCTGGTTGACTGCTCACATTGTATAGCTGACCAATCTCAGTAGGCTGTTCATCGGCCGAAATCTGACCGTTCCCATCCTGATCGTTTTCTTCGTTGTCCCCGTCGGCAATGAATTTCAATATCGAACGATCCGGACTTTCCTTGATAGCAACGAGCAGGTACGCAAAGCGAATGAGCGGTGGATCAGTGCGAAACCATTGAGGACTCTGCGGCAGTGTTCCAAGCGGCGTAACATCGTTTCGCGATGCATTTTTGATTTGGCGCAGCACGTTAATCAGCAAAAGAAAATCTTTGGACGACTGTAGTTCTTTCACCGTTGTTTTGGTAAGGGATTGTTCCGTATTGCCGGCCGTAATGGACAATAGTTCTGGAGTGCGTTCCACTGATAGCCGGTCCGTTTCGCGATTCAGTCGTTCAATCGCATTGCGGTGTTCCTCTGTGAACAGGAACTGGCCCGTGCGCCCAACGTCTGCAAGGCGGCGAGCCAGCTCCTCCCAGACGTTGCTATAAGTGATGGTATAAAAGTAGGTGAGCCCTGCTCCGGTTGTACCAACTGCCAGCAAGCAAATCGCAAGACCAATCTTCCATCCGAACGTCAGTCGCATGACTGAGTCTGAAACTAATGTCAGAACATGTCAACGCGCAAATGCGAGAGTGCGACAATGCCGGACAGGAACTAGGCAAATTCCTTAATTGTTTCGTTGAGAATCGAGTAAATTTGATTCAGCTCGCCCGTTGATACGACATAAGGAGGACAAAGATAAACCACCGGCCCGAGGGGACGTACCAGTAGCCCTTTAGCAACGCACCTTTCCCGAAACTTCTGCGAGAAATCCGGACTCTTTGCCTTTTCTGATTCCAGGTCAAACGCAGCAACACTGCCCATGCTTCGGGTCCGGCGCACACAGCTGTTATCAGCCTTTAGCCTGGCCAGATTGGTTACGTGTTCCGAGGCCAGGCTCGCTATGCGATCAAAGCAAGCAGCGTCCATTAGGTCCATACTGGCATTGGCCGCAGCACATCCGATTGGATTGGCGGTCATTGAGTGACCGTGGAAAAGCGTGTGCGATCGCGTATCACTTAAGAAGCCTTCGTAAACCCGCTCCGTTGCAAGCGTCGCCCCCAACGCCACCGCACCGGCTGAAAGCCCTTTGCTAATGGGCATGATGTCAGGCCAGATCCCCGCAGATTCGCAGGCATAAAACGTTCCCGTCCTTCCAAATCCCGTGAACACCTCGTCTGCAATCAGGAATATATCATACGTAGTACAAAGCTTTCGCACCTCAGCAAGGAACCTTGCAGGGTACATATTCATTCCGTCAGCCCCCTGAATCAGCGGTTCGAGGATCAGACCGCAAATTTCTTTTCCGCGGGTCTCAAACAGGTTCCTGAGCGAGGATACGCAAGAATCGACACTCGCATTGCGGATTGCGTGATCAATTGATCCGGGATCCGGCACAGGCGTGGGGGATGTGAGCACAGAAAACAAGAGAGGCTCGTACACTTTATGAAAAGCCGATCTGGCCCCGGCGGCCATCGTTCCGATTGTATCGCCATGATATCCGCGATCCAGCGTCACAAACCGGGATTTCTCTGGTCTTCCCTGGTTTGCAAAGTACTGAAAGGCCATCTTCAACGCTATTTCCACCGCGCACGCTCCGTTATCGGAAAAAAATACGCGAGGCAGCGCATACCCTGTGCTATGCGCCAGACGATGGGAGAGCCGGGCCGCAGGCTCATGCGTGAAGCCAGCGTACATGACCTGATCAAGCGAATAGGTCTGATTGCGAATGGCCTCCATGATGTGCGGGTGATTATGGCCGTGAATGCTAACCCACCAGGACCCCACGCCGTCAATGATGGTTCTTCCATCTAATGTCTTCAAGTAAACGCCTTCTGCACTTGCAATGACTTCGGGATCAGGCGCCAGCTTCATCTGCGTGAATGGCTGCCAGGCATGATTTGCATGCCAGTTCAGAATCTGCGCGTGGGAAATCTCGGACATGATTCCATAAATTGAAACGGCTTCTAAAGCAGATACT
>JAEUSB010000090.1 GCA_016788865.1 Leptospirales bacterium
TGCATGCTTTTGTACTCATCCGTGAGTTCGCGCAACCGAGCCTGAGCTTTTCTCAGGTTCTCTTCAGCTTCCTTTGCCTCTTCATCCGGAATTTCAGTGGTGGTGACCTGTTCTACTCTGATCTCCAGTATCCGTTCCTCTGTTGAAAAGCCAAATCGCAGCGAAGCGTCCGTTAGCTCCGCGGGCAAGCGCTTGAATACAATCGAGTGTTTACCAGCAGGTAGTTGAATCCTACCCGTGCGAGTTACCAATGCCTGTCCGCCCGCAAGCATAACTGACGTTATACGCGATTCTGGGGCGAGTTCTTCGGGAGTGCTTCCCTCGCCATACAGCGAGTAGGCAGCCAGAATGAGCACTGCGGCGAACGAAGCTCTGCTGTTATGTTTACTGCTTTGACGTTGCATGGGCGCGTTTCCTCGCTTCTTCGAAACCTTGAAGCTGGTTCCTGTTCATCTGAAGTATCTGTTCGTATTTTGCTTTTATGTCCGGGGACATCTCCGAGCCCGATTCCTTAACCACATAGTCCAGTAGTTCCAGGCGATCGCGGATCCCTTTGGACTGATAATCATAGAATGTATCTATGTCCTCTTTGGTGGCCTGATTCTGGAAAACCTTGGTCTGGAGGGCAAAAACTTCCTGTCTCTGTTTTTCTTCTGTTTTGATATCGTCATCCGAACGCCTGCGAGGGATAATACTGTTATTGGGGAACTTCTTGCGCAATTCAGCGAATTGTTCCATTACAGCGTCGGAAAACGGCTGGTTGGTTTCCGGGTTAACCGGATTGCCCGCGCTTGTGGGTTCAAGCAGCTCGGGTTCTCCTTCTCGCCGACCGGGCCGCCCATCATCAGCAATTGGCTTATCAGAAACTCCGGTCTTCCAGAAGTCGCTCTCGAAGAGTGAGCGTTGTTGCGGCTTTGAGCGCGCACTTGACCCACCCAGGAGAGCGGCAGCCAGCGCCCCATTGCTTTCTGCCGCGGCGGCGCTGGATCTACTTCCGGCCCCGCCCGATCGCGAGAGGACGAGCGTGCCAATGGCAATGAGTGTAAATACGAAATATGTGATTTTATTCTGCATAAAAGCTTACTTGACGCGTCCTTTTGCCCCTGGTCTTTGAACGTATGCCCCTGACCGCGCAAAGCATTGGACGTGCTTCTCTTCTTAAGCGTGTGATTCTTTTGTCCTGCACAGCAATTTTTTTGCATTGCGGGACTAACACGAACCAACCGGTTTTCCCGCTCTTTGTTTTCAGTACGGTTGGGTCTCCGGCCATTGTTTCGGTCACGCCCGTGCAGGTGAATACGGACCCGCTAAACCCGGAGATGCAGTTTGACCTGAAGTATTATATCACCAATGGCGAGGATGGATTCCTTGGTTACAACTTGTATATCACTGCTTCAAGCACATCGGCGCAGGGAGCCCTCGGGATAACTACCTCGAGCGGTCCGTACCTACCCTCAGGCACGGCACCAAGCTTCTCTCATGTTGGAGAACCTGCCAGCACGGACCCTGCAAAGCTGAAGACGCAGCGCATCACAGATGAAGTTCCGGCACCTGGAACCAGGCAATTTCAGTACTGTGAGCTCTACTTCTTCCGTCTGGCCGCCCTTACGCGTAGCGGCCTGGAGTCGGGATCCTCTGCTCAGGTTTCTCAATGTGCTGCTACCACGGTGGCCCTCTGTCCCACCGGTACGCCGTGTAATCCCTGATGGCAGGGACACTCTATATTGTTGCCACTCCAATTGGCAATTTAGAGGACATAACGTTTCGGGCCGTCCGTATCTTAAAGGAATGCGACTACATCCTTTGCGAAGACACCCGTAAGACGCAGATACTATGTAAAGCTTACGAAATAAGTTCGCCGCTCAAGTCGTTCAGAATTCATCGAATGGAAGAGGACTTGAATTTCGCCATTTCGAAACTAAGAGATGGTGCAACGCTGGCTCTTTGCACGGACGCGGGCACTCCTTCCCTCTCTGATCCGGGTTCCCACCTTGTGCGGCGTGTGCGGTCCGAGAATCCTGAGGTGAAAATTTTACCAATTCCAGGCACATCGGCTCTTACGACGGCGCTCTCTGTTTGTGGCTTTCGCCTGAATCCCATGTTGTTTGCGGGTTTTCTCAGCATCAAATCGGGCGCTCGCAAGCGCTTCTTTGAATCCAATCGCGATTTTGATGGCATCATAGTTTTTTTTGAATCTGTTCATCGAATCTCGAAAGTACTGAAAGAGGTTCGCGAAAGTCTTCCCGACCGACCTATTTTCATGGGTCGGGAGATGACGAAGGCGTTTGAGGAATACCGGCTGCTCGAACCGGAAGAGATGGTAAAAGAGAAAGGCGAGTTCACAATCATCCTTGGTCTACCGGGGGGTACGACATGAACTTCTTGAGAATACTCAGCAGTGTCGTCGCGGTTGCTGTTGGTGGACTATCGAGTAGTTGCGCAACGTTATTTGCAACAAAGGTGCAGATTGACGAAGAAGTGATTTTCTATCCAACATTCGCTCGCCAATCTGAGGATTATACATCTGTCACCATCCACGGGAATGTGAATGAACCAGAACGGGGTTCTTTTATCCAGGAAAAGACGCTGAGCTTTATTCGCCCGGAATATATAAAGACGCCGGAAGAACACCGGATATTTGAGCGACGGGCGCAACCTTTCCTGGTTGATAACCAGCGATGGAAGAAGGTCCAGATTTCTCTTGCAGGAAAGGTTTTCGAGATGGAGACGTCCGTTGCCAATGGGCACTTCTTTACTGACATCACAGAGAAAGCAGATTTTTTCAAACCGATTGATCGCCGCGTAACGTTCAGGGCAGTGTTAAATGGCAATGACTCGCGAGTATTCCCTGGTGAAATTCTTTTCATGCGCAAAAACGGACCAATCGTGGTTTCAGACATCGATGATACAATTAAGCTTAGTGACGTCCGCAATCGTGATGAATTGATGCGAAATACGTTCGCGCGTCCTTTTCGGCCCACGCCAGGTATGCCGGCTTTTTACCGCCAGCTTGAGCCCATGGCAGCCGGATTCTATTACGTAAGTGCGAGTCCCTGGCAATTGTTCCAGGAACTACAGGCCTTTAATCGAGCCGAAGGTTATCCGGTTGGCGCCTTCTGCATGAAGTACTTTCGTCTGAAAGATTCAGATTTCTTTAATCTCTTTCAAAAGCCCTTTGATTATAAGGTGGCAACAATTGAGCCAATCATCGTGAGCCACCCGTTGAATCGCTTTATTTTGATCGGAGATTCAGGCGAGAAGGATCCTGAGGCTTATGCAGAGTTGGCGCGCCGTTATCCCGAACGCATTGCTGCGATCTGGATCAGACTTGCGTACGGCGACGAGCCTGCGCGATTCGATGAGCTTCGAAAGACCTTGCGACCGGGTGTATTGCAAACATTTGCCCTGCCGAACGAGATCAAGGTCCCTTCGGACCTTTGAGCATGTATCAGCCGTATGTGAACGCAGACAAATGGTTTGCCACATGCATGGCCTGTACTCTTTCGTATTCGTCGCGCGTCACTTTGTCATAAACAAAGTGAATCTTTAGCTCATCCTGAAAGGAACGGAAATCAGCGACAGCCTTCTTCAAGCGTGCGATACCTTCCTGGAGTGATGCATTGGCATCGAGGGCTGGCGCGCCGGGAATTGGATCAGAAAGATTGTGCGTCATATAGCCCTGGCTCAAGAAGCGGCTCAGGACCAATCTGCCGATTGTCTTTCTGATGATTACGGATTTATTCTCCGGATATCCAGTCATGGAGTATTCGATGCTCTGGGCAAGGTGAATCAGAATCTGTGGGACGTTCCAGGGGCCGTGCGTATCTATTTTCCCCTTCTCCGCAAGCCCGTCCACTGCCTTCAATGCTTCATCGAGGTTTGCGAATCGCAACGCCTGGGCCAGGTTTCCGCCGCAATTCGCCGTGGACAGGATGGCTCCACTGGCTGTCATTAGGACGGCCGTGTTTCCAACTCGCCTTAAAAACAGGCGCCGATCAATGGCTGAGTCGGTTGCGAATAAAGTCTCTTGAAACATTGGTCCCTCCGGATATGAGACACGGTTGCCGGATCAAAAAACTTTGCCAATCTAAATGCAAAGCTATGGGCGTTTTCGTTTGAACTGACCCAACCAGTAACGCACGTCCCCGGGAGAGAGTTGGACGTTATCATCTTTTTCGGGTTCGACAGGCACCGCGTTCAGAATGCCGTCTACCCACTTCTGGAAGTCTTCTGAAGTTTGTAGCTCGCATTTCCATTTCTTGGCGCTGCCAAGCACCTGTTTATCGGAACTTACAATCCGCAAATCAGCTGGCCTCGGATGCGATTTGATTGCCTGCTTGATCATATAGTCTGCGCTTAAGTCGTGACTGTAATAGATTTCCATTCCGGCGATGCTTTCCTTTTCTGTAAGGTCCCCCTTGTTCTTTTTGCCATCAAAGAATAGATGAAAATGAACGGGTTTCTTCCACTTCACTTGAAATTCCGAAAGGATGCGCAGCAGACCCTGGCGGGCTTCAATCAATCGGCCATGCGCCATATGCTCCTCAAGCTCCGGGAACTTGTAGAGGACGTTGAATGCATCGACCAGAATAACCACGTGATTACTGTCGCGTGAGCCGCTCTTTGAGTTTCAGAAAAGGTCGCTCGATCGCATAATAAGAAAAAAGTGCAAACACCAAACTGACCAAAAAGCAAACCAGGAAGGCCTTTGCCGTGGCAGGCCAGCTCAGGTGCTCGCCTGGTTTGATCCCGCGAAGCACAATAGCCGCAGCAAAGATCCCTGCTACCATATGCCAGAGGTACATAGAGTATGAAAGTCTGGCAAGTGCTGTGACGAATTGTCCCACTTTCACGGATTTTAACGTCAAGGCCAACAGGACGAATCCCCCAAATCCAATATTCAATAGACTCGGACGCAGGGCCAGAAACCAGTTTGCACGCCCATCGTCGAGCATCGTGGGAACCAGAATTAGCACAGAGGAGAGAATCCCAACGAGAATGCTGACACTTGTCGATTGGGGTTTCTTGACAACGAGGGTTATGAAGAGTCCCACTACAAGATCGTCAAAGCGCGTGTGGAAAAATGCGTCCACATGTTCATTGAAGTATTCGCGCGTACCGTATGTAATCATCCATGCTCTGCAAGCGAGTGGAATTAAGTAGAGCCCGGTCAGAAATCCGATCAAAGCAGACCGTTTCATTCTGAACAGAAAGAGCGTCAGGAATGGGAAGACTAAATAGAATTGCTCTTCGATCGAGAGGCTCCAGGTGTGTGCATGGATTCCGCGAAAATAGTTTGAAACGTACAGGAAATCAAAATACCAACCGGCGATCGGGTCCGTGCCTCCTGCTGAAAGAATCTTTGATCTCTGAACCATGAAAAGGCCCAGGGTCACCAATAGGAAAAAATAATAAGCTGGAAAAATCCGCAGAGCTCGTCCCAGCATGAATCTGGGGATCGATACGGTTCCGGCTCGATCGTATTCACGGAGAAGGCTTGCTGAAATTAGCTGTGCGCTGAGTACAAAGAAGAGCGTAACCCCGGCACTCAGATGCCAGAGGAAATTGCCAGTAAAAGCGGATAACGGTGGTACGAGGTCCCGGAAGGCAAGCCAGAAGTGAAAAACAAGAACCATCAAGATGGCCAGCGCACGGAGGGCATGCAAAGCTGGAATTTCCTTTTCCGACGACCGGGTCAAAGGTGGCATAACCGGACCATGTTGAAGGCACGCGCTGATTGTGGCGAGGAAAAGAGCACATTTTTTCCGAGGTCGGACGTGGAATCCTCGGCCTGCAAAAAGCAGTTTGACTTGGTTCCCGGGGAAAGCGCTTTGCACTATGGTCCTCTGGATTAAGGCAATTCACATCATCGGGTTTACGGCCTGGTTTGCGGGAATCTTTTATATCTGGCGGCTCTTCGTCTACCATGCGGATACAGAATCGCAGGCGGTTCGTGATCAGCTGGCAATAATGGAGCGCAAGCTCTACAAATTCATAATGCGACCGGCCATGGTCATCACTCTTGCATGCGGGGTCGGATTATTTTATCTGCAATGGGATGTCATCGCGCGTTCCTACTGGATCTGGATAAAGGTGGGCCTGGTGCTACTTGTTTTGGGGAATCATTTTCTCTCTAACTACTACCGCTTACAACTTGCCCGGGGTGTAAGCTACAAGGGCAGGCGCTTCCGCTTTCTCAATGAAGTCCCAACACTACTATTGATTTGCATTGTATTGCTTGCCGTGCTCAAGCCTTTTTAACTGGACACGGTAGCCTCCCTTGCGGAACCTCGTATCAGTTTGAAATTTAGTGAACTATCGATCCATCCGGATATCCTGAAGGCCTGTCAAGAGGCTGGTTTTGAAACTTTAACTGAGATCCAGGAAAAAAGTCTGATCCCCGCAACTGAAGGGAAAGACATTGCAGGTATTTCGCAGACTGGGACTGGTAAGACCGTAGCCTTTCTCCTGCCAATTCTCGACAAGATCCTTAAAGAGAATCTTCCGGGTCCGGCTGCATTGATCATTACCCCTACGCGCGAGCTCTGCCTGCAGATCGCCGAAGAGGCTGCTCGCCTTACCAAGCATTCGCCTGTTACGGTTTGTAGCGTGTATGGTGGCGAGGGTTACAAACGGCAGGAAGACGAGCTGGCCCAGAACCCACAGATCATTGCTGCCACGCCTGGTCGCTTGATTGATTACATCAAGCAGGGGCGGATTGACTTGAACAAACTGCATTTCCTGGTTCTGGATGAAGCGGATCGCATGTTCGATATGGGATTCATCCGCGACATCCGCTACATCATGAAGCGTGTTCCGCGCGAAGCACAGACAATGCTCTTTTCTGCAACACTGTCATACTACGTTATGCGGCTCGCATCGGACTTCATGCAAGATCCTGTTGAGGTTCGTATTGAATCAGAAACCGTTGCGGTTGATAAGATTGATCAATGGTTGCTGCACCTGGGCAAACAGGAGAAGATGCCATATCTGATAAATCAGATCCTGGCGGTCGAAAACATTCGGGCAATTGTTTTTACCAATCTTCGCGTCTTTGTTCCAAACATTGTTACGGCGCTCAGGAAGTTTGGTGTACATGCCACAGGCCTTTCCTCCATGCTTGATCAAAAGAAGCGTGTCAGGCTTCTGAAAGATTTCAAGCTCGGCAAGTACAGTGTACTTGTGGCCACCGATGTTGCCAGTCGCGGACTGGACGTGGATGATATAACCCATGTCTTCAATTACGATTTACCGCAAGACGCGGAATCCTACGTGCATCGGATTGGTAGGACCGCGCGGGCCGGCAAAAGTGGCGTGAGCATTTCCTATTGCAGTGAAATGGACTACGAATCGCTGCCCCGCATTGAGTCATACTTAGGCAAGAAGATCCCTGTCCAGACTATTGACGTTGCTCTGCTCGAATATCCACAAGGGGACTTCAAACCGTTCTTTGAAGAACGCCATCCAGGTGAAAAGCCAGATGGGGAAGTTGTTACCGGCGGCGGCAGGGATCGTGGCCGAGGTCGCAATCGTAATCGGGATCGGGATCGGGATCGGGATCGCGGGCGCGGTAGAAATGAGGGTGATTCGCGTCCTGCATTTCCGGATGCCCCGCCACGCCCCGCACCTCGCGATATGCGTGATCCGCGCTCGCTCGATCGCGGCAAAGAGCGCAGCCACGAATACCGAGAAATGGACGGAAATCTCACCCGCCGCAGTAGCGAAGCGGGACGAGGGCGTGACAGGAATGATCCAAACAGGAACGGCGGTAAGCGAGATCGCAACCGCCATCCAAATGATAGAAACGACCGCGGGCAAAATCCTCGGCATGACAGGAACGATCGTTCACGCGGCGGTGGATCAGATCGCCATCGCAACGACAAAGGCCAACGTGACAATCGTGGCGGCCGCGGTCGTCGGGATCACCGAAATCGCTATGATCGCGATCGCACGCAACGCAATCAACCACCTGTGAAACAGGGAATCATTGCGAAAATTCTCTCATTCTTCAAGAAGAAAAAGCCCGAAGACTAGCCTTCACACAGCTCTACAAGTTAAGGGCAAACACTCTTTCTTTTAGAGCGCGAATTGACTGCAGTTCCGGTTGTGCTGGTTTGTAGGCGCATTCCTCAAAGACTCCAGTTGCCGCATGCAATAGGTCGGATTCGGAATCAGGCAGTGATGCCTTTCGTTGAATTTCTCGGGGTGTTTGATCCGGGGAAATTTCAAGCAGACTCCTGGATACAAGAATCTTAAGGGTCAGCTGGAATAGTAGCATTCCTGCGCGCCTAACGTTACCATTCAGTAACAACTCCTCGATGGCGCGCCGTAGATCTTGCTCCGGAAGTTTTGCTTCGGGCATATCGTCGGGGAAAACTGATACGTCTATTTGCTCCGGTGGCTCAGGATTGTCGCGCGGTCCACGTTCCATCCAGTAACGCGCAGCAAAATACAGAGCAATGCCAATCAGGATTGCAATCAGCGAATAGATCAACAGGGTCATGTCGGGCATCCCGCCAATTGAAGGCCCTGGGCCGCGGTTGCGGTTTTCCTCTCCCAGGTAGGGCTTGATGTCTTCTGCGGTGTATTCGCGGTACGTCTCTTTTTTCTGATCGTACCATGGCATTTCCTTTGTCCACCCCGGGGGAGTCGCGAGTAGTTTACTCGCGGAGCCCAGCAGAAGAATTGAAAACACCAACATCTTCATGCTGATTTTTTCCGTGCTTGAATAGCTTCTGGTTCGCGCTCGGTTTCTTCAATTCCGCGCGCCAGCATCAACTCTATATCCCAACCTTCACCCTGAATCCTGGTATCAAGGTACAGGAAGAATCGGCAGAGGCAGAGATAGACTGCCGAGGGAAAGAAGACCAGCTGGAATGCCATACCTGCGGGATCGAAGTTTGGATCCGCTATGTTCTTTTCTGCCCACTTTCCCATCATTTCGCGGAGACTGTCGAGCGCATAGACAGTGCAGAGTAGACCGGCGCCAAAGATCAGTGCTGCAAAAATATAGAAAAATGCAATTCTGTCTCCGTTTCTGTTTGAAAGGGCTGCGACGCGCGCTCGGAGTGCTGAGCCCGATAGGCGCTCAAGTACAATGACTTCACCAAGAAAAAAATTGGTCAGCAAGGTTCGAATTGGCGGCACCAGGAGTGGTAAGAACAAGGTAAGCGAAAGTGTGCCCAGGATGGATGAACGTAAAAGGTAAGAAACAAACGTAGACTTAACGTCCCGAGCAGTGTCCCGAAACCTTGGGACGGCTTCAAAAACGATTCTTCCGTTCAACGCAGTGAGAAATAGCTGAAGGACAGAAGCTTGAATGAGTAGGATCGTTAGAATAATTCCATTTTGTAGCGCACGATTGTCCGGCAATAGTTTGGATATCGCAAAGTTCAGCAGCATGAATCCGGCCATGATTGGCAGCGTGATCCTGGCGTACCGCCAGGGGTTGGCGCGTAACACAATCAATGCAAGATCGAATATTTCATCGAGACGACGCTTTCTGAGGGGCACGCGCAAACTGAGTAGATTCATTTGCGACCTGCCAGAAAGAAGTAAGAGAGCATCAGAATTGCTGAGGCTGCGCCAATTCCAATTTTCAGATTCATGTCCGCACGAACTGGGGCCAGAAAAGCTTCTATAAACGCAGCAAAGAACGTCAACATGGCGGCGGTGAACAATACGGGCAGACTTGCGATTGCCTCCTCGCGGATTGCAAGGAGATGGCTGCGTGCGCCGGGTGCAACCAGGGCGAATCCAATGCGCATTCCCGCAGCCGCTGAAAAACCAATAGCAGTCAACTCAAACGGCGCATGCGCCGCCACCCACAAGAGTATATTCTCTCTGACCGGAGTTGTTAGCAAATGGCCAATGATTGTTCCCAGGACAACTGCGTTGTAGAGACAGAAGAAGAGCGATCCTATTCCAAAGAGTGCACCCAGACCAAAAGTCAGCAGGTTCAATCCAACGTTATTTGCAATATAGAAACCAGACGCACCAACCATGTCACCCAATCTAATTGAATCATGACTGTCCTCATGCATTTCGCGGTACGATTCAAGTGCCGCGGCTCCCGCTACGTTTTCTGCAAACGGCTTGGAGAAGTATGCCAGCCCCCCACATAAAAAGAAGGTCCCATAGAACAGCGGAACACAGACCCGCACAAAGATATCCTTCCGAACAGCCTGCGGAACAAAGGAAAATACGTAGCGCCAGATATCCCGAAAAGAGCGTCTTGGAATAGAATAGAGTACGGAATGTCCGCGTGCAACTAGCTCTTCGAGCCGATGTTGTTGCGGCTTTGACAATCTAAACGCGGCGGCAAGACTAAGATCCGTGCAGCAAGCACGATACAGCCGCGCAAAACGGAGCAGATCAGCCATTGAATGTTTGCGCCGATGCTCGAGCTCTGGGAGAAGAATTGAAAGTTCATCCCAGTCAGGACTACGTTTTTGCAAGAATACTGCGGGCGTCAAATTCTGCGATCCTCGTGAGTTAATCTGTAGTGGCACAAAAGGAGCAACTCTTCTGGTGAGCAATCCACCTTGCCCGTAAGCCATTCCAGTCGAGCATGAACCCGCTCCGCAATTTCATGGCGCCGCGCTGGGTGCAAGGTTTCATAGCGCGCTGCAAAATCATGCAGGGCCTGGACGAGCGTAGCTGACGGGAAAGCTTTAAAGACGATCTGGCGAGCCAGTGCTTCGTTTACCGGATAGTTCAATTTGACTTCTTTTGCCTGCTGCATCTCTCGTATCACAATCGTTCCCGCAGCCAGGTCTCCCAGCCGCCGAAAGCGAGGTGCGGTTACAAACATTGATACCAGTCCAACCGAATATGTTGGAACGAAGATGAGCCATGCAAGGAATTTTAGCGGAAACATGTCCGCCACGCGCAACAGATTCCGAATCAGGATCTGCACGGCATCAAGCGTTGTGCCATCGATGGATACCACGCGCAGGCCAAGCGCCATCTTTCCTATAGTGCGCCCTTTGTTCAGCCATTCGAACAGGAAAAAATAAAACCATTCAAGAGCAAAAAAAAGCACAAAGAACAAGAACGTTCCCAGGCCTGAGTTCTTTCCGGCAACGGATTCAGAGACCGAGATGATAGCTGAAAAGATAACAATCCCAAGTAGAGCAAATGCGATTACAATCTGATCAAGGAACACTGCAAAGAAGCGCGACACGGGGCCGGCTGTGTTCATACGAAAAACTATGAACTCCGGTGCCGGGATTTCGAGACGACTGTCAAGGTCCAGCGATGATGCCATGTTACCTGGTTGGAAAATGGCCAAACTTCTTTAACAGTTCCCGGTTTACTGCGATTGGGGCATGCGCCTCGACGTTGCGTCCGTAGCGAGCTACTTCTTTGATGAGAGTACTGGAAACAAATGAGAATTCTTTTCCAGCCAGTAAGAATACGGTCTCAACTTGCGGATTCAATTCCTGGTTCAATTGGTAGATTGCATACTCATAGTCAAAGTCCGTAACAGCTCTAATTCCGCGGACGATTGCCTTTGCACCCACTTTGTTGCAATAGTCGACCAGCAGCCCTGAGAAGTGTGCTACTTCAACGTTAGGCATATTGTGCAGGACTTCGCTGAGGATAGCGAGGCGTTCTTCCACTGTGAAAAGGGTTTTCTTGGCGGAATTGGTCGCAATTGCCACAATGACTCGGTCAAACAATTGTGCTGCTCGCTTTACGAGATCGAGATGACCGTTTGTAAATGGATCAAACGATCCGGGGTAAACAGCGAGTCTAGCCGGCATCAGCGTGTTCCAGATTTCAGGGCTTCCTGCACCTTGTTCTCGTCCCGCACCATTGTCTTGATCATTCCAAGCCAGAGGAGAGCACAGGGGACCCAGAAGAGAATTGCCACGTTATACGCAATTGTGCGCGGCAAAGTGGTGATCAGCATTCCCACGAAGAAAGGGCCAAGACCTTTGCCGAGGTCGTCTGCAAGGTTGAAGACACCCAGGACCGAACCCCGATTTGCGGGCATGTTCGTGTTTATGATGATAGCGCGGATGTTTGGGCCAGCGATTGGAGCAATAAGGCCGCCGATTACAGCCATGATCAGCACTATCAGAATCTCCGCTGGATTTGTTGTGTTTTCATAGACTCGGTGTTCTGATGTATCTGATGTCCAATTAAGTTTCGCAGTAGTTCCGTCCCAATCGATCTTAACATTTTGCGGGACGCCGGGAGTAACGGGCGCCGGGGTTACGGTTATCCTTGCCGAAAGATTGCAGCTGCCATCTTTCATTTGGGCGCACACTCGGTAATAGTAACTGATGCCGTTTTTTAGATTTTTCTGAACCAGTTCAGTTGTAGCACCTGCAATCTGGTCCGTGGTGTCTTTGGACTCCTTTTCCGATTTTGAAAAGTACAATACATATTTTTCTGCGCCGGGGACGGCAGCCCAGTTGAGCTTCACCTCTCCATCGCCGCTTTGGGCGGAGAAGAGGGCGGGTGCGCCAGCGGTCGTATTGGGCTCCACAGCGAGCACAGGGCTAAATTCGCTTTCCTTATCGCGCACCGCGGAGACACGGAAGTAGTGCGCTTTGTTCGGTGATAGACCGCTCTTTGTGTACTCGGTCCCTTTGACGGATTCACCGGTCCGTTTGTAATTCACCAGATACAATCCGGGGATACAACCGAGCAAAATGGAAACTGCGCAGAATATTGGGAGCAGGGTTTTCTTCTTGAGATAGAGCGTCTTTCCGATGAAGCCTCCAATGAACACGCCGAAGATTGTTGAGACCCCAAACGCTGCTACGATTGCAGTCGCTTGATCGACGTGAACACCCTTGCCCTGTTCGTAAAACTGGACCATGTAAGTAAAGAGTAGACCCCAGGGCACGCAGCCGGGGATGCCCTGGAAAATTGCCAGAACGTTTGTGGGTACTGAAAAAACGCGTTTTAGATCGCCTAACGTTACAGTGTGCTTCTCTTCGACGGCATCCGCATTCTGAATCGATTCCGATCCGCCACGCTTGGGCACGACACCAATAAACGCATACAACAATGCAAGGGGGAATGCCGGGAATGCCATGATGACGAAGCTGGCGCGCCATCCGGCCATGCCGAATACCTCGGCGTGAGCAAGCGAAGCCCCCAGCACCTGTCCCACCAGAATTCCCAATCCCATCGCAAGACCAAGCCAACCGGAAGCTGCGTTTCTATTCTCTTGCTTGAAGTAATCACCAACAAGCGAGAAGACGATTGGGAAAATACCGCCCAGGCCAATCCCGGTGAGAGTGCGCAGGATGAGGAACCAGGTGTAGTTGGGAGCGAAGGCTGTTAAGAAACAAGCAAGTTCACCCACAACGACGGTTCCAACCAGGAGTCCTTTTCTATTCCAGCTGTCGGTGAGCATTCCACCAACGATTGACATTGCTCCGCCAATTATGAAAAAGCAAACAGAGACATAGGACCCGAGCTTAAGAAGATACTCTTCTTCGCCCATTCCAAAGTCGGCGCCAATGCGAGGCAGGTTGCTCGATGTGAGATTCTGATCTCCAAACAGGAAGAATGTCATGGCCACCATGGCCCAGAAGGAAAAGTGAGTGCGAAATCCCTTACCTGAAAGATCGCCAAGGCCAATGAATTTGAGGACGCCAGAATTGTTCATGTCGGGGGATAACAGTCAGCCACCTGGCTTTCAGCAAGACAATTTTTCGTCGACGACCTTGTGCAAAACAGTTCTCTGAACCTGATGCGATATCCCCAAACCGAACGCCCACCGCTTCCGGACTGGATGAAGGTACGCCTCAAAATGGGCACGGATGGAGCAGCCAGTGCCGTCCGAACTGTGGTTGCAGGCAAGAAGCTTGTAACGGTCTGCGAAGAAGCATCCTGCCCTAATCTGGGCCATTGCTGGGGCCATGGGACTGCTACCTTCATGGTCATGGGTGACCGCTGTACCCGGCGTTGTGGCTTCTGTGACATTCGCACGGCAAAACCACAGGCTCTCGATGCAGGCGAGCCCTTGCGTGTGGCAGAGGCCATTCGCGATATGGGACTCAAGCATGCGGTGATCACGTCCGTGGATCGCGATGACCTCGCAGACTGCGGATCCAGGCATTTTGCAGATGTCATTCTGAAGGCGCGCGAACTCAACCCGGACACTACCATCGAGGTCCTCATACCCGACTTCAAGGGTTTGGGGGAAAACCTGGAGCGCATTTTCCAGGCCCGCCCGGCCATCATAAATCATAATGTGGAAACGGTGCCCTCGCTCTACAAAAGCATATGCCCGCAGTCCAACTATTCGGTTTCGCTTTCGGTGATCGAGCAATCGGCATCGCGAGGGTTTCTGGCAAAGAGCGGAATTATCCTGGGGCTCGGAGAAAGTATCCCTGAGGTTGAGCAGGTCTTGCGTGACCTGAGGTCTGCCGGGGCAACCCTTGCGACAATTGGTCAGTATTTGCAGCCTTCTCCGGCGCACGCTCCGTTAAAGGGATTTATCCCTCCGGAGGTCTTTACCGAACTCTATGAGTTCGGAATGTCCCTCGGTTTTCTTCATATTGAATCTGGCCCGCTTGTCCGATCCTCGTACCATGCGGGCGAGGCCCTGGACCGCATTCTGACCCAGCATGGTAAGAGGGAAACTTGATAGGGAATCGTCTAATAAAGGGAAGCCGGTCGGGAGCGTTTGCCCCGGCCTGTTTGGTGAGGATTGTATGCGCTTGATCGGAATTTTGCTGCTTGGTCTGGGAGTCTTACTGGTCTCCTGTAAGAAAACTGAAGACAAAGAATCCGTAAGCTATTCTGATCTGGCCCTTCTTGCCACCTTCGGCGATCAGGGCAACGGAACCATAACGGCCCCGGGTGGATATCTTGTTGCCAAGTGCGCGGTTGGCCAGGTTTGGAATGGTGGCCTGAACAATTGCGCCGGCACAGGCTCTGGAACCACTTATGGCGCCCAGAGTGTGGCATACTGCAGCGTTGCCAATTCTTGTGCAGATACAACCACGTTGCAAGCGACCTCAGGCCCGGCATTCGTTGCCTGCAGCAATTATTCGGTCTCCGGAATAACCGGATGGAGACTGCCGAGCGTTTCGGAGCTCACATCCCTTACGACATCATTCAATCGTGCCACAATTCTACTCATGTTTCCACAGACGCCGGATGATAAGTTCTTTTGGACGCGCGAAACCAATCCCAACAAGACCGACTACTCAGAGGCGTATGGAGTCTCGTTTGCAGAGTCCACGTTCGGGACGATGACATCCTACGACAAGGTTGCATCGCCGCTCTATGTTCGCTGTGTGAAGTGACTGATCAACGCTCGCTTTCGCTTGTTCTTTTCCATGCGATCTCACGCAAGTTGCGTCTCTATGACGAACTGACGCCCAATCAGGCGCGGGCCATACTGATGGAGGCGTTGCGTCTTCTTCCGGACTATCGCATTGCTGAGACGGACCAGTCGCACATATTGAAGATACGCTCGGAAGAGGGGCTAGAGTTCCTGTTCAATGTGCGCGATGCGATCGACAGTCTGCTGGTATTGCATCGGGAATACCGCGAACTATCCGATCCTGACCAGGCAGAAAACTGATTGCATCTTTTTGCCTGGAGAGTAGAGAAGTCCCATCAGAATCCCGCGTATCCTAAAATCCAAGAAAGGCCTTTTTGTGCTGGCCAGCATTCTAGTGGTCCTTGCCTCACTAGTGCTAGTCACCTCCAGGCAAAACCTGCCACATGCCGTGGCCGGTCCGGCTGCGGAGAGCGTAGTTTCCCAGATTGAATCTCGGGTTGGAAAAGCTGGCTGGGAAAAGCTTGAGGCCGTTTCTTTCTATTTTGTGCCGGGTGGCCGTGCTCATTTCAAGGATTTTCGTCGCAATTTCGTGGAAGTTCAGTTTGCCATGGACTCAAGCCAATTCCTGGTGCAATACGATTCAGACGGCCGCTTTGTCATTTATAAGAATCGCCAGCGCATCCAGGGTCAGGTCGCAGAACAGGTGCTCGTGCAGGCTCAGAAATTCCATACTGCGGATTTTTTCCTCTTGAACCCATTTGTACAGCTGCGGGGAGCCGGGGTTGAGCACAAAATCACGGAGGAAGGCGATCTCCTTGTGCTCTTTCCGTCCGGGCCAATGGACGGTGATTCCTACGTTATTCGCACAGACGCGACCGGGATGCCTCTGCAATGGAAAGTCTGGAGCGGTTCATCTCGCTTGAAGGGCTTGAAGTTTCAGTTTGAAAATTGGCGCGAGCTGTCCCCTGGAGTGCGCACAAGCTTAATGCATACCAGCTTTTTTAAGAACGTTGAGATTCGTGATGTGCGTGGATTCACTGCATATCCTGGCCCAGAAAATAAGGACCGATTCACTGAGTTGGCCGAAATGAAGAAGTAGCAATGGAAATAATAGTCTGGATCATTCTGTTTTCAATTTTGATGGGCGTCGTGCTCGTCCTACAATACTGGTCTGAGCTCGTCAGGTCAAAGGAAACCTACAGCAGGGACGAGCTGCTGGATTTTCTGCGGATCATTCCGGACCGTCTCAAGCGACTGGCAGGTAAGGAGGAATTGGGCCTGGCGATCATGGCGATCGTTTCTGGAATCGCAGTGGGCTGGTTGCTTACATTGCTCGGCGGTGTATTCGCAGAGAACGTGGCTGCAGATGTTCCGGATCACGCTGAAGGTAGCGTGCCCAACTACTTCTTTCAGTCCGCTCTATTTGTTTTTGTCCTGCACATTGCGTGGCCGTCGTTCAAAGAGTTTGCGCTGGATCGTGGCGGTGAGGACGGAATGTTCTTTCGAGTGCTTTCCACTGAGATTCCTTTCTTCGTTGGCCTGGCCGTTACAATCGCTTCGATTAACCTGACGAGCTGGGGTGTGTATCACGAAATGAGTTTCCTGTTTTGCTTCCCTGATATCATTATTCTGCTCGCCTACGCTGGTTACCGGATTGATTCAATGAGTGCCGACTTCCCGGATGACGACAGGCCGCTTCCACCGCGTCGTAAGCCTGCCCCGGATGATGAGTTCTAGGGATGAAGCGTTCTGCCTGGCGCGTCCACATTGCTCGCCGGGAAGAGGTATGGCGTAGATTTTTCCTGGTGTTGTGTGCCGGGCTTCTACTTCTGCTTGCGAGTTGCAAGCGAGAGACGAGTGTCACGTTCTTAATCCAGAATCTGAATCCCAGGTTCCCATCGATTGATATGAATGTCTCCTTCAAGCCGCGCTCCGGTGCAGAACAAGCGCTGTGGTCCGGTCAGATTCCGTATAACGCGGACGTAAAGGCTCTTAATGCCAGGTCCATTCCGCTTAATTTTGCGGGCGACGTGAAATGCTGTTTGCGAGTCGTGTTGGCCGTTGGTGGGGAAAACATTAGCGAGAGTGCAGGCAGCTGGAGGAACGGGAAAAACTACCAACGCATTACCATTGAAGACCGCAACGGAACGTATTACATACAGAACCTCGACACAACCGACATGCCGGATGGAATGGAGAATTTCCAGATCAAAGATCTCCCATAAGAAGGGCAGCGGCCCTCTGGATTCAAGGCCAACTCCTGGCATGTGACATAATCCGCCCTCGATGCCCCCGGGATGTTGAAAGCCGGCGTTGAATTCTTTTTTGCAAAAAGGGGAGACGTTTTAACACTTTCTATTCCGATTATAGAGTATGCAGCGCGCTTTTTTGCTTACGATTCCAGCCTTGATCCTGACGTATTCCCTTTCTGCCGAGGAAATGTATTTTGCTCCTGATAGTATGATTGCCCAGGGAAATCTTCGCACAGGCGAGGTTGACATGGGCCAGCCGGCTCAACGCGCACCCACGGGAGGCCTTCCTGGTTTTGCAGAAGTTCCCTGGAAGAGCACATATTCCGAGGTGAAAACCAGGCTGAAGTCACTTTCAACAGCGGCGGTTGCAACCGAGCGCGTTGAGATCCTTTCAGAAGAGAAGAACAAGAGCATTCTGGTGCGTAGAAACGATGTAATGTACCGCTACAACTTCTACAAAACTCCAATCGAAGTGGTACGCCTTGCCAATCATGATCTAAAGCAGGAAGAGTATGATCAAACCGAGGCTCAGCTATTTCACGTGAAGGTTATATTTTCACTGATTCCCGCAGACCAGATCGAAACTAAGATAGAGAAATCGCATGGGGGCAGGACCAAATCGACCGTGGATGACAAGACAATGGAAGGTGCCCAAATCTGGGAACTGACAGGCGGTCTTGTTTTTCAGTGGGTTGAACCTTACAAGAAGATGAAGTTCTCACGCACGGTTGACTTTCTCTCTGATGACATGGCTCGGCAAATCATGAAAGAATACAAAGATTACTTTGATGCAAAAGAGAAGTGGATCTTGCAGAACATTCTGCTCTACTGATTGGAATCCAGAACTGGTTGCGCTGCAGCAATGCGGCGCTAATAAATCTGCGCTACTGACCAACAGCAGCTTCGATTCGTTCTATCAAGTCGCGGGCTAGCTCCTTGTCCTCGGCCAGTTCGGTATATTTCCTTAGCGCGTTTGCAGCCTGCGTCAGCTCTCCAAGTTCTGCCAGTAGTAATCCAAGATTGAAATATGTGTCTGCAAACTCTGGTTCAATGCGCAAAGCAGCCTCGTAATGGAGCCGCGCGAGTTTCAGATCCCCGGTTTCAAAGTACAGGTTTGCCAGATCAAAATGTGATTCAAAATGTCGGGGATCACTGGCAAGGGCATGTGCAAACTCATCCATTGCCTGGCTGAGGTCACCTTTTTCAAATGCAATAATTCCCAGATTGCAATGGCAGTCAGCAGCGTGTTCTTCTTGTTCAAGTGCTGTGCGAAACAAGTCTGCCGCTTTCTCGTCCCCGCGATCAAACAGCATGAGCGCCTGTTCAAAAGCAGATGTGCGGGGGGCAAAATTGACGGTGATTCCCGGTTTTTCGCCGAACAGATTTAACTGTCCGCGGAGTTCCGCATCGATTTGCTTAAGATTTACTCCTGTGGCTTTTAAATCACGAACGGAGCGGAATTTTGCGAGGGCCCTGATGTCGAACGCCAGCTCATTTGGATCCGATCCGGGACGAGCTTCAATGATTCCATCTTCCATCCATCTGCGGATGTACTTTTCCGGGATGCCAAACTGCGTGCTAATTTGACGCAGGGTATAGCTGGCCCGGATTCGCTGAAAGCCCAGGCGCTTGGCGGAGGGGAAGGGAAGGACGCGAGCCATTCCCTCTCCTTGAATTCAGATCGGGTCAGGTGATCAACCCGCTTTCTTCTTCTTGCTCTTTGTTTCTTTAGCAACCTTCGCTGTTTCTTCTTTGGTGGCCTTGCCGGTTGCCGTTACCATTCCCTTTTTTGAGGATTTGGCCAGTTCAATGCTTTCGCGAAGCGCCGTCATGATATCTACGGCCGGCTTGGGCTCCTCTTCCATAGATATGATCTCTTTTCCTGCCACTTTGGCATCGATGATTTCTTTCATTGCCGACTTGTAATTGTCCTTGAGCTCAATTTCTGCCAGAGGCCTTGCCATGCTGTCCACCAGGCTACGCGCCAGCTTCAACTGTTCCTTGTCTGCAGTGTCGAGTTTATCAACCTGGGGAACGTCCGTGATCTTTCTGATTTCTTCAGGATAGCGTAAGCGGTACAACGCCATCCCCTGTTCGTGGGGAGAGAGAAGCACAACGTCCTCCCGATCCCGAAGAATGACCTTGCCGACTCCTACACGCCCGGTTTCCTTCAATGCCTGGCAGAGGAGGGAATAGCTCTTGGCTGCAACATCCCCGTCTGGTCCAGCATAGTAGGGCGATTCAAACAGCATTGGATGGACTTCATTCACGTCTACAAAGCCCTCTATCTCGATGACCTTTGTACTCTTCAGCTTTACCTTCTCGAAATCCGAATCTTCAAATACTACGTATTGGTCGGGCTCGTATTCATACCCTTTGACGATATCCGCTGTTGCCAGGGATTGCTGACATTTCTTGCATTTCTTATCATAGCCCACGCGGCCGTTGCATTCGCGGTGGAGCTGATTGAACTTAATGTTCTCCGACGTCTCGATTGCATTATAAATTCGTACGGGAATCGTCACGAGAGAAAAACGGATGTGTCCCTTCCAGATAGATCGCATCATATGTTCCATTATCGGCCTCCAGGCACCAATTCATTGAACCGTATCTGAAGCACGGTCGGGCCGCAGGCGCAGAAATACCGGCTCCCGAAACATTCCGTCCTTTGTAATACTGGCATATTCGATTTCGCACCATTCAACTGGTTCGATCCAGACAGCGTCCTTTGCCTGCTCAGTTGGAACTTTAACCACGGGCCCACCCTTCGTCGCCAATTTCTCCAGTTGCTTTCTGATAGCCACGAGCTCCCGATCATCGAAGCCACCGCCAACACTGCCGCTGTAACGCAATGTATTGTTCTCTTTTGAAGCAAGCAGAAGGGCGCCAAATGTGTCCTTACGTGCCGACTGGCCGGTTGTAAATCCAATGATCACGCATTCAGTGGTTTTGCGCGATTTCACCTTAACCCAATGAGGGCTGCGTTTGGCCGGTACATACGGGCTGTTCAGATCGCGTGCCATTATTCCCTCGAGGCCTGCAGCTGCCGCCGCTTCAAACAAGGCATTCCCGTCCTCATGTGATTCGCTGAAGCGATACGAGGTCTGGGGTTTGATTATGTCTTCTAACCATTCGCGCCTGCGCCGCAGCGGGTCTTTCATGATGGATCGACCATCAAGATAGAGGCAATCAAACAGATAGCACACCGCCGGGTGCTTCTTTGCTATCCGCTCAATGCCAGATCCGCTTTGTTGGATTCGGCGTATAACGTCTGTAAAAACGGGTCTTCCGGTCGAGTCCAGGCATACAATTTCTCCGTCGAGTACTGCATCGGTAGCCCGGAGAGCTTCCGGAGTTTGCAATTCCGGGAAGTGGCCCGTAATGTCCCGACCACTGCGGCTCTGAATCCTGAGCTGTCCTTCAAGTAAGAAGAATACAGCGCGGATCCCGTCCCATTTTACTTCGTAGGAATATTCGCCTGACGGTGGTTTCTCGGCGGCGACTGCAAGCATGGGCTCAACACTGGAAGGAAATGTTTGCGGATCCACTCGTTCCATGAGCCACTCGTTCTCTCTTGTGTGGATCATTCTGTATTCCGCAGTCAACTCTTCGCTGTTGAGCTTGAGGTAGAAACCTTCTTTCTTGCGCTTTGTGATTTCGTATTTTCCACGTGAGAAGATCCACATCTTCCCCGCGCCGTACTGACCTTTGGGGATCACGCCTTCAAAGTCAGCATACTTCAGCGGGTGTTCTTCCACCTGGACAGCCATGCGCTTGATTCCCGGAACGGGCGGCAGTCCTTTGGGGACGGCCCAGGATTTCAGGGTTCCATTTTCTTCCAATCTGAGATCATAGTGCAGACGCGAAGCATGATGCCTGTGGACTACGTAAACGTTTCCATGGCCGGGCATGAATTCCGGAGGTGGCTCAGGCGTTTTTTCAAACGATCGTTTATTGCGATAGGCGGTGAGAGTCCCATCCGGTACGTCGTTATCGTCCGGAGAGTTTAGATCATTTGGATCCGGTGCGAGTCGTGTGTTTTTGGGAGCTCTCGCAATCGAACGTTGCTTAGCCTTGCCCCCAAGCGGCGTGGAGTAGGCGTACATTGCTTCCCAGACGTCGCCTCGTTGATCAATCATGTCGGGCACCGTGAGCAGGTTGTATTCCTGCGGAGATTCAAGATTTTCAAGCTCATCCCAGGTGACCGGCATGGAAACGGCCGCGCCATCCTTCCCGCGCAAACTATATGCGCATACAATCGTTTGTCCCGGGCGATTCCTGTAGATATCAACCAAAACGCGACCTTTGCGGCTTTCCTTCTTTATATGCAGGGTTGTTTCTGGATTTTTCTCGACGAACTTATCTGCCAACCGTTTGGCCTCGCCAAAGATCGCATCGTAGGTAGCCTGCGGCTGAATTGGAACCACAATATGAATGCCTTTGTTGCCGGTCGTCTTGGCGAACGTGTGATAGCCCTGGCTTTCCAGATGTTCGCGCAGATTGAATGCTATTTCGATGACCCTTTTGAATGCATAGTTCTCTGGTGGATCCAGATCAAAAACGATATAATCTGGATCAGGAGAACTCTGCGGGCGAATTTGCATCTGGTGAAATTCAATGGAGGCGAGGTTGGCCAGGAACGCGAGTGCGGCCTCCTCAGATGCCAGCATGTAGTCGATCTTTTCAATCCGAACGTATTCCATCCAGTCCGGAGCCCAATCCGGGCGGTTCTTCTGGAAGAATGTTTCTCCGCCAATTCCTTCTGGATACCGGACAAGCGAAAGCGGTCTTCCCTTGAGATGGCGTAGCATGGCAGGGGCCACTCTTAAGTAGTACTCAATAATTTGAGCCTTGACAATCCCGGGATTCGGGAACAGTATCTTTTCAAGATTGGACAACTCGAGTCGGCGTTTGCCGACCATCACAGATGTCTTTTTCGAGGCCACTAGAAGCCAGAATAAGGGCCGGTTCCAACCAGGAAAGCGAATTGCTCACGAGCGAAGCCCGGTTTCTGTGGTCCATGAACATACTGGTGATCGGGGCTTCCCAGGGAACGGGGGCGCTTGCTGTCGCTGCAGCCCTGGAACGGGGTCACAGAGTGACTGCATTCGCGCGAACACCGCAAAGACTCAAGATGGAGCACCCGAATTTGAGACTGCTGTCGGGTGATTTTCATGATGCCGCCGCAGTCGCAGGAGCCGTCCCCGGGCACGACGCAATTATCATCACGGCCTCCGCGACATCGATGCAAGCATTCAAGGACAATCCCAATTACTTCTCAATGGGAACCGCGCATGTAATTGACGCACTAAAGAAGGACAGGTCCGTTCGACTGATCGTTCTATCCGCTCTGGGCGTGGGCGAGAGTCGTAAGCTCATGAATTGGTTACTGCAAAAACTCATTCTGTCGTTCTTGCTCAGGCTCCCGTTCGCTGACCATGAAAGGCAGGAAGCGCTGGTCAAAGCCAGTGGCTTGAAATGGGTCATTGCCCGCCCTGGTCGCCTGACGGACGGACCTTCGCGAAAGAGCTATCAAAAGAAGACTGCTATCGAGCCCTTGCCCAGTTCAATATCTCGCGCAGATGTCGCGGATTTTTTGGTCCAGGCATGCGAAAGCGACGCATGGATTGGCCAGGCCGTTCAATTGGGCGGTTAGGCGTCTCTGGATTGACAGCTGTCCCGGCAATCGATTGGATGCTTTTGTGGCCGACGGTGTAAAAACCATACTCATCATTGACGATGACAAGGTTATTCGAGACCTCGCGCGACTGATTCTTGAGAAACATAATTATCGCGTTATTGACGAGGCTGATTCCGCTTCGGCCTTCAAAACAATCGAAGCCCATCGCCCGGATCTAATCTTGCTCGATGTGCATCTGGATAAGGAGGACGGGCTTATCGTCCTTACTCGTCTCAAATCAAATCCACTCTTGAAAGGAGTTCCTGTAATCATGCTTACCGCGGATGCAGGAAGAGATCTCGTCGCCCGAGCCGCGCGAGGCGGTGCAGTCGACTATGTTGTGAAGCCATTTCAACAGGCTCAGCTGATTGGCCGGATCGTCCGTGCATTGCAGATAGGTGATCTTGAACGATCGCGCGAATCAGGTTCCGCTGCCAGAGTGGAGCTTGAGAGAAAAGGTGGAATTACGCGCTTAGTCTTCACAGGTAGGGTCGATAGCTCCCTGATGGATCGCTTGCGTGAAGTCTTCACACATACCCTGCGCATGCAGGCGCGAAATGATGAAGTCGTAATAGATCTTCGATTCCAGAATATCCAGGGTGAAGCTCATCTGAATATCTTGCGCGGGATACTGGACCTAATGAAACCGATTACTCCCAGGATCATTGCCGGTCGGAATTTCGCGCAACTACTGCAGATCGACACCGCGGAGAATCAGCTTTTTTTGTCGCCTGATGATTTGATTCAATGGATACAGTTTCGCGAGAGCGGTAAGAAACGTGCTTGAATACGGCGCCACCCTTTGAAGCATTCCAGCATGTTCGTCCGGGCTTGCTCCGTTTTGCTTGTGCTGCTGAGCCTGGGTTCCGGCCTTTCCGCTCAATCGTTTTCGCAAGACTCCGCAATTGAGATAAGCTCGCTTGTCGATGCAGTGGCCGTTTCAACAAAGATGCAGATTCTACAAACCAGAGGGAAAGCCCTGGACTTCACTGAGGTCACAGGGCCGGGAAACCCCGCAGTATCGGGCTTATCGTGGCGGCAGGCTGCCGGGCCGTTTGAAGCGTTCGGTTTGACCGAGACAGAAGTCTGGGTGCGTTTCAATCTAAAGAACTCGCAGAACGCTCCGGCAAGTGTAGTGCTGGAGCTTCGTAGTCCGCGCCTTGACAGGGTCGATCTATTTGAACTCCATTCAACCGGAACAGTGCAGTCCGCGGCCGGCGATACAGTTCCTCCGGAGCTGAGCCCGGAAGCCGCGCGGCAACCGGCCTTTCGCATAGCAATGCAGGCCGGAGAAACCTTGCCGATCTATTTGCGCCTGCACAGTCTCGATCCTCTTGAAGCTGCCCCCTTTCTCATGAATGAGGGAATGTTTCATCGAAGAGTATTCAAGCAGACTCTGTTTTTAGGATTCTATTTTGGCGCACTGGTCTTGATGTGTCTCGCCAACACCTTTCTGTATCTGATTAGCAGAGAAAAGACATTCGTGCTGTACGCTTCTTATCTTGCCAGTGTTACGTTTCTTGTCAGCGGGACTAGCGGAGCTCTCTGGGGTCTCACGCACCTTCCGTGGCTGGTTCACACGGTCACAATGTTTGTGAGTTTTGCCGCATCCATTCTGGTAATCAGCTTCACCAGACACTTCCTGAGAACCAGAAGTCGGATGCCAAACTGGGACACGTTTCTCAAGATCATGCTCGCCACCTGCGGAATTGGCCCGGTTCTGTTCTTTGTCCTTGGTTACAGAGCAACGTTAATTTTTGTGCATATCCATGCAGTAACCATTTCCATTTCGCTGCTGACCCTCGGCGCTATTGCAATCCACAAGAAACTGGAACAGTCGCGTCTGTTTTTTGTAGGGTGGATTGCTCTTTACGGTTTTCTAATTCTAGAGGGCCTGGCAAGGGGGCTCATAATTCCAAACAACGAAATTACGAATCACGGTTTCATGATTGGAGTTTTTCTGGAGGCTCTCATCTTTTCCATGGCCCTGGGAATTCGGATGCGCACTCTCGTTGCGTCGCGCGAAAGCGAACACATTCGGATGCAGCTAATGGAAAACGAAATGGACCTTGCACGCCGGAGTCAGGAGGCTCTGCTGCCCCGTGCTGCGCCGCAAATGAGGGGCCTTTCCGTTCACGCGCGGTACATTCCATTTCTCGCAGTAAGTGGAGATTTCTACGCCTATCATGAGATCGATAGGAATCGCCTGGGAGTACTCGTCGCGGACGTTTCCGGGCACGGTTTGTCTGCTGCTCTGGATTCTTCCGTGGTGCGAATTGCATTTCATCAAGCTGTGACTGCGCACGTAAATCCTGCTAAAGTGCTGGAGGCCATGAATGAGTTCCTGCATTCATATGTTAACTATCGTTATGTTAGCGCCATCTATACTGTATTCGATCTGGAACGCGGAATACTCGAGACATCATCGGCCGGGCATCCGCCCCTGATCATCAGACACCATGCCTCAAATGAAGTTGAATCCATTTCGACCGACGGACCACTCCTGGGGCTAACAGATGTTCCAAAATTCGATCAAGCCTCGCACGCGCTGGTTCCTGGAGATCGCATCATTCTGTACACTGATGGTCTCTATGAAAGGCTGATTACCGACCATCCCGAAATGGATCACCAGGTGCTGATTGATGCTTTCGCAAAGATCGCGGCAGGCCCGGCGGAAACGCTTACGGATAGGATTCTTGGAAAAATTGCGTCGATCCGGTCCGGATTGCCTTCTGACGACATTACGGTTGTGGTGGTGGATTTTCTCGGGAGGACTGCGCCCGTTGCTGCAGAGGAAGAATTAGACTGAGATCTACCAAATAGATTGATGCTGTGCCCAGCAGATAGGCAAGCAGATCCAGCGGATCAAAGTAAGCCCCAATTGTTAGTCTGACCAGAGGCTCCTTCGAAATGCCAAGCAACTCCGCCAGTCTCAAGAACTGGATGCCTTCGATGGTGAAGGAGAAAATGAGAACGGCCATCGCCAATTTCCACGAAGAAACGTCGCATAACGTCTTTGCCAGACAGTAAAGTAGCACCACAATCAGAGTATCTCCAACAAATCCGCGGACAAACGGTTGTTTGCTGAACAGCAGCACTATTGTGATGCACAGCCCCAGAACGAACAGGCTAATCAACAGGTAAACTAACCATCTTGTGTAGAAGATAGAGGACCAGAAAGCTGATCCTGAATTACCGGACATTGCCATGTTTTTTAAGCGAGGATTTCAACGTAAACAAGTAAAGTTTTGGGGTTGACTTTGAATGGGAATGCTGCGACCTAATTGTAGGTTTCATCCGTGCTGCGCCTTTCTTGTCTAATACTGCTCTCTTGTACTTTTGCACAGATGCCTGTTCTGGGAAGTCCGTATCAAGCGGCTCTCAAGGAATACAAGCCCGCTCCACCCCAGAAGGAAGTCCGGGCACTCTGGGTAACTCGAACTTCAATTCAGAATACCAAATCGATTCAGACTGTCATTGATTCAATGCGCCGCAATAATCTTAATACTGCCATGGTTCAGGTTCGTGGCCGCGGTGAATCGTATTACAGATCGGATTTTGTCCCACGGGCTCAGGGATTGCAGCCGGGCCTTGATCCGCTTGGAGAATTTCTCAAATTGGCCAAGCAGTCTGGTATTTCAGTTCATGCGTGGGTGAATGTGTTTTTGGCCGCAGATAGAGAAACCATCCGCTCGGCTCCCCGCGAACATTTGATCTATGTTCATAGCGATTGGTTTTTGCGTGATCGGAATGGCAGATCCATGCTCGAACTTTCCCGCGCGGAGTTGGTTCGCGCTGACGTCGAAGGTGCATTCCTCGACCCATCCAATGAGGCAGTCAGACAATACAATGTTCGCGTTGTTGGTGAGATACTTGAACGTTATGCGGTGGACGGAATTCATCTGGATTACATTCGGTATCCATCGTCGCAGAGCGGGACAATTTATGATTTTGGCATGCCCCCTTCAAATCCAAAGACACAGAAAGATTTTGTTTACGAGATGCAGGTCATGCAGCGAAGCCGGCGGGATTTTGTTACGCAAATGGTCGCGGAAATACGGTCGGAAGTGCGGCGGAAAAAGCCGCAGGCAATACTATCTGCAGCAGTCTGGCCAAACAAGCAGAAGATAGAGCAGAGGGTGTTCCAGATGTGGCCTGACTGGTTGCACAGAGGCCTCATAGATTATGCATTTCTCATGTCTTACTATGATACCATCCAGCGCTTTGATGAGCGCTTAGATCCTTTCTTTGATCCCCGGATCAACTCGAGGATGATTCTTGGCGTCGGGTTGTATAGAAATCCACCCCCGGCCGTAACCCTTCATCAACTGAGGACTTCAAGAGCGATTGGTGCTGCTGGAATTTGCTATTTCCAGGCCAATTGGTTCCAGGGAAAGGACGCGCCGGTCAGAGAAAAAAACCATCAATTCCCACAGATGTTTGCGACCTGGAGTGAACCGGGCTTGACGGCTAACTAGAAACCACCCGTAGTTTTGAGCTTCGTTGTAAGCTTTTCAGTCAATTCAGGATAGCAGCGCCCCGCGATATGAATCGCATCGAAGAAGATGCGACAATGCATGGGCGAATCGCGATCAACATCGGCAATTGCGATCTTCGCCGCAGGATAACGGCTCGATATGTCGCGAAGCAGAGTTACCATTCCTTCCTCGACTTGTTTTGTGGCGCCAATCTCTTCCTTGACTCGGGAAAACTGCGAAACAACCGGCGGATAGTAGATCAGCAATGGAATCTGTGCGCTTGCCAAGGTCTCTACAATGAAGCGCAGGCAATGGGCCTGGGTGCGCGAGACCTTGTAAGGATTGGGCAGATGTTCCAGTGCCACGGCGCGAGCGTTAGCCTGCATCAAATGTTCCGGTAATTCCAGCGTGTGTGGATTTGGGAGTCCCCCCAGATTTTCGAGATTCACGGACGCAATGTTTGCTGTGACCTGTCTGTGGATCTGAATGCCCGTTGTGATTTGGAGACCTTTGAATGGATCAGGGAAGATTTGCTTTTCTCGATTCTTGGCCGCGGCACGCAAATCCAGAGGAAAGCGGTAAGAAGCAAAAAGGCGGTTCAGCAGAAAGCGCTCGAGGTCATCTGTTGAGAAACCTCCGCCACCTTTCCAGTCCGGATCCGAGGATGCAGGGAATAGTTCAAGGTGCTCCCAGATAAATGGCAAGTCGAGCGAATGGGTAAGGGGAAACCGGTTGGTGTTCTCGCTGAGCGGGATGGCACCAGACTCCAGGATCACAAAGGCCGGTTTTACCCCGGACTTCATAATCTTATCCAACCAGTACGCATGGTAAGAATGGCCCGCCTGGGGTGCGCTGAAGTTATAGGTAAAGCTTCGCGGGATATGGTGGGCTATCTCTTTGGTGCTGAATTCGCTTGAACGAGATGTTCCAAGTATGACGCCCAGCCTTTCACCATTTTTCGACCGACGTTCGTAGTCGCGGACCATTTCAGGAAAGAGATCCCAGCGTGACTCGTAGAACTTATCCTCTAGCTTCATGTAGTGCGAAGTATTTTCGCGGACGACAGGAATCAGTAAAACCTTGTCGATGAGCAGCAACAGGAACAAGCCGAGAAGTGGCCAGAGCAGAAAAGGGTGTCTGATAAGATCCATGTTTGCCTCAAAACTGAAAATAGATGAAATCTGAGGTCCCGGGCGGGTACGCTCCCAGAACGAACATAACAAGAAGGCCCGCCAGAGCACTGACCGCATAACGTTTCCACGGACCTTCGACCCATTCCCATCGAGCTTTAAGTTGGACAACGTTTAGAAGGTAAACCATAATGAGGATATGCAGAATGTAGGTGTCCTGGTTCCAGTGCTTGCCACCGGCCAATGTGAACATCTGCCCGTACATGGCCATGGCATGTGAAAAAGAATGGGCGTTGAAAAGCACCATGCCCAGAGAGAACATCACCTGGACGTACACGATTCCAAATACAAGCGTAACAGCTCGCTTCCATCCGTGCGCCTGTTCCTCTGTTTGTTTTCCGAATAAAAAGCGTTCGATTGAAACAATGATTCCGTTGTAAAGTCCCCAGAGGGTAAAGGTGTAGTTTGCGCCATGCCAGATCCCGGAAAGAAGCATTGTTAAGTTCAAATTGAAGAGATTCCGGAGCGGGGAACGACGTGATCCACCCAGAGGGATATAGATATAGTCACGTAGCCACATCATTAACGTTATATGCCATCGTGTCCAGAACTCGGCGACAGTCTTCGATAGAAACGGGGCTTTGAAGTTTTCCGGGATCTCAAGGCCGAGCAGCTTGCTTGAGCCGCGGGCAATGTCTGTGTAGCCGGAGAAATCGCAATAGATACGCAATGCATATCCCAGCGCAGCCAGAAAGTTTGTAGACGCGTCAAACTGATCAGGGTTTGCAAAGACGGGGCGTAAAACCGAATCAACGTTATCTGCGATTGCGATCTTTTTAATTAATCCGCCTGCGATCAGGAACAACCCCTCAAAGGTTTTGCGGCTGTCCGGAGTGATTTTGTCAATCTGGTGAAAAAAGTCCGAGTGGCGCATGATTGGACCCGCGACAAAGTGCGGGAAATACATGCTGAACATGAGGTACTGTACAGGAGTTGGTCGCTCGGGGATATTTCCGCGGTACGCATCGACCTGTAAGCCGATTAGCTGAAACGTATAGAAGCTAATTGCCAGCGGCAGCGTGATCTGATCGATGCCCGCATTGTTTAAAAGCCAGACATTGAATGATGCTGAAGATACATTGGCGAATGACGGTAGCGTCTCGAGGAAGAAGTAAAAGTACTTAAATACGAAGAGATTGGCAACGTTCAGTGCAATGATGATTGTCAAGAGTTGCCTGCTGCGCCCTTCGAAAATACGTTTCAGGAAGAAGTAGTTGATTGCGAGAATGATCAGCAGGTGAATTGAGAACTTCCAGGACCACGCCGCATAGAATACCAGGGATGCTGCGAACACAAACGCTGGCCTGTATCGCCGGGGCAGGGCCCAGTATGCGAGGAAGACGAGGGCAAAAAAGAACAGATAGTAGATGGTCGTGAATCGCATAGGCAGAAATTGCCTACCCCCTGAATGAGGG
>JAEUSB010000095.1 GCA_016788865.1 Leptospirales bacterium
GTGAGACACAAGTCGATGAGCTGTGGGAACTGACGCTCGTGCGGCTTCGTTCCACGCCGGGCCGATGAGTTCACCTATCCAGGTGATCCCTGGGCCGTGAGTTTGGAGGGATCTGGTGTGTGGGGTATGTGATGAGGAACGTCAAAACACAAAGTAAATAAAGGCACCACCATCTGGAGCCGCAAGTTGTATCAATAGTAATGCCAGGAACGGATAGATTGCAAACTCAAGCCAGAGCGGTACCTTGATCTGGAATTTTCCCTTTTCCCAGATCCAGTAGCCAAGCCATTCGCCGGCCATCATGATTCCAAAATATGTTAGAATTGGTTTGTAAAGCGATGGCGGAATCGGAGTTTTAGGTGCCTCGTAGAAATACATCAGTTTCATTTTGAATAGCGCATACGAGACAGTAGGTGAGCTAAACAAAACATGAATGGTTGTAACGCAAATCATTGCGTAGAACCAGCGCAAGCCCTCGAATGGCCAGCGAAGAAGTCGCATAACGGGTCCCTCCGGAAGTTTTGGACGTTTCTCATACCATTCCTGGAATATCGTCTCAGCAGCCAGCCAGATTCCAAAAATCAGTCCCCAGACAACAAACGTCCAGTTTGCCCCGTGCCAGAATCCACTCACCAGCATTGCAATTACCAGGTTTATCTTGTGGCGAAACCAGCTGACTCGATTCCCGCCGAGCGAGATATACAAATAGTCTCTGATCCAGCGGCCGAGTGACATATGCCATCTGCGCCAGTGTTCAGAAATCGAGCGGGCAATATGCGGCATGCGGAAGTTTTCTGGGAGATGAAAGCCAAGCCAAATCGCTGAGCCCCAGGCCATATCGCTATATCCAGAAAAATCACCGTACATTTGTGTAATAAAACCAAACGCACCCAGCCAGGAACCTTCCGTTCCATACATTCCTTTATCGCCCAGCATCGCACTGACAGCGGGACCAACGTTATCTGCTATTACGGCTTTCTTAAAATAACCAAGTGCAAACCAGCGGGCACCGTTCCGCAGTCGTTCTACCGTGAGTTCTGTGTCCGTGTAGAGCTGCGGAATAAAATCGCGTGCTGTTACAATGGGCCCTGCAACCAGTTGGGGGAAGAATGACTTGAATAAACCAAAACGTAGAAACGAGGCCTCCACGGCAGTTTTGCCGCGCCAGACGTCGATTACATAGCTCAAGGCCTGAAATGTAAAAAACGAAATACCAAGCGGCAGACCAATTGTATGCATGAACCAGTCGGGTTTGATTCCCACGAATCCAAGAACTTCAAGTAAATTGCCAAGGAAGAAGTTGTAGTACTTGTAGTAGCAGAGCAGTCCAACAAGAATACAGATCACGGCGAGCAAGAGCCAGTTGCGATAACGGTCCTTCAGGGATCCTGGGGTCAGGAAAAATGCTGAACCGTATGCTGTAATCGTGAAGAAGAAGAGCAGGAAGCTGTAGATCCAATCGTATGAAGCAAAAAAGACGTACGATGCAACAAGCAATGCCGCATGACGGGCCGGGCGCAGATACTTTTCCGGCATGAGCAAAGGAAGAACAGCCCAGTGAATAAAGAAGACTGCAACAAAGAAAAAGAAGTAGAGCGCGCTTGAGAATATCATACTCTACGCAGTACCACCAGCGCACAGCCTCCGGCGAGGACCAGGCCTGCTATGACAATCATACCAGGCGCAAGAATCCAGCCTGCCCAGGTAAGGACAGTGAGCAGATTTGAAATCGAATGAATTGCAATCGAAGGCCCGAGGCTTCCGGTCCAGCTAGCGACGTGCGCCAGAACGAGTCCGGACGCAAAGGCAAACAGAAATACGGCAGGGTTCAGATGCGAAACCGCGAAGAGGGCCGTTCCTGCCCAGATCGAAATGTTTGTCCGTCTCATCTCGTTTAACAGAAGCCCTCGAAAGAAGATCTCTTCTGACACCGGGCCCAGGACGACCATGCTGATAAACGCGGCAATAAGGTCTATTCCATCGCGCATGGGCCAGGGGGCCTGTGGCGAGACCTGCCCCAGGGCGAAAATCCCCGCTCCAACCGCCGGAATCACCAAAATGGAGCGGAAATCCGTCTCTGCGGCGGAAGTCCTACCAGGCGGTAATTCCAGCTGCCAGGGAACCTTTCGTCGCATCACATAATAGAAGAAACTCGTTAGGATTGTCGCCGCGAAAACGGGAATTCCCACGAACCAGAGGCCGGCTGGCAGAATCCACGAAACGAGCGCCGTCACCCCAAGGAAGGCTGCGCACCAGAGAAAGCCGCTGGACAGATCCGATTTCATCTAGTTCTCTGAGAGCGCATGATCGAAGTCCACAGATTGAACAATAGCGCCTTTTTTATCAACCACAAGCACATCGAAACAATGGAGGCCATCCCGGATACGGTCATCACGCTGGTGAACGAGAAGAAATACGTGGTCAAAGAGGCGATTCCTGAGATTATTTCCCGGATTCAGGCTTTCGAGGCTGCAATCGTCCGTTACACGCCCGGTCCTGCTTGAAAAAAATAGGCGGCATAGCGGCCCAATCGGCCGATTCTTATTTACGGGTACTCATATTTTTCCTTACCCAGGAGTAGCGCATGGCCGGTGAAGAGATACTGGATGAAGAAGAAGGCGGCGGGGAAGCCGCCCCTGCCGAAGCCGCCGGCTCGCCCTCGTCGGGCCTCAACAAAATTGTAAAGATACTGATCTACGTTGCCCTGGGGACCGTTGGTCTGGTGATCATGGCTGTGATCGCATACTATGTTGCATCCTTTGCCGCAGCGCGTCAGTACAAAGAAGTCGCGTCGATTGCTGTTGTTAAGCCACCACCACCAACAGAGAACTTCAATTTCACAGACGATTTCCGTGTGAACACGGCGGATACGGGAGATCCTCACTTCATTAAGTTGCGGTTGAGCCTTGGGTACGAGTTGGGTAATCCTGCCCTTACAGCCGAGCTGGGACAACGCAGTCCGCAGCTCCGAAATATCATCAACTTGATCCTTGCGGGAAAGACACGCGAAGATTTGCGTACTGTCCAGGATCAGCTTGAACTTCGCGAAGAGATCAAGGCTTCCATCAATCACGTTCTTTCGGATGGAAAGATCTCTGAAGTCTACTTCAACGAGTTTATTGTAAACTAATGGCTGCGCCAATCCTCTATGCGCATAGAGGGAGCGCAATTCATCATCGCGAAAACACGGCGGGTGCATTTGATGCTGCACTCGCCCTGGGCTTCCAGGCATTCGAACTCGATCTTCTACGGTTAGGCGACGATACCATTGTTGTCTATCATGACTTCACGCTCAGCCGTCAGTTCAAGAAGCTCAAGCGCCTGAGTAAGATCACGCTGTCCGAGTTCAGGAAGATCAACAACAAGATTCTGACGTTTGAAGAGTTTGTCCGGCGTTATAGCAAGAAAGATATTACCGTGAACTTTGAAATCAAAGACGATGTTCGAACTCTTGGCCTTGCGCGTGCCGGAATTTCCAAGTTCAGAAAGCCCGTTGTATCGTCGTTTCGGTTGAAGGTTGTCGATGCGGCGGCAGCTCTGGGGCTGCCTGTGGGCTACCTGTTTGATACGGTTCGCGCGTTCAAGGCCAACAAGAAAAAGATCAAGGGCCAACGTATTCACGTGTCAAAGAAGATGCTTGCAAAGCGACACAAGCCTGCTGTCCTTTTCCGTGGATATGAACTCCATGTCTATACAGTCAATGACCCGGCTGAAGCACGTCAAATAGCCGAGTTTGATTTTGTGAAAGGTATTTTCACGGATACGCCGGAAGTTCTGCACGCATTCTGAAATATCCTACAAATAGCCCCGCAGACGATACGCAATCACTCCCGCATACTCTTTCAAAGCCATCGAGGTAACGGTCATTCCCGCAGAATGCGGAAAAATTGCCTCTATGCCTGGAAATTCGGTTGGGATGTAGTAATCAACGGGGAAGGGAACCACCTCAAGGCCGGCCTTTTCAAAGCATAAAGCGCTGCGCCACATGTGAAAAGCGGATGTTACAAGAATCACTTTCTTTATTCCCCGCTGTTTTGCAATCGCTGCTGTTTCCGTTGCGTTCTCCGCAGTATTTCGCGAATTGCTTTCTGCAACAATCTGCGTTTCCGGAATTCCCTGCTGCACAAGCCAGGTCTTGAGAACGCTGGCTTCTGGTTCACCCAGTTGTGAGAGCAGGCCCGATCCTCCCGTGACAATGATTAGCGGTGCCTTCTTGTTCTTTAGTAGATCGATCCCGGCAAGAATGCGGTCCACCGCGCTTGAGAATTCAGGCCTGTCCTTTTGAGGGGAAAGTGGAGTGACCATGCCGGTTAAAACTACAACAGCATCTGTCTGAGGTGCTTCTGCTATAGACAATGGCGCATAACGTGATTCAAGTGAACGCATCAGGGGCGCGGCTACTACATAGCTGGATCCCAGGACGACAGTAATCCACAGGATGAAACAGAATTTCTTGAATCGACCGGGTTTTAGTTTCAGCCCTGCAATAAGGGCGCAGATCAGAAACAGCGGGTAGGGAAACAGGAGCCCGGGAAGGATTTTGGAGAAGAAAAAGAACATTATGGATTAGAAATTCAATTGCTTCTGTGTGTCCAGCGAGACGGAGATAGCCTCAGATCCGCACACCACTGAGTTGATGCCAGGAGGCAGATGAAGTGGATCGTTATCTTTGCTATCTCCCACATGTTTCGTCTGGTTGATCGTATCGGATCTGCCCGCGGAGACATAGCTCCGCCAGGGTCAGTCCCACACTTACGTGGTGTGACTAAGCAAACCGAAAACGCATAGTTGCGGATGCTACCACCTCGAGTTCTCCGGCCTCGATACTTGGAACAGCAGATCCACTATCGGTGGCGCGCAATGCCGCCTCACGCATCAGAAGTTGCTCTGGCGAGCCGAATCGGTGCTGCCGGGGTGTACCGACGGCGACCGTTGGACGCAAAGAGATCAATTTGCCAAGTTGTTGCCCGGCGCTTTGAGCTGCAGCTCTGGCGGTTTCTGTTGCTAACTCCACCGCCTTAGCGATCGCTGCGTTTTTTGCGTCCGTAACATTGGACAGTCGAAAGCTGAGTTCGAGTTCCGCTTTGTCCTCAGTGGCGAACAATGCTGCATAGAATGTTTCCAGGGAATTGGCCGTGAGCGAAAATTTCACAGTGAACTCATGGGAGCCATTGAATCCTTTATTAAACATCTTGCGATCATAATCATAGTCAGGCGCGATACGAAATTCCGAGGAGGCAACGAAAAGATCCGGTAAGCCGAGTGTCCGGATTTTGTCCGTTAGAGTGCGCGTTCGGGTATCAAGTTCAGTTTGGCACGTGCGATAGTCCTTTTCTCGGGTGCTGAGAGTAATGGAGGCCCAAACTGTGTCCGGTCGCATTGTAACTCTGGCTATTTCTGTGACTGTGATCATGTCTTCTCCATCTGTCTCAACGATTTGCGTAATATCCGAGCGGGGGACAGAATGTGCGGACAGCGAAGCGAACTCGCTTTCCCGCATTTCCCTTCGCCATTGCTGGCGTGCTGCAAGCTCTTCCTCCTGCAGTCTGCGACGCCTGGCCCTCTGCCGGCGAATCGCCCGATAGCCAATAAGCGCCGAGAAGGACAGCACAAGGATGGTGAGGATTGAAAATAGAACAGTCATTCATGCAATCCGTTTTTCGACCGATTGCGCATAACGGATGCTAGCGCGAGTTCTGCGTAGTGCTTGCAGCCTTTTTTGGGACCGATAACAGAAGGCGGTCGATAGCTTTTCCATTATCAAAAGTATTGATGACAAACCCGTTTCCACTCCAGAGAGGTTTGCCGGATTCGGAATCCACGAGAACGCCTCTGACAAGGAGTTGTTTGATGTAAACGGTGCGCCCGCCCACCATGGCCGCTGGTAGCGCCGCCAAAAATTGGAGGCTGATGCAGCCCGGGGAATAATCTTTGTAAAGCGCAATGAGAACCATAACCGTTCTGGCTGAGCGGTCCCTTCCAAGACTGGCTGTCGCCGGATAAGACTGGGACATATAGTAGAGATGGTCGCGCTCCTCTGATTTTTGCGCTAGCGTTCCGAGCTCTTGAAAAGAGGCCTTTGTCGCGCTATCGCTGGTATTATTGGGAAATGGAATTGTCCCATTCTCGGACAATGCCTGAGACGGAACACCGCGCTGTGTGAGTTGGCTGGCAAGAATGTTTGGCAGATTGTCTGCGCGAAGCGCGGCTTGTTCGGCCGGAGTCAGTAGGCGTTCGGATGAACCATTCAGCTCCGTACGACCTGCATGAGCCAGCACAATCACGATTGAATCAGATACATCGCCCGGGAAATGCGAAGACGTAGATGCAATCGGCTGAGCTATGCAATTCAGGGCTAATGTGGTTGGGAGGAAGAGGAGGTATAAGGTAGTCTTCATAGGTTCGCGTAGTTCTTGGCGGATTGGGCCCTGGCGGCAAGCCTTTCGCAAAGCGTGCGGCACTTGTTGTTATGCGACGGCAAGCCGCTGCTCACATTGGGTCGTTTGAGACGCCAATGCTCCGTGTTGTGTCTTACTTCTAGCTGGTGGGACTGAAAAAGGTTGCGAGCCTCTTTGGCATATAGAAATCCGAGCGCCACTATGTCGCTTAACGTGTTTAACGAGAGTTATGCGAAGTGCGGCCCGGTGCTTTCATGCAGCATCCGTGCAACATAGTCGGCAGCTAGTTCCGGATTCTCTTTCAAGTTTGTGACGAGTTGCTGCTCGTCATCCGTTGAGAAGTCAAGCAGGATCTCGGCAAGCGGGGGTGCAGTGGCAACGCGATCTTGAACTGTTTCAAGCGCGCAAGTTATGACAGTAGCTTTGATCAGATCTGGAGTTAGAAAAGAGAATATTTCGGAAAATGTATCCGCACCCAGCATTGAAAATAGAAGACAAACCCTGTCGAGACGTGTCGGCTCCTTTGCGTTAATTCGCTGCACGTTCTCCCACATCGCGTCCTGTTCGTCTTGTTCTTCGGGAGAGAGTCTGTTTTCCATAGTTCGAGGATCGAAACCTTCGTTAAGAATTCTACAGATGAGCCTGAGAATCTAGGCCCGCAATGTTTGAGTGTTTTCCGGGCCGGAATTGCGGCTAACGTGTGTTACTTGTTGTTATGCGTAGTTCGCGCGCAGAAATCAGGCCAGAAAGGCCTTTGATGCGAGGTTCTGAGAACTTCGTGACGAGAGTCGAAATGCTCTAGTGCGCCATCCATCAGCGTCAATTTGATATGGAGATCTACGCAGCTGTAGTACCAGTCCTGTATGGCTCCCTGGCAAAAGAACTCGTCGGGATTTCCGTTGCGTGGGTTCCCGCGCAAAAATGTGCAGGCGAATCTTTCTTGCGGTCTATTTGAAGCTGGGATGTAAAACTGCAACTCTGCGGATGCCTGAACGGCATGTGGCATGGGTGCCAGCGCCATTTCTATGTGGCCACTTTTGAAGAGGAAATCACGAATGATCAAATTGTTGGGTTTTTGACAGGCTCCGGCCAGGAAGAACAAGCTGGCGAATCCTATAATAGTGCGGGAATTACGCATAACGTGCTAGCGAGAGTTATGCGAAGTGCCCCCAAGGGACGAAAGTACGGTCTTTCGCAGCTGCTCGCAGCCGAGTTGAAATTGTACCCACATCACAAAAGCGGCAAGAGCGAAAATTACGAATGCACCAAACCCCGTGAAATAGACCGTTACGGCACACATCCCCCAGCAAAGTAAGAGCCCCATAGGGGATTGAGATATCGTTACGTTGAGCTTCGAGTCTTTGCTCCATCGAATATCAAAAGTGCTCGGACGCGCGTACATTGCCTTGCCACCGACGGTTATAGAAACATGGTTCTCGTTTGTGGTTTCGTTAACTGCCCACCGTTCGGATTGATTCAAAAGTTGAATCAGCTTTGCCTTGGAGATGCTGTAATCACCGTGAATAAAGAAATAGTCATGGTGGAGCAGATTTTGAGCGAAGAAGGCCCACTTGGGCGCCGTGATGCGGAGATTCTCTGGGGTAGGGACAGAATCGTTAGTTGAGGAGTTGGCTTCGGGGACATCCGCAAAATTTGTCATGCTGCTAAAACTTTGCCCAATCAGAGCGATGCCGAGGAGGATCAGAACGCTGAAGAAATAGCTCTGAGAAAGGAGTGCAAGTCCGATTACTATGAGGAGTATCCCCATAATGATCGCACCACCAATCTCCTTGGGTCCATCGACCGGTGTTTTCTTGGGGGCATTACGCATAACGGGTTACTTGTTGTTATCTGCAGTTACGGCTAGAAAGAAGCTCCCGGACAGGAGGTCCGGGAGCCAAGAACAGAGGTCGATCCTTCATTTGTGCAACGGGGAAATTCTATTGCAATAGAATCCTTCTTGAACTATTTGATCTCCCCAAACGACGCACTCTTTCCCGTCGCGATCTTTCGATAATGATGAGCGGCGGACAAATTGGCAGAGATCTTGGCGGATTATGAAGGCTGGGTTTTGAAGGAACTCAGAGTGGTGGGGTGATAGAAACCCCTGAGTTGCATGGTTCCAGGTTAGAGCAATCTTGCGCGACGGAAGTGCAACACTACGGTTCGCGTTTGGTTCACTAAATAGCGGATTACCGCTGATGTTTCGTTTGCCTCCTTGCAATTCCAATACGAGACCGGAAGAAGATATGGAAAGAGTGCCTGTTTCTGTGCTTTCTTCGGAACCGCCCAACGAAAACTGATGTTGCTGAAATAGAACGCGATTGCCAGTGATCTGGAGAATTGATTCTACTAAGATGTATCCGTCGCCTCCACCACAGGGCAGGGGCTGATTTGAAGACGTGAATTTTACGGTCGGCATCGGCTTAGGTTTAGTGTCACTGAGGAATGCACCGAACACGTAGCCATTGATTGACGGAATCCTGTACCAAGGAGATGTTTGCCCCTGATAATTCCCCAAATGTGTAGTTTTTTCCACGTTAAGCGGCGTTCCGGGAGGCAATGGATTTATTGTGCGGGCTTGCAGATTGGGCTCCGCCCTGACAAAAAGTGCCGAGGCGGTAGAGTACTTTAATGTTTCTGCACTGGACGCAGTTGTCGCAAGTAGAGCAGCCGATAGAAGGAGGTAAATTCTCAACATGTTCATGGTCATGACCAGCCTGCCGGCCATGGAGGGCCGGCTTCGAGCCAGGAGATCCTTCATCGCGATGGCGCCTAACTATCTCTATCCGAGCCCAAGCTCAAATGCGGCCGCAACGACCGACTAAAGGCACGGCTTCGCCAGGTGAGTCCCAGGGCGATTTCGTGCCATCCACCCGGACGTTGTCAATCCTTGTCCTTGTGAAGCTTCATTTTATTTATATCGCCGAAACCAGTGGGCCATGGGGTGCGGCGGGGGGTGAACTCTAGAAATTAAAGTAAATAAAAGTTCCGGTTACATCGCCGTACAAATTCACAAGCAGACCAATCAGGAATGTTGAAACCGGCACAAGTGCCAGTTTGAGATTTGGTTTTTGTTCAAGCCACTCCTTAAACCCGCCATAATATTGCGGAATGTTGAGTAAATAACCAAGGATTGCCAGGCCAATCATGGAACCAAGGTCTGCTATGGGCAAGCCTCGTTGATTTGAGATCACTCCCTTCACAATATCCATCGAATGATGGATGGTTGGAGCAGCAAAAAGCAGGCAACCGCCGCAAAAAATTATGTAGGTGTAGAGTACGCGAAGTCCGTTAAACCGATTCTCCGGCAACAGACGATAGCCCGAATGCTCCCAGAGTCGCTCAAGCGACAAGATGATTCCGGTGTAGATACCCCAGAGCACCGTATTATAATTCGCCCCGTGCCAGAGACCACCGATTGCAAATGTAAGGATCAGATTCATGTAGGTGCGCCAGGGTCCAACGCGTGAACCACCCAGCGGAATATAGAGATAATCTCTCAGCCAGTGCGAAAGCGTAATGTGCCAGCGTTGCCAGAGTTCAGAATAGCTGCGCGCCAGGAAAGGGCCCTTGAAGTTTTCTGGAATTTCATAGCCCAGAAGTTTTGCGAGCCCCCGCGCCATATCCGTATAGCCGGAGAAATCGCAATAGATCTGAAATGCCCATACAAACGGAATCAGAAACAGTACAGTCGCATCGTATAATTGCGGATTCTGCCAGGCCGGATTCGTGATTGATCCAAGTCGATCTGCGATCAGTACCTTCTTTACAACACCCTGAAGAATGATCAAACATCCGTTTACCATGCGATCACGCGTCAATGACGGATGGTCAATCTGCGGAATGAGATCCGGCGCGCGCATGATTGGACCGGCAACAAAATGCGGGAAGAAAAGCGTGAACACGTAGAACTTCATTGGAGAAACTTTCTCCGTGATCTTGCCGGTGTAGCAGTCTACAATGAACGCGATTACCTGGAAAGTGTAGAAACTGATTCCGATTGGTAAAATGATTTCGAACTTGAGATCGTGGATCCAGTTGGTGCGAAGTTCCACGAGATATGGAATGCCAAAAATGTGTCCGATTGACTCCGCAAACAAATAGAAGTATTTAAACACACCCAGGATTGATGCGTCGATAACGATGCCCGCGATGAGCAGTCCCTTGTTCTTGCTCTCAATTAGCCTCATCCCGATCCAGTAGTTTACGATCAGAAGGGCTACAAACATCAGCAGGAACGGGATGCTATACCAGGCATAGAACACGAGGCTGGTCAGGATGATGAGATACTGCTTACCGCGAACCGGCAATTGCCAGTATATCATGTAAACAACCAGGAAGAGTAAAATGAAGATGCCGGAATTAAACAGCATAGGAGCTCGGGATGAATACAGTGTTCATAAAGTCTTTCGTGTTGCAAAGTGAATATTTTTGCAACGCCGGGCCATTGATTTCAGGCGGTCTGGCCTCCATTCCTTCCAATTATTGATCGACATTGGCATCAAAATTTGCAAGTCTGCCGCGTGTCGCAAGTTACGCTTCCCGCGTGGAACCTGAAAATCATCTATCCATCGACTGATCGGCGTGAGTCGGACAAGAGTGAACTCGTCTACCTCGCTGATGCATTCGTCGCAAAGTATCGCGGTAAGTTGAATGGTCTATCGGATTCGGATCTGGCTGAAGCATTTTCAGCCCACGCAATCATCTCAAACAAAATCGCTCGACTGTCTGTTCACGCCTACCTGACGTTCGCAGGTGACACTGCCAATTCTGAAGCCCAGGCGCTCGTTGCGGCCACGGAAGAGTTAAGCGCCGGCATCTGGGGTAAGCTCGTTTTCTTTGAACTCGAGTTGGGTCGTTTGTCAAAACGGACATTTACTGGCCCACTGGCGCAGTATTCGTATTTTATCAATAAGTGCATCGAAAGAGACGAGCACAATCTCACAGAGGACCTTGAATCGTACGGAATAGAGAAGAACCTCACCGGAATCCAGGCATTGACCGGGTTGTTTGATGAAGTCATGGGCAGTCTGGCCTTTGACTCAGTCGATCCAGAAGGAAAGCCGGTTCGTCTCACGCAGGAAACGGCACTTGCGTACATGCACCACAGCGACCGAGCCGCGCGCACCCGGATCTATTCACAATTCCTGGAAACAGTAGGCTCGCAAAAAACGGTCCTGGCCAATATCTACAATAGCATTGTGCTCGACCACAAACTTGATACAAAGCGCCGAAAATACAAGGGCCCCATGGAGCCGCGCAATCTCAACAATCAAGTGAGCTCAGCGGCCGTGGATGCCATGCTGAGCGCTGTTGAATCCCGCTACAGCATTGTTCGCAATTACTATTCCTGGAAAGCACGTTATGCGGCAATCAGCGACTTTACCAATGCTGATATCTATGCACCCGTACTGCCCCGGGCTCGCCAGTTTTCCTTCCCCGAGGCTCGGGACGCTGTACTGAACGCCTACGGAAATTTCGATTCTGAATCTGGCAAGATTGTTGATGCATTCTTTGCGGGCGAGCGCCTGGATGCAGCCCTTCGCGCCGGGAAACGCCCCGGCGCATTTTGCTACGGTGCCTCACCGGAGCTGGATGCTTTTGTTCATCTAAATTTTACGGGCGATTTGCGTTCGGTTCAGACATTGGCGCATGAATTGGGCCACGGTCTACATCATCAGCTTGCAAAATCACAAAATCACGTGAACTTTGGAACTCCCCTGGTATCAGCAGAGACCGCTTCCGTTTTCGGTGAGATATTACTCAACGAGCTTCTGTTCAAGGATTCGGCGGCGCGGGAAGACAAGCTTGCCCTGGTCTGCGCACAGATGGAATCCGTTCTTGCCACGGTCTTCCGGCAAACAGTACTAACTCGTTTTGAACAGGCTGCGCATGCAGAGCGTGAGAAAGGACGCGTGTCCGCAGACAAACTCTGCGACCTCTGGCTGCAAGAAAATGGAAAGTTATACGGCAATGCAGTTCGTATGGTGGACGCGTATAAATGGGGCTGGGCCTATATTCCGCATTTTGTCCATACTCCTTTCTATTGCTACGCCTACTCGTTTGGTCAGCTGATGGTGCTCGCACTCTATGAAGAATACATGAAGCGCGGGGACGATTTTAAACGTGATTACCTTCGTTTGCTGTCGCTTGGAGGTTCACTTCCTCCCGCGCAATTGATCCGTGAAACGGTTGGCCTTGATATCGAACGTGAAGACTTCTGGCTGCAGGCGCTTGCATTCATTGATCGAATGATGCAGCGGATCGAAAGCCTGGCTTGATTGTAAGATCACACCTCAAGGGGATTGATTCTGCGCTCATTTGTTGTGCTTGATAAAGTCTTTCGCTTAGTTCCAGATAAGGATGCCAATCGAAGCAACCAGGCTTCCGGTCATACAAATGCCCGTAACGGCCGACCAGGCATTGTGAGTTTCCATTTTCTGCTCCGATTGATCGGCAAGAATGCTGCAATCGTACATTATCTTGCATTCTGACGTTATATGCAACGCGGCGCCAGCTAAAGAGAGCAGAGCCGTTTCCCACAATCGAGATTGAAAAATGTGAACGATAGGTAGGGAGAATACCCAGGCAAAAATCACGAGGAGAGCCAGAATAGAACCAATCAGGGGAGCCATCCAGCCTTCGATCTTCATTGACAGTATGCCGTGCAGACGCGGAACAAGAATTAACACCAAGAGGAAACCGAATCCGAGGATATGAGCCATGAGTGGAGCGAACACGATTGCAAAGGCTCCTTGAAAGATATTCGCAGCTGAGAATCCATTTGTTGCAAGGTTCAAGATGGGCAACAGCGTGGCGACAATTGCGCCGCGCAGCGTGGCAGGGAAAGCATAGCCGTGCATTCCGAAATACAGTAGGGCCCACAGTGCCGCGCCAATGCAGGCGAGAACTAGTAGGATAGAAGGTGCTTTGATTCCTTGTTGAGCAGTGTAGTAACTTGCAGCGGGCAGACTTCCTGCAATCATGAGAAAGTGTATGGTTCGCAGACAGGCGTAGGCGATTCGACTGAGAGCACTCATTTCGTGTACGACGATTCAATATCTGTTCCGCAGGGAAGTTGAGCAATCAGAAAACTACTGCTTGCGAGAAGACCAAGCGTGAGCTTCGTCCTTCTTATCGAAGGAACGGGATTGTAAATCGGCGAGGGAGACTGCCTTCGAGAGATTTCCGCGGTATAGTAGGGCGGCTCGGATAAAGTGCACAGCTCTCAAGAGCTCGGCCGCTTCTTCTTTTGACAAATGACCAGCTTTCTGTTTCCGGCTCAAAATCCGATACGTTTCAAATGTAGCCTCGGCAGAATCCAGGAGGGCGGCTGGATTTGGGCCTGCGTGATTGTGAATTTCCAACAACAACATTTGTAGGACGATCTCATTGTGCCCGGGGATGTCCCACTCTCCAAAAACCATCGGATGAAAAAAGGCGCCGCTGAGATACTTCCATTTCAGTGGACCGCTGACCTCGATCGCAGCTTTTTGCCGCAGTCGTTGCGCTTTCTTCCATGCTCGCCTTTCAGCGGCGTACACAACCCAGAAAAAGAGAACAAGGCCTGCGCCCGCACAAAGCAAGGCGATTAGGGCGCCTGTCCACCCGTAGCTACTTTGTGCTGTGTAGATGAGGTATGCTAGCTTAAGAAGGCTCGTCACTATCCGATTCCACCAAGAGGCTTAATTCATTCTAAAGGCTCTGAGTCTGCCGCAATTGCTGCGTTTGTTTTTTATTCTGGCTTCTATAGACATCGCCGTTCACTTGATCACCGAAAACCCCAGGGGGAAGTCTCAAGAAGCAGACAGCTGTTTTTTCCGTAAACGAGATTTGCGGCTTTTGTTCGATGCTATGGCCCACTACCGCGCGTCCACCCACTCGGGCCGATCTCCCTCGCCGATCCCATCAGTCCAGATTCCATAAAAAAAATCCACCGTTTGCAGGATTTCGTGCTTTCCGAATCAAACTTTTTTCCTCTCCTTGCTGCGACCAAAGGAGGGACTATGGACGTACTTTTTCCGCTGCAGGAGTATTGGTGGTTTTACGCAGTCTTCATGATATTCGTATTTGCCATGCTGGCCCTGGATCTGGGCGTATTTCACCGCCAGGCCCATGCGGTGAGCATCAAAGAAGCTACCGTCTGGAGTATTGTCTGGATAACACTGGCGCTGGGTTTTAATGTATTTTTTTACTTCTACGCTCGTTGGGAATTCATGTCGCAGGGCATGCCTGGCGCCGAGGATGAAGCTCGCCGTGTCGCCCTTGAGTTCTTGAGCGGATACTTGATCGAGAAATCGCTCTCGATCGATAACATCTTTGTATTTGTGCTGGTGTTTACTTACTTTTCCATCCCCCTCGCATATCAGCATCGAATCCTCTTCTATGGTATTCTTGGCGCACTTGTCTTCCGCGCAATCTTCATAGCTCTGGGTTCCGTACTGATGCAATATCACTGGGTACTGTATGTCTTCGGTGGGTTTTTGATCTTCACTGGATTGAAAATGGCAATCGTCAAAGACAAACCGGTTGATCTTTCGCAAAACATCTTGATTCGTCTGATCAATCGGATTATGCCCACCACGCATAGCCTCGATCATGCTCACTTCTTTACACGGGTGAACGGAGTGTTGCATGCTACTCCGCTTTTCGTGGCGCTGGTGTTTATTGAGTTCTCAGACATAATCTTTGCCGTGGATTCGGTGCCGGCAATCTATGCGCTTACGCAGGAACCCCTGATTGTGTTCATTTCGAATGTGTTTGCGATTCTTGGCCTGCGATCACTCTTCTTTATGCTTGCCGGAATGGTGGATCGATTTCACCTGTTGAAGTACGGACTGGCACTGGTTCTTATCTTTGTGGGATTGAAGATGGTTTACCTGAACAATGCGTTTGGTGGCAAGTTTCCAATTACATGGTCCCTGGCGATCATTGGAACCCTCATAGGCAGTTTCACCATCCTGTCGTTGCTGGTTCCACAAAAGAAAGAAGCCCCGAAAGAATGACATGAAATTCGTAGCGCGCATAACTGATTCAATCTCTGTGTTTCAGGCTGCGCGCTACGTGGCCGGGTTAGCTGTCCTACTTATCCTGCTGCGGTTCGCAGCGGTTCATGCTGAAGAAAGTCCAATTTCAGCGGACTCGTCACGCGCGACCGAAGCGCCCGTAGACATAGACGTTTCCACGCCTGGCAAAGAGGGCCTGGGGATTGGCCCGCTGCTTGGCCTGACGGAGTTCGTACTCAAGAAGAAGCCACCCGTTTACTCAATTCTTATTTCTCGAAATGGTAAGCTGGTCTATGAGATGTACACCTCCGGCCTAACGCGTGAGCATGCCCACTATTTGATGTCTATCACCAAGAGCTTTACGTCCACTCTGGTTGGAATCGCGATTGATCAGGGGCTGATCAAGGGCCTCGATGAACCCGTTTCAGACCTCTTTCCGCCTGAAGCGTTTCCATCTGCCACCAGGCGCACCGAATTTCAAAAGATTTCGCTTCGTAACGTCCTTTCAATGTCCGCTCTCGATGCTGTAGTTCCACCGCATAGCCGCAGTCAGGAAGCGGCGGAACGCAATCGGCTGTTTCACGAAGTAGAGAATCGGAGCGTTTTCGCACTGGAGCAAAAGATCATTGCGCGGCCGGGTGAAGATTTTCAGTATCAGGATATTACTCCAGCTCTTGCAACCGGTGCACTCTTCTATGCAACCGGAAAGCGGCCTTTCGAATTCGCCCAGGACGCTCTGATGACGCCCCTGAATTTCAAGAACGCAGAATGGATGCATCGCGATCCCACCGGAATCGATCTGGGGAGCTATGGGCTGCGTCTGCGACCCGTCGATATGCAGAAGCTTGGGATGATATATGTGAACCAGGGCAAGTATCGAGGAAAACAAGTTGTTTCGAAAAAATGGGTGGATCAGACTCTCCAGGCGCAAGTAAAGACATCTCCGCAAAAGACAGAAAAGAACTACGGAAACTATTTCTGGCATAGCTGGGATGCACCAAAGTTCAAAGGAATTCTTGCCGTAGGGTGGCGCGGACAGCGAATTGCGATCTATCCTGAAAGCGGAGTGGTAGTTAGCATGACCGGTTGGCATTCAGATGCCGATGAGGAAAAATTCTTTTCAACTGTGATTCAAGACTACGTTATCAAGGCATTCTATAATCCAGAGACGAGTAATCCGGAAAGTGAAGCGAGGCTCCTCCGCCTGTTGGAACAAGTAAATAAAGAAGTAAACGTTATCCGCCACGAGCCAGACGAAGAGCGCATGGTTCCGTCTATTGATCCACTGGAAGACTGATTGCGCTCTTAATACTTTCCTAATACAAATTAGCACTTCCCTAATCCTTTCCTGAGATGAAATCGGGATTTTTCATCGCAACGATTTGACGTTCCATATTGGTGCGCCTTGCTGCGGGTATGGAATCACGCCACTGGATTGAGCTGACTCTTCTCATCGGGATGTTGCTACTTCTTGCTTTCCCCATCGGGCGATATACCGCTGCCGTGCTTTCAGGTCAAATCCCCGAGATGCTCCTTCGTGTTGAATCGCGGCTGCTCCAGTCAATTGGTGTGGATGCGCAAGAGTCCATGAATTGGAAAACGTATTTGTTTGCTCTGCTAAGCTTCAATTTCCTGGGTTGCATTTTTACCTTAGGGGTATTGATGCTCCAGCAATTTCTTCCTCTCAATCCAGGAAAGCTACCAGGCCTAAGCTGGGACCTGGCGCTCAACACTGCGGTGAGTTTTGCGACAAACACAAACTGGCAGGCGTACTCCGGCGAAAGCACGCTCAGTTACTTTTCTCAAATGGTTGCTCTCGCCAGCCATAACTTCACATCTGCAGCCATAGGATATTCGGTATTTGCGGTGATCGTTCGCGGTCTATCGGCAAAGCAGACGGTCAACCTTGGAAATTTCTGGGTCGATCTTACACGCAGCACTGTGTATATCTTGATTCCGTTTAGTCTCGTTTTCGCAATAATACTCATTGGCCAGGGCGTTGTTCAGACCTTTTTAGCCTATCATGAGGCCACAACTCTCGAAGGCATTAAACAGATCATCCCCGTTGGGCCCGTCGCTTCACAGTTGGCAATCAAACAATTGGGAACAAACGGAGGAGGATTCTTTGGCGTTAATAGTGCCCATCCGTTTGAGAATCCCACGCCTCTGTCAAACTTCCTTTCTTGCGTTGCGATTCTGCTGCTTCCACTCTCCATCGTTGTGGCTTTTGGACGCATGGTCGGAGATACAAAGCACAGCCGCGTTCTAATTTTGGCCATGATGCTGGTCATGCTCGTTGGACTGGGGGTTGGCTTGCATTCTGAGTTTCAGCTGAATCAGCTAACGGGAACTTCAATGGAAGGCAAGGAAGTTCGCTTTGGCGTTTTCAATAGTGTGGTGTGGTCAAACTGGACCACATTAGCGTCTAACGGTTCCGTAAATGCAATGCACGATAGTCTCAGCCCTTTGGCGGGATTGGTTGCCCTCTTCAATATGCAGCTTGGTGAAACAATCTTCGGCGGTGTCGGGTCAGGAATGTACGGTCTGATCTTGCAGATCATCTTAACTGTTTTTGTGGCCGGTCTAATGGTTGGGCGAACACCAGAGTATCAGGGAAAAAAAATCGAAAAACAGGAAATCATTGCAGCAATGTTCGGGCTACTGCTTCCCTCAGTGAGTGTCCTGCTTCTTACAGCCGTGGCTCTTTCCACAACCTCTGGTACGGAAGCTGTTTCGAACCACGGACCCCACGGGCTATCGCAGGTGCTTTACGCATTCACTTCGCAATCGCAAAACAACGGAAGTGCTTTCGCCGGTCTGGGAGTTAACACGCCATTCTATAATGTGCTCGGTTGCGTTGCGATGATTGTGGGCCGCTTTGGAGTCATGGTTCCAGTGATCTGGATCGCCGGTTCGCTGGCACGCAAAAGGCAAATTGTCGCTTCGGAGGGAACGTTTCGCACGGACTCGTTTCTATTTGGTGCATTATTGCTCTCTGTCATCGTAATTATGGGTGCCCTGACCTTCTTACCTGTTCTGGTGCTTGGACCGGGTCTGGAGCACCTATTATTACAAAAGGGGATGAGCTTCTAATATTAATCCGCCCTGCTAAAATTCGGTGGAAAGGAAACGCAGATGCAAAAAACAATTTCTCTCCTGGATAGATCGATACTCACAGGTGCACTAGTGGGTGCCTTTCGCAAACTGAGCCCAGTCCATATGTGGAGGAATCCCGTGATGGCCATTGTTGCGATGGGGGCCGGGTTTTGCACCCTTCAGCTCATCCTGGACTTGTTCAATTCCAGATTTTCGAAGTTTGATCTCCAGATCAACGTATGGCTCTGGTTTACGGTGCTATTTGCAAACTTTGCAGAAGCAATTGCAGAGGGTCGTGGGAAGGCACGTGCAGACAGTCTCAAAAAAACGCGGGCTGATACAATGGCGAACCGTGTTAAGAACCAGAATCATCTTTCCTTTGAAGTTGTTTCTGCGTCGCGCCTGGCGGAAGGAGACCTGGTCGTTTGCTCTGCCGGCGAAGTGATTCCCGGGGATGGTGAGGTAGTGGCCGGGGTCGCGAGTGTTGATGAATCGGCTATAACCGGCGAATCAGCCCCGGTCATCCGCGAGAGCGGAGGCGATAGAAGCGCTGTTACTGGCGGAACGCGGGTGCTATCTGATAGGATCGTTGTTCGGATTACAGCTGCCCAGGGAAACACATTCATGGACCGCATGATTTCCCTTGTCGAAGGTGCAAGACGGCAACTAACACCTAACGAGATAGCGCTTTCAGTATTACTGATCAGTCTGTCCCTAGTCTTTATTCTGGCCGTGTTTACCTTGCCCGCCGCTGCAACTTTTGTGGCTCGCGAGGGTAAAACCAGTATTGATCTGAATGCCGTCGTACTCGTCTCACTCCTTGTGTGCCTGATTCCAACCACAATTGCGGGATTGCTCAGTGCCGTCGGAATCAGCGGAATGGAACGACTGATCAAATTCAATGTTATCGCGATGAGCGGGAAGGCCGTAGAGTCCGCCGGAGACATCGATGTTTTGCTGCTGGACAAAACTGGAACGATTACTCTGGGCAACCGCGCTGCTTCCTCACTAATAACTGCGCCGGGTGTGGAAGCGTATGAGTTGGCAGACGCAGCACAGCTCGCATCACTTTCGGACGAAACGCCGGAAGGGCGATCAATTGTGGTGTACTGCAAGGAGCATTTTCAACTGCGCGCACGTCAATTAGCCGATTTGAACGGCAAGTTCATCCAATTCAGCGCGGCAACCCGTATGAGTGGTGTGGATCTTATCTCTGGAGGCGCAGTTCGGATTGTGAGAAAAGGGGCTGCGGAAGCTGTCCGGAAACATGTTCAGGATCTGGGGGGCTCGTTCCCGCAGGCAATTGATCTCGCTGTGGATACCGTTGCGAGGCGCGGAGCTACGCCGCTGGTGGTTTGTGATGGTGATCGAGTACTTGGTGTAGTCGAACTCAAGGATGTGGTCAAGGGCGGCATTAAGGAGCGATTTGAACGATTGCGGCGTATGGGGATTCGCACTGTCATGATCACGGGAGACAATGCGCTGACCGCGGCAGCAATTGCTGCGGAAGCAGGAGTGGACGATTTTGTAGCCCAGGCAACGCCGGAGTCAAAACTGATCAAGCTGCGCGAAGAGCAAAGAAACGGCGCGCTCGTCGCAATGATAGGCGATGGAACAAATGACGCACCGGCTCTCGCACAGGCTGATGTTGGAGTGGCCATGAATTCTGGAACCCAGGTTGCTCGCGAAGCTGGCAATATGGTTGATCTTGACAGTAACCCCACTAAACTTATAGAAATTGTTGAAATCGGCAAGCAGTTGCTAATGACGCGTGGCGCTCTAACTACCTTCAGTATTGCGAATGACGTGGCAAAGTATTTTGCGATACTCCCGGCCATATTTGTGACGTTATTTGCTACTGATGGAATGCCGGGGCCTCTATCAGTATTGAACATAATGCATCTGGCTTCGCCTCAGAGCGCTCTGCTGAGTGCGGTGATCTTCAACGCAATTGTAATTCCTTTTTTGATCCCACTGGCTTTAAAGGGAGTAAAATACCGGCCTCTGGGCGCTGATCTCGTTCTCCGAAACAATCTCTTGTTATATGGAGTCGGAGGTCTCATTGTACCGTTTGTTGGCATCAAGCTTATCGATCTTGCGATTGGCCTGGCCGGTTGGGTTTAGGAGTGGATATGAAGCAACTATTGAGGTCTGTCACGATGTTTACATTCCTGACTTTACTCACGAGCGGAATGTATCCGCTGGTCGTAACGGGTGTAGCCCAATTGTTCCCGCGCAAGGCTAGCGGCAGTTTGCTTTATGATTCAGACAAGCTAGTTGGATCGGAATTGATTGCTCAGAAGTTCGCAGATCCTCGATACTTTCACTGCCGCCCGTCAGCCTCAGACTTTGCCACTCTTCCATCCGGTGCCAGCAACGCGGCATTGACAAATCGAAGCTGGCAAGAAAGCTTATCTGACCGCAAACGAACGCTCCAACTGGAAAACCCCGAGCAAGCACTACCGGCCGATCTGCTTGCGGCGTCTGCCAGCGGGCTTGATCCGCACATTAGTCCGGCGGCCGCTCAATTTCAAATACGGCGAATAGCTGGCTCGCGGGGACTTTCCTCAGATCAAATTCAAAAGATTGGGGCACTGATCGAAGAGCTCACGGAGAAACCCCAGTTTGGAATTCTCGGAGAGGAGCGCGTGAATGTCTTGCTCCTGAATCTCCGGCTGGATAAGAGTCTTTAGCATGGACAGTCGTCCGGATCCCGATCGACTACTCGCCAGTATTCAGCAAGCTGGGGATCCGCATCGCGGAAAACTTAAAGTCTTTTTCGGTATGGCCGCGGGAGTTGGAAAAACCTGCGCCATGCTGCGTGCCGCTCACAGATTCAAGAACGAGGGAAGAGATGTTGTTATTGGTTTCATTGAAACCCATGGGCGGGCAGATACGGCAGCACTCCTGCCCGGGCTTGAAATAGTTCCACGAAAGCGCCTTGATCATCGTGGAATGCCCGTCGAGGACATGGACGTACAGGCCGTACTGGCAAGAAAACCCGAAGTGGTGCTCGTCGATGAGCTGGCGCATACAAATCCGCCGGGTTTTCGCCATACAAAGCGGTATCGCGACGTTCGCGAGCTCCTCGAAAATGGGATCGATGTCCTTACAACTTTGAATGTCCAACACCTTGAAAGCCAGGCGGAGGCCGTAGAGCGCACCACGGGTATTATTGTGCGCGAAACAATCCCGGATTCAGTGTTGGACGAAGCGAATGAGATTGAGCTGGTGGATCTTTCGCCAGAGGATTTGCTAAAACGTCTTTCCGATGGCAAAGTCTATTCGCTAGAGAAAGCGAAGCTTGCCACAACCAATTTTTTCAAGAAGACAAATCTCGATTTTTTGCGGGAGCTTGCGCTGGACTTTACCGCCCAACTGGTTGGGCAGGCTCCAGGGAGTTCAATCCCCGGGAGTATACTTGCGGTAATCTCGGACCACCCCGGCATGGAGCACGTTCTTCGTCGTACCCGATTGCTGGCCTTTCACAGGAAGGCCACCTGGTTTGCAATTCATTCTGACACCGGAGTTGCGCGATCCCCGGAAGAGGAAAAACGATTGGAAACGTATCTGGAATTAGCGCGTGAATTGGGCGCAGAAGTCCTGCTCGCACCTGATCCAGAACCAATTCGCGCAATTGTAAATACGGCGCGAAGAAAAGGCGTACGCGGGATACTGATTGGCGGGAGCAAAAGGAGATATTTTTGGCAAACGAGCCTCGCGGAGCAGCTCTTGCGGAGATACGGTGCCGAGTTTGACATTCACGTTCTGGCTCTCGGTGAGCAAGTGGGCAGGAAGAAGGCGGGTTTTCGTTTTTCTGAACGTACCGCGGGGTGGAGTTCGTATCTAGCCGCAATCGAGATAGCCGGGATTGCCACGGTTTTCAATTTTGCAATCGCTTCTGGCACAGGCTATTGGACGTTATCCCTGGTGTATTTGCTTTCCGTATTGTTTGCCGGAACGAGACTTTCAAGAGGCCCGGCCTTCTTAAATGGAGCCTTGAGCGCCTTCCTCTGGAATTACTTCTTTATTCCGCCCAAATTCACATTCTTGATCAGCAGGGTCGACGACATCCTGATGTTTTGCGTTTTCCTGGTTGTGGCCATAGCAACCGGAACCATTACTTCCAAACTGAAATTGAGCCAGCGGGCTCTTTTGAAACGGGAAGCCCGCATGGTGGCTCTGTTTGAATTCACAAGGGATCTGAGCAAAGCTGTGTCCACGAATGAGATACTTCAATCTGCTGCGGAGAACATACAAAATGTCTTTGCTGTAGATGCCACAATTCTCACGGCTTCGGGACCCGAAACATTCTCAGATTTTCAGGCAGGTTCATTTGTGCTCAGTGAGCGTGAGCAGGGCGTGGCTGCCTGGGTTATGAAAAACCGCAAACCCGCAGGCAGATTCTCCGAAACATTGCCGGGGAGTATCGGTTACTATCAGCCGTTAATCGCGGCGAACGTAGTGATTGGCGTATTGGCTCTGGGCCTGAATGAGCGACTCAGCCTTGAGAAGAAGAGTCTCCTTGAAACGATGTCCAGCCTCATTGCACTCTCACTTCAACGTGTGCATCTGTCTGAGGAAGCGCGTGCAGCGATGCTGGCTCGTCAATCGGAGAAGATGTACACCATTCTGTTGAATTCTCTTTCACACGAACTCCGGACACCACTGACAACAATTACTGGCGCCGTGAGTAGCCTTCTCGATACGGAGGCTGGACAATCCCCGGAAACCAGGAGCTCGCTGCTTCGCGAAATTCGTGAAAGCGGTTCAATCCTGAACCGACTTGTCGGGAATTTACTGGATATGAGTCGCTTCGAAAGCGGTCACGTCACGCTGCGGAAGTCCGAATGTGATTTGTATGAAATTGTTTCAACCGCGCTGAACCGTTTGGAGCCTGACTCCGGTCACACCTTTTTGAATCTCATTCAACCGGACTCGCTGCTTGTTAATGCAGATTTTGCATTGCTTGAACAGGTGTTCTTCAACTTGTTCTTGAATGCAATCGTCCACACCCCGAATGGGACCGTGATTCGAATTGAAGTCGTACGGGAAGGAATTGCCCCTGACCAGATTGGTCTGCTTGTCCGGGACAACGGTCCAGGCCTTGCAGAGCCGGAGCGCGTATTTGAAAAATTTTACCGTGGTCCTGTCCGGAGGGAAGCGGGTGCCGGGCTTGGACTTTCTATTTGCAAAGCGATTATCGAAGCGCACGGTGGATCAATCAGTGCAGAGAATCAGAATCCCGGGGTTGCGTTCCGGGTACGTTTGCCATTGAGGGCTGAGTGAAAGGAATCCAGATACTTTTGATCGACGACGATGTGAGGATCAGTCGCATGTTGCGCCTCAGTCTGGAAGCAAACGGCTATTCGATCCTGGAGGCAGCAAACGGTGAGCAGGGCCTACAGCAAATTGCAAGCAAGCACCTGGATCTGATCATACTGGATCTGAACTTACCGGATATGCATGGCCTTGAAGTACTGAGGCGCGCTCGTGAATTCAGCAAAGTCCCGGCCATCGTATTGTCCGTACTGACTGGCGACGAAGAGAAGATTGCGTTGCTTGACGCTGGCGCCGATGACTACCTGACAAAGCCATTCGCCATGGGTGAACTGCTGGCGAGAATTCGTGTGGCCCTTCGGCGCAACTCTGTCCCGGGCGATTCAGTCCTCACTGTGGGGCATGTGTCCGTGGATTTGCTGAGGCGCGTTGTAAACTCTCGAGGAAAAGAAGTCCATCTCACGCCTACGGAATACCAGCTCTTTGTATTGCTCGGGAGGCATGCAGGGCGCGTGCTTTCGCATCAGCAAATTATTCGCGAGATCTGGGGCGAATCTGCGGGGAATGAATCTGGTGCACTTCGCGTGCACATCAACCAGCTCCGGCAGAAACTCGAGGTGAATCCTTCGCAGCCGGTATTGATTCGCACGGAGCCCGGAGTCGGTTATCGAATTGCTGACCCTGATTCTTGATGGAGGTTCAAAAATTTTTTTGCAGCCAGGGTCCTTGATTCCGGCGCATTCATCTGGCGCCGGACCTTCCGCCCTGGTGCGCAGGCACCCATTTGCGGTATAAAAAATGGTTGTCAGACATGTAAACTCAGTCTAAGTTGAAACCAGCTTTGAAAGGAGAATAACAGGGGAATTATGGAACTTGATCAGGCAAAGTTTGGCCTCTGTAAGCGCGAAGTTGTAGACCTACTCCGCGAAAAAGACATAAACCCGACCACGCAGCGCATTGAAATCGCTCACCTGATCCTACAAAAACCTCAGCACCTCTCCGCAGACGAAATCCTGGCAGAACTTAACCGCGAATATGAACAGGTTAGTCAGGCTACCGTGTATAACACGTTGCGCGTCTTCGTGGAAAAGAATGTGATTCGTGAGCTGGTCTTTGCCCCGGACCGCATTTACTACGATTCCAACACCCGCCATCATCACCACTTTATCGATGTAGAGACCGGCAAGATCTATGACATCTCCCCGGACTGTGTGAAATGTCCTGAAATGAGTTATGTTGACGACCTCAAGGCAGAGGTTTTTGAAGTCAGCCTGCTGATGAAGGGCCGTATCCCCAAAGCCTGATCTCGTCCTCAAACCCAATGCTGCCGTTATTGTAACTGAGCAGCAAAGATGCCACGTGACCTGGTCAACCTCGAGCGGTTCCTGACCGCAGTCCCCTTATTTGCACGCATTCCTCCGGGCAGTCCTGGACTGAGGGAGCTAATGGTCGAATTGCGCACGCGCACGGTCAAGAAGGGAGATTCTGTATATCGGGCCGGGGGGATTCCAGAGGGGCTCTACCTGGTCCGTGACGGGGAAGTCCATGTATTCAGTGACACCGGCCCTGGTGAACGGCGGCTAATCGGTGTTCAGAGTCGGGCTAGCTTGTTTGGGGAAGTGAGCTTCCTTTCCGGAGAAACACATTCTTCCAATGCCGAGGCGGTCCTCGATTCAACGATTCTATTCATACCGGGGCCGGCATTCTTCCGCCTTCTTTCAACCGAGCCCACGGTCGGGGAATCCCTGTCAAAATTGCTTTCACAGCGCTTGCGCAATCGCATGCGTCCGGTTGAAAGCGAGCATTCGCACACATGTCTGGCGCTTTTATATCCGGATAATCCGCATAACGGGAGCGAACTCTGCGTAGCTCTTGGTGATGCCCTTGCCGAAATGAGTTCCGATCCAATCGCACTCCTATCCTGGAACGCAGAGTCAGTTTTTCGCAACCGGACTTCAAAGCGTTTGGTAGATCTAATCGATGCATGGCCAGAATATCCGCAAGGCCTGGCAATGAATGGATCGCTAGATGCGTTTTATGGCGAGTTGAGTCCAAAGGAACGTTCAAAACTCGCAAGCATACTTCCAGGTCTGATAGCCCTTCTCAAAAAATACTACGGCGCCGTAATCATCGATCCGCATTCTGTCTATGGTGATGCACTCACAAGAGAAGCCATTGTGCAAAGTGATCGGTCAATACTTGTGCAAGCCTGCCGAGATCCCCGCGTATTGCGTAGTAAGATTTTTGCAGAAACCATTTCGCGCTGCGTGGAGATCGACAGTAGCTTCTTTTCCGGAGCGATTCTTGTTACGCATGAGTCAACAAACGATGGCCCGCTGCCGCACATTGTCGAAGGGAGATTCGAAAAACATGTTCGTCTTCCGGGATTGTCCGACCGAATTGAACAAACGGATGCTGGAACGCGCAGCGCCATCTTTCGCATTGCGCGTGTCATAACAGGAACATCGCGCGCTCTCTGCCTCGGTGGCGGAGGGGCCAGATCTTTTGCACACCTGGGAGTCCTTGAGGTCCTTGAGGAAAATGGAATTGAGTTTGATGCGGTCGCTGGCACTTCTATGGGCGCTGTCATTGGGGCTGCCTACTGCACAGGCCTCCGTGCAGAGCAGATTGAATACGAAGTGCGAAGACTCCTTCCGACTGCGGATGCAATTCTGGATCGAACCCTTCCGCTCGTGAGTTTCTTTCGAGGAAGGAAACTGAATCGGGTATTATTGAAATTCTTTGGCAACACACGTTTTGAAGATCTGAAGCTTCCATTCTTTTGTAACAGTGCAGATCTAAATTCAGGAAAGAACATTGTCTTCGAAAAGGGTTATCTGGCAACGGCTCTTCGAGGAAGCGTTAGTTTGCCCGGAGTATTTCCTCCGCTGCGCCTTGGCGATCACGCGCTCGTGGACGGGGCTGTACTGAATAATTTGCCCGCTGACATTTTGCGGGCGCGTGGATTTCCCGTTGTGCTCGGCGTCAATGTCACGGCGCTTGAAGACAAGATTCCGGCAAACTTTGGCATTGGGTCAAAGAAGGGATGGTTTCGTGGTTTGCGAGATTACTTTGCAATCCCACCCATCCTCAAGATTATCAACCGCTCTATCACAATGGAGAGCAGGGAACTCTTAAAGTTACGCTTGGGCGACTTCGATTATCTGCTGAGCCCGGATGTTACGGGCTTTGATACATTCGATTTTGACCGCAAGAAGATGATCATTGAGGCGGGGCGTGTAATTGCGCGCGCGAAAATCGGTGAAATCAAAGAAGCGATCTCAAGACAGAAGCTGTAGCAGGTTCCACATGCACGTTTGACTCAATCAGACGGGATGGCTCACACCCGGCAAGTGCATGGGTTCTGCAACAGAATCGCGCTTCTCCCGGCCGCAGAGCTGCTCAACCAACTCCAGTGCAAATTCAAATGAAGATCCCGGGCCAACGCTCGTTGTAATGTTTCGCGTTCGCACAACGCGTTCATTCACAAACGTGCCGCCATGTGCTTTGGGCATGGCGTCGGGGTGCATGGTGAATCGATCTTCACCTTTGAGAATTCCGTGCGCCCGCAACACGTTGGGTGCAGCGCAAATCGCTGCTATTGGTTTTCCTTTTTCATTAAACGCAAGCAGGTTGGCCTTTAGCCTTGCATCGTTTTGCAGGGCAATGGCGCCCGGTCCGCCGCCTGGCAAGACGATCATATCAAATTCCTGTGAGAGCGCGGATTCAAGTGATTGATCGGCTACGTGTTTTGTTTGTCGCGCAGCGGTCACAACGTTACCCGTGAGGCTTGCAGAGACCACCTCGACTCCGGCCCGGCGAAGCACGTCGATTACGATCATACCCTCCATTTCTTCAAAACCGTCTGCCAGCGGAACGAGTACTCTGGGCATGGCAACCTCCTGCATCGGCGAGCCGAATGCTTAAACGATCTCTGCGATCTGCACTGCGTTCAGAGCCGCACCTTTCAGCAGTTGATCGCCGCAGCAAAACAAATCCATTTCACGACCATCCTTTGACGCAATGTCTCGACGCAATCTACCAACGATTACGTCATCCTGGCCACTGGCCTCAAGAGGCATTGGGAAATGATTGGTTTTTCTATCGTCCTGTAACCGGACGCCAGGCGAATTTTCGATGGCGCGACGGATTGCATCTAGATCCACGGGGTTGGTTAGTTCGAGATGCACCGATTCTGCATGCGCGCGCATGGTAGAGACACGGATGCATGTTGGCGAGATTGGAATGTCATTATGAAGAATCTTATGCGACTCCTCAATTACCTTGAGTTCCTCGCCGTTGTAGCCGGTTTCGGGATCCATGGCAGCATTGTGACTGAAAACGTTAAACGCAATTGGGAATTGAAACACCGACGGAACTGGCGCCTTACCAGCGAGCACATCGGCGGCCTGGAGTCTAAGTTCTTCCATTGCCTTTGCACCCGCGCCCGATGCAGATTGATACGTGGATACAATGATTCGTTTGATTGGATTGATCTTATGAATTGGATAAACGGCCATCAATAGAATGATGGCACAGCAGTTTGGATTTGCAATAATGCCCTTGTGCGACTTGAGATCTTCCGGGTTGATTTCCGGAATCACCAGCGGGGTTCCCGGGTCCATCCGAAAGGCGGAGGAGTTGTCTACAACGATGGCTCCAGCCTTTACCGCGGAGGGCGCAAACTGTTTTGTAGTGGTAGCTCCTGCGCTGAAGAGCGCCACATTCACTCCAGCAAATGAATCGTGCGTCAGTTCCTGAACGGGAACCTGCTTTCCCTGGAAGGTCATTGACTTGCCCAGCGATCTCTTGCTGGCTAGAAGCGTCAGCGTGGAAACCGGAAACTTTCTTTGTTCCAGTACCCGGATCATTTCCTGACCTACGGCACCCGTTGCGCCGACAATAGCTACATGCTTCATTTTCATCTTCTCCCAGGGGCTGCCATGCACAAAAGGCGTGACAGTTCGGATATTTTGCTGCCGTGAGTCAGGTCAAGCGAGAACAATCGGCGCTCCTCTGGCGGTTGCTGCCGGCGAAAGTTAGACGCGAAATTGCCCGTTACCTGCGACTTCAGGAACTGCAGGATTTGAATACAGCTTTCGATTCCTATAAAAAGAAGAATCAAACCGATCGTCGACGAATCGAAGAAGCATTGCGCCGTGATATCAGTCGGGAAAGACGAGGGTTGCCGGCCTTACTCAGCATTTTGCTCCTGGTTAGCGGCACCGTACTCTGGGTTATTTATCCGACCCGACTGCCCGAGCATACCAGACTGGTCTTGTTTGCGCCTCTTCTCCTGGGAGCGCTATCACCGCTGGCATTGTATTTTCTGCCGCCCCATCGCATCCGGGCGCTGTTTCATCTCCCTGATAGACCGGAGAGCTTCCTTGTTTTTGTCGGGGCGACCCTGGCCTTGATTTGGCTCGTCTCGTTGATCGGCATGGAAGACTTCAGCGGAGTCATTCACCAGGATAGACTCACTCTGTTCATACTGGTGCTTGGCGCCGGGCTTGCACCGCTCCTGGAGGAGGTGCTATTTCGCGAGCTCTTGCCGGGCCTTGCCGGCAAATCACCGCACTTTATAGGTCATTGTGCTTCTGTCTTGCTGTTTGCTCTGGCACATTTCCCTTCCAGTGGGACAATGCTTGCCTACTACATACTCTCTGGAGGATTTCTTTCGTTGCTCCGGATTCAAACCGGCGGATTGCTTCTCCCGTTAGCCGCTCATTCGATCGCAAATATCGCAGTAGTTCTTGTGCGATTCTGGTAGCTCGGTGCAATATCGGGTTCGAAGACTCTGCCTGGTCCGACGAGCCTTTTGTTCCCATGGCCATGTCATGATGAACCAGGGCCGTTCTCCACTGAGGCAATTTTAGCTTGCACAGATCGTCCATTCAAGCCACAGAACATTCGTGTTTGATCGGGTCGTTTTTGGTGGTTCTTTTGATCCCCCACATGCCGGGCACGAGCAAATGGCCCGCTTTGCGCTCGAGCGGACCAGGCATCTGTCTTTCCTTCCGGCGAATGCATCACCGTTCAAAGGTTCCTCACATGCAAGTTTTCAAAATAGAATGGAGATGATTTCAATTATCGCGGCAAAAATCACGGCCCATCTTAAGGAGAAGAAAGTCGACGTGCTGGATCTCGAAGGTCTCCGTGCTCCGCCCAGTTACACCTTTGAGACCATGCGCACATTACGTGCGAAATTTCCAGGCGAATCGATCGCGCTGATTCTCGGCTCCGACAGTGTTGCCACTTTCGATCAATGGCGCGAACCGGCTGAAATTCTAAGGCACCATCCGCTGTTGGTCTTCATCAGAACGGGAGATTCCGGGTGGCCAGGCTCCGCAGAATCCCTCATAACTCGTTTTTCTGCGCGCATTGAAACCGAGGATCGCACCATTCCGCAGTGCGCGAGCCGGCAGATTCGTTCGGCAATTTCCTCTTCTCCTGCTGATACCATGATTCATGAATGTCTGGACAAGGGCGTGCTGAGCTTCATCAAAGCCCGAGGAATCTATTCGAATGTCTAAAATATACAAATGGGTGCTGGCCGCCTCCGCCGTTTTTGTACTCATCACTCTTGTGATCTTTGTTCGCAGATTCTTCTCCAACCAACTGGAGAAGCGCATGAATGATAACGCTGCAGTCCCAATCCGTCTTACCATTAAGGATAAGGACAAAATCGAAATGCTGGCTCAGATGATTGTGTTTCCTGAGCAGAAGTGGATGTTATTTTACTTTGTGAACACGGACGCGTTTCAGCCGGATGCCTCCAAGCCTATCAGCGACCAGGCCGGACTGTTTGCGGATAACTTTGAGAAGTACACAGGGTTTAAGTCGGCTTACTCCATTGATCTGACCCGCCAGTCCATCGCACGGCTGATTGATCTGACAGAAGGGTTTCCCGTATACCTTGAAGCGGCGCAGGCGCTCCCTGGTTCCGCCTTCCAGTATCCGGCAGGCCGGAGTCGTTTTTCTGGTGAACAGGCGGCAGAGTACGCGCTTGTCCGCCGACCGCAACCGGGGCAGGAGCATATGAATGGTCTTGAAAGGATGCGGAGAATGGAGACCATCCTTTTGAACGTGTTCTGGAACCTTGAGAAGCTGGAATCAAAGATGCGTGCCAAACCCCTCAAAGAGTTCGCCATCAAACTCGTTGAGTCAGACCTAACGTCGGCAGAATTACTCAGCCTTGGCGCCTTCATCGGAAATTGCAATGTTACCATTCTTGAGGTTCCGCTGGAGCTGGGGCCGGATCGCAAACTCGTTGTGAAGGAGAAGAGAGCTCGAACTGTCTATTCCGAGTTTTTCGACAATTTGCGTTCAGGTCGGCTCAAGAAGGATGTCTTCTCGTTGGAAGTCTTGAACGGGACAGAAGTCGGCGGTCTGGCCAGGCGGGTGAAGCAATTTCTCCAGGACCGTGGTGTGTTGGTTTTAAATGCGGACAACTATCCCATTAAACCCGTTCCTAAGAGCGTGGTACTTGTCAGATCCGGTAGAACATCCCTGGGCCATCACATGATGGAGATGACGGCGCTACCTGGGGAGAGTGTTTTCTTTGACAGAGGGATTCAGGACGTGGATGTGACGATTCTATTGGGTCAGGACTTTGACATAAAGAAACTCCAGGTAATTGAATGAGTAAAAAGCTCTCAGCGCGTGAAATATCCCCTGTAGAACAATTGAGCACTGATCTGGTACGTCTTCTTCAAGAGAAGAAGGCAAAGAACATAACTGTTTTGAATCTTACCCGCGTGAATCCGTACTTTGACTATTTTGTCATTGCATCTGCAACGTCGAGGGTTCAAATGAAAACCCTCGCGCGTGAAATTCAGAAGTCATTTCCAAAGGCGCTTCATAGAAAACACAGTTCAATTGGCGCACCGGATCTGGAATCCGGCTGGTTGGTGCTTGATTTCTTCGATATTGTAGTGCACATTTTTCTGGATGAGCAACGTAAGTTTTACAACCTTGAACGCCTCTGGGGTGACGCGCAGATTATTGAATATCCCGATGAAGCTTAACGGTTAGAGATAGAATCGCAGTTCCAGTCAGAGCGAGAGCAAGTATCACAACCGGAATGCCCGCCGGCATCGCCAACGAGAATGGAAGAAACAGTCCGATCGCAATAAGCAGGCAGGCTCCTGTCTTCAGTAGCCTCGGTCCTGCCTTGGCGCGTCGCAGAAAGAATGCGAAGATAGGAATAGCGGCAATCGCCATTAGCACGACTGCCCCTACAACTTGAGCCGTCTTTTGAGCAGCCGGCAGATCGGGCCGAGCGACCATGCTCGCCATTCCAAATGCCGGGAGCAGTATCAGGGTTCCCGCAATCAGAGAGGCGATGTAAGCAAAGCGATGTATCTTTTCCAAAATTAAGCCCCTTCGGCCAGGCGGCCGGTTCGTTTGAGAGTTTCTGCAAGCAGTTGAAAGGCTAACAAGCCGGCAAATGCGATCCAGAGCCCGCGAAACGCTCCCAGGGGCATATCGTAACGCAGGTGAAACTTTGTAATACCATAAAGGCACAAAGCGCCAAAATTTACGACAGCAGTACTATGCTCCTTGCGAATCAAACGTTTCCAGGAGAACTCCATTTCCTGCACTGAGGCACTCCATTTGCTCAGATTTCCGGGAAGAATACGATTTGGTACTTCTGCTTTGTACTTCTCGTAGTCATTGCCAAACCTGTTGGAAAGAAAATCTTCCTCTGCAGCAATGATTGCGTAGTAGATGAAGTAGAATAGCGGAAGAACCAGCAAATAGAATGCAGAGTTGTTAACGAAAATGATCGCACCGGTGACTATTAACAGATTTCCCAGATACATTGGATTTCGCGTATGAGCAAAGACTCCTTTGTTTTGAAGTGTTTCCGCGTAGATCTTCTTGTTTAGTCCGCCACGCTTAATGTACGCATAACCGATTGTGATCGACCGGACGAACTCACCTGCGGAAGCAAGAATAAGACCGACTATGGATGTCCAGACGTCACCGCTGTATCCGTCCGGGTTTAGAACAGCAACCCCGGCCGTAAAGAATGCGGCGAGGAAGATCAGCGAGAAGGCGGTATCGCGCCACTTGAAGAAGAAATTGCCAAATGCAAGTACAAAGCGTTTCATCTGTCTGGTTTGGCCTTGTTACTTGATTGCGACAGTACCTTCGAAACAAAGGTACCGCATGATGCTCATGCAGTCTTTGAATCCGGCCCTGGTGAGTAGGTCCAGATTTCCGGCTGTAGAGAAGGGCTCAAGAACTCCCTTCAGGCTGCGCGCTTTTCCCAGGATTTCTTCGGCATTGTAACCCTGTTCGCTTTTGTAATCGTTGTAGAGCCCCGTGAGAATATCCTGGAAACGTGCATCTGGCCCGCGCACTTTTTCAAACATCAGAAACGCGCCGCCCCATTGAAGGCTTTGCCAGACGCGATTCAACAAATCCTGTCTGAATGCCGGGCGAACAAATTGAACAGTGTAATAGGCGATCACAAGATCACAAGGCTGCATTTCAAATTCTAGTAGTTCACTGCACTGAAAACTAATACGCGGGTCACTTTTGCATTTTTCATTTGCCATCTCGACCATGCCCGGCTCGCGGTCGATGCCGATCAGTTTGATTGATCTGGAAGGATGACGATTGGCGATTTTCAGCAAGAGTTCGCCGGTGGAACAGCCCAGGTCGTAAATGGTTGAGCCATCCTGTAAGAAATAGTCCGAAAGCTTGCAGATTATATCATGCCCCTCCTCGTAGAGGGGAACAGATTTGGAGACATGCGCATCAAAGGACTTGGGAACGTCTCCGCCAAAGGTCCAACTTGAGTTTTCCGCTTGAATATTGTCCCCGACGGAGGCCACAGGCAATGTTAAAATGAGCTGCTTATAAGAAAAGTGTTTTCACGGCTCGCCCCTCTTGAATTCCTTCCTGACATATGTCTACAATTGCCGACCTGGAAAAGGTAGTCCGCGATGCACTCGATCAAATCGAACATCCAGCCTTAAAGGAAACCTTACTTGATCTTGGAATGTTCGACCGCATCGAAGAAGACGCGGAAGCATTTACCGTTCACTTGAAATCTCCGGACAGCGATCGCAAAGCGCAGATCCAGTTGGAGGCCCAGATTCGGGGCTTCCTGACAAAGGCTTCCCCTGGCAAGCGCGTTAAGATCCGCTTCACGGTTGATGAGAGCCTGAAACCAGAAGAACAGGGAAACCGGATTCGGGGAGTTAAGAACGTTATCGCAATTGGTTCGGGTAAGGGCGGTGTGGGCAAGTCAACCGTGTCTGCAAACATCGCCGCCGCATTGAAGCTCAAAGGATTGAAAGTTGGTTTGCTCGATGCCGACATCTACGGGCCGTCAATTGGTAAGATGTTCGGAGTTCCTGGGAAGCTCGCTCTTCAGGGTGATGGAAAAAACAAGATCATACCGTTTGAAGCCAATGGTATCAAGATCATTAGTTTCGCTTTTATGCTCGCTCCGGAGCAGGCTGTGGTCTGGCGCGGACCCATGCTCGGCAAAGCCGTCGAGCAGTTCCTTTACGAGGTCATCTGGGGTGAGCTCGACGTCTTGCTGATTGATCTGCCGCCAGGTACCGGCGATGTTCAACTTTCTCTCGCGCAACTGGTTGATTTGGATGGGGCAGTCATCGTTACAACGCCGCAAAACGTCGCTCTTCAAGATGCTTCGAGGGCGGCATCAATGTTCCAGCAGGTGAAAATCCCAATCCTGGGAGTAATAGAAAACATGTCCGAGTTCCAGTGCCCAAAGTGTGGGCATGTCACCAATATCTTTTCCAGAAATGGTGGTGCCGCGATGTCGGCTAAGCTTAGTGTTCCCGAGCTTGGATCTGTTCCCCTCCAAAAGGAGATCATGGACTCAGGCGAAGACGGACTTCCAATTACGCTCAAGGATCCGGACGGTCTCGTCGCCACGGCGTACAAAAAAATAGCAGACAAAATACTGGTCGAAGTAGAAAAATTCAAATAATGCTACGTAGTCTGTGTTTGCTTGTCCTACTGCTCCTGGCTGGTTCTCTTGCCGCTGAGAACGTGTACCTGCGTGATGGACGGGTCATTTCCGGTCGGATTTCAAACCAGACCCGGACTGACATTACCATTGAAACAGCCCAGGGTACAATGAAAATCAACAAGGATCAGATTCGGAGAATCCAGTATGATACCCAGGTAGACGACAAAGCCAAAGAAGAAGCGCGCAAAGCAGAAGAGAAACGTCGTCTCGAAGAGTACAATCGGCAACAGGCTGAGCAGCGCAGACAAAACGAAGAGCGCATGAAGCAAGAAGAGGCCAAGCGTCTCGAAGCTGAGAAAAAGAATCAGGATGAGGCCAAGCGCCTGGCAGATCAAAAGAAATTAGAGGAAGATAAGAAGAAAGCTGATGCGGATAAGAAGCGTCGCGACGATGAATCAAAGATGAAGCCTGCCGGTCCATTCTGGTATGGAGCAATGGTTCGCAGCATGGTCCTTCCGGGTTGGGGTCAGTATTATCAGGGCAGGAACCGCGCAGCCTTTCTCAATGGTGGACTAACGTTAGGCCTGGGCATCTTCTCATTGTATGAGGAAGGTCATTACCACAGGAATCGCAATAACTACTCGAGCACCTCGACAACATTTCTTCTCGGGACTCCGTTCGTGGCTCGAAACTACTTCAACGTTTCACAGACGGACGGCCAAGCATATTTCTGGTTCTTAAAAGGGTATGGCCAGACCAGTTCTGCTCGCATCCGCATGGAAACCCATGCACAGCGCCTCCGTGTGGCTCGAACTGCGTTCCTGTTGGCATATGCCTGGAACGTAGTGGATGTCGTGCTGTTTAATCCTACCACAACAACCAAAGTGGGTTTGCAAACGGGTCCAGGCAACTATCGTTTGGCGTTTGCAATGACTTTTTGAGATGAGAAGGAGACCTTTGACTCTTTCAGGGTTAAGGACGGCTCCCTTTCTACTGCTGTTTGGCTTCGCGCAATGCTATGTCCCCGCTTCCTGTAAAGACCTGACATGTAATCCGGCGCTCATGTCGGTACTGTTTTCGCGAGTTCTCGTTTCGAGATTCTTGTATGTTCCCAGTCAGGGAACCAACTATGTCACGGCTTTTTCCATTGACCGGAGTTCCGGCAGATTGTCGCAGATTCAAACTATAGGCTCATTCCCCGGAACTCCAAACGGTTCTTGTCTTGATCCAGACAGAAACTATTACTTTGTTGGGGAACAGACCGGCACGGGGCCAATCCATCCTTTTGCCATAGACCAGCGAACAGGTATGTTATCGATCAGGACGCCCTTGACGCAGTCTTTTGGAAGTAATCCACAATCTTGCGTGGTGGTCGGCAGCACCGTGTACGTTGCTGTGTCAATTGCCACCAACAACGTCTTCTTACACTCGATCACATCCTCGGGTACCCTTCAAGCAATGGGCCTTGTCAGCACGGGCGCACTGGGCCTGAGCGAATCTTCAGCAGAACCTGCCGGTGAATTCGTGTATTTCTCCGATAGTGGAAATAGCGTTTTTGTTTTTAGGGTCGGCGCAAACGGAGCTTTGACGGCCGGTACAGGATCACCACTTGTGCTCGCAGGGGCCCCGAGTTCTCTTTCATTCTCCGGGAATCGCGTGTATGTAGCCAATGGATCTGGAAACGTGGCCGGGTATACGCGCGCATCAAACGGACAATTGACACTGATAGCCGGGTCTTCGCAGGCTACAGGGGCCGCGCCCACGAATACTGCAATTGATCCAGGTGGGCGATTTCTATATGTCGTCAACAATGGGGGGGCCAGCCTCTCGGGCTATGTTATTAGCAGCAGCGGCACGCTCACACCCGTGAGCGGCTCACCTTTTGCGACGAGTGCCAACCCCAATGGCATTGCGATGGATGCCGGTGGTCAGTATGTGTATGTATCGCATGCTAGCGGAACGGTCGGTGTTTTTGCTATCAATCAGAGCACCGGTCAACTGACGAATACTCAATCGATCTCAGGCGGATCAACGCCGACTGACGTGGCTATTGTGAATGTCATGGTGAACTCTTATTTGGGTGGGCTTGACTGATTCGGCACCCGTTTTCAGGGTGAGGGCAAACAACGACGGCCTTTACAATGGCCGGGCGGTGATATCCGAACGTTGACAGGTCTTCAGCAAAACTTACGCGATCAGGAAAGAGAAATGAAATGGAAAATCTTTCTGGGTGCAGTATCTGGCTTGCCGATTCACGTTCTATTTTTCCCGATTATCAGGGAGAACATTTTCCTTTGCGCGCTAATAGTTTCCGCAGTCGCGGGTGGAATCCTCTCCCTTTTTGAAAGGCGTCATTGGTTCTCAAGTCTCTGGGACAGGCTTCTCTTGTGGTTCGGTTTTACGATGTCTGTTCTCCAATTTAATGCGATTGCATTCGTGGATCGAAGGCTTCTGGGCCCGCCGAATGAAAATGCCATGTACTGGGTGAATGAACTCCTGACGATCGCAGTGTGCGCCATCGTTTCCTGGGGGATCTACGTGAGCATCCTCAGGCGCAGCAAGAAAGGGATTTCGTAGCCCAGGCAGGGGCCGAGCATACCCATTGTCTCGCATTCAGGCTCGGGACTGAACAGGTTTACCTAAGTTTTCCTTAGTCCCGTAATGTACGCGCCGTATTTCTTATCTTCCACCAGGATGTGATTGCTCAACCACATCCAGACCTCTCCACACATCTCAAAGGCCAGGAAGCGCAAATCGTCTGCTTGATTGGCACGCGCAGCAAAGGTGCCTACAGTTTCCACGAACTGAGCATGGAGCCTGGCGTGTTCTTCAAGCCCCGGAAATCCTTTGGCAAGCATGAACCGCTCTTCACTCGCCAGGTGGAACTTACAATAATCCGTAAGAGCTTCCATGATTCCCTGCATTTCTTCCCTGGTGGCGTCATGGTTCGCAGTGATCAAAGTGAGCTTGTTTAGAATATCAAAAATGGCCGCATGCTCCTTATCCATGGTTGCGTCATTTACGCTATACGATTCAGACCACTGAAAGACTTTCCCGGCGGTTGGCATTTTGTACCGCGAAATTACCCGCTCCATCAATGCTGCCAGGTCCCTCACTTGCCCCACAATTCGATTCAATCGATCCGCATCTTCCACCAGGATGCGTGATGAATTCGCGGAGGTTTCAACACTGGCGGAAATTTCAGATGTAGTTAATCGTTGCTCTCGCATGGCCTGGTCGATCTCAGCAGAAGAGGAAACGATTTCTGCCGCTTCCTTTGTGATCTGGCTAGTGTTTTGATCCTGAGACTCGAGAGCGATTCCAACTTGCGAGAATGCGTCAGCCATCTGTCTGGTTCCTGTTTCCAGACCGGAAAGTACACCCAGCACGCTCCGCACACTCTCGCTGCTCGATCGCATTTCGTCGGATGTCTGCCCAATGAGTCTGGCAATTTCCTCGGCGCTGGTTGCCGCGTGTTCTGCTAGCTTCGATATTTCAGACGCAACCACTGCGAATCCACGGCCGGCTTCACCCGCCCGCGCAGCCTCAATCGAGGCGTTGAGTGCAAGTAAGCTTGTTCGCTCTGCTATCCCATTGATGACGGCAACCACTTCGTGAATTCGTTCTGAGGTCTCTTGCACATGATCCATTGCCTTAAGGCCAAGATCCATGGAGCGCCGGCCATCCACCACACGTGTAAGTGCTTCTGTGGAAATGCTGCGCACCCGTTCCATGCTGCGCGAAATCTCGTGAATATCATGGCCCAGATTGCGAACGTTTTCTTCAATCCTGCGACTGATAAGGACCAGGCGTTCCGCGCGCCCTCCAACATTCTCAGCAGCAGCGCTCAATTCCTCGAGTGCTGCAGATCCTTCCTCCGTGCCGGCGGCCAGATTTTCTGCTGCTCCAGCAAGGCGACCGGAAGAGCCCTCAAGCTCTGTTGCTTGATGACGTACCAGCGAAGATTGTTCGTGCACTTGCAAAACAAGAAAGGAAACACTTTCCATGAATGCATTCACCCAGGAAGCAATCTGGCTCATTTCTTCGCTATTGCCCTTTGGAATTCGAACTCCCAGATCGTTTCCAACCAGAGCCCGATTTAATGTTTTGCGCAATTCGTAGATTGGTAAAAGGAAACCACGATGCATTCCAATGCCGGCCCCAACAATGAGGAGAGCCACCAGAATGAGCTGGGCAATATTGCTAATCCAGGCGATCTCAACACTTCTTTCGATTTTTGAAGATGAATGGGTGACGCGTTCCAGGCTGCGCTCCCGCAGCGCAGATATTCGTTTGGTGAGGGCTTCTGCTTCACCATCAAACGTGGTCATGTATCTGTTGCCGGCGGCCTGACCTTGTTTCAAATAGGTATCACTCATTCGCCGCCCGGTCCTATAGAAGGATTCAAAATCCGACAGGATTGAATCGTACTCTGCGACTTCAACATTGCCCTCGATCTTTCTGTATTCCGCCATGGCCGTTTTGAAATTGTTATACGCCTGCTCTGCGTCCTTGTAGCCATCCGAATCGCCCGTTGCGGAGACGTCTGTTAGGAAGTGAACAGGGTTAGCACTGCCAGTGCGAGTAGACCTGTATTAAACCGAGAGCGGAGGCTTTTCATCCGCCCCAGATTCATGGAAGTTGTCAGTGAAGCAAGGATTTCGTCGGGTTCGAGTTTATTGTTACTGCGTGGTTTCCTGGTGCGTCAGAATTTTTAGGCAAAAAAAAAGCCGCTCGAAAGCGGCTTTTTCGCCTGGCAGAGTTGTTGTTACTGAACGCTGCTCTGGAACGCGCTGGCTACCCGATCAGCAACCTTGTTCAACATTTCATCTGAAAGGTTGTCGTAGTCTCCGCGAGCAAGTTTCTCGCGAACTTCCTTGATCTTTTCCGCTCTGGATTCATCCGGCGAGTTAGCCAGTTTTTGAATTTTAGCGGCTTCCGCTGCCTTCAGGGCTTCTTCAGAAATGCTGAGGTTGTCGGACGCGCGAACAGGGCTTTCTGCCTTCGCAACCGGTTCCGACTTGCGGGGGGCCTGGTTGGGTGTAATGCCGCCAATTTTTTCAATCATAATGGTCCTCTCTCTCAGACTTTATCGGTCCGGTCTACCTTTAACATAAGGAAAAAAGCCCTGGTCCAGGTCTCCTACTCGATCATCCTGCGCATGAACGACATGCTGGATGACTTGATCGTCATTTCTGGTCAGAATCCCGGCCAAAACCCCTGGTTTTCTTGGGATATTTCTGGTTGAGACTGCGCCCACCTCGCTCATCAAGGAGAAAATGGAAAAAGCCCTCGTTACTGGAGCCACTGGTCTCATAGGATTCAATATTGTCCGCCAACTTTTGGACGCCGGAGTGCCGGTTGCCGCCCTGGTCCGTTCACCGGAGCGAGCCCGCACCATGCTTCCGGCCGCTTGTGAACTCATCAAAGGGGATGTGACCGATGCTGCCAGCCTTGCGGCTGCCGTTCGGGGATGCCAGATCGTCTATCACGCGGCCGGATTTCCCGAACAATGGATGAAAGACCCCGGCATTTTCACAGAAGTTAACGTTGGTGGGACTCGCAATATGCTTGAGGCCAGTCGCCAAGCGGGTGTTAGGCGATTCGTGTACACAAGCACAATCGACGTTTTTCGGGCTGGCCCTGGCGAACGCTATGACGAAACAGAGCTCGATCCAAAGCCCAAAGGAACCTACTACGAACGTTCTAAGCAAGAGGCAGATCAACTCGCAGTCGATTTCTTACAGAAGGGTATGGACATAGTCTTTCTTCATCCGTCGGGTCTCTATGGCCCTGGTCCCTCCACTTCACCCGGATTGAATCTGCTGATCATCGACCTCAAGAAAGGGAAGATTCCCATGCTCTTGCCTGGCGGATTTCCCGTTGTATTTTCTGAAGATGTTGCGCGCGGCCATTTGCTCGCAGCAAACAAGGCTAAAGCCGGGGACCGATTCATCCTGAGTGAAAACTATTTTGATCTGGCGGACGTTGCGCGGATCGTGTGTGATCAGCTTGGAATCAAGAAGGTGCCGCGCGTGATGCCTCTTTGGATGGGGAAAACAATTTCAATTGCAGGTGAGGCGCTTTCCTCAATAACAGGGAGACCACCTTTGATCCCCAGAGGGCAGTTACACTTCATGCAATGGCGCGCCATCCCGGTGAGCACCCACGCTCAACAGGCGCTGGGATGGAAGCCGCTTGAATTCAAAGAAGGCATTCGGCAAACCATCGCCTATCTGCAGTCAACCGGCGCGCTTCCTCGATGAATATTGTCTCTGCGGATAAAATTTCAAAGCACATAGGTGATCGCTCGCTCTTCAACGAGATCTCTTTTGGCGTCGATTCGAATGACAAGCTCGGCTTGATCGGAACCAATGGATCGGGCAAGACCACTTTACTCAGAATCATTGCCGGGCTCGACGAAACCGACCAGGGGAAAATCACAAAAACCAATCAACTACGGATCGCCTATCTTCCTCAGATCCCTGTTTTCGAACCAAACCTTTCGATTCGCAGCGCCATGTTGGAGCCAGTTTCGCCGGTGAACTCAATTACCGGGGACGATCTTGAACGGCAGATGACAAATATTTTGGCGGAAATCGATGTAACGAACCTTGATCAGACAATTGGGAATCTGTCTGGTGGGATGCTGAAAAAGATTGCCCTGGCCCAAACTCTGGCCCTTGAGCCGGACCTGCTAATACTCGATGAGCCAACGAACCATCTGGATGCATGGACCAACCTCTGGCTGGAGGAACGCCTTGCAGCATGGAAGAAGGCGATCTTCCTGATCACGCATGATCGATACTTTCTGGAAAATGTGACGGGAAGGATTCTCGAGCTGGACCAGGGGCAACTGTTTCAGTACGACGGAAATTACTCTTACTACCTGGAAAAGAAGGCAGAGCGCGAGATGGCCGCAGCTCGCGTCGAAGCAAAGGCTTCGCGATTGCTCAAATCGGAATTGGAATGGTTGCGCAGGCAGCCGAAGGCCCGGGGAACAAAACAGAAAGCTCGTGTAGATAGAATTGAAGATCTGCAAACATTGAGCAAGGGTGCGAGCAATCGGAGCTTCGAGTTTGATTCTTCCGCAGTGGAAAGCAAGAATCGGATTCTTGAAGTCAAGAATCTTTCAGCTGCATTCGAAGATCGGGTGCTATTCTCGGGATTCGAGCATATCTTCAAATCCCGCGAGCGATTGGGTGTGCTTGGCCCAAATGGTTGCGGAAAATCAACCTTCTTCAACCTGCTCATGGGTGTCCTCACGCCTGCCACGGGTGAAATCAAGAAGGGCTTGCACACACGATTTGGATATTTTGATCAGACGTCTCGCGACCTGGACGGAACAAAAAAGGTCATCGATTACGTTAAGCGGAATGCCGGTGAAATTCTAGCCCGCGGCGACGGTGTGGTCATGGAGGCCGCCCGCTTGCTTGAGTATTTTGGTTTTTCAGGCCGGATGCAGCAAGGTCTAATTTCACAGCTTTCTGGTGGTGAACGGCGGCGCCTTCATCTTGTCCTGGTGCTGATGGCTTCACCCAACTTTCTAATTCTTGATGAGCCAACCAATGATCTGGACATTGCGACCCTGGTGCTCCTCGAAGACTTCCTGGCCGATTTCCAGGGTTGCGTACTTGTGGCATCGCATGATAGGTATTTTCTGGATCGCGTCGTGAGTTCGCTGTTGGTGTATGAAGACGGCGAAATCAGACGTAGCAATCAATCGGCAAGTGAGTACATTGCAATCAATCGCGATCGCGGGCATGAAATCGTACCAGCAAAAGCCGCGCGAACCCAGGCAAAAGCACAGGAAAAGAGACGACTGGCCGCTGAAGAGATTAAAGAGTATCGGGCCCTGGAACGCGAGATCGAGACAATGGAGAAAAAGAAGTCAGAACTGGAAACACAACTCAGTAACCCTGCCGCTGACTATGCTAAGTTAACAGCCCTGGGTGTTGAGTATGAGGCTTTGAACAAGGTCCTGGTTGAAAAATGGGCACGATGGGAAGAGCTGGGGGAAAGAAAGGACGGTTGATGAGGCTCAGGATTCTAGCGTTTTCGAGCGGAGCGAACTTGACCCTTACGGGGGCTCCGCGCGCGAATTGCTGAGCTGTCACTTCCCTGTGTGTCCGTTCCCTTAAACCATTCTGTCCCTCGATAGAGATCAAGCAGATCCTTTCCCAGTACCTTCAAAGACCCCGTAATCGGCAGAGCAAACAACATGCCAATTAAGCCGCCTAACGTCCCTCCCGCGAGCAAAGCGATAATGACAGTGGCAGGGCTTAACCCGAGCTTCTCTCCTACGATGCGCGGTGTGAGGACGTAGCCTTCGAGAATCTGAACGGTTCCAAATACAATTGCAACGCCGCCGAGTGGAGCGATTCCGTGCCAGTCAATGAGCGCAAGGAGAACAGAAACTACGCAACCCGTGATGGCACCTACGTAGGGAATGAGGCTCAAGCATCCCGTCAAGATTCCAACCGCTATTCCTGTACTCGTTTTCATTCCGGCCAGGTAGAATACGATCCCAAACCCGGTGGCATACAGTATTGCAAGGATTCCTGCCACCTGGAGTTGGCCCCGAAACCAATGGCCTACAATCTCATCTATCTGAATCAATCTGGAAAGAACATACTCGCGCTTGCCGTCAGGAATCAGGCCCTTGAAAAAATCAAAAATGGAATCCAGATCCCGCGCGAAATAGAATGTGAAGAGCGGAATCAGCACCACGTTGAGAAGGCTCGAAACAATGGCGCCCGTGGTCGTGATCGCGCCAGGAAGCCACGATCCTACTTTGTTCAGGATTCCGGGTAGCGCAGATTTCACATTATCGCCGTACAATTCAAGCGCCGTTGTGACGTTTTCCGGAATTGCAACTCCCATATCCTGGAGCCATGGAATTACATTGTCCTGAAGGGTGCTAACGAGTGCGGGCATACGATCCGCCAGGAGGATAACCTGTGCCCGAACTATTGGAATTAGAAACGTTACTGCCAGTAGTATGAGTGCAAGGAGGAAGAGCAGCACTACCGCAACGCCGCCCGTCCTGCCGAGACCAGCGGAATCAAGTTTGCGAACGAGGGGATCCATCAGGTATGCCAGGATCAAGCTGCAAAAAACCGGAAAGAGAACTCCGCCTAGCGAAACACCCAGCCAGTAAATTGCAAAGCAGATGGCTGCAAGGATCAGGACGCGAAATATAACTGGTGCGTATTCACGTGGCATAGCCGTAAGTTCGCTCAGCCGCGTTCTGTTGTCAACGCGCTATTGAAGTATTATGGCTTCATACGGTTGCAATTCATACGAGGATGTGAGCTTATCACCTTTCTTGCGATGCGTTGAAAGCACGACTGTGCCGCCATGACTGACAACTTGCGGCCTGTCCGCAAAGTTCAGAAGGATCGATTTTTTGTCTTTGTCGTGCTGACGGATGTAGCCGAAAACGTTTGCGGACGTCCCCTCAAGCTCAGCCCAGGTCCCAAGGCGCAGCGCCGGAGATTCCTTGCGCAGGCGAATGAGCTTCTTGTGCCAGGACAAGAGCGATTCGGGATCGGCGAGCTGTGCCGCGACGTTTCTCTGGGGGGTGTCGTCGTTTAACGGCAGCCAGGGATCTCCGGATGTGAAGCCACCTTTGTCGGTGCCATCCCACGGCATTGGAGTTCTCTGCGGGTCACGACCTGGATTGAGGGGCCAGTAACGAATGCCAACAGGATCTTTCAATTGATGGCGGGCAATTGTTCCGTCTTTCATGCCCAGTTCTTCCCCGTAATAGAGAAACGGGGTGCCGCGCGAGGTCAAAAGCAGGGTTGCCAGAAGTTTGGCCCGAGCATCGCTGTTCTTGCCGCTTGCATACCGCGAATAGGACCGACCCTGATCATGATTGTTCAGTACAAGCGATGGCCAGTTTTCAGGTCCGCAGGCGCGCATCCAATTTCGCATAACGGTCGCAAAGGCATCGGATGACCACTTCTGAAACATGATAGTGAAATCAAATGCCAGATGCAACTCATCAAAGTTACCAAGATAGCTTGCCGCTTTGTTTGGATCGCCGGGATAGTCGCCAAAAACTTCCCCGACAGACATAGCCTTGTACTTGTCCAAGAGCTTCCGCAAATCACGCAGCAATGGGTGCATTTCGGGCTGTGACATATCGTACGTGTGGTACTGTAGTTCGTAGGGCCTGGGATATTGCCAACCCCAGAAACGCGGGGGATTGTTGCGTAGCAGTGCATCCTTAAAGTACAGGTTCACAACGTCCAGGCGAAAACCCGCCACACCGCGCTTGAGCCAGAACTCAACATCGCTGAAAATTTGCTTCTTCACTGCCGGGTTGCGCCAATTCAAATCAGGTTGTTCGCTGAGGAATGAATGGAGAAAGTATGATTCAGTGCTTTCATCCCATTCCCAGGCAGATCCGCCAAATACGCTCTTCCAGTTGTTGGGGAGCTGGCCTTTCTTCCCTGGTTGCCATATATACCAGTCCCGTTTGGGATTGTTCTTTGAAGATCGAGATTCAATGAACCAGGGATGGAGATGTGATGTGTGATTGACGACGAGGTCCATCAGGATCTTCAAGTCAAGCTTGCGGGCCGCCTTGATGAGCGAATCAAAATCTTTCATTGTCCCGAATTGCGGATCAATAGCACGATAGTCAGAGATATCGTACCCAAAGTCAAACATGGGCGATACATTGATGGGAGAAATCCAGAGCGCGTCTACGCCAAGGTCCTTCAGATACGTTAGACGCTGTTGTATGCCGGAAATGTCACCGACTCCATCTCCGTTTGAATCCTGAAAACTGCGCGGATATATCTGATAGATTACCGCTTCTTTCCACCAGTGCTTCATTGGAGAGGAAACGTAAAGGACACATGAACATCAGGTTTCTGGATCAACTGCCCCGCCGTGCGATGCTCTGGCCCGTAGAGGAATGCATCTGCTACGTTGGAAAAATACCAACCCAGGTAAAGCCCTGTAAATAAATTTCCGCGCGCGGCAATCTTCTGCAAATTGTTCCGCTTCTCATTGGCGTTCAAGAAGGCTCCGCCTATCATGCCGGAATTTGCCGTAGCCGCGGACATGAGTGAAAGGTTGGAGGCTTCATTGTATTCGTTCCGCGCTTTGATGTATTGCTTTCTTGTTTTGAACAGCATGAGTCCCGTGAAGGCGGCGCCACCCATGAAAATGTACCCTCGTGTCTTATCTCCGCGATAATGTTGTCCCCATCCTGGAAAGACCAGGCTTCGCCAGATGGAGGAACGTCCGGCGCGCGAAGCTGTTTCAACGCGTTTCGCTTCCTCTGCTTTTGCCTTCTTCTCGCGTTCCTCTATTTCTTTTGTCCGGCGTTCAAGCTCTTCGCGTTCCTTGCGAAGCTCCTCCGATTTGATCTGCTTTTCTCTTTCTGCCCGTTCTTTGTCTGCGTTATCATCGGCAGTTTTGTCATCGTAGGAAATTCGCCGAATGACGGCTTTGCTGTACGTGCGTTCACCCGTCGATGTTTTGAGCTTTACCGAATTCTGATCCTGAGCTATGATGCTTCCATGAATTGTATCGCCGTTCTTTAGATAGATGGTGTCTGCATGCAGCGCGGCTGTGGAGAGCAGCACAATGGCTGTAAGGAGCCGCAAAAAGGTTCGCCTGCGGTTAGGTGAATCGGGATTTCCGCGGCCTGTATAGATAATAAGCATGGCTGAAATAGTCCGGTTGGGAGAATGGCGCCAACCTGCGCGCTGCTTAGGGTTACGCAATCCAAAAGCGCGTAACGCGCGCGCTTTAGGATGTTGCTCCTGCCACCAGAACCCGATTGCCTTATGTCCCCCCTGGGGGCCCGGTTTATCGCCGTTTCAGGGCAGGAGCGTCAGCCCAGCCGCTTTCTCTCTTCTACGAGCTTATCAACGACGCCCGGGTCTGCGAGCGTGGAGATGTCGCCTAACGCAGAGAACTCATTCTCCGCTATCTTGCGCAGAATTCTTCGCATTATCTTGCCGGATCTGGTCTTGGGTAGGCCGGGAGCCCAATGGATGACGTCCGGCCGGGCAATTTTACCGATCTTTTCAGAGACGGTTTCCAGAATTTCTTTCTTCAGGGAATCAGATGGATCAAAACCATTCTTCAAAATGACGTAGGCATAAATTCCCTGGCCTTTGATATCGTGTGGGTAACCAACGACCGCTGACTCGGCAACTGATTTGTGCTCTACAATCGCTGATTCAACTTCCGCACTACCAATTCGATGACCCGAAACGTTTAACACATCGTCCACGCGACCGGTGACCCAGTAGTAGCCGTCCTTATCGCGCCTTGCTCCATCGCCAGTGAAGTAGTAGCCTTTAAACTGCGAGAAGTATGTCTGATGAAAACGATCCGCGTCACCATAGACCCCACGCATAATAGATGGCCATGGAGATTTGATGGCCAGGTTTCCGCTCGTTTCGCCTTCCAGAATTTTACCTTCGCCGTCCAGGAGAACGGGTTGGACGCCAAAGAATGGAACGGTTGCGGAGCCGGGCTTCAATGCCGTGGCGCCCGGCAGCGGAGTGACAATGATGGAGCCGGTTTCGGTTTGCCAGTACGTATCTACAATCGGGCAACGCTCTTTGCCAATATGCGTGAAGTACCATTCCCAGGCTTCCGGGTTAATCGGTTCACCCACGGTTCCAAGTAGACGCAGCGACGCAAGTGAGCGTTTTTCAACGTGAGCTGTGCCTTCTTTGGCAAGCGCTCGTATCGCAGTCGGTGCTGTGTAGAAAACGTTTACTTTATACTTATCAATTATATCCCAGAAGCGACCCCAGTCTGGATACTGTGGGACACCCTCAAACATGATTGAGGTCGCACCATTTGCGAGCGGCCCGTACAGAATATAACTGTGGCCTGTAACCCAGCCAATGTCAGCAGTACACCAGTACGTATCTTCCGGCTTGTGATCAAAAACATAGTGATGTGTGAGACTCGCGCCTAGCAAGTAGCCCGCCGTAGTATGAAGCACGCCCTTTGGCTTGCCGGTTGAGCCAGAGGTGTAGAGGATGAAGAGAGGATCCTCTGCATCCATTTGCTCCGGTTCGCAATCATCGCCAATGGAAGGATCTCGAAGAAGGTCTTGCAACCAATGATCTCGTCTATCTGTCCACTTGAGCGAATAGCCGGAACCAACTCGTTTCACAACGATGACTGTATTTACTTTCTGCACGGACTTCTCAAGCGCCGCATCGATATTGTGCTTCATGTCGATGATCTTTCCACCACGATAGCCGGCATCTGCAGTGATAACCAATGAAGGCTTACAATCTTCAATCCTTCCTACAAGTGATTCAGGAGAAAAGCCGCCGAATACAATCGAATGGATTGCCCCAATTCGAGTACAGGCAAGTGCGCTGATGGCAAGTTCCGGGATCATGGGCATATACAATAGAACCCGATCTCCGCGTCTGACGCCTTGCTTCTTAATCACATTTGCAACACGACATACCTCACGGTGTAGTTGCTGGTAGGTGTATGTCTTTGATTCATTTGGGTCATCGCCTTCCCAGATCAGCGCGGCCTTATTCTTGATGGTTGTGTTGAGATGTCGATCCAGGCAGTTGTATGAAACGTTCAGCTTGCCGCCCGAAAACCATCGAATGTTCGCGTTTGCAAAGTCTGAATCCTGCACTTTGTCCCACTTTTTGAACCACGTTAGACGTTCCGCCATGCGGGCCCAGAAAGCATCTGGCTGAGAGATGGACTCTTTGTAAAGCTCCTGATATTGTTGGTTTGTCAGGTTCGCCTTTGATACGAAATCCTGCGATGGCTGAACTACTCTTTCCATATTTCCCCCGGGCAAGGCCGAGGTGGATTTAGATTGCTACTTTCTTTGGGTCAAGAAAAAACGAACAACTACCCGCATGGATTCGTCGGGTAAGTATGAGGCAATTCATGCAAAAGCTCGTAATATCAATTTTGTTCGTATTTCTCGCCGTTCAGGTCCAGGCGGACGAGCCCAAGGCGCTTGCCCTGGTCGTGCAGGCTACAGGTAAGTCGGAGATTGTCCGCGCCGGAAAGCCAGTCGGAGTTAAGGTGAATGAGCTGGTCAAGAAAGGGGACGTACTTCGTACGTTAGCCGACGGCACTATGTCCGTCCAGTTGTCAACAGGAGCTATCTTTCGCATGGCTCCTGGAACCGAGGTCGTCCTGCAGGATCTAGTTCGGGACAATTCTGGCTTCCGCGTTCGCCTCGATGTGAAACGAGGTTCGCTTGCATCCAAGCTTGACAAGCTCGGCAAGAGCGATGCTTACGTCGTTTCAACACCTACTGCAATCGCTGGAGTCCGTGGGACAGAATTCCTGGTTGAAATCGCACAGGCGGCTTCGGCGGCTTCTGTCATGGTAAATGACGGTTCCGTCGCAGTGGCCGGATCAGAAGGTGCCCAGGAGCAAGTGTGCCCTTCCGGAAGCAAAATCGTATCTGACGGGAAAGCAATGGTTCAAAGCCTTCTCGAAATCCATGAGAAAGAAAAGATGCGCATCTTTGCGGAGTTGAAGAACTTTCAGCGCGCGAATTTTGAAACGCTTGTGGAACAACAGCGCAAAAACCAGGAAATGATGCAACAGATGCGTCAGCAGAATTCCCCCCTGGATCAAGTTCAGCCGTGATTTTGTCGCTGCCGGTCAGCCCTACTATTTCATTTCCTCAAGCAGAGACCAGGGATCATACTGCGAGAGGGAGTTGATTGTTCACCGGCATTGTTGAAAGCACGGGGCGCATTCTTGAAGTGCGCCCCGCTGAGAACGGCGGCGCGCTCACCTTCCAGATTCAAGCATCGTTTGCCAGTGAGTTGAGCGTAGGGCAGAGCGTCGCGCACAATGGGGTTTGTCTCACCATTGAGACCGTCAATCCTGGCGCCCAGTCCTATCAGGTCACTTTAGTCCAGGAAACTCTAGATAAGAGTTCGCTCGGTGGATTGCAGCAGGGCACAATCGTCAATCTCGAGCGCTGCCTCCGTGTGGACGCCAGGATCGATGGTCACATCGTGCAGGGGCACGTAGACGCAGTCGGAAGAATCCTTCGCGCAGAATTAGAACCCGGCCAAAAGCGCTTCACGGTTGCCTTTCCGGCTGATTTTGAACCCCTGGTTGTCCCCCAAGGAAGTATCTGTATCGATGGGATCAGCCTCACAGTTGCGGCCTCCGACGTGAAAGCGCACACTCTCGATGTTTGCCTGATTCCACACACCCTGGAGATTACCAACGCGGGTTCATGGAAAACCGAGGACCTTGTGAATCTGGAATTTGATGTTCTAGGAAAATACGCAAAAAAATGGATGGATATTCGAGGCGGCCTGCATTTCCCTGAATAATAGATATGGGGACGCTGTCCAGATTGCGCGACGCGTATCGTAAACTTAGTGAAATGAAATACTTCCGCCTCACGCGTTCAGTTATTCTGGGTGCCATCCTCCTCATCGGTGCAGTGTACCTGCTTCAGCCTCGCCTCCCGGGCAAGACCAATCTTCCTGACTTTGAGCCGGAACTCGTCGCCCAAACAGACAAAGCCCAGGTACTCGATTGGAAGCAACTGCGGGAATTAAATGTAAAGACCAACGTGGCCTCGCCCAAGCTCAAAGCAGCGGATGGTAAGACCGTGCGCATTGCAGGCTTTATGGTGCCGCTTGAGGACCAGGCGGACAGCGTAACGGAGTTTTTGTTAGTCCCGTATCCGCAGGCCTGTATCCATGTGCCTGCCCCTCCGCCAAATCAAATTGTTCACGTCAAGATGGCCGGCGGTAACAAGGCGAATATGGTCTGGTGGGAACCTATCTGGGCGCAGGGCAAACTGAAGATTGTACGTACACCTAACATGTATACTGAATCGTCTTTTCAACTGTCGGGAATCAAGACAGAGCCCTATCAAGATGATTACGATGCGCCGTACTGAGGCTCCGTGCGGCTGATTTCCATTCTACTTCTATTTTGCGTGACTCCTTTTGTCGTCCAGGCGGAGGACTGGGACCCGGCCAATACCTCGGGGCTAATCGTAGGTGTGCTCGAATGGCAAAAGCCTGGGCTTGATCCGTTTTCAAACGTTCATCGTAAGGATCGGGAGCTATTTGACGTGTTTACGAAACGCGGCGTAAAGTCAGATCGTCTGGGTCTGATCCTTGACGGGCAGGGAACGCGAGCCCGGATACTGGAGGAACTGCGAAACCGAGCAAAATCCGCCACTGCTGGTTCTACATTCATCTTCTATTATGCCGGTCATGGATTGCAAGAGGGCGGCAAGACCTTCCTTGCAAACTATGATATCGATGCGGACGATGCGGCTTCCACAGGGCTCAGCGTAGAGGACCTCTCGGCAATTCTAGTGCGGGATTTCAAGGGTAGTACGGTTCTCCTTATGGGAGACTTCTGCTATTCCGGCGCGCTGAAACTCGCTGCAGAAAAGATTTCCAAATCTGGTAAGCGGGCTGTGTACCTCACTTCGTCCTCGGCATCGAACGAATCGACGGGTAACTGGACATTTTCACAGACCGTAATAGACTGCTTCTCTGGTTATGGGCTATGTGACGTGAATTCCAATGGCAAAATAACTGTACAAGAAATGAGCGCTGAAGTCTCAAGTGCGATGATCAACCGAGAGAAACAATTGTTTGGTTACGGCCTCTACAACGTGGACCCGGGATGGACGATTGCTCTTGCATCTACTCGGGCTGATCGTCAGGGATTGATAGGCTCATACGCCCTTGCTCCTTACGACAAGCGACTGCAGCCAGCGCGCGTGATTGGCGAATCGAGCTCAAACCTTGTAGTTGAATTTTACTTCTACAGCGATAAGAAATCCCTGACACTTCCAAGAAATCAGATCAAACCGCTGGCCCTGAAGACTTTGCCCGTAGGTACGCGCACCAATGTTTCCTGGGGCGGGAAATGGTATCCGGCAAAAATTCTGCGCGTTCGCGAAGGGTTTCACCTGATAACATACGAAGGATATGATTCAAGCTGGGATGAATGGGTCACAATGGACCGGATGGTTGATCCAAACGGCGTAATGATCGAATGGAAAGGCAAATGGTATCCCGGGCAGATAAAGAAGAAGGAAAACCAGAGGTATCTGGTTTCCTATGATGGCTATGGTTCAGAATGGGACGAATGGGTTGGCTCAAATCGTCTTCAGATTGGAGCCAACCACGCCAAATAACGTCCTATCCCTTCTCGTGCCTCAAAATCATATAGTCAGCTACAAATGTTCCAAATGGGACTAGAGTTGACAGGAACAGGATTATGGCTCGCGCCCAACTCCAGGAATAGGCCAGAGTGGCTTGCAGAAGGAAAAGCAGGTAAACCAGAAATAAGATGCCGTGCGCCATCCCGATTACCCGGACGAATTGTGGCATACCAAACATGTATTTCAGAGGCATCGCAAGGAATAGCAGCAATAGGAAGGATATCCCTTCAATGAGACCAATGATTCGAAGTCTCCCAAGTGGAGTGTGCAGCGTCATTTTATTACCATCCAGAATTAGTTGCCTGCAATGAATAAATCCGGCCGTGAACCAGCCACATGTTAATTTGTGGTTCCGCAAAAATAAATCACGCTCGTATTTGCTCTTGAAAAAATCATAGACTCATAGCGCCGCGTTCTTTCAATTCGGAGATGAAGAAATGGGGTGTGGTTCTGCTGATTTTCGTCGGGGTAGGCTGGTTTCTCCTGCGTACTACGCGAATCAATTCGCCGGAGACGCCGGGTTTTGAACCGCTCCGTGACGATGCCCTGGCCCAACGTTATGCCCCCTCCATAATTTCTCCGGAGGAGTTTGACCAGCCCGTTGCACTCTATTACCGCGCCGCCAGATCGAATGGTAAACAGTACATAACCTACCACTTTGTCTGGGCCGGGGAAACAAATCCAGCGCCGGGATTTTTCCCCTGGTTGAATCGAAGTCTGTACACCGGTGGCCTTCGCCTGCAGAAGATCATGTTCGGCAAAGGAGATGTGGAGATGGTTTCCCTGGTGATTGATGCGGCCGGCAATCTGGATGAAGTCATCTATGAAACCGCTGAGAATCACGACCCATCGGATTTCGGGGTCAAGCATAGCACGGTCCGCACTGTTGCAAAGCCTCCGCTCGTGTTTGAAGTGGTGTCGTGGAATCATCTTTTTCTTTTGAAAGATTCGGCGGACCAGAGGGGAACTGCGAGACTACTGCGTCCGGAGTATTTTACGCAATCACTCTGGGAAGAATATGAAATGGTAAAGGAGCGCGAAACGGTCTTGAAGCGAAGCCGGGCTCATCAGGCCTACGAACGGCGCGCCGCCCCCTAAGGAGAGTGCCTGCAACCAGCAAGGTCAATTCTCCTGTCTCCGGGAATGTGCGCCTGCCAGACTCAAAACGCCTGCAAAATACCAATCGCCGATATTTGAATCGGGAACCTTGTTATTAACCAGACGGTCTAACCGTTTGGTTAATAACTTGGAAGCCGGCGAAGCGAAATCAAAAATCCTCAAGGCCGCCAGTGTCGAATTCTCAAAACGAGGCTTTGCCGGCGCGCGAATGGAGTCTATCGCAAAGGCTGCGCGGATCAACAAGGCAATGCTCCATTACTACTTTAAGAACAAAAAGGCCCTGCATGCCCACGTGGTTCGTTCTCTAATTGAGGAAGAATGGGAGCAGGATGCTCCAATCCTGGAGCTTGCCCGGGAGCTGCCGCCATTGCAGCAGCTCTACTTTACGCTTCACGCAATCGCTTACCGCCATCTTCGCGGTAAGGATCCAACGTTACGTCGCATCATGGCCTGGGAATTGGCCGAGGGTGGCCAGGCCTTCCACGAAGTTTACCGTCGCTATGTCGTTCCTCGAATGCTACTGAACCAGGCGTTTATGGAGCAGGGCATGGCGGAGGGGATATTCCGAAAGACAGACCCGCTCCTGGTCGTATGGAATGCTGTCTCATTCTTTGTACTCTATTCAATGCAGAAAGAGAGTTACCAGGGGACGGAGCTACACAACCAGTTGTACGTCCGTCGCGGAATGGGCCATTTGCTGGATCATATCCTGGATACCACGGCCAGGATGCTTGATCTGGAGCCCGGATTTCCGCTGCCAGATATGCCGGATAACGTTCTTAAGCTAATCAAGCAGATGAGAAAAGAGATCTACGCTCAGGATAAAAATCGTGTCAAAAAGAAATAGTTACCTGCTGCCAATATTGTTGTTCTGGGCGTGTACTTCTGAGCCAGTCAAGGTTGGCAGCAACGAAGTGCCAAAGGCAGTCGAAGAAGCCACGGGTGTAAGTAGCGCGGATGTAGCCGTCGCCAGGTCGTCCGGACCAGACATTTCAAATCCTACGTCAGGTGATACTAAAACTGAGCCAGCGAGTCTCGCGGTGAGCAAAGCAAACCTGACCCTGGATGAAGTGTATGCGCTTGCGGTTACTCGTACAGAACGGATGGCCATGCGCCAGGAAAGTGTAATCCAGGCAGAGGCGCAGAAAAACCAGGCGGTCGGCTCCTGGATTCCTTCGCTTTCCTTCCGCGACGCGCAGAGTACGTACATCCCGAACAATCACGCCAGAATTGCAAAAGAGCAACAGCAGCAACGGCAGCTCCAGGCAATTCTCACGGGGCAGTCGCTCCTGGCTGCTTCCACAACCACCAGTCAAACTTTGACCACCGGTGTGCCCTCGAGGGCACTTGTGTTGCATATTCCGATTTTTACCGGCTTGAACGAGTACGCTGGAGTGAAAGCTGCCGAGCCATTGATACAACAACGTCGTCGCGAACTATTCCACGATGCCGGCCGCTTTTATCTGGAAATTGCGCAGGCTTACTTTACAGTGCTTCAGTATGAGAGTTCACTCAAGAGTCAAGAGGAAGTGTTGGCTCTCTCAAGACAGAACCTTGCACAGCTTGAGTACTTTGTTGGGCTCGGAAAGGCGCGGAGAACGGATCTTTCGAGCGCACGGACCACGATTGCGCGCTCGGAAGCTACCATTCAGGCGACCCGCGACGCACTGTCTTCTAATCGTGAACGACTCGCCACGCTCACAGGAACCACCGTTGGTGCCATATTAAAGCGAGATCTCACCTGGGCGGAGCCTTCCTTTACGCGAGATCAAGCTGACGCCGTCGCAGATCAAAGAGCTGACGTTGAGGCTGCACGTTCAAGCCTTGAAGTTGCAAAAGCCAGTCTAACTGCGGCCTGGGGCGGGCATCTTCCTTCCGTCTTTGTCGATGGCTACTATGGTCTGCCTCAGCACAATCGCACCTATACTAAGGACATTTATGCGCAGCTAACAATTCAGGTTCCAATATTTTCCGGCGGTGTTGTTACGGCAAAAATCAAACAGGCGGAATCGGAGAAACGTCAGGCGGAATTGGCCTTAAGCCAGACTAAACGTTTGGCGGCGCTTGAGATCAGACAGGCGTACGACGCCTGGCGTGCCTCCCGTGAAGAGGTATTGGCTTACAAGAAAGCGCTCGACGCGGCGCAGCAAAACTACGCGTTTCAAAGCGATTACTATGCCCGACGGCTCGTCACAATTCTGGATCTGCTGACTTCTCTCACGTCTCTGGCTCAGGCAAAGGATGACTATGAGCGAGCTCTCTTACAAGAAAAACTGAATCGAATCTGGATCGGCGTTGCAGTTGGCGAACTTCCAATCCGAAAATCCGCATCCAAAGGCTAAGGAGCATTGCCATGGCTAGTTTACCAGAAATTTCAATTAGAAGACCGGTGTTCGCCTGGATCTTGATGCTCGGGCTTATCTTCTTTGGCTGGGTTAGCTTCCGTCAGCTCGGAGTGTCAAGCATGCCTGACGTTGATTTTCCCGTGGTTAACGTCCAACTTTCCATGACCGGGGCCTCACCCGAGGTAATGGAAACAAACATAGTAGACCTGGTTGAAGATAGTATACTGTCTGTTGAAGGAGTGAAGACCATCACGTCGACTTCCAGTTACGGAAGCGCGAATATTACCGTTGAACTCAACCTGAATCGAAACGTGGATGCGGCGCTCCAGGAAGTACAGACTCGGGTGGCGCAGGCTCAGAAGCTTTTGCCCAAGGCAATGGACCCGGCTATCATCACCAAGTTTAATCCAGAAGATCAGCCAATCATGTTCATCGCGCTCTCAAATGATAAAGAGAATCTGCGCGACACAATGGTGTACGTGCGCGATCATCTGAAGACAGAGTTCAGTGTTGTTCCGGGAGTAGGGCAGTTGGTGCTTGGTGGATGGGTAGACCGCAATCTGCGAGTATGGGCCAATCGAAACAAACTTGCTGCGCGGGAGCTTACCGTTGCGGACATCATGACGGCTATTGGGCGGGAGCACCTGGAGCAACCGGCGGGGCTCATCGAGAATCCCGTAAAACAATACAACGTTAGATCCCTCGGTGAGGCGCCAACGTCAAAAGCATTTGGTGATCTGCCCATTCTCTATCGCGGGGGCCAACCCATCTTTGATACGCTGATTCGCATTCGTGATGTTGCGCGAGTTGAAGATGGGCTCGACGATCGATATCGCATTTCCCGTTTTAACGGTAGATCTGCTGTTGGGATTGGCATTATCAAGCAACGTGGAACCAATGCGATCGACGTTGCAAGGGCTGCCAAGAAACGGATGGCGGAACTTGAAAAAACCCTGCCAGAAGGATATCACCTGGGCGTAGCATTCGATTCCACACGATTCATTGAGGAGTCAATAGGCGAATTGGAGTTCACTCTGGTTCTGTCTGCGATTCTAACGAGTCTGGTCTGTTATTTCTTCCTGGGCAGTTGGAGTTCCACTATCAACGTACTGCTTGCAATTCCCACATCGATCATGGGAACAATGATTGTCCTAAATATTTTTGGATTCACACTGAATACATTCACGCTCCTGGCTCTTTCGTTGGCCATTGGCATTGTTGTCGACGATGCGATTATGGTTCTCGAGAATATTGTGCGACATCGTGAGATGGGGGAGGGAATGGTCGAAGCAGCCCGGAAAGGGGCAACGGAAATCACCTTTGCTGCGATTGCCACGACCCTGTCGATCTGCGCGATCTTTCTCCCTGTTGTATTTATGTCGGGTATCATTGGGAAGTTTTTCTTTCAGTTTGGAGTTACGATTACGGCCGCCGTTCTTTTGTCTCTCCTCGAGGCTCTCACGCTGACTCCAATGCGGGCTTCACAGTTTTTACAAGTAGGTCACACTAATCGCCTGACGTCCAGGGTGGACGAGTGGTTCAAGTCGCTGGGCGAGAAGTATCGTCGGCTTTTGCGGTGGTGCCTTGACCATCGCTGGACGGTACTGTTAATCTCCACCCTGTTGTTTGCGCTCTCGTTTGGCTTTTTGATCCCAATCAAGAAAGAGTTTGTGCCGGCGCAGGATCAAAGTATCTTTCTTCTTCGCGTTCAGACTCCAGTCGGCTCTTCGATTCAGTACACAGACAGTTTCTCAAAGCGATGCGAGGACTTCTTGAAGTCCAGGCCGGAGGTCGCACGCTATTTCGTCGCAGTGGGAGGTTTTCAAGGTGGCCAGACAAATCTAGTAAACCTGTTCGTTACGATGCATGAGATGAAGGACCGGCCAGTTGATCCACAGAAAAAGAAGAAACTTTCGCAGCAGGAGTTTGCCGGTGTAGTTCGCGAAGCGTTGAGCAGAGATTTCCCGCAGCTTCGCGTCTCGGTTCAGGATCTTTCGATGCGTGGCTTCTCATCGAGCCGCGGCTACCCGGTTGAGATTACAGTAAAGGGATCTGACTGGGAAAAGTTGACGGAGTCATCGAGACAAATTATGGAAGAGATGAAAAAGTCCGGAAACTTCACCGATGTGGATTCAAACTTTCTTGAGGGTCAGGAGGAAGCTCAAATATTCCCCAATCGACCCCGAGCCGCGGAGTTTGGCGTGAGTGTGGACACGATAGGCGACGTTCTGGGTGCAATGATTGGTGGTGTGAAAGCCGGACAGTTCACTGAGGGCGGGCATCGCTACGACATTCGAGTGCGCATGGAGGAAGTCGATCGGCAGAAGGTTACCGATATACGGAATTTGTATGTGCGCAATAACAGAGGCGAGCTGGTTAGTCTTGCCGACGTAACTTACACAGAGGTTCGTCCTTCACTCCAAAGTATCACTCGGTTAAATCGCCAGCGAGCTGTGACAATCTTTGCAAATCCGGCGCCAAAGGTTGGCCAGACCGATGCGATCGCGCAGGCGATCCAGATTGCAAAAAGTATTCTGCCCAAAGAGTACACTGCTGAGGCTACCGGATCAGCGCAAACCACTGCGGAGTCGTTTGGAAGTCTTGGAATGGTTCTGGCGATGGGTATTATCGTTGCGTACATGATTCTCGGCAGTCAGTTCAATAGCTTCCTTCATCCTGTGACTGTTTTAATGGCATTGCCGTTCAGTTTCTCTGGCGCAGTGTTGGCCTTGTTTGTGTTTGGGCAGTCGCTCAACATCTACAGTTTCATTGCTTTACTGTTACTCATGGGTCTGGTTAAAAAGAATTCGATCATGCTCGTTGACTTTACCAATCGGATGCGCGTGGACGGCTTGCCGGTTAAAGAGGCATTGCTAGCAGCCTGTCCGGTCCGCCTTCGTCCCATTCTCATGACTTCGATTGCAACCATCGCCGCTGCGATTCCGCCCGCGCTGTCCATTGGTCCCGGTGGAGCTACCATGATCCCAATGGCAATCGCCGTGATTGGCGGGACAATCGTTTCAACTTTGCTTACGCTGGTTGTGATTCCATGTGTTTACTCTCTGTTCCAGCGATTTGAGCGATTGAAGCCGGAAAGCATGGGCCATTGATCCTGAGAAGAGGTCGATTTTCCGGCCTTGCTGGTTTTGAGGATTTTTGCGATTGCGATTCGTGAGTGCGGAGAAATGCTTAGCTCATGAATCGCATACTCGTCTCGCTTTTGTTCGCCTCCGTCTCTTTGTTTGTGCCGGCACTTCAGGCACAGGCGCAGAAGAAAGGAACTTGTCTCACCTGGTCAGAAGGGGATTCTCAGAGCCTGCAGGATTGCAAAGCAGCCACACAAGCCGAGTGTGCAAAGAGCGCGAAGCGCATTGATAACAAAGCCACTGCCTTTCAGAACTACAAAGGACTGCTATTCCAGAATCCCGGCGAATCAGAAATTTTTGAGTTCAGGACTGAGGCAGCAACACTTTGCAAGAAGGAACTGATTCAATCCGCGCGTGCCGCAGAAGGAACAATGAGTTCCCAGTGGGGTTACGCCGTTTACTCGGAGACGCTGGGACCGGGAAAAAAGGCGTTCGTATATGGCACTTCCGTTTCGCTTCGCGAAAAGGCATCTACAAGTTCTACGCGACTTGCAACCCCGGCGGATCGGGCAGAAGTTAAGATTCTGGAGAAATCGAAGGCCAGAGATTCAGTCTCCGGTCTCTATAGTGCATACTGGTTTAAGGTTGTAGTTGCCGGCAAGACCGGCTGGATTTACGGTCAATTCTTGCATCCAGATCCCAACAGCTCGGAATCATTCATTTCAAATTAATGTCTGGCAGGTCTGTCCAGTTTCGGTTTGGATCAGTGTTTTAAAAGTCTGGCGTCTGGTTCAGTGTATTCAGGCTAAGCGACGTAGCCTGGAATTGACCAGACCCGAAGTTAGACAAACAAGCAGGGCTGTAATTGTCGAAACCAGAATCTGCACTGTCCATGCAGGCGCGGGTTGCCAGGTCTGACTCCATAGTGTGGCCGCCGGGGCTGCAAGGATTGTGAGAACGATTCCCGTGGGGCAGATCAACCGAGGGAAGAACGTATACGTCATTAAGATTGCTATCAAAGCCCCGTGCACATAACTCATGGAGCCAAGGGCCAGACTGAGGAAGTCGGATCGTCCCAGCCAGGAAAACAGCAAAGCGGAGAAGACAAGACAAATTAGGGAGAATACAGACCAATAGATCCCCGGTTGTTTGGAATTGAAAATGAACTTCCAGATGGCTCCCGTGGAATTCGTGGAGGAATCAAGCGATGACATGCCGGTGGAAAGCAATAATACAGCAAAACACCCTGCAAGCAAGGGAACCTGCATACGAAAGATATAATCAACGAGCGGAGACTTTGCGTCCAGCTCGGTGTGTCCGGTTACCCGGAGCAACACCCCGATCCCCAGATACGTCAGAATCACAATCGTAGCACCAAGCGCGGAATAGAAGACTGAGCGCGATGCTTTGCCCGCATCCCGCGTGGCCAGGAGTCGCTGGATCATGTCCTGGTCGGCGCCGTGGGTCCCAATGGAGAGAACCATTCCCCCCAGGAAGAGTGTTAGCCAGAAGTTTGAATTGCTGGCGCTTGCGGTTGTATCGATCAGGCGAATGCTTGAAACAGGGACAGTGTTTTGCATCCCAAACAGGCTCCAGATCAGAATGCCGCATAACGTCAGTCCCATGAGGTAGATGACGGATCCCTGGATCTGATCTGTTACCACGACTGCCCGGATCCCGCCAGTCAGGCTGTAAACAGCGACAATTGCCGCAACCAGCACGATCCAGCCCACAATCGACCAACCAAATAGCTGCTGCAATGCGTAACCGGCCATATAAAACCTTGCCCCATTAGCAATATACTTTGCCAGGATGTATGCCAGAGCCAGAGGTACGCTGCCCGATCGCGACCCACCGATTGTTTCGTAAATGGAGAGTTTGTGATTCTCATATAGCTTCTTCATAAAAAGCCAGCCAACAAGTCCGCGCCCGGCTACATAACCCAGGCAGAGCCAGAGCAGCACAAAATCAGAGGCGAATCCAGCAGCGGGAAAAATCATCACTGTAGCCACAGAAGTCTCGTTGGCCACTACGGAGAGAATTGCCGGGGTGGCGGCGATGTTTCTTCCAGCCAGAAAGTATTGCCCATCGCCCCTGTCCTGGTCGCGCAGCCAGTAGGCAACCAGTAGGAGCGAGAGCAAGTATATCAATGGCGGGAGAAAAATGAGCTCGGACATTTCTCCATGGATCTATGCAGCACTCTGAACTGAATTCATTTTTCTGCTTCCAATCAAAGGAAATTTGACACCTCCCTGGCGCGTCGGGGAATAGCCGTTATGACCCAAATCCAGGACAAGGAACCGAGCGAAGAATATTCATTTCGTCGGGATGATCCTGAGGCCGGTAACCAGATTGTTGGCCTCCTGGAGACCAACCAGCATCCGCAGCTGGATCAGCTTCTCGAAGAGCTATACGATGCAGATGTCGCATACATTCTGCAGCACCTCGACTTTGAGCAGATGGAGCGTTTGTTCCTTCGCCTCCCTGCAGAACGGCGCGGACTCGTACTTCTTGAACTGGACGATCCAATCAAGCAGGAGCTGCTGGAATCGCTCACGCCTCGTCAGGTTGCGGAGATTGTCCAGGAACAAGAATCGGATGCGGCCGCAGATATTATGGAAGATCTGCCGGAGGAAACATCCGGCGAGGTGATCTCACTACTGCCTCAGGAAGATCGGCAGGAAGTTACAGAACTACTCTCGTATCCGGAAAACACGGCGGGCGCCTTGATGATGAAGGAGTTCGCCGTCGTACTTGAAACGAGTACAGTGAAGCAGGCAATCAAATCGATCCGTCGTGCAACGTCAGAAGCGGATGACATCTACACCGTTTACGTTGTTGACGCGGAAGGGAAATATAAGGGGCACATTGGGCTCGATCGATTGATTCTCGCAAGCTCGCGGACCCGGATAAAGAAGATCACAGAAACTGAAATCTTGCCAATCCCGGTGACGACAGACCGCGAAGAAGTGGCCCAAATCTTCACCCGGTATAATTTTCTATCAGCTCCTGTTGTTGACGCTAACGACGTCATGGTAGGGCGAATAACGGCAGACGCAATTCTTGAAGTTGTCGAGGAGGAGGCCAGCGAAGATATCTTGCGCATGGGTGGTGTTTCCGGAGATGAAACGCTGTCTTCTCCAGTAATTTCCTCTGCAATGAAGCGGAACCTCTGGCTCTCGGTAAATCTTTTGACGGCGTTTCTTGCGTCCTCAGTCGTTAGTCTCTTTGGCGAAACGATTGAAAAAGTCGTAATCCTTGCTTCTCTCATGCCGATTGTGGCCGGAATGGGGGGCAACGCGGCCAGTCAGACCATGGCTGTGATCATTCGCAATATCGCTCTAGGTGAGCTGTCCCCTTCGGGTCTGCCACGTGCGATTCTTCGCGAGGGTGTCATGGGTTCTATGAATGGCCTCATTCAGGGATTCGCAACGGGTTTGTTTGTGTTCTTGTTTACCCACAAGCTGGTTCTGGCGGGCGTGATTACTGCCGCAATGATAGCAAACATGTTGATTGCCGCGACAGCCGGCACTGCCATTCCTTTGATCTTGAAGCGATTCGGAATTGATCCGGCCGTTGCTTCGAGTATCTTTGTGACCACGTTTACTGATGTCTGTGGTTTCATGAGTTTTCTCGGGCTTGCGCGGTTGATGCTTCCGTGGCTCATGAACTAAGTCTGATCATCTTAATTGGGGGAGTAATATGAGTAATGAGTTTGATGCAATTGTAATTGGTTCCGGTATGGGCGGTCTGACAGTCGCCAGTATCCTGGCCACCGTTGGCAAGAAACGTGTCCTGGTTCTGGAGCGCCATTTCCGGGCTGGCGGTTTCACGCATGAGTTTAATCGCAAGAAATATCACTGGGATGTAGGCGTTCACTACATTGGAGACCTCGCAGAGACCAGCATGCTCCGCAGGCTATTCGACGTAATTACGGGAAGCCAGGTAAAATGGCAGAAAATGGAAGAGCCGTTTGAAATGTTTGTCTATCCGGATTTCTCCTTTCCAGTCTACGGTGATCCCGAACGGTTCATAGGCGACGTCGTAGCCATGTTCCCGGACGAAGAACCGGCTATCAGACGTTATCTTGAAGATGTAAAGAAAGCGGCGGCGTGGTTTGGTCGCCATGTCACTATGAAATCCTTGCCTCCATTTCTCGATGGCTTGACCCATCTGCTCGATTCCCTGGGGCAGAAGTCCGCCCTTATGACAACAGGGGAATATTTGAATCTCCATTTCAAGAATGAGAAGCTCAAGGCATTGCTGTTATCGCAATGGGGCGACTACGGCCTCCCTCCTGCTGAAAGCACCTTTGTAATCCATTCGCTTATTGTGACGCACTATCTGAACGGTGGATACTATCCAGTAGGCGGCGCGGGTAAGATAGCGGAGAGTGTCGAGGCCATATTGAACGCGAACGGTGGTGAAATTCGTGTGTCGCACGAAGTAACTGAGGTTATCGTTGAAGAAGGGAAAGCGGTGGGCGTTCGGGTGAAAAAACTCCCTGAACGACCCGACAGCAATATTGAATTTCGCGCGCCACTCATCGTTTCAGATGCCGGAGCCTGGACTACGTTTATGCGGCTGGTCCCTGAGTCTGTTTCCTTGCCCTTCAGATCTGACCTGGATGAGTTCTACAAACAGCAACCCGTGACGACCAACGTTACATTGTATTTGGGACTCAAGGAAGACCCACGTAAGCAAGGGTTTCACGGAGAGAACTACTGGATTTACTCCACGTATGATCACGATAAGAACTACTTGAACCGCAGCAAATGGGTAGAAGAATCAAATCCTACCGGAGCGTATCTGTCTTTCCCGTCATTGAAGAATCCAGAAAGCCAATCCCACACGGCAGAGATCATTGCATTTGCTGATTACAAAACATTCGAACCGTGGAAAGGGGGAGCCTGGAAGAAACGTGGAATGGAGTACGCTGATCTCAAGGAGAAGATAGCACAACTATTGATTGCCTACATTGAGAAGCATTTGCCGGGCTTTAAGGATAATGTCGAGTTCTATGAGCTTTCCACTCCGATCACAAACGAGCATTTCACGGCGCATCCTCTTGGATCAATCTATGGACTGGCCTGTGTACCGGATCGCTTTCGAGAAAGCAAAGCTTCGTTCTCGCGTGCGAGAACGCCCGTTCCTGGTCTTTTTCTGACCGGTGCCGACGTCTCTTCTCCCGGTGTTGCCGGTGCAATGATGGGTGGTTTTGCCACACTGGCGCATCTGATAAATGGATTCAGTATTCTTTCCTTGTTCAGACGTCCCCGGTAGGGAAAGGGAAACTTGGGCAAAGCGACGGTCGTTATTTTCCTCTGTCTTTCATTTGCAAAAGTCGCTGAGGCGCGTGAAATCAAGACAAGTTACGACGTTGAGCTCCGCGCAGGCCAGGGGCTGGTATGCGGCACCTGCAAGGAAAACGTGCCGTGGGAGCCAGGACCCAAGGTCGATCTCCTTCTGAAATCATTCTTTCCGCTGATCCCTTCGTCTTACGGAACGATAGGTCCGGGGCTTTACGGCAAGGTTGGTTCGTTCGACGGGATTACCATGGCATCTGCCGGGGTTTTGCTGGGCTGGGACGTTGGGCCTTTTGACCTTGCTGGTTTTGCGGGCGCCGGATATTCACGCAAAAGAATCACGGATACCATTCATGGCATAAGGAGATTTCAGGGTCAAACCAGGCATACGTATGACCTGGCTCTTACTGTTGGCGTTCCTATTTCTGAGCAATTTCGTCTAACGGCAACATACGGTCACAATTCGAATGGATCGGCCATTGGCATAAACTTCCTGCCCGACAAAGGGACCAATCCAGGAATTGATAGCTTGATGCTGGGTGTTTCGTATAGATTCAGTAAGTAGTCCCGATGAAAGTTTCTGGCCGGGACCTCAATCCCCGCTGGCTGCCCGGAATACTTTTTCTTCAACATCGATTGCTTTCATTGGCGGGGCCAGGAAGAACCCCTGTGCCATGTCACATTTCATTTCCGCAAGCGTGAGTAGCGTTTCGAGATCTTCAACGCCTTCAGCAACTACGCGAAGGCCCAGAGTATGGGCCAGTCTGATGGTGGAGTTTACGATAATTGTATTTCGTTCACTTTCGCGCATTTGCCGGACAAAGGATAAATCGATCTTGAGAGAATCAATCGGCAGTCTTGAGAGGTAGGACAAGGAAGAATAGCCCGTGCCAAAATCATCAATAGAGAGTTCCACACCAAGGCCGTGAAGGCGGTTGAGAATGGAGAGGGCGCGTTCAGGATCTGCCATGATTGCGCTTTCCGTAATTTCTAGTTCCAGCGCGCCCGGATCAACGTGGAACTTCTTAAGCAGCGATTCAACAGTTACCGGGTATTGTTCATCCATGAGGTTCCGAACAGACAGGTTCACTGCAATCGTTGTTGTAATCCCCGTATCCTTCCATGCGCGCCATTGCCTGAGAGCGTTCTCGAGGACCCAGTGAGTCAAAGGCATGATCAGATTGCCCATTTCAGCCAGTGGGATAAATTCTCCCGGGGAAATGGTACCATGGTTGGGATGCTGCCATCGCACCAGGACTTCAGCGCCAACGCACTTTTGATCCAGAAGCATGTACTTGGGTTGATAATGTAACGTTAGTTGATCTTCTCGGATGGCCAGCCCAAGTTCGGTAAGCAACGCAAGGCGTCTTCGTGAATACCGATCTTGATCGGGCGAGTACATTGCCACACCGGCCGATCTCCGCTTGGCAATATACATTGCCACATCAGCACAGCGGAGCAGAGAAATGGGATCCTTTCCATGCAAAGGATAGATTGCGACACCAATGCTGGAATCCAGTTCCAGGTTCATGCCATCGAGCAGGAACGGCTCCCTTACGGCTTTGTGGACCGTCTGGGCAATACTTTCTGCTTCCGCTGGTTCGGCGATTTTTGGGATCAAAATGGCGAATTCGTCTCCACCGAGCCTGGCAATCTGAGCGCCAACGGAGTGTAGATAATTCTGAAGTCGCGGGCCAATTCGCTTCAGCAACAGATCTCCGGTATAGTGACCCAGGGTATCATTTATTTCTTTGAAGCGATCCAGATCAAGAAGCAAGAGCGCTACCTGGTTTCCAGTCCTCTCAGCGTTGTCAATTGCATGAAGACTGCTTTCAATCATGTACTGCCGGTTTGGCAAATCTGTCAGTGAATCATGCGACGCCTGATACTCAAGGCGCTGAAGATCGCGCTTTCTGCCCGTAATGTCTGTTGCGATGATTAGTACCCTTGTGCGCTTTCCGGATTGAGTGATGGCAGACATTCTAGTGTTGTAGTGCCGGATCTCGCCGGGCGCCCCCGCACCTGTATGCTCATACTCTTCCCCTATGCCCGTTGCAAAAACCCTGGAAAGACGTGTTCGCAGTTGATCATGTTGTTCTGGCGGATGGAAGTCATAGAACGGTCTGCCAATCACCTGGTCCCTTCTCCATCCCGGGATAATGTGATTGATGAAGTCGATTATACCTGCCTCATCGACAATAATCGCAAAGTCGGGAACGCTCTCCGCGAGCGTCCGCCACTTTTCCTCTGATTCCTTTATTGCTAGCTCGGTCGCCTTTCTGGCACTGACATCGCGGAGGATAGCCAGCATGAGACCCTCATGGATCTTCTTCGCATTCACTTCGACCGCAAACGTTGAACCATCTTTCCGGCGCAGCATGCGCTCGACGGTAACCGGTTGACCGGCCCAGATTTCGGGGAATCGGAGCAGCTTACCTTCATCGCGATTGGCAAGTATGTCAACGGGCGTCATAGTCAGCAGTTCTTCCTGTGAGTAGCCCAACATATCGCAAACCGTTGCGTTTGCGTCTACGAACTTCAAGCTGCGTTCAATCAGGAAAATGCCATCTCCAGCCCTGTCGATAACCTCGCGATAACGCCTTTCGGTGTCAAGGAGCAGACGCTCCGTGTGCTTCCGCGCCGTAATGTCTCGGAACATGACTTGAATGGCGGGCTTTCCTCCGTAGGAAACACGCGCCGCCCGGGACTCAACGTCAACTAGCCCTCCGTCCGCGCGTAGCAATTGCTGCTCCATCGGAGGGACTTCAGAACCGGGCTGATGCAGGAGAGTAGCCACTCGGCTTGTCACAAAATCACGAAAATCTGGCGGTACTATGTCAAAGATTGGCCTTCCTACAAGGTGAGCAGGGGAGCTGTAACCGAGCAGATTTGCAAGCGCCTGGTTCGCGAACGTAAAGACGCGATCCTGATGTACCGCAACACCGTCAGGCGATCTTTCGACCAGGGATCGGTATTTGTCTTCGCTTTCGGACAACAGACTCTGCGTCCGTTTGGTAGCGCTGATGTCCGTGAATGTGCAAATTACTTGCGAAACCGATCCGTCTGGTTTCAAGAGTGGAACTGCGTTTACCAGGAGCCAAACACGCTCCCCCCTGGCTGCATGTTGCACTCCCATTACCACATTGGTGACCGGCTGGCGGGTTGCTATGGCTCGTGGAACTGGATGCTGATTGCCGGGCAAGTTGGCTCCATCTTCTCCAATTACATTCCATTCCGGATCAAATGAGGTGCGTCCAAGGATTTGTGCTTCGCTTAGCCCCAGCAGGTTGAAAGCGGCGGGATTGGCCAGAAGGATTTCAGAATGAGGACCCTGGAGCAGGACACCAACGGTCAGATTCTTGACCAGGCTACGAAACGTATCCTCACTCCTTGCAAGAGCAGCCTCAGATTCCACGCGGTCCGTAATGTCCATAACGGTGCCGACCATGCTAGCAGGTGCTCCATCTTCGCTTCGCAGGAGGCGCCCCCGACACTCCATGAAGAGTATCAAGCCGTCTGCGGTAAGTATGCGGTGTTGAACTTCATATTGACTGGATCGCGAACTCAGCACGTCACCGATTGCAGCTTGAATCTTTGCGCGATCATCGGGGTGGATGAGTTCCAGGTAATGTTCGTATGTGTGTTTAAATCCCCCGGGGGGCAGGCGGAAAAGTTTCTCGAGAGTATCGGACCAGTAAACTTCGTTCGTGTTGATCTTCCATTCCCAGATGCCAAGCTGCGAGGAATCCAGAGCGACTGAGAGACGATTGCGTGTAGCCCGGAAATGTTCTTCCGTTTCAACCTTATCCTTCTGATTCTTTCGAGCCTCATGCGCGGCAGAACGGAGGCGATCGGCAAAGGAACCGATCATGAAGGCAGAGATGAAGAACAACATGCTTTCACCCAGCCAACTGATCAACTGAGGGCTCCAACCCTGTTGCACGTCACGAACTCCCTGAGCCCAGAGTATTATACCCCCCGCCAGTGTGGCAGTGATTGCTATGGCAAGCGCTGCTACCCGACCCAGGAGTAATCCCGCCGCAACTGTGATGACTACGAAGGCCGAATAGGAAACTCCTGAGACTCCACGCCCGAGAAATGCGGCAAATGAAAGGACAACAGTGCTCCCGACGACGCCGACAACGCTGGCTATCTTAAGGTGCCCGGTGCGCAGAATCACATAGACAAGGGCGACCAGGAAAAGGGTGGTTGCCGTTGTTTCGATCCGCGCCCGATCACCCAACAAGAGGAATAAGCCAACCCCATAGAGCGTCAGAGCGACGGCGCTTGAAAATAGAACCGCATACAGCAGTTGTGCTGTCAGGGCCCGATCAGGATCGGATTGTTTGGGGGCCAGGTATGCCAGCCCGCGCTTGAAATATGTCACCAGATCCATAACGGGTAGGCTACCATAAAAAGGGGATGCGCCCTGTGTGCAATTCAGTTCATGAATTTTTGAATTTGCCCGATCCTTAGGATATGGCACGACTTCCCTTGATGCATTCTTCCGTGGGAGTCCCGTATCCACAGGCCCCGCGCAAAGCTGTAGTCGAGCGGAGAGTTCGGAAGAAAAGCCTCCCATACGCCCGTCCTGATATCAGTTCCCTGGAAAGGGAGGCCGTGGACCGGGTACTGCGCTCGGGGTGGCTGACCAGCGGTCCGGAAGTACATGCATTCGAGGACGAATTCGCCCGCGCAGTAGGGGCAGACTTTGCAATTGCGGTCAACTCGGCAACAGCCGGCCTTCATCTGGCAATGGAGGTTCTGGGAATCGGAACTGGCGATCTGGTGCTTGTTCCCTCTATTACATTCACTGCTACCGCAGAGGCCGTTCTATACGCCGGGGCTCAGCCGCACATTGTCGACGTTGACCGATCTACGTATCTCATGGATCCCCAGATCGTTTTGAACTTCATTAAAGAGGAGTGCGAGCTGCGGGAACGCAAGGTTATCCACAAAGCCAGCGGCAAGATTCTGCGCGCCCTCATTCCAGTGCACCTCGGTGGAAGGCCCTGTGACCTGGAAGGACTCCAGGCCATAGCGGACAAGTACGACCTGCACATTGTAGAAGATGCGGCGCATGCTTTCCCAACTCGCTATAAGAATCGCATGATTGGAAACGTCAGCGAGATCACTGCATTTAGTTTTTACGCAACCAAGAACCTGTCCACAGGGGAAGGTGGAATGGTTACCACCAACAGTGACAAGATCGCAAACCGCCTCAAACGTCTGCGTCTGCACGGCATTAAAGGGCAAACCTGGGGTCGCAAACGTTGGAAGTACGATGTAGTAGAGCAGGGATACAAGTACAACATGACAGACCTCGCGGCCGCCATGGGCCGCGTTCAATTGATGCGGACGGCTGAGATGCAGGAGCGCCGGCATGCAATCGCGTCCCGGTACCGTGACGCATTTCAAGACATCAAAGGAATTCAGATCGTGAAGGATCCGGAGGGATCTTCTCAGCATCTATTCACTATTGAGATTGCGCCGGCCGCGAAAATGAGCCGGGATCGGTTCGTTGAAGAAATGTACGCGCGAGGAATTGGCACAAGCCTGCACTTCATTCCACTTTATAGACACACCTTCTACAAAGAAATGGGTTACGAGCCAGGAAACTTCCCTGCGAGCGAAGACATTTACAAACGCATTGTATCCTTGCCGCTCTACAGCTCTATGAGCGATGACGACGTAGAAGACGTTGTATTCGCCGTCCAGGAAACTTTCGAGTCTCAGAAGTAGGCGCTCTGGCGGCCCCCGCACAGGGCTCTGTCCGGAAAGCCAGTTGCATGTTTCGCCTTCGCTCGGCCATTGCCGACGCTCGGACGCGCTGGTTGCGCTCGAAACCCGCAATCTGACTTTCCGGAATTTTTCTGTGCGTTGCCTTGTCGCTTACCGGTTTCTGATTTTGTTCGGACCGCGCTCATTGTGCAAGGATGCACAGGTGCCACGGAGTGCATGGAGGCCCGAGAGCGGCCGCACGGGCTTGCTCCACCCGCTTGATCGCTTGCCCGGCGGGAAATGGTCGAGGCTTCGCGCCTGGCTAGAGCTTCTCCTTCAGGGTTACTTCCCGATCTTTGTGTAATTGCGCTACCAGCGCTTCCATTGAATCGAATTTCAACTCATCGCGGATCCGTTTGCGGAAATAAATGCGCAACTGTTCGCCGTAGAGGTCTGCGTTGAAGTCCAGCAGATTGGCTTCAATTGTCAGTTGCTTCCCATCAAACGTGGGATTGGTTCCGATGTTTACCATTGCCCGATAAGACTGCCCGCCCCATTCGGCGATGGCCGTGTAAACTCCCTGTTTTGGGAGTACCTTACTGCGCGGCACTTCAAGGTTCGCTGTCGGAAAACCCATCTCACGGCCGCGCTGAAAACCTCGCACAACAAGTCCCGTGATAAAATAATCATGCCCCAGGAGGCGTCGCGCGGTTTCCATATCACCGTTGCCGAGGCTATTGCGAATTTGTGAACTTGAAATTACCAGTCCAGAGCCACGAACGGCCTTCACTCTTTCCACGGAATAATTGTAGCGATGAGACATCTTCTTTAAGAACGCATAGTCACCCTTGCGACCTCGACCAAAACATTGGTCGTACCCTATGACGATGTGGCTTGCTTTGAGTTTGCCGAGCAGGATCTCTTTGAGATATCGAAGTGCGGTCATCCGCGCCAATTCCGGCGTGAAGGGCAGAAAGACCACTGCATCAAGGGAATAGGACTGAAAGAGAGCGAGCTTCTCTTCGTATGTAAAGAGTTCATAAGTCTCCGCGCTCTTTCGTTTTCCCAGGACCAGATCCGGATGTGGGTGATAGGTTAGTAAGACTCGAGCATCCACGCGCTTCTTGAGTAGCTTGTGAATGAGAGCCTGATGGCCCTTGTGGAGCCCGTCAAAGACGCCGGGGGTCACGGCACAGGAATTCCAGGGTGCCTCGAAATTTTCTATATCATGGATGATATGCAAAATGCGCTCCTGCGGTAATCGTGTTGGTTGGCCGGAAGCGAAAGGGGGCCTGCCCCTCGCTCGCCGTTGCGACGCTCGGGTCGTTCGTATCCGACTCACTGCACGACCCCGCTTTCGCTTTCCGGAAGAATACGCGGTGATCTTGTCGCAAACGGGGTTCGGATAGCACTTTCGGAAGTTGGCGGCCATTGATTTCGCGGGTAATATGCATTATGACCGGTCCCTACAATGCCGAAAGGATGAATATGGGTCGTTTGCGGCCACTTCTATTTAGCATGACTGCCCAAAAACTCCTTCTTTTGATACTCCGCCTTGCTTTCCTGTTTCCGGCAGTCCTGGTGCCGCAGGAGTCTACCGAGCCGCGTGAAATGAACTTTGGGCACGAATCGAGATTCGGCCGATTCTTTCCATACAACGAATTAGAGAGCTGGGCCACTGCACGGAACCTCGTGGTGCTCAAAGATTGTCCTCTGCGTGAAATTCAAGATCATGAGGCCGAGATAATTCCAGTTGAAGGAATGGAGTATACTCTCTCTGCGCCGGAAGACCATCAAGTATTCCTCTACCTCGACCTCGTTACGTTTAGACCGGCTGCGGCGTACAACCCCTTGCTCGATGGGATTCATTGCATTCCGGGCGAAGACAGGGTTCAAATGGAAAGCACACAGGTTCAGGACGTGAAGCAGGTCCGGTGGCTCTCTGTAGAGGTTAACGGGCACTTGCTCCACACCGCATACGTTGGTGGTGAAACGTTTCTGAGATCTCCACTTGTTGTCCGGATCCCGCGAGAGTACGTGAAGCGCGGTGTGATCAAGGTCCGGTTACAGGTATCCCCCGGTGAAGGGTTCTTTGCGATCTGGGATAGTTTTGTAAGTCGCAGTCCTCAAGGCTGAGCGCTCCCTGGGATTTGGAGTCCAGACACCGCGCGAACCGCGTAGACGCCTGCCCCTCGCTCGCAGCTGCGACGCTCGGGCCGTTCGTATCCAACTCACTGCACGGCGCCTCGCGGTCCCGCCTATGGTTATTGCCCGCGCTCCCTGGTCGCAGGCTCAGCATTTCGCTGCGACCGGGTTTTGAATTGTGAATTCCTGGAAAGGCTTGAACGCTCGAGTCGCTTCCTGTGGAGCATTCGGCCATCCATGGCGAATGGAGCAAGCCCACGTTTCAGAATTCCCGACCTCGGTCGCGACCAGATCAACCCGGGTTTATCCGCAGGTCAGATTGCGCGCATCGAGCGGTCGCCTCTCGACGTCCGTGTCTTCGGCGACACTTCCAACATCCTGTTGGTCGTCCGCAACGGCGGAGCGACGGGCGATGCACGCAACTGACTCGGCGGAAGCAACTCTGGCGTTTGTCCGCCGGAGTGCTTTACATTGGGTAGCGTTTCTTTAGTTCTTCGCCGTTGAGGATTTCAAAGTAGGAGATGAGCCCACTCACGCGAAAGACTTTCTCAATGGGTGGCTTGAGGTTGGCAACAATCAGCTTACCGCTCAGCCCCTGGACATAATTCAGTGCCTTGATAACGATTCCGATTCCGCTGGAGTCGATGTAGGTCAGTTTCTCCATATCAAGAATAACGGTAGTGCCCTTTGCCTTTACGTTTTCTTCCAGCGATGCCTTCAGATCGAGTGATGTATAGATATCCAGGCTGCCTTCAAGCTCAAACAGGCTAACTTGATTGCTGCTTTTTAACTTAATCTGCATCGGCATAGAGGCGATATTCCACGTCCGTCTCAACCAATCAATGAAAAAAAGTAACCCTTTGGAGCTAGAAATCTCTCGGTGTGTATAAGATTGCCGTCCTCAGGGCCGAAAGTATATTAGAACCAGGTGAATCACATGAAAGCAGTCCGCCTATTCGCTCTACTTGTCCTCGCAGTGCCGCTGGCCCTGCCGGCAATCAACGAATTTACAGTCACGCCCAAGCCTTCCAAAGAAGAGGAGGCGGCCTACAATGATCTTGTGCGCCAGATAGCCGTGACCCAGAAGGATATTGAGGCCTATTTCATAGACCTGAACGAACGGCAGCGCATCATGCAAGACAAGGATGCGAACGGTAAGCCGATTGGCCCTTCGTATTCGGAGTTCGAGATCACCTCCGAGGTGCAAACCTATTACGGCCAGAGAGATCGCTACGTTTACACCGAGCGAGTCCGCCTTGAATGGGATATCAAACCGGGAGCTCAAGCCGGGACTACGTCTGCAACCATCAAGGGCTTCAATGTTTCCCAACGTCGCGGTCGAGTTGGTCAGAGTTATGTTCTAAAGCGCCGCATTACGGCTGACGTATTGCCGCCAACGACCAACGGAAAGGATCCGCTGCCTTTGAATCTGATCGTCAATGAACTTCTGGATTCCGGTAAGGGACTGTTTCTGAACTTCCGTTTCCCGGATGCGGAAGTTGTGCGCGATAAAGACGAAGAAATTGTAATCGATGGTCAGAAGAAGCAGATCCACGTGATCTATGTGCGCTCCCATTCAGAAAAGATGCGTTTGTTGCGGGAGTATCGCGATGTGTTGAAGTTGACCTGGCGCAGGGTCGACTGGGAAATTCGTTCTGCCCGCGCGAGAAACGAAATGGAAATGCAGCGCATTCTGCGCAAGCAGGTCGACTACTGATTCACTAAAACACTTGTCCGGTCCACGCCCGTGGACTGGAGTGTACCCGTGTCGAGAGGGGTTTTCATCGATCACTATGCGGCCCTTGAGCTCAAACCGGGCGCGCCTCCAGAAGAAGTTAGACGAGCATTTCGTAGACTCGCCAAAACGCATCACCCTGATAAGAGTGGCGATGCGCTTCGCTTTCATGAGATTTACACAGCTTACCGACTCCTGACCGAACCCGTTGCCCGCGTTTCATACGATAAGCAATACATACTATTCAAACGTGCTGAGCTCTGGAATGCCCGCCGCAAATCAATTCCTGTCTCTAGAATGATAATTCCCACAACAGTTGCGGCTCTTGCCCGACGAGGGTTGTTGCGACCAAAGTTCCGCGGCAAAGACCGTCGGTTCCACCTGAAGGTGGACTACGACATGGAGCTGCCGCTGCTGGAAGAAGAATTTCAGATGCCATTGCTTGTTCCCGTGCCTGTCACTATTCGAAATCTCTGTCCCGAATGCTCAGGTAGCGACTCGCACTGCGGCGTCTGCGGAGGTAAGGGCTCATACAAAAGCGGTGGCGTATTCAAGCTTCAACTGGACGGTGGACTTACTCACGGTCAGATTATTGAAATCAGTCTGCACGGTGTCCGACCGGCCCCTGCCAGCTACTACAAGAAAAGAAAAATCAGAATCAAGATATCCAGAGCATCATGAAATACATAACAGCTTCCCTCCTCATCATTCTTGCAGGCTTTGCATCGTGTGGCTCGCTTCTGCCAGATCCAGTCGAGGAGTTTGCGGCCCAAACGCCACTTGAGATTGTCCGCCAAATGACTCTGGAAGAAAAAGTAGGTCAGCTCATTCATGTGGGCATGTCGGGCAGGACGAGCGCTGCAACTTTGAAACATGATATCGAGACGTACCATGTGGGTGGCGTCATTCTGTTTGAAACGAACCTGGGATCGCAGGCGGAGATTCGAGCATTGACGGATTCCGCTCAGCTGATCGTAAAGGGTGCGTCTAAGAACCCGGTTCCACTCTTTGTAAGCATTGATCAGGAAGGTGGGCGAGTGGTTCGCGTAAAAGATGGCGTGGATCAGTTACCCGGTGCTCTGGCCCTGGGGCAGACCGAAAACGAAACCCTGGCAGAAGATGTGGGTTTCAGGACGGGTTCACAGCTTGCAAAACTCGGAATTCATTTGCTGTTGGCGCCCGTTGTGGACGTGAATAACAATCCAGCGAATCCGGTAATCAACTCACGCTCGTTCTCCGGTGAAGCGGAAATTGTAACCCGGATGGCCCTCGCGTATTCGCGTGGTGCCCGGGCCGCAGGTGTCGTGCCCGTACTGAAGCACTTTCCCGGTCACGGCAATACCAATACGGACAGCCATACTGCCCTCCCTACCATCAAGAGCGATCTCGCCCACATGGAATCACTGGAATTGGTTCCTTTTCGCGCCGGTATCGCAGCCGGGGCTCCGGCAATCATGAGCGCTCACATTGTATTTCCTTCGCTCGATGCAAATGAACCGGCCACATTGAGTTCCAAAATTCTCAAAGACTATCTCCGAGTTAAACTGGGCTTCAAAGGTCTGACATTAACGGATGCTCTGGAAATGAAAGCAGTAGCCGATCGTTATCCTCCGGCCGTCCTGGCGCGGAAAGCGTTCACTGCAGGTCTCGATGTTCTCTTGCTCACGTCCACGGGTGAAAGGACAAAACTACTTTTTGACTCGCTTATTGTAGGATTCAAAAGCGGGGAGCTCTCAGTTGCGGATCTCGACGCGGCGGTTGCGCGTCAGATCGAGCTCAAACTACGCGCAGGTTTGTTCCACGAATACGGCATGACACGGCCGGACTGGAAACCATCAGTCGCAGAGAGTTTCAAAACGAGGTCCGCCTCAGTTGAAAGTCGATCCGCGGATCTGCAATCCAGATATCCTGAAGGTCTCAATGCCGCCGTCTCTCGTGCCTCCATTTCTTCGCTGCGCAAAACTTTCGCTGTAGAGCCAGGCTTGAAAGAGAAATTGAAATTATTCAGTCGCAGCCCTGCCATGATTGAAACGGCAAAAGCGCGCGGCATCGATCAATCGCGCATAACGGTAACCCCATCGCCGGTGACAGTTGCAGCGGCCATATTTGCCGGTTTCTGCCGCCCGGGAATGCAATGTCCGGAAATACTTGCAATTGAGCTGGCAGACTTTGACCTCTGGCGCTGGAACCTGCTCGTTGCGGAGTTGAAGGCTGCAGCCAGGGCCGGGCGCAAAGTGCCCGTTTTGCTTGGCCTCTATTCCGGGAACCCCTACCTGAATGTTCGCGTGCCAGAGTCCGGTGCTGTGCTCTGCAGTTTTTCTCCCACAGAAGAATCTATCAAGGCGCTTGTGTATCGACTGACAGATCCTGGTATGGTACGGCAGGGGAAGCTTATCCTGGCCGATGAAAAGTAGTCCAATCATTCGCGCTCCCCATCGCAACACAGACAATCTTGGAGTTTACGTTCACTTTCCCTATTGTATTCACAAATGTTCGTATTGTGACTTCTATTCGGTCGGCATGGATCGGGCCATGGATGGAGGAAAAACTGTAACCACTCGTGCTCTTGCGGACTACATGCAGGCCTTGCAGAGCGAGTTTGCTGAGAGGAAGAAGCTATTCCGGCAACGGAGAATCAATACAATCTTCTTTGGAGGCGGAACGGCTTCACTTTTGCCGGCCGAAAATGTTTTTCGAATTCTCGAAATGCTCCGTACGGAGTTTGAAATGGATTCGAGGTGTGAAATCACGCTTGAGGGGAACCCCGAAAACTTTTCGCCAGACTACATTGCTTCACTGAAACAAACGGGTGTGAATCGCATTCACGTTGGAATTCAATCGCTCCGTCCCGCGATTCTGAAACAGTTAGACCGATACTACGATGAAGAACGTTATGCGGCCATTCTCGAAACGCTAAAAGGTTCCACAATCGTTAACCGAGGGGTGGATTTGATGTATGGGGTCCCCGGTCAGACAGAGGAGGATTTCTATCAGGATCTAGACCGTCTTCTGGACACGGGGATTACTCACGTATCATTGTACTCGCTCACCGTGGAACACGGAACCCCGTACGACGTTATGGTTAGAAAGGGTGTATCTCCGCCACCGGATGAAGAGATGCAGGAGCAAATTTTTTCTTTCCTCCCCCAGCGCATGCGAGACCGGGGGTTCGTTCACTACGAAGTATCCAATTATGGAAAGCCGGGCCAGCTCAGTCGCCACAATTTGCGCTATTGGCTTTATGAACCAACCCTGGCACTTGGGCCAGGCGCTCACGGTTTTACCGGGACGAGCCGTTATGCGAACGTGAGAAATACCCCGGGCTGGCAGTCCGCTCCGTTGGCAGCGGCCCTGGAATCTCATGAGCCGGCCCTCGAATTACCACTTTGCTTTCTAAGAATATTGCTCCCGCTAGAACGCGAAGAGCTCCAGAGGATCGTGGAGACGGAAGTCCCAGGCAAATGGGACGCAGTTTCGCGAACACTAGAGTCCTGGGCCATGCGCGGATTGGCAAGATTCGATTCTGTGTTCGAGTGGAAGCTTGAGGGGTTGATGCGATTGAATGATCGTGTCGTCGAGTTACAGGAGGTTCTTGTGAGTAAATAGCGCTTGTGAGCCGGGGTTGACAATCGGGAAGGCCTGATCGGAATAAGGTTATGCGAATTCAGTACTTTCCCCTGTTAGTTCTGCTGCAAATTTTCGTAGCATGTTCTGGTGAGCAAGGACCTACAGATGCAGAGAAGCTCGGTTACTTCAAGGAGACGTACGAATCTAATCGGGAGGCTTTTCGACAGCTATGCGCCCGAATGAAGGATCAACGCGCAGAAGCTTCAACGCTGAACGTACCATCGAGATCAGACAAAGATCTGACGATTGACCTTTGCTATTTTCCACCGGCTACACCCGGCGGAAAACTCGTAATCATTACTTCTGGAATTCACGGTATCGAAGCCTTTGCGTCCAGTGCTATTCAACGTTTCTTCATGGATCGACTCCTGGGAAAATTGAACCGGGCAGACCTTGGGATACTGCTGGTTCATGGAGTTAATCCCTTTGGCTTTCGGCATGAACGTCGGGTCACAGAAAACAACGTAGATCTAAATCGGAACTTTGATGAAACCCCGGCTCTATTTCAAACAAAGAATGAGGGATATTCAAAAATCAATTCACTGCTGAATCCTACGGAACAAGCCAATCCGGGCAACCTCAGCAACAGATTTTTTCCATTGCGAGCCATCTACAATATTGTCATGCATTCGATGGCGGCTCTACGTCAGGCGGCATTGCAGGGTCAGTATGAATACCCCAAAGGGATATATTTTGGTGGGTCTGATTTTGAGCCGCAAAAAGAAATTCTTTCGCCGCGGTTTCTACAGGTGGCCTCCTCGTATCGCGCGATCATGCTGATAGACATCCACACGGGCTATGGCGCGAGGGGAAAGTTACATTTCTTCCCGAACGCCATTAAGGACGCTGCCACTCGCAAGCGAATCGAGACTGTCTACGCAGGCTATCAGGTGGACTACGGCGATACAAAGGATTTCTACACAACAACCGGGGATTTTTCGGAGTATCTGGGAAAGCTTCTCAAGGGTAAGGAATATATACCGATGGTCTTTGAGTTTGGGACGCTCGATAGCCAGACCACCAGCGGTTCGATCAAGTCGATCCACAACATGATTCTGGAAAATCAGGGCTATCACTACGGCTTCGATTCGGATGAAAGTAAGGCAGAAGTGAGGCGCCGTTTCAGGGAGCACTTCTATCCGTCTTCGTCTGTCTGGCGAACGCAAGTGCTAACTACTTCCGAGGAGGTGTTTCCACTTATACTGGAGCGCTTTTCGTCGCTTTGAACCAGAATTCTGGCACTTACTATTGACGCGTCAAAATCGCCGCACTTTCGTGTAAAAGCATGCGCGGGCTTCTGGCCATCCTTTTCATTTTTGTCGCGGGCTGCGGCCAGCGCGGCGCGTCGTCTCCGGTGGCCATCAAGGGCCAGATTGACCTGCGTGCGGATTCGTTCGCAGAACGCGAAGTTCCCCTCAGCGGTGAATGGGCGTTTTTCCCAAATACGTTCTTGACCCGCGACTTTCCAGAACCTACTATCTATCTAAAAGTTCCGGCCGTCTGGAATGGGCAACCAGCGGGGAATACAGAGCTAGCCGGGCTGGGAGCAGGAACATATCGGCTGCGCGTCCTGCTGCCGGTTTCGCATGCGCCTCTCGCTTTGAAATTGCTCAGCTGTTCTTCAGCATGCACGTTCTACATTGTCAACGGAGATGTGACAACCTCTGTTTTTCAGCAAGGTGTTCCTGGCCTGTCACTCGAAAAAGAGACACCCGACTATCGGCCAGGGATGGCTGGCCTGCCAGAGATTGGCGCCTCATTCGATCTCATTGTCCATATTTCAAATTTTCATCATAAGCGGGGCGGGCTCTGGCGCAGTCCATCGCTCGGACCGGAGCCAGTAGTGGCCCGCGCACGCAATGTCGCTTTGTATTGGGATTTTTTCTTGATTGGAGCCTTGATTATCATGGGGGCTTACCATTCCGGGATTTCTTTCCTCAGGAAGGGCAACCTTTCTTCGCTCTGGCTCGGGATATTCTGTGCGATGATGGCTCTCCGCACGGCACTCACCGGTGAAATGGCAATCCTGCAAGTCTTCCCTGAGCTTCCATGGATATGGCGTCTAACGTTAGAGTATGTCAATTTTAATCTGGCTCTGGCTACTTTCATAGTGTATTGCGGCGCGGTCTTTGTTGAGTTCTTCCCCACTATGATTCGTAGGATACTCGTCGCAGGGACATTGGTACTTGCGGCGGTTCCGTTGCTAACTCCCCCGGCGTTTTTTACGCAAACATTGCTCCATGCGCAAATCTGGTTTGGTTTCTCCATGGCCGGAATGCTCATTGCCGTGATCCGGGCAGCCCGAGCCAGGTTTGTGGACTCACGGCTTTTTCTTGCCGGGTTTCTGACAATGCTCCTGGCCACTGTAAATGACATTCTGTATTCGCGTAACCTGAGTCCGATTCCGTATATGGCTCCGGTCGGTCTTCTGGTCTTCATTGTGTTTCAGGGTTTTGGACTGGCCCGGCGTTTTGCCAATGCAATGGTTGAGGTGGAACGTTTGAATGATGAGCTCGAAACTCGGGTTGTAGAGCGCACACGTGATATGGAGATTGAAAAGGAGCGGGCACTGCAGGCCTCGCAGGCCAAATCGCAGTTCCTGTCCGTCATGGCCCACGAAGTTAGGACGCCGCTTAACGTTGTTCTTGGGAATGTACACCTGTTGCTCGAAGAAAACTTGCCCGTAGAGCAACGCCGCATTCTCGAATCAGTGCAATCGTCGTCTCAAAGCCTGTCCATGCTTCTTAATGAGGTTCTGGACCTGGCGCGTATTGAAGCGGGCAAGATGCTCGTGCAAGCATCAGAGTTAGCGCTTCGCGAACAACTCGAGGAAATTGTCGGTGCCTTCAAGGCTCGTGCGGCGGAGCGGGGCAACGAGATACTGCTATCTGTAGCCCCGGATGTCCCCAACGAAGTTACGGGCGATAGGATCAAGCTCGGTCAGATTCTCACGAATCTACTTTCGAATGCAATTAAGTTTACCCGGGGAGGCAAGATCGAGTTGATCGTGGAACGTGTTTCGCGCGTAGGTAACCAGTGCATTGTACGATTCATTGTGGCGGACTCGGGAATCGGAATTGTCCCGAATCGATTGGAGGCTATTTTCGAGAAGTTTACGCAGGAGAACGCAAACGTAAGTTCTCGATACGGTGGCACGGGTTTAGGCCTCGCCATTGTCCAGGGACTTGTCTCGCTCCTTGGGGGCAAAATTCGTGCGGAAAGTGAGCCAGGCCACGGTTCGCGCTTCATCGTGGACCTTCCTCTCGAGCTATCCGAAGGTGCAAGCGCGCAACCTGCGGCCAGAACGCCGGCAATTTCATTGAAGGGGTTGCGTGTGCTTGCTGCGGAAGACAACCCGGATAACATGGCTCTCCTTCGCCGCCTCCTGGAGCGCTGGGGCGCTGAAATCGTTGAAGCGCATGATGGTGAGGAAGTGGTTCGCCTGTCTGCGGAATCGGAGTTTGACGTCATTCTTATGGACTTACACATGCCCGTCATGGACGGCTTTGAGGCAGCTCGTCGCATAACGGAGCGAGGACGAGAGATTGGCGGACACACACCGCAGATAATTTCTTTTACGGCAGCTGCAGTGCCCGAAATTCGAGACCGCGCGTATGCCAGCGGAATTCTGGAGTTCCTGACAAAACCTGTGCAACCGCTGGAGCTAAATGCCGCGCTTGCGCGAAATCGTCGTATGGAGATTCAGAAGTGAATACGGACATGGCTACTCTGTACCTGGATGCTGTGAGCAAAGGGATCGAGAAGTCTCGTCTCACAATAAAGCACTGCATAGATCAGATATCTCAGGAGCAATTCTGGTGGAGACCCAATCCGGAAATGAATAGCATTGCCAATATTTTGCTCCATTTGTCTGGAAATATTCGGCAATGGATCATAGCCGGGATGAATGGGACTAGCGATGACAGAGACCGTCCAAAAGAGTTTTCAGATCGGTCCGGCGTACCAAAGGATCAAATATGGAAGTTGTTCTCTGAAACACTGGATGAAGCTCGGCTAACGTTGAATCGGCTGAATTCCGCAAATCTTGGAATCGTTCGCAAGATTCAGGGCTACGAAGTGAACGGTGTCGATGCGATTTACAATTCGACTTCGCACCTTCAGGGACACACGCAGGAAGTTATCTATATCACCCGGATGTTACTGGGCAGTTCGTACAAATTATACTACACACCTCCAGGCGAAACTACTCGAGCCTGAGGCCCACAGAAAAGATTGCCCTGGATTCGTTAAGCGAGTAACGCGGAGGAATGGGAATGCTCGATTGCCGCCCGGTCTGCAGCATGGTTCGTGCGAGTTCCAGACCAAAGGTGGCATCTCCGACAAAAACGCGAACCCCCGCAGAAATCCCTGGTCTGATGCCGTACGCGGGCAGAACCGATTCATACGCCAGTCCAAAGCAAAGTCCAGCATACGGATCAACCATGGCCTGCTCAAGGAGGTGATAGCGAAACTGGAAGTTCACGCTTGTTGCGTGAATGTAGGGCTCGCGATTGTAGTGTAATAGCGGGTCGAGCAGCTCTAACTGGATCAGAGATTGCGTATAGCCGGCCGACGAGCTCGAATTGTGGACAGAAGACAAGAGCAGTAGCACCGTTTGATTGGCCGAAACATTGCTACGAACATTGCGCACATTCAAACCCTGATCAACCAGCGAGAACCCCAGTCCCACATGCGGGCTTACCGCATACTCAAAGAGAAACTCATACTCATAAGACCGCAGTTTAAGCTCCGGTGCCGCCGCATTTGCGAGAATGTTGGCCTGTATCTCGGTAGCGTTCCCGTACAGGTAAGTAGTATATCCGAACTTAGCACCTGTGAATGGATCGTTCTGGGCACGCTCAAGGTCCCGAATACGGCTTCCGGACCGGGAAAGGTTGCTGGCGGTCCTTAATTCGATGTAAATTTTTTCGGGCGCAAAGCCGAGTGACTCGGCGTCAGCCCGGCCCATGGAGAAAATCGTGAAAAGTATAACCAGCGCCGATTTGGACCGCATGAACCAGGATTTCTCAGCGCTACGAGGGGCAACACTGATAAAACAGATTGACGCACGCTCTTTGGGCAAAAATCTCTTCGAAACTTCCAAACTATGTCTTCTATACAAAACACTCCTCAGGACCGATTCCGCGCATCCAGTTCTGGCTGGGTAGCCTCCTTCTCCTGCGCGCACCTCAATGTTCTCATTGTTTGCCGTGGACCAATACGCAAGGAGGCCATGGACGTATTCGAATCATTGGGAGCCGGCTACGGGATACTGCTTTCAGAAAAGGACTCCGTCAGCTATCCACATACCATTGCTCCGGAACTCCGTAGCCTAACAAATCAGGATCGCATTCACCGCATACCAGACTATGCCGGTGCAAACGCGGAAGAGAAGAAGCTGCGCATTCAGCAGATCATCAACATCGCTCGCCAGGGGAACTACACCCACATTTTTGCCGGATACGGATTCATGGCAGAGGACGCGGAGTTCGTAGAGGAAATTGAGCGGGCTGGCATTGGATTTATGGGGCCCGCTTCGCCGGTGCACAAGCAAGCTGGTGCCAAGGACATGGCCAAGAAGCTGGCCAGAAAACTGAACCTTTCCGTAACGCCTGGCCTGGATAATATTTCCAGCATAACCCTGCTCAAAAAGGCTGGTGGAGAATCGGGTCTTGAGGCGCTCTGCAAAGAGAAGGGAATTGATTTCGCGGAGGCTAAGAAACGTGCCGGTGCATCCGCAGCACCGGAAGAAATTGCCGAGCAGGTTCTTGAGGAAGCCCTTTCCAGAGGCACCGGATTAATTACAGTTCAAGATCTCCAGAAAGAGGCGCAGGTCCAGCTGGACAAATTGTTTGCTGAGAACAAAGGCAAGCGATTCAGATTGAAGTATATTGGTGGCGGGGGCGGTAAGGGTCAACGGATTGTTTCTGCGCCGGATCAGGTAGCAAATGCAGTTCAAGAAGTACTCGCAGAGTCAAAAACAACCGGAGACGCGGATAATAAGAACTTCCTCATTGAACTTAACATTGAACACACCAGGCACAATGAGATTCAATTGCTTGGAAACGGTGACTGGAGTATTGCTCTCGGCGGCCGCGATTGTTCGTTGCAAATGCACGAACAAAAGCTAGTAGAACTCTCTATCACAGATGAGCTCTACGCAACAGAGATTCAGATCGCAGAGAGCCGCGGAAAGAAATCGTATGCACAGACTCTTGCTGCTGATCGGGCGCTACTCGCGAAGATGGAAGCCCAGGGCGAGCAATTCGGCAAAGCCACCGGACTCAATTCTGCGTCCACTTTTGAGTGTATTGTAGCCGGCAATGACTTCTATTTCATGGAAATGAATACGCGCATTCAGGTGGAACATCGCGTAACGGAAATGGTTTACTCGCTGCGGTTTGAAAACCCTTCCAACAAGAATGATTTCTTCATAGTTGAATCGCTCGTAGAAGCAATGGCCTTATGTGCTGCACATGGCACGCGGCTTCCGCGTCCTATTCGGATCAAGCGTAACGTGGCGGGTGGAGAAATTCGTCTCAATGCGCAGAATGATGCATTGCAGCCATCGTCCGGCGGACTCATTGAGTTCTGGTCTGCTCCAGTTGAAAACGAGATTCGGGACGATCAGGGTATCTGTGAAAAGAATCCCGATACCGGTCGTTTCATTCACTACTATCTTGCCGGTGCCTATGATTCAAACATTGCACTCATCGTGAGTTACGGCGATAGTCGGCGGGAGAACCTGGATCGCCTGGCTGACATCCTGCGCCGTATGGAGCTCCGCGGCTCGGATTTGAGTACCAACCGTGACTTCCATTACGGAATATTGAACTTCTGTCTGGGCCTACATCCAATGCTCAAGCCTGACACCAAGTTTGTACTTCCCTATCTGGCTGGCGTGGGAGCCCTCGTCAAAGAAATCGAGAGCGTAGATACAGAGGCAGCATTTGCAATCATTCGCAAGCGTTATGCGGCATCCTTTGGAAAAGCTGGCGACACTGTGGTTGCGCAGAAGCTGACCCTCGTTCCGCGCGCAGTTGAGCAGCTAATGCTGCATCCTCACCTTTGCATGGGTTGGCTCGTTCTCAATCATCGCCGGTCGTTTGCCATTGAAAACGGCAAGGTGATCTGGTTGCGCAATCCAATCTTTGTGCTCCGGGATTTGTATCAATACCTTCGCCTGGATCAGCGCGAGAATGCACCACCGTCGCATGCAATCTGGGATCACGACGACGATTTGCTGAAGCGCGGGTGCGCCTTTGCAACCGAGCTTGAGAAGGCCGCGGGGATTGAATCCGAGGCTGCCTTCAAAGATAGCGTGAATCGTTCAGAGCACAATGAATACCGCAAATTCCAGACGCTCGATGCAGACCTGCGCGCTTTGAATACGTCGTCGGCGACGGCGCAGGCTTTGGGCCGCCGCAGCCCCGATATGTTTGAGAAGACCGCTGCCGCCTATGTGGGCTGGACAGCAGGCCTTGAACTGTTGAGCCTTATAGTACAATTGGGCGTGAGATCACGCGTCCTTGAGTTTGGCGTAGACGAACATTTACAACCCACAGCCCCGGATATCTTCCCTGCAGCGGACAGTCAGAAGCAGCTAATGCGAGCGCTGGCTCCGCCTCCAAAGGCCGCTGCCGATCAAATTGTCGCAGTAACCGGTGGAATGTTCTACGCCCAGGAATCACCTGCAAGTCCACAGTTCCTTTCGGCAGGGCAACATTTTGAAAAGGGTGACCCCATCTATATCATTGAAGTCATGAAGATGTTTAACAAGATATATGCTGAGTTCTCCGGAACCGTTCAGGATATTCTAGTTAAAGGTTCCGGCACAGTAGTCCGGAAGGGTCAGCCGCTTTTCCGAGTGAAACCAGACGAAGAGATTCATCTGGAAACAGATGCAGAAAGGAATGCCCGGCGAAAAAAGAGAACAGAAGAAGTATTGGCTTCAATTTGACGCGGGGCAATCGCCCCCCGTTCATCTTTTTGCTTTTCAAAAAAGTTTTTATGCAATAAAACTTTTCAATCGAATGTAATTTTTTTTCCCAATTTCACGATAATTCCCGCCCGACTGTGTGCTCCCTCCGTCTATCAATGCGGAGGATTACTATGAACTACATAAGATTATTGCTCATTCCGTTTGCGTTATTGCTCGGAATGTGCAGTGGAAGCCAGGAGGGCTTACGTCGCGACGAGCTCGCAAAACCTGATAGATCAACTACGACTGCGACAACGACGCCCGTCCACCCATCGCAGCGTCTCCGTGTGGAGAAGGATGCAGAACAAGCCAGTGGTGTAACGTCAAACGACGCCAAGCAGGGCCCATATCTGCGCCACGAAGCAGATCGACCCCTGGATCAGCGGTACAACCCGAACTTCAATACGGAAGGCTACAGCAGAATCGAAGACAACCCTTTTCTTGATGTAAAGCAAAATGCCCTATCCACCTTCTCAATTGACGTGGACACAGCCTCATATAGTAACGTCAGGCGCTTTCTAAACAGCGGACACCTTCCACCAAAGGATGCGGTGCGCATTGAGGAAATGATCAACTACTTCTCTTATAACTATGCTAGCCCAACCGGGGAGCATCCATTCTCGGTTTCAATGGAAAAGGGAGTGGCGCCATGGAATCCCGAGCACGAGCTCGTACTCATAGGTCTTCAGGCTCAGAAGGTTGAGGCGAAAGACATGCCTCCAAGGAATCTGGTGTTTTTACTTGATGTCTCTGGATCCATGGACGAACCCAACAAGCTTCCATTGCTCAAACGATCACTGACGCTCCTTGCCGACCAGCTCAATGAAAAGGACCATGTGGCCATCGTTGTCTATGCTGGTGCGGCCGGTCTTGTGCTTGAGCCAACGCCAGGAAACAACAAGGCGCGTATTAAGGGAGCACTTGAAGAGCTGATGGCCGGTGGGAGCACAAACGGCGGTCAAGGAATCGAACTCGCTTATGCCACTGCGAAGAAGCATTTTCGCAAGGACGGCATCAACCGTGTAATTCTCGCAACGGATGGAGATTTCAATGTTGGGACCACAGATGAGGGATCCCTCACACGCCTCATCGAAGAGAAACGCAAAGACGGAGTCTATCTGACTGTTCTTGGTTTTGGCATGGGGAACTTGAAAGACTCCACAATGGAGAAGTTGGCGGACAAAGGCAATGGAAACTATGCGTACATTGACACGTTTGCCGAGGCGCGCAAGGTGCTGGTCGAGCAGGCTGGCGGAACGCTCATCACAGTCGCAAAAGACGTAAAGATCCAGGTGGAATTTAATCCCGCACAGGTGAGCGCCTATCGGTTGATTGGATATGAAAACCGCCTGCTCAGAAACGAAGACTTCAACGACGACAAGAAGGACGCCGGAGAAATTGGTGCCGGTCATTCGGTTACCGCGCTGTATGAGATTGTGCGGGTGGGCAAGAGTGTCCCGACTTCTTCGGTCGACCCATTGCGCTACCAAAAGCCAGGCAACACAGAGACAGCCTTCAATGGAGAGCTGATGAACGTAAAGCTTCGCTACAAGAAACCAGATTCAGAAACCAGCATTTTGTTGAACAAGACACTGGCGACCGAAGCAAGCGCGGCCACGGAAAACCTCCGTTGGGCTTCCGGGGTTGCCATGTTTGGAATGGTTTTACGCGATTCTCCGCACAAGGGAAATGCGAACTTTGCTTCTGCCTATGAGCAGGCCCGCCAGGCACTGGGGTCCGATCCAAATGGATATAGATCGGAAATGCTCCGCCTGCTGCGTCAGGGTGAAGGTCTCGGTAGATAAATAAAAACTCGATCAAGGTTGCAATCTCGCAGGACGTTTTGTCTTGCGAGATTTTTTTTGCCCTATGGCACACGATCATTCGCACGACAATCCCGGTCTACTTGTAACAAAACCTTCAGAACAGACAGAAAAGGCCCTTTCGGAATGCGAGTCTTCGCTTGGCTGGTCACTGGACGAACTGAAGCGCCTGGTGCGAATTCCCGGCGTGAGTTTCGATGGATTTGATCCTTCCCATCTAAAGGACAGCGCTTCTGCAACAGCAGAGCACTTCAAAAGATGCGGTCTGTCCAATGTGGAAACAATTGAGTTCGGTGATGTCCACCCTTACGTCTATGCGGAGCGAATCGAGGATCCAGACCTGCCCACGGTGCTATTGTATGCACATCACGACGTGCAGCCCGCCGGCGCAGAAGAGCGATGGAATTCAAAACCGTTTGATCCTGTTGAACGAAACGGCCGGCTATTTGGGCGCGGAACCGCAGACGACAAAGTGGGAATTCTAGCCCACACGGCAGCAATTGCCGCGTATTTGAAGACAAGCGGCAAGCTGCCCGTCAACGTAAAGGTACTGATTGAAGGTGAGGAGGAGACAGGAAGTGCTCATCTGGGCGAGTTTGTGCGTTTGTATCGTGACAAGCTTAAGGCCGATTGCATGATCCTGACAGATTGCAGTAATATCGACACCGGTATTCCCAGCATCACTACCTCACTTCGCGGGATTGTCTCTGTGGACGTCGAACTAAAGGCGCTGCCTGCGCCCGTTCACTCTGGATTCTGGGGAGGTGTGGTCGGGGATCCGGCCATTGCCCTCGCGCAACTGTTGGGGCGGCTCACAGATGAAAAAGGGCGGATTCTCGTGCCCGGAATTCTGGAAGATGTGCGCCCTCTTTCTGCAAGCGAGATTGCTGAATTCAGTGCGCTCGATCTTGAGAAGATTGTCAGAGCCGGAACGGGTCTTCCAGGTCACTTGCCGTTACGCGGCGATGCGGCTGACCTGGCGCGCAAACTGTGGCGTGAGCCCAGTCTGAGCGTCCTTGCCTTCGAAAGTGGCTCCCGTAAGCTGGTGGCCAACATAATTCAGTCCGGCGCCTGGGCCAGGGTCTCGATTCGCATTGTTCCCGATATGCGGCCGCAAAAAGTTCAACAACAGTTGACCGATTTCCTTAAAGCGCACTATCCGGGCGATTTTGAAATCCAGATCACGCCGGATGCGGCCGCTGACTGGTGGACGGTTGAGAATCTCGCTGACCCCATTTACCAGATAGCTGCTCGTTCGCTGGAGAGGGGGTATGGCGAGAAGGCCAGGTTTGTAGGTTGTGGCGCAAGTATCCCGTTCGTTCAGCCGCTTTCTCATGAGCTGGGCGGGATTCCTGCAGTCCTTCTGGGTGTAGAGGATCCCTACAGCAATCCACATTCCGACAATGAGAGTCTCCACCTGGGCGATTTCAAGAAGATACTGATGAGTCAAGTGCACATGCTCGGCGAATTGGGCCGTTACAGGCGGGCCTGAGGCCGAGCTCGATTTCTGTCCTGTGACTGATTTGCACCTTGTGATCGACCCGTCTCTGGAGTTGGAAATGTGACATAATTCTGACCCGCGTACCTGGGGGCATTTCGGACATAATTCTCGGATTATGTCACATTATGAATTCATGATTCCCGGTTGCGATCTCGCCTGGCAGGAATATTCTTTGGACCGCCGAAATGAGACATAATCAGACCGGCAGAGAGAGTGCGCGGCACCGCGAAGCGAAATTTTCGCTGGTAACAGGGCCTTGCGCCGATGTGGCTTGATTGTGCCCGGACCCCATCGCATTGTTTGTCTGACAGAAGAAACCACGGAGTTGTTGTACCTGCTTGGGGAGCAGGATAGGATCGTTGGGATTTCGGCGTATACTGTCCGACCGCTCCGCGCCAAAGCAGACAAGCCAATCGTTAGCGCATTTATCCACGGAAGCATCGCAAAAATAAAGGATCTCAAACCGGATCTGGTAATCGGCTTCTCGGATATCCAGGCGCAACTTGCGAAGGACCTGATCGCTGAGGGGTTGAACGTGATTGTATTCAACCAGCGCAGCATTGAAGAGATATTGAATACGATTCTCTGGGTTGGGCAACTCGTAGGCAGGCCAGGGGAATGCTCGCTGCTGATCGATCAATTTCGCAGAAAGCTTGATGCTGTGTCGGAGAAAGTCAAAGGCCTCCCATCGCCCCGTGTCTTATTTCAGGAATGGGATGACCCAATCATCACGGGCATCCGCTGGGTTTCCGAATTGATCGAGATCGCGGGCGGCACCGACATCTTTGAGGAATTCAAGAGCAGCGCCATGGCACGCGATCGAATCACAACAAAGCAAGAAATCGCATTGCGCAAGCCCGATGTAATCATTGGTTCCTGGTGCGGCAAACCCGTGGATTTTAGCTGGATTTATGCCCAGGAGGAATGGGAAAACCTTCCGGCAATTCGCGAGAAGCGGGTGTTTGAGATCGACTCGAGCATCATCCTCCAGCCCGGGCCCGCGCTCTTTCTCGAAGGAATTGACGCGCTGCAGAGCGCGATCCACCGCACGGCGGAGCCAGTTTAAGCGAAGTCTAACTGATCAGGAAGGAAAAAAAATCCGTGGACCAGCACGGAAGGCCGGGTCCACGTTATTTTGCAGGAATCAAAAGGGTTCTTGCATTGGCCCCGAAAGGCTTATCAATACCCAGATTCTGAAGATTTTGAGCTTCAAGGCCCGCATTCTTCGGGAAGGTCTTCAGCTTGGCGATATTCTTGATATTGTAATCAAGAAGTTCTTTTGCTTTGGCCTTATCACCAAGCTCAGTTTCGGCGATCTTTGTGATCGTTTCACCTTGTTTGGTAGTATACTCTTTATCAGCTGCCACTGGAACCTGAGGTTGCGATGTTGGCTGAGTCTGAGTTGTATTTGATGCGCCCCGATTCATTATCTTTGGAACAATGAAAAACAAAGCGATGATGGCCACTACGCCACCAAGCCCCACTAGGAGAAGGGGGGAAGAGGACTTCCCTTCCCCCCTTGTAGGATCAGAACTGACAGTAGATGAAAAGGTGGGGACCGAGTCTTCTACGCCAGAGAAAACGCCCCCTTCGGATTCAACCGAAAGGGGCGAGCCGGGGCCTGTTCGGCCTCGCTTCTTCTTCTTACCGGCTTTTTTGCCGGCTTTTTTTCCCGACTTTTTGCCGGATTTCTTACCAGATTTTTTAGCTGCCATGCATCCAATACGACATAATCCTAAATTGAAATCAATCAATTTTTATAAGTTTTGTTATAAATGATAAAAAAAATTTCATTTTTTCATTTTTGAACACATGAAACACCAAACTTGATTCGATTTTTCAATGGTTGCACTCTCTAAACTACATTTGATCACCAATTTTTGAAAAATTGGGCGCGCGATTGATGTTGGAGTTCCGATTTTTTGAATCTAATGCGTGTGATGATGGGTGTTACAGTTGTTAAAGGATGTTTTTGGATCAATGATCGCGTTTGAAATCGCTTTCATACGCTTTATGATTGAGAAAAATGCAAAAGTGAACGTTGAATGGCATCATCGGAGCGTGCGGAGCATCAAAATATTGATTTCAAAGGCAGTTTTTGATCCAGATTCCTTTGAAAGGAGCTTCCGTTTACCGTTCTTATTCCCCCGATTTGCTCTGGAGTTTCGATTTCTCGCTCAGTGAAGTGATCAAGAATCCCCCGGACGGATTTAGATAGCGAGTGGTCATCGGGTAAGATCATGCGAAAGGAGTATTTTCTGATTACCAGCACGCGCACAATCGGACCTGAATCAGGGCGGTGCAATTGAATGAGCGGGTAGAGAATGCTTCACTGGATTGGATTTTGAGAATCCAGGTACAATTATTGCCGGAATTTGGGTGCAAGTCCATCGATCTGCGTTGTGGAATTGCATTTTGCATCGTCTTTGATAAGTGACATAATCATAATGGGACATAATCTGTTCAATGTTCCAGAGTATGGACGGCGGCCTGCTCCCCATTCTTGCCCGGCAGGGATGAATGGCAACGATCAGAAGCGGTTATCGAAGAATGTTTCCGGCGGAACGCTGAAGACTTCGCAAAGTGCTGAGATGGTCCGTGCGGATGCGTGCTGACCTGATTCTATCTGGTGGATTCTTTGTCGGGTTTTGCCTTTAAACTTTCCAGTGTCCCATAATTTCTGCGCCATTTCCATTTGAGTCCAACGGTTCCCCTCTCGCAACTCGCGGACCTTGTGGCCAAGAAACTTCATGAATAATTTCCGCTCGAAAAAGCCGTTTTGTCAACGATTTTGGCTGGTTTTCAGGCCTGAATGACCTGTGGCCCATTCTCGGCCTGTTTCGATTTGGGCCTAGATAAGGCCCGGAATCAACGCCTTTCTTTCCGGAAAGCCTGACAGGTTTTCTCTGTACCATGCCAGAGTTTTGAGTGATCGGCCCAGCAAGTAGAGTCCCATCACAATTGCAATCCCCAGGGTTGGGAGGAATCCCGACATGATTGCAAATCCTATCCACGCAACGATTTCAAAAAAGTAATGCGGGCAAACAACGTAACCAAAGAGGCCGCCCTGTGGAGTTTTGTACTCGCTGTCCCCGGCTGTCCGCAAATTTGCCAGAAGCCAATGGTGGTAGAAGTTGCCAAGCTGGCCGATTGAGAAGACAACCAGACCAATGATGACGGCCAGCGAGACCGGTCCGGATGCGCCTAATTGCGCCGGAATAGAGGTGTGGAGGGTTGCAGTGGTCCATCCCACGGCACTGTAAAGTGTGCCGATCAGTACAACGGTTCCGAAGCCCATTGGCTTTGAGTATTTGTGGAGGAAAAGGATCTCTGCGCATCTCTTCCAGAAGTGAAACAGAAAGGCATAGAAGAGAGTATCATGGTAAAAGGAGTTCCGCAGCCCTCCTGCCATCATCGCCGCGATATAGACTATGGGCGCAGGGAAATAGATGAGGAACATGGCAAACTTAGCAGAAAGATTGCCCCCTTTCCGGAATTTACTGTAAGCGAGCTGGAATTTTCCGGTCTTCTCGAGGAAAAAAAGAATGAGTCCGAAGATGATCTGAAACAGAAAGGGTATAGCGTCGTGAATATGGAAGAACACGCTTACAGCGCATCCCTCGTTTCATTCGCGGTCAATTGCTTTTGGAGTCCTTGAATGAACTACTGGTTAATGAAGTCTGAGCCCGATGTCTTTTCGATCGACCATCTAGCCGCATTGCCTGGGAAGAAAAGCTCATGGGAAGGGGTTCGAAACTATCAAGCACGCAATTTCATGAAACAAATGCAGATTGGTGATCAAGCTTTCTTCTATCATTCAAGTGCCGACGTAATTGGCATCGCTGGTATTGTGCGCATAACAGGCCTGGCTGAACCGGATCTCTTCGCGTTGGATAAAAAGTCTGACTATCACGATCCAAAGGCCACTAAAGATAAGAATCCCTGGGTTTCCGTGACCGTTACACTCGTTCGGAAGTTCAAGAAGGTAATCACCCTGGCAGAGCTCCGCGAGACAAAAGGCCTTGAGAAAATGCTGGTTTTGCAGCGCGGAATGCGCCTTTCTGTGCATCCCGTGACAGAGAAGGAGTTCAAGATTGTCTCGGAAATGGCAAAGTAGCACATGTTTCTTCTATAAGATATGGCGCGAAAGTACGATCTGAGCCACCACCGTCCCGCCCCCGGATTCCTTGAGCGGGCCGGGACCTGGTATTTTCGCCGATTGCACAGGAAAACCGCGCATTCTGCCACCGACTACGTCCACACTTCGGATGCCGAGCTAGCCGCCTATATTCGTAAGATCACGATCTGGACCTCTCTGGGGGCTTTCGCGGCGGGGGCGATTACCACCATGGTGGCAGTCTACATCCAGGAGCTATATTCGCACGTGCCCCTCCTTGAGCGAATCGCCTGGATAGCCGGGAGCACGATCATTACGACGGCCATTGAGTTCGTCATTTTGTTTGATATCACGGTTCGCGCCGTGCATAAGATCGCTCGATTTACCGGACAGCGCGAGCTCGACCAGCCCATTCTTCTCAATCGGGATTCAATTTCCAACCTGCTTGCACGGGCGGCGCTTGAAATTTCTGATCCGGTCTACCACTTCATTGGAATCGACCCAACGCGCCTCGTAAAGACGCGGAGGCTGATCATCATAGGGATATTCTACAAGCTTAAGATCATGGCGACGAACGCCCTTGCGAAACTGATCCTGATGCGGTTTCTGGGGAATAGTGTGATGCGGGTCAGTGTGGCGTATGTGGCCGTGATTCTAACCGGCATCTGGAATGTGGTCGTCCTCTGGCGGGTGATCCGCGAAGCCCGACTGAGACTTGTCGGTAGCCTTCTGGCTCAAACCCTGGCCAACGAGATACTGACGGGCGAGCAGCTTGCCAGCCTTTCACCTGCAGGCAGGATCGGCTGTGTTCGCGCCGTGGCCACCGCCGTAGTACTGACGCAGAATTATCATCCCAATATGCTGATTCTCCTGGTGAAACTCTGCGAACTCCTGGGAATTGAGTCCCCGGACGATTACGATGATTGGGAAAGGTTCGTGCTCACACTTAACCAGGTGAGCAAACGCGAGCGCGAGTTCATGCTCGATCTTCTTTCTGTGTCCGCGGCCTTTGACGGAAAGCTCTCCAAGCTGGAGCGGGTCTACCTGCCCGTGGCATTTGGGGAGCATGCCCCTCACTACATGGAGCGAATTCGCAAGCTCACAAATCATGTATTGCGCGGCGAATTAAATGAAGCCAGGCGGCATTGCTTTGCCGATTTTGCAACCAATTCCACCTACTAAACCGTGTCCGCGTGTGAGCTATTTGTAGAGCAAAGAGTCCGAGTAGATGGACTCCTTGATTTGCTTGGTTTGCGCCGCATCGGCCGGGACTGGCCTGTACTTCTCGTCAATCCAGGTGAAAACAGGCTGCATACTGACGAGTTTCCCCTTAAAGAAATAGAAGTTCATAAAGTATCCCTGGCGAAGACCAAAGGTATGAGTCTGATCAAAAAAGAAGTTCCCCAGTCCATGCAGCAGAATCTTACCCTTTGAAAATTCCATCTGTTGCACCTGGTGCGCCTGGGAGCCGTAGACCAGATCCGCACCAAAGTCGAGCAGGGAGTTGCTGATGGCTCGCTGGTTGGCTGTGGGTTGGTAAGAATTTACTTCTCCGAATTGAACCGTGGCAATGATGAAGGCTCCCGGATATTTCTTGCGAATATTTGCGATGGCTGAGCGCGCTTTGTCTGCATTGTATCGATTTGCTCCGGGAATATTCGCGGACGCACATTCACCCAGGGGACAGAGCTCATTGAATCCAATCAGTGCGAGAGTTCCGGACTTCAAAGGGAGGATGAGTGGCTGATTGGCCTCGTCTTCAGTTCGGCCTCCGCCAAACGCCTTCAGCCCGTTCTTCTGAAACCATTTGTAGGTTTCCATGAATGATTCGTTGCCAAAATCGCGGTTGTGATTGCCGGTAAGTTCAACAACATTTGCACGGATGTCTTTGAAGGCTTGAAAATGGGCCTCTTTGGAGCAAAAACGCGTTCCCGGTGCAAAGACGCAGGGGTTTGTGAAGCTAACTTCGTTGCTTACGTGAACATAATCCGCGTCAGCAAAGTAAGGCTTGATCCTTTGGCTCAGGATGTTCGGACCATTGGCATCTGCGCTCTTTCCGGTATAGCGCGTGAGCGCGCTCACACCCGTTAGAATAAAATGCGAAACCTGACTGCGGATCTGACCTGCAGCGGGAGCGGTGAGCGGATAACGTTGCGAGTCCTTAAAAAATGAAATCCCATCAATGAAAATGTGTTTCATCTGCGGGATTGATTCCGGCAGGCTAACAAGGATCAGCCTGTTCTTTGAATTGGGATAAAAAGCGGCGGGAGTGATTGCGTTAGCCTTTGGGTTGCAGCCAAATCTTCGACTGGCATTCGCTCCTGCGGTTTCTGTGGCTGCTAGCTGGCCTGAGCAATAAAGGCGTTGCAGTTCAGCGAGTCCAATTGTCTCGGCTTCGCTTGTCCAACCTGTCTGAACCAACAAAACTTCATTCTCTGGCGAGCCATCCGGATCGCGGCCGGGAAGAGACGTCAAAACGAGGACACATCCCAGGACAATGATCCCGGCGCTGATAAATGTCACCCACTTCGATTTCAAAGCTAGGCCTTCACGCTGGTCAAAAGCCCAAGCAGGCTGAGCTGCCAATCCGGGGTACCGGACTCCAGGATTTCAATCTTACCCTCTTTCATTCCAGCCTTTTCAAGAATCAAGTTTGTAACCCACTTTGCGCAAACGTTTGTCCGCTCCATGAAGATGGAATGCTGAGGTACAAAGACCCAATCGCCGATGAGCATCAAGTTTTCAACCGGGCTCTGTACGGACGGTCGGTTTGCTTCGTCTCCCGGCCTGTAGCCGGTGTAGGTATCCCATCGATTGATGTAGAAGTCTGTGGGTTCAGGAAGATCCGGCAGTACTCGTTTCAATTCCTTGTGCACTTCGCGAGCAATGTAGGAAAAGTCTTTCCCAATGAATTCCTGCCAGCGGCTGACCTGTACTTCGATTAAGTCGACTCGCTTTTGTTTCAACCCGGGTATCTGAACCGAGGACCAATTGGATGTGAATCCCAGGAGTTTGTAGCCCGTAGGAAAGAAATCGACGGCGCTCCAGGCCGTACCGGAAGGGAATCGCTTTTCCCAGGCATCTGAATTTTCATACAACAGATTCACGCAGAGAATGGTTGCCTGGCTCAAACTCTGAATCTTGCGGAAGTAATCGTGTTGGCGAGCCAGGTCCGTATTGATGAGGAGTTTCTTGGCTCCCGGAATATCCATCGCCAGGATGTAATGGTCTGCTTGAAATGTCTTTGGAACTTTTTCCTGTTCGGGCAGGACTTCAATCATGGAAGGATCAGCGCCACAGTACGGGCAATGGTCTTCCACGCCGCCGTAGATCAAGTTGCCGCAAACTCTACAACGACGCACTTTGCCAGCCGGCAGATTCTGGTTGGTCTTCACCGCGCTGATCTTGCCATTCTGCATTACAAGCTCGGTTACCTCTGTATTGTAGAGGATTTTTCCGCCTTTTCCTTCGAGATGTCGGAGCAGTGGATTGATTACAGTTTCGTCCGGTGGCCATTGATAGAAATCTACGCGCGTGTCGGAAGGCGTGGCCCCGAGGCGAATTAGATTCCCCAGGCCCAATGCTGAGCATTCGCGTGTGCTCAAAAACAATGCCATATCAGACATGCCTTCGTAGTAGTAGCGCAGCATTTGATCATGCACGCCGACCTTCTTGGCCCAGTCGTAAAACGTGAGACTGTCGAGATACAATCGCTGGTCATCATCCGTGAAATCAAAGCCTGACAGTTTCATTGTGGCTCGAAAAGCAGCGCCCAGTCCAGGGGCGGGCTTGTTTAGATCCTCCACACTTGGAACGTAAATTCCGTTTGGAATCATCTGAATGCGATCGAGCGGTGTGGGCCACGTGACCGTCCGAATTTTATTTCGCACACCCTGTGCATCTATTAAGTAGTAAAACGATTCGTTGTCAGGAAGGACATTTAACGGGATCTTGTGTCTGCCAATAAATTCGCGCAGGTTCTTGTAGAAACCCCAGACCCCGTGGAGGCCGTGCTCGCGCGAATATCCATTGGGGAAGTACTTCTTGGCAAAGCGCCTGTCTTTCCAGGTCTTGAGTTTCCCCCCTGCATGCGCCGTCTTTTCAAGAATCGTTACTTCGAATCCGCGGTCTGCGAGTTCACAGGCCGCCTGAACGCCCGCGAGTCCACCGCCCAGTATTAGCACGGACTGACCGTTTTTCTTCAGGCTAACGTTGTTGTCGGGTACTTCCGGGAAAGCCTGCTTGTAGCGGCGATTTGCGAGGAGAGAATACGCCACCCCGCCCACCAGGCCTCCGCCGATAGCCTTGCCGGCGAATGAGAATCCTTTTTTGAATAGCTCTTTGCGTGAGATTGAATCGTCCATCATTGACTTGCCATCAGCCGCTTCCCGTTTTTTCTTGCAATTATGAAAACCCGCTTCTGGATTCTCATGGGACTGATTGTTGTTTCCCTGGGAGCCATGGTTTATCTAACCGGGCCCTCGCGAAAAACCTCTGTGATATTAGTCGATGCCACGGCTGTGGTCCTGGATCCAGCCAAATACAGCGAGCATGAGCTCCGCGTTCGTGGATTTGTAAAACCCGGGTCAGTCCTGCGCTACGGCGACAAGGCGGACTTCATTATGACCCTGGACGGGCGTGACCTGAAGGTCCATTTCAACGGAGAAACGCAGTTGCCGGATACTTTTGCGGATAACGCCCCCGTACGCGCTGACGGCCACCTTTCACCGGACATGCAGCTGGTCTCAAACAAGATTGAGGCCAAATGCGCATCCAAATATGAGGCAGACTATGCAAAACGCAGAGATCTGTCCAGCGCTCGGCTGAGCCACGAGCTGGAGGGCCACCAGTTGTGAATCTGAATCAGCTTGGCGCACTCGCGCTGCTGATCTCAGCTGCAATCGTCGCTTTTTCAATCCTGACTGCCCTCCTGGGAATGAACCTCAGGCAAATTCGCTCCCTGGTCCGATTTCTCCCCGTAGAGATCTTTGAAGCCTATACCAAAAGGCGCGGTCGCACGCGGCTTTCTTCCCGGCTGGCCCGATATGTCCTGTCGGCATGGTATCCGTTTCGGACAAAGCTTCTCGGGTTGTTGAGCTTCAGAAGTTCGGGCTCGGCACTCTTACTCTCACGGCAGGCTCTCTACGTCAACGCCTCCGTTGTTGCATTGGCCATGATCGCTCTGATCGCACTTATGGTTCAGGGAGATCTGAGCAATCGGTACGTAGTTACGCATTCTTCCTCGGACCTCAGTATCTTCTTTAGGATCACTGGTGCCTGGGCAGGCTCAAGCGGGAGCTTATTGTTCTGGTATTTCCTCTTAACTGTCTTCAGTGCGGCCGCCGTCTATCAAAGTCGGACGCTTCAGAATCGGATGCCGTTTCTATTTCTGGCTCTTGCATTTCTTCAGTTTGTATTTGTATTGCTGGGACTCTTCTTCCGCGATGCACAACCCTTTCGCGTTTTTCCTGAGCCAATGAAGGCGGGGCAGGGACTCAATCCCCTGTTGCAACATTGGGGGATGATCATCCATCCACCCATTCTGTATATCGGGTATGTGAGTTCGGCTATTCCGTTCGCGATTGCAATGGCAGTCTTGATTTCCGGAAACTATAAGAACACATACTATCCAATGTTGCGGCGTTGGACAATATTCTCCTGGTTCTTTCTGGGTACAGGGATCTTGCTTGGGAGCAAGTGGGCGTACGAAGAGCTAGGCTGGGGTGGCTACTGGGCCTGGGATCCAGTGGAAAACGCAAGTCTCATGCCTTTCCTGCTCATGACTGCCTTTCTCCACACTGTGATTGTAACTGAGCGCCGTGGCATGCTCAAATTTTGGACGATGCTGCTCATTCTGCTCGCGTACCACTTCAGTATGCTTGGCACGTGGATTACGCGAAGCGGTGTGTTGCAGGGCCCGCACAGTTTTTCGGAATCAAGCATTGGAATGCCTCTCATCATCTATATTGGTGTGAGCTTCTACTTTTATCTCCGCTATATTATCTTGCAGCGGCACAGGCTGCGTCCTGACCATCAACTGGATACAGTAACCTCTAAAGAAGGCAGCATGTTGCTGAATAACTTCCTGATGTTATTGTCCGTATTTGTCATTCTTGTGGGTGTCTTCTCTCCGTTGCTTGCAATCGATTGCACGTTCGAAGGTGCAATCAGCTGTCACAAGGCTGAATGGAAAGTCACGGCCTACAACCGCATCATGGTGCCCGTCGGTGTGATCACTCTTTTCTTGATGGGCGCTTCGCCGTTGCTCGCCTGGAAAAAGAGTGCGGATCAGATCTACGCGAAAAACCTGCGAATTCCCCTGATTCTTGGTTTGATAGCGACTATCGTTACGGCTGCCGTGTACGGGAAATTTTTCAGACCCGCTGGCGAAGAGAGTTCGTGGGGGCCCATTCTGGTCGCCGAGATATTCTCAATACTGACTGCAGGGATCGCTGTGTTTACTGTCTCCGGTATCATCCAGGAGTACTATCGCGGTGTGCGTTCGCGTCGGGAACGCTTTGGTGAGAACGTTGTTATTGCGCTTTTGCGATTGATTGGGCGGAACAAGCGGAGATACGGCGGATATCTGGTTCATCTGGCCATTGTGTTTTTGTTTGTGGGTTACGCAGGCGGCAGTTTCAAGAAAACTGCAAAGCTTGATTTTCATTTTTACAGAATGCCATATGAGCAAGGCGATGCCGTTCACTACTATAGCGGGGATAAAGGGTACATAGACGGCTATGAGGTTGAGGCGACCGATCTGTTCTTTGTTCCCGATTTCAAGCCCAATGCGGATCGAAATAATCCCCTGCATCTGGTTGTTTCCTATCAGGGTCATTTTCACGTGCGGGAGAAGGGTGAATCTGCGGCGCCCATAATCCGACCGGAAACCATGTCAGCGTTTGATTTTGCAAATAGGCCTGCGGCGGTTAACGAAAAGGCTTTGAAATTCTTCACCGGGTTTATACCGGGCGGCCGCATGAAGACAGAGCGCCTTTTTCATCCGCAGATCTATCCTGTTACCGGGGAAGTTATGCGCTCAGACGATATGCGGGCACAGCGCATTCCTACAAGTGAGCCAGACATTCGATCATCGTTTGACGAAGATATTTACATTCAACTGGGATCGATCATGGATGCGCAGCGCAAAACCAATCCAGACTTTGCGCACATATACGAATTTTTCTACTTTGAGTTTCAGAAGAATCCAATTGCCCATGATCAACTTTTCCCGCCGTCTATTGTGGCAACCCTTGAAGTCTGGGTAAATCCCCTGGTTAAGTTCGTGTGGCTGGGATCCGTCTTGTTCTTCTTGAGCGGGCTGATTCTGGTACTCCCGTTTGGAGAGCGTGAGTGAAGAAGTTTCTTACCGTCTCTTTCCTGTCGTTTCTTGTGGTGCAATCGATTTACGGCCAGGCAGTATTCACAAAGCTAAAGGACCCGGAGCAAATTAGGACTTTCACGGCGGTCTCAGAAGGGCTAATCTGCGGTTGCGGTTGTCATCTGGTTCTCTCTACATGCCCGCATGTTGATTGTCCATGGGGAATTCCTGCGCGAAGATTCATTGAGAATCGAATTCGGGAGGGAATGAACCGCGATCAGATTCTCGAAGGAATGGTCAAGGGATTTGGCGAGGGCGCGAGAAACGACGCAATCGTTCAGAGTCTGTTTGAAGGTGGGCGTGATGACCTGGCAAACAAGTTCATCACTGGCTTTGGCCCTGAGGTCAGAGCAAAGAATACGGGATTCAGTACCATTCTGGTTGTAACGTTATTTGGCATTCTAGCGATCGGACTGGCTTCCTACTGGTTGAGGAAGCGTGCCCGAGCGGCCAGCGTGTCCGTGCCCGGCAAGAAGGCGGAGCTAGACTCTGTTCTGGAAAGAACCAGGGATCTTGATAAATGACTGTAGTAATTTCTCTCCTGTTGGTCTTGTGTGTCCTGGCTCTATTCCTTCCGTTGCTGAGCCGAAAGGCCGTCCCCGAGTTCTATATTTCGAGCACCCCTGCAGAGGATAGAGAGCGCGAGCAGACTAGAATCAAGGCCATGCTTGCGGATTTGCGCCAGGAGTACGATGCGGGTAAGATCCCGGAGTCGGAGTTCACTTCAATGGCAGCTGAGTTACTCGCAGACCTGGATCGCATAGCAGCCGTTTCCAAAAGCTCGGCCAAGAGATCGAGCAAGCGTCTGTTCTGTGATGAATGTGGAGCTGTCCGGCCTCCCGAGGTTGCGGCCTGTTCGCAGTGCGGAGCGGAATTTAAATGAAATCTGGATTTTTCGCATTAGCGGTGTTATGCGCGACGTGGTTTCCATGCAGTGCGTCTATGTTGAGCGCCCAGCCAATGGGAGAGAATCCCAGGGAATCAGGCAGAAATGCAGAGCCAGGCCCTACCGCAGGCAAGAAGGCGACAATTTTTGGAACGGTTACAAACGGAACCACCGGAGCGCCAGTTGCGCCGGAAGAGATTCAACTTCTCAGACCCGGGCAGACCGGAATGCAAGTGTTGCAGTCGATTAGACCGGGCACAATCACATTCAAGTTCGATCCGGTGCCGGTTCAGGGACCTGTCCTGGTTCGATCTCTTTATGCTGGAGAAACCTACATCCACGTGGTACCTCCAACAGAGAAATTTTACAACGCGCCTCAACAAGTGACTGTATACGAAGTGGGGGCAAGGCCGGAAGACATACTGATTACCTCAGGCCTCCAGGTTGTAAAACACAAGGAGTCGCTCAAGATCTCCAGAGTTTTCGCAATCGAGAATCGATCAAAACCTCCAAAGGCCTTTGCCGGTTCAGGTCTGAAGTTCTTTGTTTCACCCGATGCTAAGAACTTGCGAGCCCAACTGCAACATCAGGGTTCAATGCCGGTACCAAACGCGCTGACGCCAGAAGGCAAGCTTGCACGCGGGATTCGTCCGGGAAATTCGGAGTTAACTCTTGAGTATGAAGTGGCGGGATTTCAAATGGAAGAGCGTGCCCACGAGTTCTCTGGTTCGCCTGCCAGGCATGCATTTCTGGTTGTAGTATTCCAGCCCGCCGACGCCCGGCCAAAGGTTGAAGGAGCGGCGGTCGAGGAGCTTCAAATTCCTAACCTGGGCCCTGCGCTGCGAATTAATTTTGGCGCGGATTCCGCTAAATTGGATTTCTCCGATGGTGGGTACATTATTGAAAACCCATTGAAGTCGGATGTGAATGCCGTTTTTGATGAAACCTGGAAAGTTCTTGTGGCTCTATTATTTACCATAGTCATTCTTTTCCTGGGAGCAAGCGTGCTTGCCTCTTCCGGAGTCAGCTTTGTCCGCCCAAAATCCAATTCTAAAACTTGAAAATCTGCATCGGAGTTACGGCTACAAGCCGGTACTCAAAGGTGTCGATCTGACACTGCACGCAGGTGAAGTGGTGTGCCTGATGGGGGAGAATGGCGCCGGCAAAACAACGTTAATTGACACTGTACTGTCCAGACTGCGGCCACCTGTTGGAACGATTGCGTATAACGGCAAAACGATTGAATCCGCAGCTGATAGGGCAGAACTCCTGTCCCGGGCCGGTGTCCTGGGCCACGAGGCAGGTGTCTTTGCCGATTTATCTGCTCTAGAGAATCTTTCGCTGTTCTATCGGGCTTACTATGGACATGTAGATGAAGTGGGTGACAAGCGAATCACAAACCTGTTGGGCATGGCCGGCCTCGCTCATAGACAGCATGACCTGGTCCGCACTTTTTCGCGTGGCATGCGGCAGAAATTGGGAATCTGTCGAATGATGTTGCACAGCCCGGACATGCTATTCCTTGACGAGCCACTGAGTGCGCTCGATACGATGGGTGTTGCTTTCTTCTTTGATGTGGTGGCGGAGTTCCGCCAGGGTCTGTGCGCCCTGGTCGTAACCCACGACGCCGCTCCGTTTCGCAGGGTTGCGAATCGTTTTGAGCGGCTCGAGAACGGTAGAATCAGCTAGATGCTTTGATCGGCTCGCCCGTGTCTTCACCAAGTAGTTGGTAAATAGCGGCACCCTGAAGCGAAATCGCAAACGGCATACTAAACAGTACACCAACGCAGCATGCGAGTACCCCTGCGCCAGCAACGATCCCTGTGATGAGGCCGAGTAGCATCAGGTGCCATTGAAACGGTTTTGTAATTTCGATGCTCTGACGGATCCCTTCCATTGCGCCAAGCCCGCGTTCGATAATCAATGGATATGCAAGCATTACGCGACCGGCAATGTAGAGGGAAACCGGATAGCCAAAGAATGATAGAATGTTTGCAAGCGCCGCTCCGGCACCTTTAGGTCCAGTTTGCATGTATTTCGCGATTGTTTCCGCGCGCTCAGCCTCCGGAAGATTCATGACCTCAGTCCAATCTATCCCGCTAAAGGCCAGAAAGTAGTAAGGACCCGAGAAGAGTGCAACAACCAATTGCGAAACAATGAAAATCAGCAGGAATGCACCAAGGATAGCACCGTACGACTTAAACGGACGGAACATGTCGCCGAGCTCGGTCTTGCCGCGAACCATCAGGAGTCCAAAAATCGAAGAAGCAGCAGCCAGATGTGGCGCGGCAAGAAGGCCACCCACGCACGTCAAGATTGCAAGAATCAGTAAGACTGGCATCACGATTGCAAAACCAACGCCGACTCCCATATTGTTGCGAAATCCCTGCCAGCCCAGGGCAAAAGTTCGATCCAGATTGTAGCGAGCTCCCTGTGAAGGGGGCAAAGAACCGCCGGTGGACGGTTGATATACATTTTCAAGCATTTGCAACAGGGGATTCCCGTTCTAGTTTGTGCAAGCGATTCTTGACCTGCCGGCGCACCGTATCTAGCCGGTAGTTATGCGGGCGCGCTCTGCCCCACCGCAGTCAATGGCGCCAGGCAGTACGTATGGTTTACGACAGAGAGCCGCCCGCAATCAACCAGCATTCGAAAGGCTCGACTTACCGATTCTGGCGTCGTGCCGAGTAATGCGGCGATTTCATGTTTCTGTAGGGGCAATGTGACTGGAGAGAAATCCGCGCCTAACTGTCGCAAGAAGTCTTCCAGGCGCTCCGGAACAGAGTACAGGCTAATCGCCTTCAGGCGCGATTGAAACGCGAAAGTGACCTTAACGACGGTGCTGGCAAATTGAAACATGAAATCAGGGTTTTTTCTCAGAGCGTTGCGAAAGGCCCGTACGGGCAATTCATCCACATGCGAGCAAGTCAATGCTTGTGAACTGGCGTGATAGTATTCTTCCGGGCCGTGCAAGAAAGTAGGCGGAGTTGCCATCCAATCTCCTGCACCAAACGTATGCAGAATCAACTCTTTTCCACACTCATTCAGAGTGTAGAACTTGAAAATACCACTCCGAACAAAGAACGGGCCTCGATAGGCGTCACCTTCCATGAACAGGTTCTCGCCCTTTTGCAAAGATCTGGGAGTTGCAATTTCCCTCAGGAAGTCGGGTAACGGGTCCGGGCAAGTTCTTCGCATGAAAAATCCTGGCTCCTTGATATAGATCAAGGACAGGCAGGGGACTTTCGTCTATGATCTTTATCAGTTATCAAACGGGAGAGGCTGATGCTTACAAAATCACAGGCGAGGCTGTTTTTCATAATCGGCACGGTGCTTTGCGCAGGTACGTTTCTATTTTTGACCGTGGACACTCTGCTCAAGGTCCCCACGCAAACGCGCAGCGCAAATCTTACGCCCGCAGTGGAAAGGGGCAAAGAAATCTGGGATAAGAACAATTGTATGGGTTGCCATACTATTCTTGGTGAAGGCGCTTATTACGCACCGGAACTAACCAAGGTTTACGAGCGCCGTGGTCCGGAATGGATCCGAGTTTTCATCAAAGATCCGCAAGCAATGTTCCCCGGTGAAAGGAAGATGGTGAAATACAATTTTACGGACGATCAGATTTCAGATATTATCGCGTACTTCAAATGGATAGGTGAAATTGATTTGAACGGTTTTCCACCGAAACCGTCGCTCGCCTCCGGCGTGACAGTTCCTACGGGAACAACAGCAAAGATAACTCCTCCAGAGAAATACAATCAGATCTGCGTTGCATGTCATGCGCTCGAAGGGCGTGGCGGAAATGTGGGTCCGGCTCTGGATGGTGTGGGTACGCGAAGGGACGCTGCCTATCTTGATCGCTGGTTGAGTGATCCTGCGGCGATCAAACCCGGGACCGCCATGCCAAAGTTGCCGCTAACCGATGCGGAACGCAAAGACCTGGTCAACTTTCTTTCTGCATTGAAATAGGGGAGCAATATGAAATACAAATCACAAAAAATCGCTTATTGGTTCTTTGCAACCTGCATGCTCCTTTTGAGTTTGCAAGTTCTGTACGGATTCATCATGGGTTTTGCCCGCGTTGGATTTGACGTGCTGCACGATTGGATTCCGTTTAACGCGGCTCGAGCCACTCACACAAACCTTCTTGTTGTCTGGCTGCTGACCGGATTCATGGGCGCTGCCTATTATATTATTCCCGATGAATCCGGGCGCGAACTTTACTCTGAGAAACTCGCTTGGGTTCAACTTCTTTCGTTGATTGTAGTGGGTGTAACGGCAATCATAGGATTTCATCTGAACTGGTGGGAAGGCCGCAAGTTTCTTGAGATACCCAGACCGCTCGACTATCTCGTTGTGGTGAATGTGCTCGTGTTCCTCTTTAATATTGGGATGACCATTCTCAAAGGCAAGAAGTACTCAACCACACAGCTCGTTCTCTACATTGGTCTGCTTTCGGCTGCTCTGCTCTATTTGCCTGGGATGATATACTTCAAGAGCCAGACGATCGATTCTTACTTTCGCTGGTGGGTTGTGCATCTGTGGGTAGAGGGAGTGTGGGAGCTGATCATGGGTTCAATCCTGTCGTATCTTTTGATCAAGCTGACCGGCGTGGATCGCGAGGTGATCGAAAAGTGGCTCTACGTAATTGTCGGTCTGACCTTCCTGTCTGGCATACTGGGCACTGGCCACCATTACTACTACATTGGAACGCCCAAATACTGGTTGATGGTTGGCGGGATCTTCTCAGCACTCGAGCCTCTTGCATTCCTCGGAATGGCGTTATTCGCCATTGCGATGTATCGTAGAAGTGGGCGGCAACATCCCAATAAGATTTCCCTCTACTGGACAATAGGTTGTGCCATCATGTCGTTTGTGGGTGCCGGATTCCTGGGCGCCGCACACACTTTACCCCAGGTGAATATGTGGACCCACGGGACTCTGGTCACGGCCATGCACGGCCATATGGCTTTCTGGGGCGCGTACGCGATGATCGTTCTTGCGATTATCACCTACTGCATGCCCATGATGACCGGCCGCAAGCTCTGGAATTCGATGGCTGGCCTTCTGGCCTTCTGGCTTACGAACATCGGTATGGTGGGAATGGTTGGCGCCTTTGCTGTCGCGGGGATTGCACAGGTGTATCTGGAAAGAAAAATGGGTATGGACTTTCTCGCAGTGCAGAAAGAAATCGCTGTACACTTCTGGGGTCTACTGTGCTCCGCAGCGTTGTTCACCGTCGGTGTGATTCTCTTCATCTACAACTTCATTAAATCCGGCCGTCCGTCCGATGAGGCTATGATTCCTGAAGATGGCGAATCGGAAGAATACTACACGCCCGCAACGGTAAAGGCGTAGCGTGCACCCTGCATCCGAAGCATTGAATTCCAATCAGCATCCGGGTGCAGGGCTTCCGTACTACAGACCCGTGGCCCAGGAGTGTGCCGTCTTTGAACACGCATTTGCAAAAAAGTTGCCTCTGCTTCTGAAAGGGCCCACCGGCTCCGGCAAGTCCAGGTTTGTGGAGCATATGGCTGCGAAGATGGGGCTGCCTCTCATCACGGTCTCCTGTCACGATGAAACGTCGGCCGTGGACCTGCTTGGAAGATATCTGGTCCAGGGTTCGGAGACCGTCTGGATGGACGGACCAATGACGCGTGCCGTTCGGACTGGATCCATTTTCTATATCGATGAGATCGCCGAGGCGAGGCCGGATACCATTGTTGCCTTGCATTCTCTAACCGATCACCGCAGGACGCTGTTTGTGGATCGACACGATGAAGTCCTTTCGGCCGGACCCAACTTCATGCTCATCGCCTCGTTTAACCCGGGCTATCAGAAGGGTTGGAAGGAACTAAAGGCGTCTACTCGACAACGCTTTGTTTCGATCGCGTTCAACTATCCATCGCCTCAAGTTGAAACAGAAATCGTAGTGGCCGAATCTGGCGTGGACGAGGCTCAGGCAAAGAAGCTAATACTTGTTGGGAATAAGGTCCGAAATCTCGTCGAGCTAGGCCTTGCGGAAACCGTCTCCACGCGACTGATCGTCAATGCTGCCTGCCTGATCCGGGACGGCTTGCCACCGCGTCTTTCATGCGACGTAGCACTGGTTCAGCCGCTTACGGATGATTTGGAAACTGCGGCCGCCTTGCGCGATCTTGTGGCGCTGATCTTCTAAAGCGGGAACAGATGGAGCTCGACCAGTTCTTTTTTAAGAAGGTAATTGCCCTCTTACAGCGAATTCGTCCGCGCAAGAATGATCCAGCGCTTTTGGAACGTCAGGCGACATTGTCTTCGGTTCAAAGCAGATTGACGATTCTTGCGCGCGCGCTCAGCGGCAAGCCTGTTCAGATAGCCAGCGCCGAGTCGACAGGAGGAATTTCCGGTAATACGTATCTCTTGCCCCCAGCATTTTCTGTGTTCGCAGCTCGTAATCTGAACGAACAGTTCTACATCTGGAGGCTCTGTTATCTAGATATCCGTTCAGCAATGACCGAGAACGCTGATATCACAGCATGCCTTGCAAGCATGCTTGAAGAGTTTCCATCGCTGCGCGAGTTTACTGACCTACTCATCGCAGCTTCCTTGATAACTGGTTCGCTCGGCAGCGTGACGGACTTTTATATGCTCTCGCCTTCAGTTGGCCAAACCATGGATATCCCGGCGAATGAAAACCCGGCCCGTGACGAAATCAAGACGGAAAGACAGGGGAAAACTCGCGAGAATATCCGTTCTCACGTGAAGAAGAAGAGCGAGCTCGACGACTATACATTGATGCACAGTTTTGAGAAGGTGGAAACGGCAGAAGAATTCCAGGGGAACTGGCGAGACATGGACGGCGATGACAACCTGGATGAACACTCTGATGCTTTGAATGAGATGGATTTGCGCGATACTGTTCGCACCGACACGCCTGTCCATTCCGTACTCAAGACCGAGTTCTTCAGCGGTACTTCAGCCGGAGACGTTGTGGGATATGACTCCGGTGGAATTGCATACCCGGAATGGGACTACAAGAAGCGAACCTACAAGCAGGATTTCTGCAGAGTGTTCGACTTGCCGGCGGGAAAGACTGTTTCTGATTTTGCGAATCGTGCCCTGCGCGACCACGAAGCAGTGGTTCGAAGGTTGCGCCGCAGAATGAATCTGATCAACAACGAATTGCAGCAGGTTCGGAGACAGACATCCGGAGAAGAGCCGGATCTTGATCGTCTTATTGATAATTTCGCGGACATGCGGGCAGGAAAAACTCCGGACGAGAACGTATACATCGCTCGAAGGAAGCGGAGCCTGGAGTTCACGGTGAGCATACTTGTAGATTTGAGCTTGTCCACGGATTCATTCACGGGAGGGCAGCGGATAATCGACGTAGAGAAGAAGGCTATCTCCATCTTTGGTCAAATCCTCCACGAATCCGACGTCCGTTTTTCGATTGCTGGATTTTGTTCGCGCACCAGAAATCAGTGCAATTTTGTAAATGTTAAAGATGTGTCGGACTCATGGGAAAAAGCAAAAACGAGAATTGGACACCTGAGCCCAGAGGGGTACACGCGCATTGGGCCCGCCATCCGGCATGCTACCTCCAATTTGAATTCCCTGCCAGGCGCAAAATGGATCATACTCCTCTCTGATGGCAAGCCCAATGATTTCGATCGGTACGAGGGCCGGTACGGAATCGAGGACGTAAAGAAGGCAATCGTAGAAGCGCGACGAGACGGGATTCGATCGTACGCCCTGGCGATCGAAGCGTCTGCCAAATACTACCTGCCGCTTATGTTTGGACAGGGGTCCTACCGGATCCTGCCGACGCCAGAGCTCCTGCCAGAAGCACTTGGGGATTTTTATACGCAATTGAGGCAAATGGGATAAAAATCTTTCCAGCTCGCTTGACCGGGCTGAATTTGTCTGATGACGCTCGATGGGGTAGCCCATATTGCAATCGAATGCATCTGGTTGTCTGCCTGGCTGAGCTTGCTTTTTTCATTGGCCTATGCGCTTTCAAGCGCTGGACGCAGCAAAGTTATCGCATTGCTGTTTGGTTTGATTGGTGTCGTGCTGCTCCACGGCTATTTGATCATGAGCCGCGACATTCTTAAGTTCCCCTGGTTTCTACAAATGCACGTGCCAGCTATCTACCTTCTGGGGCCCGTTTCGTTTCGATGGCTCTCGGAGTTTCTAAAAGACAACGTAAAATTTCGCTGGTACGATTTTGCGCCCGCAGTAGTTGCAGTGTTGGTCCTTTCTCCACTTTATCTGAGCAGCGCGGATGAGAAACGCGCGTTGGCCTCTGCATTTCTCTCCGGACAGGGCCCGTTGCCGAGTCGCCTGATTTTTGGCCTCGGTCTCGTATCGTTTCTCATCTATCTGCTTCGCGCCGTACTCTTGTTCTTACCCGTCCTTCGCAGTTCTTCCTTTGTTCATGAAAGGAGTGTGCGCATTGGCGGGTTTGTGTTGTTGTATGCTGCTGCGATCGGTTCGATTGCTACCGTTGCCCTGTTCTGGAACGCGCTTGGCGTTTTGCTCATCATGCTTACGGCGCTTGCCCTTTTCCCGCCTTCGATCCACCTGGTAGCGGCAAGGTATCCGGATTTGTTCTACGAACTGCAACAGGCAGTAAGGAAGGGCCATTACGAGTATTCGCGGCTGTCCGGGCATGATCTCGACGATTTGAAGGCACGCCTTTCAAATCTAATGCAGACAGAAAGGCTCTTCATCGAGGAGGGCATTACCCTCGACGATGTGGCAAGTCGGCTGGGATTGAGCGGGCATGCACTGTCGGAATTCTTCAACAACCACCTGAAAACGAACTTTCCTGGCTATATCAATGCACTTCGGATCGAGACGGCCTGCCGCCTCATGGAATCGCAACCGGAGCGCACCGTTCTTTCCATTGCCTATGAGGTGGGCTTTTCGGCCAAATCCACCTTCAACGCAGCCTTTTTGCGGCATGCAGGCATCTCACCGTCCGCGTTTCGTAAGCGAAAGCGGCCCGCTGTATAAATGTGGACCCTTTTTTTATCCCATTATTATACGATGGGTCGATTCGATTTGCATATTGGAGTAGGATGGTAGCATGAACTTTATGTGCGGTATCAACGTTGCCTGTTTCGAGAAAGTAAGCGCGTACATGCTTGGCATGAACTTTGTGCGCTACTATCCCCTTGCGGGCCTGGCTTTCCTGGTTCTCTGGGTTCTGGGAAGGAATACTTTTCAGCCCAATCGGATACTGGAGGCCTTTCCAAAGGCAGAGCGGATATGGTATGAAATCCGGTATTCGTTCGGTACGCTCATCATCTTTGCTGGATTGGGCACACTCTCCATTTTGCTTGCGAATCTTGGTCTGACCAGGATCTATATTGGTGCAGACAAGTACGGTTTGTGGTATTTACCCGTTTCGTTTCTGCTTTTGACCGTCTGGCACGAAACCTGGTTCTACTGGGCTCATCGTGCCATGCATACTCCAACCCTGTTTAAGCTACTGCATGTGACCCACCATCGTTCAGTTAATCCTTCTCCGTTTGCCGCATATGCGTTTCATCCGCTAGAGGCCGTACTCGAGGGAGTCTACCTGCTGCTCTTTGCAATGGTGCTGCCGGTGGAGCGGAGCGTTGTTATCTTTCACACCTTCTACGCAATGATTATGAATATCTGGTGGCACTCTGGATATGAGTTCTTCCCGAAGGGCTTTACGCGTGGTGTGATCACTAAGTGGATCAATACCTCAACGCACCACAATTTGCATCATTCGAAGACCCATGGAAACTACAGCCTGTACTTCAATTTCTGGGATCGCGTTTGTGGGACCAACCGCCCTGAGTACGACGAGTACTTTGATGAGGTAGCGTCGCGGGCCCAGCGTCCGGCTAATGAATTGCAAAGGGGGGCGACCGGTCTGTCCGCAAATCCCGAAGGGGTCCTGTCGAGTAAGACTTGACAGTTCCTTGATCGCGTGCGACAAATTGTCGCACCGATGCGCTCCCTCCTTTTCACCGCGCTGGCGCTGGCAATCTTCCTGGTTGCCGGTCCGGCCGCCCTGCATTCGGAAGACCTGAACCTCCGCATAACGTCCAGGAGAGAAGTCTACTCGCTGATTGGCGATTGGCGCTTCAAGACCGGGGACATGATGGAGTATCGGGAGCGTGATTTTGACGATAAGTCCTGGGAAAGAATGTTCCTTCCGCAGAATTGGCACCGCACGGGTCTCAACTTTGATGGAGTCGCCTGGTACCGGACGCAATTCTACGTCTCAGAGGATTTTCGTGACACTGTCCTTGCAATCGTCCTTCCGCTGCGCGAGGGTTGGCATGAACTCTATATCAACGGAGTCCGCATGGATCAGGGTGCATCGCTCGAGATGACAGCCCCCAATGCGTTTGCAACCCGAGGCGTAATGATTGCAATACCGTCCCAATACCTGGTCTACAATCAGCAAAACAGCATCGCAATTCGCATGAAAAGCTACGGAGGTGTTGGAGGATTTATCACCAGGACTATGTTCATGGGGGATATTTTCAAAGTTGAAAGACGTTATTCGCTTAAACTGATGTGGAATATGGTTCTTGTGACGCTATTTGTTCTCAATGGTCTCACACACTTTGTTACGTTTCTGACGCGACGCGGAGAAATTCACTATTTATACTTCGCAATATTCTCGATTGCAATTGGCTTTATCGTAGCATCGCTGGATAATCTGACGCAGTTTCTCTGGAATTCATTCTATTTTCAGCACTTGAGTGTCCATATTCCTTTGGTCATGGCCCCCATCTTGCTGGTGGAATTCTCCTACAGCTTCTTTGGTATGCGCGGCAATCGCGCGACATCGGCCTTCAGATGGCTTGGCCTGGCTTTTGCCGCATGTGTGGCCTTCTCTTGCACCGGTGGTCCCGGGTATGGGGTTTATATTCGCTACATACTTCCAATCCTGCTAGCGTTCTGCTTTATTGCGATTTCCTATTGCCTGATGCTTACAATCATGAGCATTCGTTCACGAATATTTACCGCCCGAATCGTGGGTTTTGGATTTCTGATTTTCGCAATTTCCAGCGTGAACGATATACTTTCCTATCTTCAGATCATTCACACCACCAACGTTCTTGACGAGGGTTTTCTGTGCTTTGTAATCAGCATGTCAGTTTCCCTATCACTGAAGTTTTCGCGATTGCAGAGCGATATAAGCGCCTTGAATACCAAGCTGCATAACAATCTTCGCGCGTTGCAGTCCGCGCGCAATAGTGCAAGCGAATCGGAAGCCAGATACAGAGACCTCGTCGAAAGCTCAAATGAGATAATTTTTGCACTGGATTCTTCGGGTTTAATTTTGATGATGAATCAGGCTGTTGGACAGCATCTGGGGATTCCATCGCAAGACCTGGTTGGTCAGGAATTCCTGGCCATGATCTATCACAGCGGGGAGAGCCGCAATTCTCTGGCCAGACACACAGTCAGACAAAAGCTCCGCGAGTTGATTGAATCAAAATCGGAAGTGGTGTTCCGAACGGACTTCTTTACCCGGACACGCGAACCCCGAGAACTGCTCGTTAAGCTGCAGTACATTCCAAACAAGCAGGGCTACACAATCGCAGGCACGGCGGCCGTAGAACAGGAGGACGAATTGCTGGCCCTTTGCACTGCTGAGAGGCAGGTCTACGTATTTGGTAATTATGTGTATCTCGCGGACTCTATTAGCCAGCGCTTGTTCGCGGGCCTTGCAAAATATCTGGATCATGATGCAGCCTATTCGCTGAAGGTCTGTATCCGGGAGATGATAATCAACGCCATTGAGCATGGAAATCTGGGAATTAGTTTTGATGAGAAGACAGAAGCGCAAAACGAAGGAACATACTTTAGCCTGCTTATCTCCCGACAGACCGACGCTGTTTACTCAAACCGGCAGGTAACTCTGGTGTATTCTCTGACTTCCAGACGCGCTGTTTTTAGAATTACGGATCAGGGAGACGGGTTTGACCATGCTGAGATTATGGGGCGCGACATACGTCGACCGGAGTACTTTCACTTAATGCACGGTCGCGGAATTGCAATGGCTCGGATTGAATTTGATACTGTGAAATTCAACAAGAAAGGAAACAGTGTTGTTCTGATTAAACGATTTGTTGATTCGGTTGCGCGCAGTCCGCAACCAGCAAGCAATTTGAATCAATAAAGTCTGTAGCTCTTCATCCAGTCTTCAAAATTTTCACTGTCGCGAATCCAGGTTCGTTCAAAAGATTTGTACGAAAGGTCGCCAATAACCGCCGTTCTGTAACCGTCGCTGCCCCAGAGGCGGTCGGTAAAGTTTCCCCCGGTGAAAGTAAATTGCCCGGGATGGAGGCGATGGATGATACGCATGAGTTCGTAGCCAGTTCTGATTGGATCAAAATCAACGGATACAGGATGAAGTTGCACACCGTAACACGATACTCCAGTGTATAGCGAGAATGTAGGGGTAAAGACAACCGGCGCAATTTGCACGCCTGGCAATTGTAATTTCCGAAACTCGGCTATGACTTCAGACGATCTCATCCACGGCGCGCCGGAGTAAATGAAAGGGCGAGTTGTCCCACGCCCAAGGCTAACGTTCGTTCCTTCAAAGAATACCATTCCAGTGTACACGAGGGCGCTTTCTGGCGATGGGATGTTGGGCGACGGGTTGATCCAGGAGTTTCGAAGTGCTGCATCCGTATCTTCGCGTGAGTAGCCCCCCACTCGAAAGACTGTGAGCTTGAGGTTGGTCAAAATCTCCTCGGACAGAAACAGCGAGTACTCCCCTACGGTCAGGGAGTAGAGAAATGGAACCGGCGCATAACCAACGAAACTGCGGAGCTCCTCACGCGGATATGGTCCACGTGCCCGCATGAAGCCAAACGGATTTGGGCGATCGAGAATTAGAACAGGTGTTCCGGTCTGTGCTGCGGTCTCCAGGAGATACGTTAGCGTGCTTGCATACGTATAGCAGCGCACAGGAAGATTCTGAATATCAACCACCAGGTAGTCAAGTCCGCTGATGACGCTTGCAGGTGGTCTCCTCTGCGAACTGTACAGGCTCATGATCCTGAGCCCGGTTTGTGGATCTATGCGAATCCCGTCCGGACCAACTATGTCTGCTGCACCAAAGATTCCGTGCTCAGGTTCAAAGAGCAATTGCGGCCGAACGCCGGCGCGCAACATGAGTTCAATACCGGGTTCGAGTTCGCGGTTTAACCCGGTTGCATTCGTAAGCAATGCGAAGTTCTTCCCGCGTAACAATTCGAAATCGGTTTCTGCCATTGCATCGAGTCCGGTCGCCAGGGGCCGTTGTGAACGGCCAGCAAGTGGAAGCGGACCCTCTGGACGCGGCGCAACCTTCTTCAGCGAATAGATTTGAATCCGTCCATCGGCCCGCGTTTCCAGGTCCATGAGATCGCTTGTGCCAGTCCTGGTTCCAAAGAAACATCCTGGCGCAAACAGGAGCAATAGGATGGCGAGAAGTTTCATGCTTTGCCCTTGTGTTGACTACCTGCAGGCCCAGGCAATTCTGATTTATGCCCGATTTTCCGATTATAGTCGGCCACGGTCTCGAAGAGTATGAACTTCATTTGTTAGAATATTGGATAGAAGCCGAACGAATCGGTTCTGTTCAGAAACACACATCCATGCCGGATAGCCCACCAAATACGGCGCGATTGAATGTTTTCTCGCGGGCACGATTGCAGGATGTCAGGGAGCTGCTCGATTGGTTTGTGCCGGTGCTGCTCATATCAGGAAGGGATGCAGACATACCGAAAGCCTATCTGGACCTTGGTGTATGCGCAATCCATAAACTTCCAGCCTCGGATGAGCCAATCCTCCTGCCTCCTTTGAGCCTGCCGGCTATCCAGGGCGCCTGCTTTGTTATATCCGATTCTCAGGTCTTTCGGACGCAACTGCGGCAGGTTCTGCGGTTTGCAGGAAGGCAGGCGCGCATGGACTTCTCTTCCGTAGAGGACATTGCGCAGGTGCTGGCCGTGATTGATGAGTGGCCAGAGCTAATTCTAATCGACGTCGACAGTGAGCGAGTTGATGTTGTGAGCCTATTTTACCGCCTGGAGAAGATTTTGCGGGAGCGCCCATATCTCCGCGCCAGGAATCAGATGCTAATTTGCAAGGATTTTGATCTTCCCGGCCTCGACCTGATCAAATTGCGCCCCCTCCTTGCTCCGCATGCCAAGCGTATCTTCCATCCGGCGGAAGCACTTCTTGCAATTATTGAGTCCATGCTTTGTTTTCCCGGGCCACCGGGACAGGACTCGTTTCAGCCAGCCCGCAACATGCAAGAAATCTTGTACGGAGATGACCGGGGTAATCCGGGTCGAATATTTCCGTTCGCATACTTTAAGAAATCCTGGGGGGCTATTCGACGTATGGCCCCGTTTCAAGAGCTGGTTAGTATTTTGTCTGCCCGTGAAGGGTCTGGCCTGGCGATCAAGAGCTGAAATGTTGCGTGAACCAGACATTATAGCCCTTTTCAAGAGCGATGCGGATACCCTGGACGATTGCGCGCTTCTTCCGCTAAAGGGTTTGACACTGATTTCAACCGATAGTCTGAGCGAAGGAACGCATTTCAGGCGAGATTGGTCATCCCCGGAAGATGTTGCAACCAAGCTTATTCACGTCAACGTCTCAGATATCTATGCCAGCGGCGGCCGGCCGGCTTGCTGTACCCTGAATCTGGGATTGCCACTGGATCTTGCAGATTCATTTGTCGAGCGGTTTGCCCGGGCTTTTGTGGCAGAGCTGGATTCCCTTGGAATTGACCTGCTGGGCGGAGACACGTTTCGCAGTGATTCCATGCAGCTTGGATTGACGATGCTCGGGCAAACATCACGCCACGTTACACGGAGCGGCGGCCGTCCCGGTGACTCTTTGTATGTGACAGGAGCTCTTGGCCTGTCTGCTGCGGGATTTGCTCATCTTTCCGGTAGGATTCAACTTTCGCATGAGTTAACCAAAAAGGCGCTGGATCGTCATCTTCGCCCGCGCGCAGCCGGACCATTCGCTATGTCGGATGACGTCCACGCAGCTATGGATGTTTCCGACGGCGTTGTTCAGGATTCAGTTCGTCTGAGTCGAGCCTCGGGTCTTACTCTGGACATCCATCTAGATCGATTGCCATCCCCGGACGGTCTGCTGGCTTTCCTCAGCCCCAGGGAAATTGCAATCAGCGGAGAAGAGCTTGAGCTCCTCTTCCTGGCACCACCGGGGTTTCGGGGATTTCCCTGCACGGAAATTGGCTATGCGAGAGCTGGAGAAGGAGTTGCGTTTTATATGGACGGAAAAAAGATTTCGGTGGATCAAGGCTTTGAACACTTTAGCTCAAAGTCGGTGACCGTGCATTCGGCTGATGGGCAGGCAGGTGGGCAACGTTGACCAGAGACATTCACAAAGAACTTTCACTATTTTCCGAGTACCTGAAAAAGGCGGGATTGAAGATTACCAATCAGCGGCTCCTGGTCGCAGAGACTATCTTTCGTCACCCGTCCCATTTTACCGTGGATTCTCTGGCGGATTCTCTGAAAGAACGCAAAGGAGAAATCTCTCGGGCCACTATCTATCGCATCGTTTCTATTCTTGTGGAGTCCGGCCAGCTAACTGAACACAACTTTGCGCATGGCGTGCGTTACTATGAACATATTCCTGTTTCAGAGCACCACGACCACCTGGTCTGTCTTGATTGTGGGATTATTGATGAGTTCATGGTTGCTGAAATCGAAAAGGTTCAGACGCAGATTGCGCAACAGCACGGGTTTGTGCTTGCAGAGCACTCGCTAAACCTTTACGGACGCTGCATTCAGTGGAAAGACAAAGGAAGCTGCACTCGCAAATCAGAGAAAGAATCCGCTCAGAAGAATGGCAAAGGCTAACGCACGTTCTCAGGCCAAAAGCAAGTCAGCAACGACCTCTCCCTCGGATCGGATGCGCGAGCTTGAAAAAGAAATTCGCCACCACCAGGAACTCTACTATGTAAAGCATCGACAGATATTGTCTGATCGCCAGTTCGACCGTTTGCTCGAAGAACTCTCCGTTCTTGAAAAGGAACATCCAGACCTTGTTCGCGAAGATTCACCAACACGCCTGGTTGGCAGCGACCTCGATAACAAGTTCGATAAGTTCACCCATACCATTCCTGTATTGTCTTTGGCCAATACTTACTCAACAGAAGAGGCTCTTGCATGGGCGGAGAAGACCGCGTCCAAAGACGATTCTATCCTGGTGGAATGGAAAGTGGACGGGGCCACCCTGGTTCTATATTACGAAAACGGAAAGCTGGTTCGGGCTGTAACTCGCGGAAGCGGGCAGGTTGGTGACATTGTTACAACAAATGCCCTCACGATTCGCAGCATCCCTGCGTCTCTTTCGAAACCACTTAACGTTGTGGTTCGGGGGGAAGCGTACATGCGCTTTGACGAATTTGACGCATTCAATGAGCAGCAAGGAAATATCTACGCGAATCCAAGAAACCTGGTTTCCGGATCACTTAAGCATAAGAAATCGCGCGAAACGGCGCTCCGGCCAATTCGTTGGGTTGCTTTTGAAGCTTTCTTTGAAAAGTCCAAATCAGAATCGGACAGCGATCAGCTAAGGCAACTTGTTGAACTCGGTCTGCCGGTGTTTGATGACTCTCTGGCCGTTCCCGTTTCAAAGCTTGCTAAGACAATTGAATCATATAAAAAGAAGCTTGGCAAGCTTGCCTTTCCAGTAGATGGCCTGGTTCTCAAGATTGATTCGCTTTCCCGCAGATTGGATCTGGGACATACGTCAGCGTCTCCGCGGTGGGCCACGGCCCTCAAGTTTGAGCCGGAACTCGGGGAGACAACAGTAGAAGAAATCGAAGTATTCACTGGGCGGACCGGTCGTGTAACGCCGCGAGCCAGACTCACGCCTGTAAAGCTGGCCGGCACAACGGTAACCTATGCTACCCTGCATAACGCGGATTACATCGAAGCGCTTGGTGTCCGGGTTGGTTCGAGAGTAAAAGTATCAAAGCGCGGCGAGATTATCCCGGCCGTTGAAGAGGTTGTGGATCAGGGTAGCGGTCCGGAGTTTGTTTTTCCAAAGAAATGCCCCTCGTGTAAATCAAAGCTGCTTCGCGACGAAGATGCGGTCGACTGGCTCTGTCCAAATCCGGAATGCGATGATAAGCTGATGAACGCGCTTTCGTTCTATTGTCAGCGCAAACAGATGGATATTGCCGGTCTGGGAGAAAGAAACATTGAAATACTATTCAAGGAAGGGCTCATCAAGCATATCCCTGATCTGTATACGTTAGGCGATCATAAAGAGAAGCTTCAAAACAAAGAAGGGTTTGGGCAGAAGTCAGTCCAGATTATCCTGGACGGAGTAGAGGAATCAAAAAAGAAAGAGTTCAAACGAGTCCTGCCCTCGCTCGGGCTTCGGGAGCTTGGCCACAGCGTCACTGAGATCCTGATTGATCATGGACTAACTTCTATAGACGACATGATAGCCCTTGCAGCCGAGAAGGACGCGGTGGAAAAACTGCAAGAGATTCACGGAATTGGTCCCAACACCGCCTCCGCGATCGTCGAGCAACTTACGGACAAAAAGATTCTGGCCATGATCAAGGTAATGCAGAAGCACGGGCTCCAGTTCATCCAGAAAGTAGAGAAAAGCGATCTTCCGCAAACCTTTGCAGGCCAGGTCTGGTGCGTTACGGGAAGCTTTGCAAATTTCAAGCCGCGGGATCTGGCAATGGAAGAAGTCAAGAGGCGCGGAGGAAAAACCGTTTCCTCTGTTTCCGCAAAAACCACGCACCTGCTAGCCGGCGAAGGCGCCGGGAGCAAGCTGGATCAGGCAAAGAAATTCAAAACGCAGATTGTAGATGAAACGGAGTTTCTGAGTCTGATCAAATAGCACTCTCGTTGCGATCAAACCACTAGATTAACAAGCTTATTTTTCACAACAATGGTTTTGCGAATTTCCTTACCGTCGATGGCACGCTTGATTGAATCGTCTGCAAGTGCGGCCGCCTTCAGCTGATCGTCTGTAGAATCAGGGGCAAGCATAGCCTTCCCCTTCACTTTTCCGTTTACCTGAAAAACAATCTCGATCTCGCTTGCAGCGGCCTTCTTAGGATCAAACGCGGGCCAGGTTTCATGCGCTATGGACTTCTTGTTCCCGAGTTTCTGCCAGAGCTCTTCTGCAATGTGAGGCGCAAACGGCGAAAGCAATACCAGGAACGCGTTGGCTGCCTCTTTTCCAATCTGCTTTTCTGCCGTGGTCTCGTTCACAAAGACCATCAGGGTAGAAATCGCTGTATTGAAGGATAGGCGTTCAATGTCTTCTGTCACCTTACGAATTGTTTGATGAAGCAGGCGTTCCACGGCTGGCTTTCGATCTCCCGCCGGCTCAGCAAGGAGCTGCGGATCAATCTTTGCTTCTTGGGTAGCATCTGCCTCATTATTTGCGTCCGGAGCGGTGTACAGCCTCCAAACACGCGAAAGAAAACGGAACACTCCTCCAATAGCCTTGGTAGACCATGGCTTACTCATTTCCAGGGGACCCAGGAACATCTCATACAGCCTGAATGAGTCCGCGCCAAACTCTTTGAGGACATCGTCGGGATTGACAACGTTGCCCAGGGATTTGGACATCTTCTGGCCGTCTTCACCCAGAATCAGTCCCTGGTGGACGAGCTTGTGAAATGGTTCTACAGAGTTCACGTATCCCAGATCAAACAGCACTTTGTGCCAGAACCGTGCATAGAGCAAATGGAGAACTGCATGTTCTGCCCCGCCAATGTACAGGTCAACGCCGTTGGAGCCCATCCAGTATTTCTCTTCCTCTTCAGACGTTAGGCGCTTTTTATTCGTTGGGTCGATGTACCTCAAGTAATACCAGGAACTTCCAGCCCATTGCGGCATTGTGTTGGTTTCCCGGCGCAGTTTTCCGTGCTTCTCGTCCTTGTGGTGTACCCACTTCGTGAGATTCGCCAGCGGTGATTCGCCGCTGGCGGCCGGCTGAAAATCATCGCTTTCAGGCAGCAGGAGGGGAAGGTCTTTTTCCGTTGCGGCCACATAGCTACCGTCTTCAGTAAAAGAGACGGGAATGGGTTCACCCCAGTAGCGCTGTCGGGAAAAGAGCCAGTCGCGAAGTCTGTAGTTGACTTTCCCCTGGCCAATCCCCGCTTCCTCCAGCTTCTGGATCATTGTCTGGATTGATTGCGCTGTTTCCATTCCATCCAGGAAATCAGAATTCACGTTAATTCCTGGATTGGAATACGCCTCCTTCAGTGGGCCACTTTCTCCGGTCTTTGGTCGAACCACTTCTTTGATGGGGAGGTTGAACTTAACTGCAAATGCAAAATCGCGCTCATCGTGAGCTGGAACGGCCATGATAGCGCCCGTACCGTAGCCCATGAGTACGTAGTCTGCAATCCAGATTGGGATTTCTTCTTTTGAAAACGGATGAATTGCAAAACCGCCCGTGAATACGCCCGTCTTCTCTTCCTTTTCTCCCTTGAGTTGACGTTCTAGATCGGATTTCTTACGAGCAGCTTCCCGGTAAGCGTCAACTTCTGCTTTTTGTTTGGAAATAGTAACAGTACTTACGAGCGGATGTTCGGGAGAAAGCACCATGTAAGAGACGCCGAATAACGTGTCCGGCCGAGTTGTGAAAACTTCGATGGGTTGTTGCTGACCCTTGACCGGGAAACGGACCATGGCACCAATTGATTTTCCAATCCAGTTTTTTTGCAGTTCCAGGGTTCCGGTGGGCCATTCAACGTGCTTCAAATCATCTAACAAACGTTCCGCGTATGCAGTGATGCGAAGCATCCACTGACGCATTGGCTTGCGTTCCACCGAATAGCCTTTGGAAGTCCATTCTTCCACTTCCTCGTTAGCAAGGACCGTGCCGAGCTCTGCACACCAGTTGACCGGCATTTCTGCCACATAGGCAAGGCGGTGGCTGTTGATGTACGTTTCACGCTCAGCAGCCTTTGTCTTGCCCTTGAGCTCGGCCGGGATTCCTAGCTCTTTGATTGGTTTGGCTTTACGTTCGGCCTGGTCGTAATAGGAATTGAAAAGCTTTAGGAAGATCCATTGGGTCCACTTGTAGTAGCCGGGATCTGTGGTGTTTACCTCGCGTTTCCAATCGTAAGAGAAACCAAGGGCTTGCAATTGGCGACGAAAGTTGTTAACATTTTGCTCCGTGGTTATGGAGGGGTGGATCTTTGTCTTCATCGCATAACGTTCTGCCGGAAGACCAAAGGCATCCCAGCCCATGGGATGCAGGACGTTGAACCCACGCATCCGCTTAAAGCGGGCCACTATGTCAGTGGCTGTGTACCCCTCAGGGTGTCCCACATGCAGCCCCGCACCCGATGGATAGGGAAACATATCCAGGACATAAAACTTGGGGCGGGTTCGGTCTTTTGGGGTCGCAAATGTTTGCTCTTTTTCCCAGAACTCCTGCCACTTTGATTCAATGCCTGCAAACGGGTATGACATACATCCACGAAATTCAAAACGACTACTCAGGCCAGTTTTTTTGCGCGCTCCAGGGGTTGCTGAGGGGCCTCAGTGGTTATCCGGCGAGAAATTGGTTGCTCATACGCCCCCCGCCAACGGGTTTGGACTGTGCGAGTTCTAAACTTTTTCATTCGTCTGGTGCTCTACTGGCTAATCCTGTTCTCTCTGGGTCGGATGCTCAGTATTATTTATCAATTTCAATCCGTTTCCACCAGCAGTCTTCTTGAGATCCCACTCATCTTCGTGTCGGCTTTGCGTCTCGACATGGCCACCATCACCGCTTTGCTGATCGTTCCCTTCCTTGTCTGGCTGGTCCATGAGTTTACGGGAGTCAAAAAGCTCATTCGGATAGTTCATGTGATGAATTGCATTATCGCAGTCCTGGTCGTTGCTCTCTTGACCGGGGAGTTGGAATTGGTGCGGGAGTGGGGGACCAAGGTTAACTTTAGGGCTCTTACGTACCTCGCGTATCCAAAGGAGGCGCTTGCTTCCGCTTCCGCAGCGCCTCTCCTCCTGCTGTTTGCTATTCTCGTTGCATTCTCAACAGGTGCCGTACTGCTTTATAGAAGACTGCTCAGAAATGTGGAACTGCAAGCGGTTGGCCGGTGGCCATTTCGCATAGCCATCCTGTTACTTGTTCCACCGCTATTCTTTCTGGGTGTTCGCGGCGGTTGGCAGCAAATTGGGATTAACACGAGCAGTGCTTACTTCTCAGCCAATCGAATGAACAACATGATCGCCGTAAACCCCGCCTGGTCGCTGGTTGAGAGTATCTATGCCGCTCGTTCTACGGGAAAGAATCCATACGCATTTTTTCCGGCGGATCAGGCCAGGAGTGAATCCAGAAAGCTTTTCAAGAACGGCGGCGCACATGCTCCACTCTTCACTCAGAAGAAGCCCAACGTTGTACTTTTAATCCTCGAAAGCTGGACTGCCGATGTTGTTCAATCGCTCGGCGGAGAAGTGGGCGTTGCGCCCAATTTTGAGAAACTAATATCACAGGGCCTGCTTTACACCAAATTCTATTCGAGCGGAGCGCGCTCTCAGCAGGGACTTGTTGCAGTGCTCAGTGCGTTTCCGGCAATGAGTTCTGCCATTCACGATCCACGGCGCATGCAGAGCCTTCCTTGTCTGGCACAGGAAATGGAACGACTGGGTTATTCGACGTCATTTCTCTACGGTGGAGATCTGAATTTTGCAAACTTCCGAGCTTACATGACTTTCTGCGGCTTCGATAGTCTCACCGGAGTCGAGGATTTTCCAAAGGCCGTCACTGCCGACAAATGGGGAGCCCACGATGAGTTTGTCCTCGATCGGCAGATCAATTTGCTTTCCAGAGCAAAGGAACCATTTTTCTCAACGTTATTCACCTTGAGTTCGCATGAGCCTTTCAAGGTCCCAATGGAAACGCCTTTCAAAGGACAAGCGCTCGCGGATCAATTTCGCGGATCCATCTATTACAGTGATCATAGCCTGGGTCAATACTTCGAGAAGGTCAAGAACGAGCCATGGTACAAGAATACGGTGTTTATCCTCGTCGCGGATCACGGACACCGTTTGCCGCGCGAGAAGCTGGATGCCACACCCGAGCGTTACCACATTCCTCTGCTAATCCTGGGTGAGCCATTGCGGCCGGAATTGCGTGGAACAAAGATCGCAAAGATTGGATCGCAGGTGGATATTGTAGCCACACTGCTTACTGAGCTGGGCTTATCTTCTGAAGCGTTCCGCTGGAGCAAAGATCTTCGCGCAGAGCCCGGTGCATCCTTCGCATACTATTCTTTCGAAGACGGATTTGGTCTAATTCAAGATGCAGAAACGGTTGTCTATGATGATCGGACCGAACGCTGGATGGTGGTCAATGCGAGAGGTACGTTTACTGCCCAGCGCAGCGGTGACCGGACAGATGCAGTTAAGCCGGGGCAGGCAATGATGCAGGCAATATATCAGGATTACCTGGAACTCCGGTGATTGAGTTGGAATGTTTCCCGGATCGGTTGAAAATCATCCGATCCAGGATTTGCCAGATTTACTTGTCCAGTTTCATTTGCGCGCAGCGTAGCATTTCATTGCAGAAGTCAGCGCTGTTCTTTGCTTGCTCGTAGCATTTCCACATGGTCTCTCCATGTTTGCTGCAGGAGTTATTGCATCCTGCGGTCAGTAGATCCATTTCCTTACTGGTTGGAGTCTGGCCATGCATTTTGGCAGGGCACTCAACCATTTTACGGCATGGTTCGGTGCAATCGAGTTTCTTGCAGTTTGCTCCGGCCAAAATGGCAAATCCGGAGACTAATAGAAGCATTTGAATTGAGCGGAGCATGTTCACCTCGGCCAGTGGGCCTGCGTTTAGGGATTTTTGGGATGGGCGTCGGGTCAAATAGAAAACACTGTTCGGTCCGGCCCTACCAGGGCGCCGGTCTGGTCCAAACAGCCGTCAACCGCGTCAGGCGGTCGTAAGCACCTCTCTAGAGGCCTTTCCGGCAAACCGATGCCATCCTTAATTGTGCGTTACCCATGGATTTTAGCCGAAAATTAAAGGGCATGCCTGCCAGCTCCCGCTCCCACGTCCGCATTGCGCTCTGTCTCCTGCTTATCGCGGCCGGATCATCCCTGCGTGCAGAAAGTGGCGAGCTCATCTACGCATTTCGCAACTATACTCGTCCAGAACCGATTCGAATGCTCCTTGTGGGAGAGATCCAGAGCAAGATCAAGGCGCCACAGCGAAACGAAAAAGCCTCACCGTTTGTAGGTTACGACACACGACTGGATCAGGTGACCGTGAAAGTTCGCAATCCGCGTGGCCTCAAAGTAGGGCAGAAATTATACATCATCGACAAGAACCCATATCATGAACGGTTCCGCAATGGCCTGATCGTCGGTGAAATCACCGTCCAGTCCGTGCTCAAAACGGCCTTCTATGGCTGGGTTGTGACCGGCACGGGCATTCTGCTCCGGGTCCGCGAAGGTCTCTTTGTAGCTCGCACTCAGGATTCAGAAACCCTCGCGCATGCCTTTGATCTCAAGAAGAAGGGTGATTTGTACCGGGATCGCGGTGAACAGGAAAAGGCAGTTGCGACCTATCAGTCCGCACTCGTTGCAGATCGGGATTTATCGGAGGCTCATGCCTCGCTTGGAATTTCATTTCTCAAAGAAATGCGCAGCCGCGAATTTCCATCCAGGGCGCTGTCGGAGTTTGAGCAGGCATGGAAAGTTCGCGAGAACTTCCACTACGCCTACGACGAAGTTAACTTCTATAGAAACTACATGGAAGCACTCTACATTGCTTACCGGGTCCGTCGCCTGGAAAGCGGGAAAGGCGACAAGGCCCTTGGCTATGTGAATCGCCTCAAGGAAGTCGCCGATGCAGCCGCCATGCATGTGCCCGAAGATCCGGATGTCCTGGTTGGCCTGCTTCGATTCCAACTCACTACAATGGAAATGAATCGCAATGGTGCGAGCCCTGCGCAGCGTAAGCTATACGATGAGTCCCTGAAGGCCGCAGGACAACTCGTAGACAAGCTCGAACCAATTCTGAACGATCCCAAAACCTACCTGAAGCGTATGCAGCGTCAGGCTGAAGGCAACGTTGCCACACTGAAATTCACGGCAGGCCAGGCTGAAGTCCACCGACTTGCAGTAATCTACTACGGCGCAATGTTCCGCGACCTTCGGAACTCTACGCGGCCGGAGGATGCGCAAGTTCGCGAGAAGTGTGCTGCGCGTATTCGCTGGCATGCGCGGCAATTTACGGCGCACAAATCCGCAACTGATCCTGAAATCGACCGGTATATTCGCGAAACGGAATGAGCTTCTTTAGCGAAGAGGCTCGCGATGGAGAAGCGCGCACGGGTCTCCTCGAATTCGAAACGGTCGAAGGAAAGCTTCAAGTTCAAACCCCCGCCTTTATGCCCGTTGGAACCCGGGCGAGTGTTAAGGGTCTCTTTCAAGAGAATCTCGAAGAGATTGGCTACAAGCTAATACTTGGAAATACATATCACCTCTACTTGCGACCTGGTTCAAAAGAGATTAGAACTCTGGGTGGACTGAAGAAATTCATGTCATGGAACAAGGGCGTAATTCTCACCGATAGCGGTGGATATCAAATGTTCAGTCTATCCGAGCATATGAAGCTCGATGACGCTGGCGTTACATTCAAGAGTCACCTTGATGGAAGCATGCATCGCTTCACTCCAGAGTCAGCGATTGATATTCAATGTGATTTGCAGTCTGATATCATGATGGTGCTAGACGATTGTCCTCCCGGTGATTCCGACCCGAATCGGATTCGTGACTCACTGAATCGCACCCATCGCTGGGCAAAGAGCTCGATTGAGCATCATTCGAATCTAGTCACTTCCGGTCAGGTTGATCCAGGCAAGCAACGATTGTTCGGAATTGTGCAGGGAGCTATTTCAGAGGAAGCACGGATTGAATCGCTCGAATTCATCTCAGGCCTGCCTTTCTCGGGAGTCGCCATTGGCGGGCTCTCTGTTGGTGAGTCGCGCGAGGACTTTTACAGGATACTGCAGTGTCTGAATGGTCGAATGGACCGGCTGAGACCCAGGTATCTCATGGGAGTTGGCACTGTTCCTGACTTCATCGAATCTGTCAAAAATGGAATTGATATGTTTGATTGCGTACTCCCTACACGAAATGCGCGAAATGGGCAGGCACTGACGTCAGCCGGAAAGGTGCGAATTCGCAATCAATCGCATAAATTGGACGATCGACCACTCGATCCGGGGTGTTCCTGTCTGGTCTGCAGGCGGTACAGCCGTGCATATCTGCGACATCTTTTCATTTCCGACGAGATGCTCGGTCCAATGCTTATGTCGTATCACAACCTGGCGTTCTATTTTTCATTTTTTGATGAGATGCGGCAGGCGATTCGTGCTGGTGCTTTCCGTGTTTTCTGTGAAAAATGGGCGAACTGGGAATCATGGGGCGAAAAAGACTGAGCCAGGGGACGCTCGCGCGTTTGCGAAAAAAATCCCCTTTGCGCTTGAATTTTTTAAGTTGACAGGAAGTATGGAACGTTCCGTATCTTTCGAGGATTCCGGACAAATAGAGGAGCCTGTCATAATCGTATGGAAATAGCAAGAAGAGCAAGTGGGGACATCGTCATCCTGGATGTAAACGGGGAAATCGACCTCTACAACGCCCCGGAAATCAAAGAGCTTATCAACAAGCTCATTGAAGAGCAAAAATACAACGTCATTATCAACCTGGACAGAGTGTCTTACATTGACTCCTCCGGAATTGGTGCTTTGATCTCCAGTCTGTCAAATCTGAAGAAATACCAGGGTGGTCTCAAGATCATCAATGTATCCGGTTCTGTTAGAAAAGTATTTGAGCTTACAAAATTGACTTCATTCTTTGAAATCTATGATTCAGAGGGTGATGCTGTCGCCGCCTTCAAATAAGTCGGCGGACGCCGCCCGGCGTCGTAAATTACCAAGGACGGACTCCTATGAACGCAAACAATCTATTTAGACTAATACTGGCAGTTGTCGTCTCCACTGTGGTGTATTGCAGCAAGCCAGTCCCGGTTCAGGAATTGAGCCAGGCTAGAAATGAGATAGCGCTTGCGGAAGAAGAGCAAGCCAAAGAGTTTTCTTCTACTAATTTTGAGAATGCCAGACAGTCCCTCCTCGGGGCGCATGCGCAGCTCTCAGGCGAAGCGTACGACCAGTCAAAAACCAAGGCCGTAGAAGCTTTTACAAATGCTAGAACAGCTCGTCTCGAAGCGGCTCCAAAGTACGCTCAGAAGACAAAGTCAGCTGCTGAGCAGGGTGTGGCTCGTGCAGAAGAAGCCTACGCAGAAGAACTTGCAAAAGACGACTACGCTGCTGCAAAGAAACTCAATGCTGAAGGGAATGAGGCCTTAACTCAGGCCAAAGCTGCCAGCGGAGATGCGGTTCTCGACTCATATCGCACTGCATATAGAAAGTTTGAGGCATCTGCAGCCGCGTCTGAAAAGGCTCGCAATACTGCTCTGGCACAAAAAGGCGATCTGTTGCAATCACTCAATGGCGTTCAGTCGGTTCTCGACAAAGCAGAGCGTTACGGCGCTAAAGAATACGCAAATCAGGAATTTGAATCCGCGCAGGCATTGTTGACCGGAGCCCGTTCAGATTTTGACGGAAGCAAGCTCAAAGCTGGCGCAATGAAAATGAAACAGGCGGAAGAGCAGGCCGGACTTGCGCTTTCTAAGTCTGTTTCTCAATACGCAGCCAAGAAGAAAGAAGAAGCCACAACGGCCGTTACTGGGGCTGAAAAGAACGTAGAAGGTCTTCCTGCAGGCAAGGATGAAACCAAAACACTGCGCGACTATGCTGCAGCTGCGCGTGAGGCACTGAACTCCTCTGTAACAAACTACGGAAATCAGAAATACGAAGATAGCATAAAGGATTCAGAAGAGGCAATTCGTCTTTCTGCAATCATCAAAGAGCAGTCCCTCGCGGCGCGCGACAAATACAACAACCGCGACGCTGTAGTCGATACCAGTGGCGCAACCAACCTGCCGGCTGGCTGGCAGCTCTACACGGTTAAGAAGCAGAAGCCTGAAGAGTGCCTGTCCTGCATTTCTAAGAAGAAGAATGTTTACGACAACCTCTTCCTCTGGAAGCGCATCTTCGAAGCCAACACAGACATTATTAAGAATCCTAACCTGATCTACCCAGGTCAGCAGCTCTTTGTTCCGCCAAAGACTGGTAAGGTTGAAAAGCTGAATCGCACGGAAGTTCTGAAGAACACTCCAGCTCCGGCAACCGAGACCAAGACGGAAACCAAGAAGACTGAAATGGACCGTCAACCACAAGAGAACATGAAGTAGGTTCAACCCGCTTCTGCGAAACCCGCCCTGCATGCATGGCGGGTTTTTTTGTGCCTTTGCGGTTCCATTTAGACGCGGATCAGGGCCACAATCCCGACCCCTCCGATCAACATGGTCGCAGGAGAATCGTGCAGAAATATTGAATGGCCGATATTCTCGTGCATCGGTATTTCGCGAAAATGAACAATCCAATTCTATTTCTCGCGCTCGGGTTACTGGCCGGTGGGATGAGCGGCCTAATCGGTATCGGCGGTGGAATCGTCCTGGTTCCAGTCCTGGTGTTTCTATTTGGTTTTAACCAGCAGATGGCTGAGGGGACCACGCTCGCCGCAATGGTTCCGCCGATTGGCGTCCTGGCTGCCTATGTTTATTACAAGTCCGGATATGTAAACCTCCCGGCCGCACTCTGGATTTCATTGGGATTCCTGATCGGCGGCTACCTGGGCGCCCGATCGGCCGTGTCTCTCAATCCTGAGATATTGCGCCGCATCTTTGGTGGATTTGCAGTGCTTGTTGGATTCCGAATGCTCTGGGGATCCTGATGCACGGGATTCGCTCAGGGGCCAGCATCCTGGCCCGGATATTCTTCTCCAGTATTGCTACTACAATGAAGAGATAGGAAACAAGGCGAATCGTGAAAATCAGCGCATCATCGTCACCCATCACTGTATAGAATGCGGCAAGGGCACGATTTACGCCTTCTAGTCCAAAAGAAGCCGCAAACCAGAGAAAGATGCGATCCTCCTCTTGCACCCAGAAACTGCACCAAGAACATTGCTGCAATCAAGTAGCCCATCGCAATGGCACCCAGTAATAGTAGTATCATTCAGACCTCCTCGCGCATAAACATGAGACCGTAAAGTAAAGCCAGGATGGAGGCGAAGCTGATAATCAGTCGGACGGGGTAGAGATCTAGCTCCGGAAACAAAAGGTTATCCAGGATTACAAGTACGCCCGTCACAATTTGTCCTATGAAGTACACACTGCTCCAGAAGAGCAGATTGAACTTTGTCCGGAGTACGCGCGGACAAGCATCCAGGTGCACAACGAAGCAATGGCCACGCAGAGGGAATATACCAAGATTCTCATGCTAGGGATCTCCTTTGAATCGAAATGCTTCTGAAAATTTGCGGATATTTCCCGTCTTTCTGTGAATCAGGTTCGTGATCTCGATGAGATTTGATCCGTACCAATTATTCAGTTGTTCCACCAATCGTCTTTGTTCGTCACTACTGGGTTGGTATTGAAATCTGTCTGCGCCACCATCGTGCGTCAGGAAACCACCAAGGGCCAACTGTTTGAGGAGTTGCAGGGCTATCTTTGGTGAAATGAAAAGGCGACTCGCCATCTGACTCGCGTCCCAGATTTGCTCTGGACTCTTATAGCATTGGAGGAGTGCCTCAAGAAACGGTACGGAATCAATACCGGTCATGATGAACCGGCGTACGTTATCCGGAATAGCATCAGGTTCTGCCATGCAAACCTGCCGCAATGTGCATTGTAATCGTTCCCATTCTCGCGCCTCAACGAGAATGGCATTCCGCTCCCTTTCGATCAACGCGTTCCGTCTGGCAAAGCTGGATGTTCAACGTCACAAGAACCACCGGTTCGATGTCACGTCCTGCGTGACATTCGCGCATGAGGAAGTGCTGAGCGCTGCCCGGCGTCTGTTACGGCGACGCCGGGTCAAGGAGCGGGAAGCGTTGTCCGGTCCACCCGACGCTCGTCACATTCATTCCGGGGCTTGCGGACCCAACAGGAGTAGCGAGGACGCTCCCTCCGACAATACGATAAACGTAGACTATGTTTGATCCTGTTGCCGCTGCCGCGAGAAATTCCCCGGTAGGATCAAACTTGACGAACGTTGGAAAGGTTCCCGTCGGAATTGTGAGGACGGTTCCCGCTGTCAATGTCCCTGTCGAAGGGTCGATGTTGTAAGTGTGAACGGCGGGAGCCGTTGTAGCTCTGGATACAGCCAGCATCGTACCGGAAGAGTTCACGTCAATATTTTGGGCGGCTGTCCCTGTAGTCAGGTCGGAGAGCAGGGCCGGCCCGATGGCACCCGTGCTTGTGTTCAAGGCGTAGGCCCGCGCAGCGGCCCCATTGAATTGAGCGGAGTACAGGAATCGTCCGTCAGGTGACACGGCCGCGTCACGCGGTTCACAGGGGTTTGTGCAAACACCGGTAATAGCCATGGCGAAACTGGTCCGGCCGCCCAGTATCCCGTTCGCGCCAATCGGATAGAACTCGATTGCCTGACTTGCCTCGGTGGGATTATAAACAAAACCATTGGACACGGTCAAATTTGTACTAAAATTTGCAGTCCCCGCTGCGGTTGCTCCCAGCGCAGTAAGACTCCCATCTGCCGTATTGATTGAGAAGGAGTGGATCGCCGACGCGGCTGTATTCCCTGCCACGTAAAGCAAATCTCGGGTAGGGTGGCTGACCGGCTTTGTAGCTCCAGCCGCAGTCACACTGCCGATAAAGCTTAACGCGCCGTTTGGTCCAATTAAGAAGCGATGGACAGAGTTAGCCGCGGGGTCTGCCACGTAAGCAAAAGTTCCCGTGCGATCCGTGGTGAGTTGAGCTGCTCCCGTACCAATGCTAGATTGGCGAACAAAATAGATTGAGCCGGTCTCTCTGTTGAAGCCGTATTGGGCAATGCCGGATGGCGAAGTCGTATTGCTGTATAGCCGTGGCACAATTTTCGAAGGAAACAAAAACCAAAGCGAGATATTACAATTGATGTCATGGGCGTCGCAATGTGCGGCAGGTCCGCACTCGAAGGTGACGCCGGCGGCGGCGAACACCAGGCATAGGCGCACTCTGACATGTCGTTCAATAGTCACGACGCCATCCTGATTGCGCGACGCATCGCTCGCAAGCGATTTCTTGCATTCCTGGAATAGCTGGTAACAACGCAAAGACCGGAGTATTGAGCAACGGTCTCTATCACGTCAAGTAGCCTCAATCCTCGGGTGGCACCGGTAAAAGACACCGCGAAATCGGAGGTCGAAAAATGTAAATAAGCAATTGACTCTTCTTGCGGTCATGACCGTGAATAGCCATACCCATGAACGATACATCCGTCTCGCTACCGCACAGAAAGACACTCGGCCAATGGAAGGCAACCGCCATCTGTGGGAACGATATAACCTCTTCCTGCTTGTATGTTTCCGCCCTCGCCATCGTTTACGCCGGTCAGTATGCCTGGATTGCGTTGCTCGTCGTTGCCGGCGTCTTATTTCTATTTCGCAAGATCTACGGTGAGGTTGTTGGAGCATTGCCGCTTAACGGCGGCGCCTACAACGTTCTGCTCAATACCACCAGCAAGAGCAAGGCCTCTACCGCTGCAATTCTCACAGTGCTTTCATATATGGCCACAGCTGTGATCTCTGCATCTGAGGCCATGCACTATCTCAATGCCATCTTTGGGTCACTCCCTGTTAATATCGCGACAATCTTGCTTCTCCTTGCCTTTCTGGGCATTTGTTTGCTGGGAATAAGTGAGTCTGCTTCTCTGGCCCTTGCAATATTCGCTCTTCACATGATCACCATAGCGCTTCTCATCGGCTATGCGACGTTCTATTTCATCTCTATGGACGAGCCTGTCCTTTCGTTAAATTTTGCGCGTCCCGTTGAAGGTAGCCCTCTGCGAGCCCTTTTCTTTGGCTTTTGCGCTGCCATGCTGGGCATTTCTGGCTTTGAAAGTTCGTCAAACTTTGTTGAAGAACAAGCCCCCGGGGTCTTCCCTAAGACCCTCCGCAACATGTGGATTGCCGTTTCGGTGATAAATCCGGCGCTAACTTTCCTTGCGATCGCAGTGCTCCCGATAACTGGGATTCTCGAACACAAGGAGGCTCTGCTGTCTCACATGGCCGAGCTGACCGGTGGGCGTTGGCTAGGTCTGCTGGTTTCTATCGATGCCTTCCTGGTGCTGAGTGGCGCGGTGCTTACCTCCTTTGTTGGGGTGACTGGTCTCGTAAAACGGATGGCGCTGGATCGCGTATTTCCTCAGTTCATGCTCCGTGAGAATAGTCGAGGAAGTGCCTACGTGATTCTCCTGGCCTTTGCAGGTCTTTCCATCTCTGTGCTGCTGATCACGGAAGGTCAGCTGGAGCAATTGGCCGGGGTGTACGCGCTTTCTTTCCTGGCGGTTATGTGCTATTTCGCGTACGGCAACCTTCTTTTTAAGATCAAGCGGGCGCGCCTGCCGCGACCAGAATACGCCAGTCCGTCCAATGTGATCCTGGCGCTCGCGCTAACCCTCCTGGCGCTCTATGGCAATGTCCGTCTGCATCCCGAATACCTATTGGTGTTTCTGCAATACTTTGTGCCCGGTATGATTTTTATGTACCTTATGTTGAATCGTGTGCGGGTGGCTCGACTCGCTCTGACCGTCATGAAAAGTCTGCTCAATCTCGTACGCGGTGTGATGCTCCGCGGTCAACGCGCCATTTCGCAAATCCTATCGCTCATGCACCGGCAAAAGTTTGTATTCTTCTCCCGTGCGGACGATATTTCAATTCTAAACGCTGTGATGATCTATGTCAGCGAGAATGAAATTACCAGACATTTGAAAATAGTCACGTTTCTCGAAGAGGGTGAGTCAATTTCACCCGAGCACATGCGTGACATCGAAGTCCTCGATCGCGCCTACCCGGAGATTGACATTGAGGTTGTAACGAGAACCGGCCACTTTGGCCCGGAGGCAGTTGACAGGCTTAGTCGTGAATGGCGAATTCCCAAAAACTTTATGTTTATTGGATCTCCAGGTGATCGATTTCCGTACCGGATTGCTGAATTGGGTGGAGTCAGGCTCATCCTTTAACTGGCTCCTGGCAGGGCCGGGGAATGAATTGTAGAATATTCAGGAGGACGTTAGGCGCTCTGTAAGATTCAAAGTAAGTGTTTTTGAAATTGTCGTCGGATTTGTGCCATCTGAAAGCAACCCATTGTTTGTTGATCCTTCTTCGGAGTCTGGAAAGAGTCGTACCTGCTCTCTTGCTTTGTCTCTCAAAAAAAACGCAAAAGAAAACGCGAGAGATTGGCGATTCGTGGCGTTTCTGCAGCCTTCGCGCGGACGCAGCGAGAATTTGGTTGCGGTTTGAATACATCTCCGTCAGTTTGAGTATGTGATTTACAGAAGAAAGATGGCTTCACGGGTTCGGACGGTCGTAGTTTTGATCTGCATCGCAAGTGCATTGTTTACGTCTGTTCAGGCGGATGAATCGTCGACGAGTCGACTCACTCTCTTCCCGGGCAAAAGTGCAGCGATTGCGCGCATACTCGAGAAGAAAAAGATTCGGATTGGCATGCAGAAAGACTATCATCCATTTCATTTCGCAAATCCGGCCCCGGACAGGCCGGGGATCGATGTCGAGATTGTTCAGTCATTGGCTCGTGAGCTGAACGTTGAGACTGAAATCACATATGGCGATATCCCGGAGCTTATGCGGATGATCCAGCGAAATGAGCTTGATATGGCGCTTGGTGGCATCTCCGCGTCGCTCCCGCGCGCAAAGTATGTGGCATTTACGGATCCGTATTTGATTTCCAGCATGGCAGCTCTTGTGGCCATCAAGAGCACCACTTCTGAGTCTCAATCGCTTGACTTTCGCAGGCAGAAACTGCGCGGCCTGAGCGACCTTCAAAATCTCCCCGGTTTACTGCTGGGTGTTCGTGAAAACACAACGACGGAGGAGGTCTTGCGCGGTTCGCGTTTCAGCCAGTTTCGGGTTAAGACCTATCTCACACATGAGGCCTTGATGAATGGATTGATGAGCGGTGAGATCGATGCAATGGTTGGTGATCAGATTCACATTGCGTATCTGATCGCCCAGCGCCCTGATTTACTCAACAAATTCCTTCCGCTACTGAAGCCTTATGGTCAAGACCATTTGTGTATAATGTTTGCTCAGGGCGATGCGGAATTTGCCAATTACTTGAATTTCTTTATTAAAGAGATGACAAGAAGTGGCGCTCTCGATGCGATTCGACAGAAATACGCAGGATCTGATGGAGTTCAATCATAGGGTTGCCGCACGGGTTTCGCCTGGCATTTGCTGCGGGACTCTTCCTGCCACTGTCCATCTTTGCTGTTCCAGAAGGAAATGATTCTCTTCAATCGCGTCTAGACGTGGACGGCGATGTGCTTCTCCGAGCGGTTACTCTCGGGCGAGACCTTCCCATACCCGTCCCCCCCACGACATTGGCACAAAGTAAAGTGCCCACGGACTACGCCGGTTACTATAGATGTTTGCTCATTCCGCAGCTTTGTAATCAGACCCCAACACGCGAACAGCAGGACTATCTTGCATTTCGTCTGCGCGTAAACCTGGGGTTTCGCCTTTCAGATTATCTGGATATCATTTATGGAGCGGAGGTGGGTGACCTGACATTTGGCCGCGATGCGAGAACAAGCGGTCCGGATAGTGGCGGCCGAGGCCAGAGCGCCACGAACATCGAGACAAGCCAGGCGTTCTTACGTCTTCACGATACCGCGAAGGAACGAGTGCTCGATATGGGAGTCTTCTCCTATAGCACGCCGGATGGATTGGTCCTCGCCCGCGCCGGAGGTGGCCTTCACTACAAATCAAGCATTCGTCTTGTCGATTCAACTTTGAATCTCGTATACTTTCGATCGGTCGACAACTCGCGGATTGACGGCGATTCCAACGGATTTTCGGATTCCAATTTCTCAAACATTCATCAAGGGGTCCTGGATTGGAAATGGAGTCCGTTGCAAGCCATCCAACCTCAGCTGTATGCTGTCTATCGCGCGGATAACGATGCGTCTGCGACCGATGATACGCAGCCTGGAGTGGAAGAAACGGAGCGAACATACTGGGTTGGATTGTTTGTGCCAATCCGCTACCACTCGTTTGAAGCGAAAATTCATGGTATTGGAAACTGGGGAGTTTTTGAAAGGCCGTTGAGTAAGGACCCCGTTCTCTCGCGCGTGGCGGCCGACACGTCTGATCCGCTGAATCCTTTCTGGAAAGAAGCACTGAAACCGCCCATACGAAAGCAATACCATACCAATGCAGGTGCCTGGCAGGTAGAGGCAGGATACTGGTTAATCGATGAAGTGAAGCTAAGTGTTCTCCACACCGGGGCATCCGGTATGCCTCAGGGCGCCATTGAGCCTGACGGTTCCTCACCAGTTTATAGACCGGACCAATTTCGTCAGGCGGGCGGTTCTTACCAATTAACAAACATTGCTGTGGATGATTCCGGAGGGTATTCGATCTTCTCTGGTGGTCGCCTAACGGGCCTGAAGATCGGCGGAGCTAAGGTTCTCTGGCAGATGACGCCCCGAGCGCAACTCAACCTTGGTTACTTTAAAATTCAATCGTATCGCCCAATTCAAAATCGATTTAACAAGAATTATGGAATGCTTGAGAACAAAAATGTGTCCTCATTGCTGGGCGAGGAGTGGGATTTGAACATAAAGTACAACATCTTTGAGGACTTAAAGCTGACGGCTAACCTTGGTTACTTTAACGCGGCCGCCGCGTACAAGTCACTGGTGGATGCCAGATACGGAGATTATATCTACGAAGCTCAAATTGGACTAACTGCAGAATTTTGAGGGACGGCAATGCTTGAAAACATCTCGAACATAGATCATCTGATTCCCAAGGCTACACTGGTAGTCAGCATCGTTGTCCTTGGTCTCATCCCGGGACTTCTTTTCATGCCGCGAATTCTCCGCACAATACTGGGATCTCGAATCACTTCGGGACCAGTAATCAGTGCATCGCGGACCCTCATTGTTATTCCAATTGCACTATTGTTCTGTCATATTGCGATTAACGCCTGGCCACTCGGCAAGGAGCTGAGGCTAGACCTCACCGTTTACCTGCGTGTCTTTGCGATCCTGGCGATGGGATTTGCCTTCATGCGCCTTGGATCTGCATTGTTTAACGCCTACACACTGAATAACGAGGGTACACCGGGATCCGCCTCAATCCTGCTCAATCTGTTCAGGGTCGGGGTTTGCTTAATTGCCGGTATGATTGCGCTTGAAGCAGTTGGAATTTCTGTTACTCCCGCGCTGACTGCGCTCGGGGTTGGCGGACTTGCTGTTGCCCTGGGGTTTCAAGAAACACTGTCCAATCTGTTTGGCGGACTCGCGATTTTGATGGGGCGCAAGATCTCGGTCGGAGATTTTATAGAACTTGAGCCAGGCTTTGACGGCAGAGTTGAGGATATCGGTTGGCGCACAACGTCGATTAGAAGGCTCGATGGCAACGTTGTGGTTATTCCGAATGCCACTATGGCGAAGAGTACCATTCTGAATTTTGACGTAGGCAATGCGGAAACGGCCATCCTGCTCCAGGTAGGAGTGGCGTATAACAGCGATTTGGCGCTTGTTGAACGGGTCACAATTGAAGAAGCGCGCCTTGCCATGGAAGGAATGTATGGGAAGAACTGTTTTCCGGAGTTCGAACCTCTCGTTCGATTTCACACTTTTGGCGATTCAAGTATCAACTTCACGGTTGTTATGCGAGCGCGACATACCACCGATCAGCATCTGCTCAAGCACGAGTTCATAAAGGCGCTCACGGCTAGATACCGGCAAGAGCGGATTGAGATTCCGTTTCCAATTCGAACCCTTGCGCGTATGCAGAGGTCCTCATGAATAAGGCCCGCCGAAATCCATGCTCGACCAGTTTCGGTCTTGCCAGTGGCCAACAACAGTTCCGGATGAGTTATGGCTCGCCGGAAACAGGAACCCCCGTCCCCGATCGTAACCCCGGCAAGTCAGACCCGGAGCATGAATTGGATTCCTGCTCGGATTCGCACGTATCTTGATCTGTCGCGCGGCCAGGCCACGCCGGAGCAAGTGATTGAGGACATTCGAAGTAGCGCAGAGCTAAATGCTGGAAATATCTGGGTCCTGCTGCTTGCAATCCTCGTAGCTTCCGTTGGCCTGAACATCAATGCAACGGCTGTGATCATTGGGGCCATGCTGATTTCTCCACTGATGGGGCCCATTATGGCCATAGGTCTTGGCGCTGGAATTAACGATTTTGAGCTAATGCGCCGTTCCGCAACTAACCTTGGATTTGCGGCACTTGCGTCGATACTTGTCTCTGCCCTGTACTTTACACTATCTCCTCTACAAGTAGAGGGCAATGAGCTGTTGGCCAGAGCCAGTCCAACTGCATGGGACGTCCTTGTTGCAATCTTTGGAGGGCTTGCCGGAGTTATCGGGGCTACGCGAAGCGATAAGAGCAACGTGGTTCCAGGTGTTGCAATTGCTACTGCCTTGATGCCACCACTCTGCACGGCCGGGTACGGTCTGGCCACGGGAAATCTGAAGTTCTTTGGAGGTGCCCTCTACCTATTCTACGTCAATTCAATCTGCATCGGCGTGGGCACACTCATTGTGTGCCGCGTTCTCAGATATCCAAGGGTAACATATATCGATCCGCTCCGCCGCCGGCGAGTGCGCAGAACTATTGCGGCTATCGTCATAGTATCCGTTCTCCCCAGCGGCTACTTTGCTTACAAGTTGGTCCAGAAGACAATCTTTGAGAAGAATGCAACAATCTTCATCAAAAGAGAGATTGGTTCCGGTGAAACTGAAATCCTCAATCGATCCATCTCGTACGAAAATGCGTCTATAGATGTTGTCACAATGGGACGTCCACTGAGTCCTGACGAGTTGAAACGACTGTCCCAGCGACTGGTAGATTACGGCCTCGAAAACGCCAGACTGGGAGTAAGAAGCAGTTTGGATTTCGATGCTCCCTATGCGGCTGCAAAAGGGCCCACAGAAGAAGAAAAGCGGGCCCGAGAAGAGGCGACATTGAAGCAGTTGTTGGCCGAGATGAAAGTGCTATTCCCGGCGGTCAAGGGCGTTGCCGTAAGTACCGCCCCTTTTGTTCATCATGAAGGTGTGATTGATCGCTTAACGTTAGTTTACGTGAATGCAGACCGCATAAACTATCCTGACGGACAGAAGCTCAAGAAATGGTTGGAGTCAAGAACTGGCAGTAGTGTACGTGTTTTAATCGAATAGCCTAAGAATTTGTCACCAAACGGCCGTTTTGCGGTGCAAACGTTTTTTTCTCATTTCCCCTTGCGCCATCTCGCCATTACGCGTATCATGTTATATGCGCGAATCCTGGATTTCATGGCTGGTTAGATCTCGCATTTCAGCCACAATGTTGTTTGTTGGATGTGTACTGGGCGAGGGATTGATCGCTTATGCTCACACGCAGCTTCCGTACTACGCAAATCTGGTATTGTTATATTTATTTCCAATTATCATGGTGACCTGGCTCATTGGTCGCCCTGCGGGCCTCGGCCTGGCTTTCCTTTCCTCAAGCTTCTGGCTCCTGGCGCAAACCATGAATCGTCCCGAAGAAGTAGACCTGGTTGTCCACTTCTGGAATGCTTTTGTGAGAGTTCTGATATTTTTTGGGCTCGTCCTTCTTGTTCACTGGATGCGACAGACGATTGCCCACAACGAAGGGATCGCAGCGCGCTTGCAGGCTCGACGTTCCTTCCTGGCTTCGGTTTCGCATGAAATGCGCGACCCCATGCAGCGCATTCTAACGGGGTTGGACATCATGGAAAACTTCCAGCCGGGAAATGTTCTGGACCGAATTCGCGAGGCAACCTGGGACCTTCAGGAGCTCGTCGATGGTGTGCTCGAGCTCGCTCGTATGGAGGGTGCACAGACAACGTTTCGAGCGGACTTCAATCCAGTGGTTGTCGTCCGAGAGGTTTTGAATCACCTGCAGTCAATGGCGACGCAACGCTCCCAGGTCTTTTCCCTGGAAATCGATCCGGCAGTCCCGAGTCTTGTTCGGGCAGATCAGAATTGCTTGAGATATACAACCACAAGGTTGCTGCGCGCGTCATCGCAGTTTTCGGGAACCGGTGCAATCGTGGTGGGCCTTAAGTTTTCTGCTGCGGACGGCATGTTCGTAGTGAGCATTCAGGATTTTGCCCGTGAGTCAGGCAGCAATAACTCGGACCGATCAAGGGATGGATTGGGGCTGCATGTTGCCAGAGAAATGGCCCGACTGAATGGCGGAAAGGTTTGGAGAGGAGAAAGTCAGGGTTCCGAGAGTATTCACTTTTTTTCAATGCCCGTAGAGGTTTTGTGAGTGGTGCGAGTCCTGCTCGTGAATGGGGATTTTGATGAGGCTGCCCTCGTCGCCGAAGCGTTGGCCTTGCGTGGATTTGAAGTCGTAATTGCGCATAACGCCCTGGAAGCTCGGGTGCTATTGCGCAAGCAGTCACTGGATCTTGCTATTCTCAATCTATATTTACCGGACCTGGATGCCTTTTCTTTAATTGAGATTGCTGGCGAACTAATGCAGGGCATTCCCTCGATCTTAACCACGGCGCATCCCGATGCGAATACGGTTTTGCGGGCGGCCTCGGCTGGATTTAAGGCCGTCATTGCAAAGCCATTTTCGATGGAAACGCTGCTGGAACGAGTCAGCCAGATTGTTGCCGGGGAGAAATCTTGAAAAAATTGTTTGGTGGAGGTTACATTTGCTGAATCACGGAATCATTGGAAACGAGAGAATCCTCGCCCTGGTGTCACCAGATCAATCGATTGACTGGCTTTGCATGCCAAGTTTTGATTCGCCCTCGGTTTTTGGTAGAATACTGGACGATGAGAAAGGCGGGCGGTTCCAGATTGTGAACGCAACTCAGGGAAACGATCTAAAGTACGTCGAGAACACGAACGTTCTCCGTGCCACATGGCAGAACGCGGATCACGGTTACGAACTCTTCGATTTTGCGCCTCGAATTGTTCGCGGTCTTTCGATTGAATCCCCACCGGAGATAGTTCGGATTCTCAGACCTTTGAAAGGAAGACCCCAGCTACGAGTCGTCTTTGACCCGCGACCGGATTACGGCCGGGCAAATCCCGAATTCTCACTCCATGGCGAGACGGTCGTTGTCACCGGGTCTGATCTCAAGTTCTATCTCTACTCAAATCTGCCGATGAATGCGTTGCTGCAAGGCAATGAATTTGTCCTGGATAGAGAGATCTACTTCGTTTTCAGTTGTTACAGGCGCGACGCTCATCCAAACGTTGCAGAAGTAAACTATCTGCTGGACAGTACAATTCAGGGCTGGAGGGCCTGGGCTAAGACATGTTCCCTTCCAACCTTTGAGCCACAGGCTGTACTCAGGTCTGCACTCTGCCTGAAACTGCATACATACAAGGATACCGGCGCAATCATTGCCGCGGCCACCACAAGCATTCCAGAGGCGCTTGGTACAGAGCGTACATGGGACTACAGGTACTGCTGGCTAAGAGACGCTGCCTTTGTAGTAGAAGCACTCCGACGATTGAGTCATCTAACAGAAGGCGAAGCATTCATTCGTTACTTGCGGAATGTTGTAGAAGCGGGTCCAATTCAACCCCTCTATTCAATCCATGGGAATGCAAATCTGGAAGAGGGATTTCTGCCACATCTAGCCGGATATAAGAACAATGGATTTGTGCGCATCGGCAATGCGGCTTATGCTCAGAGACAAAATGACTTGATGGGAGAGGTGATTCTCTGTCTCGAAACATTCATAACTGATCCGCGAATCATTCTCGATGATGAAGCGAGCATTTTCCCCCTGGTGGAGCGTCTGGTTGAGGAGGCGATTGTGAGTGCTCCTGAGAACGACACGGGTATCTGGGAGTTCCGTTCTATGCTACGCCCATACTCATTTTCGCGCGCTATGTGCTGGGTGGCAATCCAAAGGGGCTCTGTCCTGGCGCGTCGGCTGGGCAAAGAGAATCATGCGTTGCGCTGGGAAAAGATAGCGGAGCAGGAGCGTGAAATCGTGCTGCGCCGCGCGTACAATCAGAACCTGGGATTCTTCACGCAGGCACTCGATGGGCAGTATCCCGATGCAAGCAATCTATTGTTTCCGACGATTGGCATCATCGACGCAAGGGATCCGCGGTTCGTCTCGACCGTTCGAAAGTACGAAGAACTGCTAATGAAGCGCGGATTGTTGCTCCGCTATCGCAACGAAGATGACTTCGGGGAGACCACCAGTGCGTTCACGATTTGCTCCTTCTGGTGGTGCGAGGCGCTTGCCCTCATGGGCGAGCTGGATCAGGCAATCGAATTGTTTAGGCGAATGAAACGTTATGCGAACCCCCTTGGCCTGTATTCGGAGGATGTGGATCCATCGACGGGTGAGTTGCTTGGGAATTTTCCGCAGGCGTACACGCATGTGGGACTGATTCACACTGCAATGACCATCGGCGAGCTCCTTGAAGCCCGTGAAGGCAGAGCGAGGGCCTGGACTTGAGTCGGGTCATTATCGTTTCTAATCGTTTGCCGGTCGTAATCCCGGCCGACGCTGCTAAACCGTTGCTGGGCAGTGCCGGGGGCCTGGGCACCAGCATGAAAAGCGTTCATGAGGATGGAAATTCTCTCTGGATTGGATGGAGTGGGCTAGCAGACGTTGATCTTCCTGAAGAGCGACAGGAGGCTCTCGCGAGGATGCGCTACTCGACTGTTCAGATTTCTTCGGAAGAGATTCGCGATTATTATGATGGGATTTCCAATAGCCTGATCTGGCCGCTGTTCCACTACCTGATTCAGCAATTGCCGTACGACGGTCAGGGCTGGCAAACGTATCGTAACATAAATCAGAGATTTGCCGATGCTACTGTGGCCCAATATCAGCCCGGTGATCTCATATGGATTCACGATTATCATCTTACCCTTGTCCCCGGGATGATTCGCGAGGTGATCCCGGATGCTCAGATTGGATTTTTTCTCCATATTCCCTTCCCATCTTCGGAAGTCTTTCGCGCCTTTCCGTGGAGAGAGGAAATGCTACAGGGGCTGCTGGGCGCTGATCTTGTCGGCTTCCACACGTTTGACTATTCGCGGCATTTTGCTTCCAGCCTGGTCCGTATTCTGGGCGCAGAACCTGAAGTGGATCGAGTGGTTCACGAAGGTCGCACCGTGCATTTTGGTGCTTTCCCAATCAGCATTGACGTAACCGATTTTGAAACACGCGCCGCTTCCCCCGCGGTTCAAGAAATGGTCCAGAAGATGCGCAATCAGCAAACGGAACGTTTCCTGGGTCTTGGTGTGGATCGCCTCGATTACACCAAAGGCATTCCCCGCAGATTACTTGCAGTTGAAAGGTTTTTTGACAAGTACCCAGAATTTCGAGGCCAATTTAGATTCTTGCAAATTGCCGTACCAACGCGAGAGACGAGCGCAGCCTACGCAGACTTTCGTTCATTTGTTAACGAGTTGGTCGGCAGGATCAATAGCAAGCATGGAGCCTTGAACGCCGCACCGGTTCATTTGCTCTACCGGTCGGTTGACGCAATAGAATTGTCAGCGCTGTATCTTGCCGCAGATCTCATGATGGTAACGCCGCTGCGCGATGGTATGAACCTGGTTGCGAAAGAGTTTGTTGCAAGTCGAATAGACGGATTGGGTATGCTCATGCTCAGCGAATTCGCGGGGGCCGCGGCTGAGCTGGGCGAAGCGGTGCTCGTGAATCCGTATGACATCGAATCCGTGGCTGACCGGATCCGCGATTGTCTGCATATGGAGGATGTGGAAAGGCGGGGTAGAATGAGCCTTCTGGCTCGGCGGATTAAACAGACCGACAACAAATTCTGGTCAAAATCTTTCCTTTCTCGTCTTGAGTCGATCAGCCAGGAACGCCGAGTTCCCTTCTGTTCGCCCGAGTCAATTCAGGTCCAATTGACTCGGACTGACTTCAAGCAGCCCATGTTTCTGCTCGATTATGATGGAACGTTAGTCGGCATCCGAGACCGACCGGCCATGGCAGTCCCGGACTCTGAGCTAGTGGACCTGATTCATCAGCTGAGCGAAAAGCATGCGAATCGACTCTGGATTGTATCCGGGCGACATCGGGCGGACCTAGATGCCTGGTTTCCGAACGCGATAGTAAACATGATAGCAGAACACGGGCTCTGGATTCGGCATCAGGGGACGTGGAGCAAAACCGTAGAGGTGGATGCCTCCTGGACAGAAAAACTACGTCCCATACTCGCGTCATTTGCGGAGCGCACACCGGGTTCTCAAATAGAAGAAAAATCAGCCTCTATTGCCTGGCATTATAGAATGGCGGATCCGGAACTCGGTCCGGCCCAGGCCAAGGAACTTCGTCTCCATTTGCTGGAATCGTTCAGCAATTTGCCTGTGCAGATTTTGAACGGCAAGATGTGCGTTGAGATTCGCGTGCAGGGTGTCAATAAGGGAATTACAGCTCGGCAGATTATGGATCGCTTCCCGCACGATCTGCTGATTGCGGCCGGTGACGATCAGACCGATGAGGACTTGTTCAAGACCTTACCACCCAACGCGCTGACAATCAAAATTGGCAACGGGATGACTACTGCCAACTTCCGGCTGCGCTCACCGGCGCAGATGCGGACGCTGTTGCGCACCTTTGTCTAGGCTTGATCCGCCTCCCTGGCACGGAAAGTGAGGACTGCGAAACCCAATAGTCCCGAAAGAATCGAGCTCAGCAGGATGGCTCCCTTAGAAATCTCAATCACGTGAGGATCGGTAAACGCCAGGAGTGTTACAAAGATTGACATTGTGAATCCTATGCCCCCCAGACAGCCGGCCCCGATCAAATGGCGCCAGTTGACATGGGCCGGTGTACTCGACCATTTGAGCTTGAGCACAACCCACGATGCAGCCGCAATACCAAGCGGCTTGCCCAGGCAGAGTCCAAGGATAATTCCAAGTCCATTCTGGCTGAGCAGACCAGCCCATAGTTCTGGGCCAATCAAGACGCCAGCGTTTGCAAGAGCGAATAACGGTAAGATGAAAAATGCGACGGGTTTGTGAAGAAACTGTTGTAGTCCATAAGATGGCGAAGTGATCGAACCATCACGAAACGGGATTGCAAAGGCCAGGAGTACGCCCGTGATTGTGGCGTGAATTCCCGAATGTAGCATGAAATACCACATGAATGCCCCGGGAATAAGATACATCCATAAATTGTTTACGCCTGTTCGATTGAAAATCAGGAGCATGGCGAACACGGCCCCGGCGGCGCCAAGGTAGAACCAGGCAATTGTGCCGGTGTAGAATATTGCGATTACTAGAATCGCGCCAAGATCGTCAATGATCGCTAGCGCGGTCAGGAAGACCCGCAAGGCCGGAGGAGCATTTCTTCCAGCAAGCGACAGAATTCCAAGCGCAAAGGCTATGTCTGTGGCCATCGGAATGCCAGCGCCAGCCTGGGTTGCAGTGCCCGCATTCAGAGAGAAATGGATCAAGGCAGGTACCACCATCCCGCCGATCGCAGCCGCGACGGGTAGGATTGCGTTTTTGATCTGCGCAAATTCACCGGCATACATTTCGCGTTCGATTTCGAGACCGATCAGTAGAAAGAATACCGTCATGAGGCCGTCATTGATCCAGTGCAGCAGCGAATGATTTGCAATTGGCGTCTGCCAGAGGCTCAGGTAAGACGTGGTTCCGTTGCTAAGCAGAATAGCAACAGTAGAACAAATGATTAATACGATTCCGGAAGACTTCTCGCTGTGAAAGAATTCATTGAAGAGGCTCGATATGCGCATTTCCGATAATTCCGCGTCCATCTTTCCTGCCAACCGTTTGCCTGGAATCGCAACTCGAGGAATTCTAGCAGCGTACGCAGCAATTCGGGCTGTGGGTTGACAGGGCGAAGTGGCCAGTTCTCGTAGGAATCGGAGGTACGCCATGCCATACGATGAGAAACTCGCGACGCGAGTGAGATCGCTCCTGCCAGCGAAAGATGTTGAGGAAAAGAAGATGATGGGTGGTCTCACGTTCATGCTCAAGGGAAAGATGTGTGTCGGAATTCTGAAAGATGAGCTGATGGTGCGACTGGATCCGGATTTGTACGATGTGGCGCTTGCGAAAAAGGGATGCCATGAAATGAACTTCACCGGAAGGCCAATGAAAGGCTTTGTATTCGTCAATCCTGACGGTACCGGCACAAAAAAGGATCTCGAATACTGGATTGGTATTGCTGTTGCATTCAACAAGAATGCGAGAGCCTCCCGTAAGTCGGGGAAGGCCAGGGCCAGGACTATCCGATAGGCGCAATTGTTCAAAAAAATTCTGATTGCTAAACGCTCGCGCCCGGCCATACCAAAGCTGTGGTCTGTCGTTTTGTAGCATTCTTGATTCTTGCCTCGGCCCCCTTGAGTCTTCTATCACAATCTGCCACAAATCAACCGCGGTCTATCATTCTGGAAGATAGCTTGAATCGACAAGAATTGGGTCGGGACGTTGATTTTCTGGAAGATCCGGCCGGTACTCTCTCAATTGAAGACATTCTGCGGGAGGCCCAGCAGGAAAGATTCCAACCGGGACTATCAGACGTTTTGAGCTTTGGCTTTACCCGATCCACCTACTGGGTGCGCTTCAAATGCGAGAACAGGTCTGAGCGTGATCGCTGGTTTTTGCAAATAGCTTTTCCACTTATTGACCGGGTCGAATTATTCGAGGAAGGAACGCTGCTTACACAAACCGGAATGAAGCTTCCCTTTGCCAGCAGACCAGTGGCCCACCGCACTTTTGTATTTCCACTGAAACCAGAAACAACCACGTATTACTTAAGAATCCAGAATGAAGACAGCATGCAGATACCGCTGGTGCTCTGGTCTCCGGATGCATTTCACGCATGGGATCATAACGAGCAAATGGTCTTCGGAGTGTACTACGGCATTGTACTCGTCATGGCGGCTTACAATCTATTTCTCTTTATTTCTCTACGCGAGATTGGCTACTTTTACTACGTAATCTACATCACTGTTTTTGGTTTGTTTTTGTTTGCTCAGTACGGATATGCGTACGAATATTTTTGGCCAACCTGGACTAGTATTGCCAGAAAGCTCAATCCTGTTCTGGCCGGAGCACTTGAAGCCAGCACGTTAATCTTCACCCGGCATTTTCTGAACATTCGCGAGAACGCACCCAGGCTCGATCGCGTTTTCCGTTTCCTGATTCTCATCACCTGCCTTGCTTCTCCCCTGGCCCTGATCCTGAACCTGATTCATGGAGCGGTAATGGTTGTTTTCCTCGGGTTGGCTGCGAGCGTTTCAGCACTTATCGCAGGTACACTCAGTTTGCGCGCAGGATTTCGTCCGGCGCGCTACTACGTAACCGCATTTCTCTTGTTAATTTTTGGTGCGGTTCTCTACGCACTAAAAACGTTTGGGGCGATTCCTGTAACGTTTGTCTCGCAGTACGGGATGCAGTTTGGCTCCGCACTTGAGGTAACCTTGCTTTCGCTGGGTCTGGCAGATCGAATGAACATTCTCAGGCAGGAGACCGAGCGCGCGCAAAAACAGCTCATTTCTGAAAAGACTCATTCGCTCGATGTGCAGACCAGTCTCACACGCGCCTACGCGCGCATGGTACCCGGTGAATTCCTCAAGATTCTGGGACGATCGTCAATTCTCGATGTCAGGCCCGGTGATTCAGTGCAGAAGACAATGACCGTGCTGTTTTCAGATATTCGCTCCTTCACGGAGCTCTCTGAAACAATGACGCCTCGTGAGAATTTTGACTTCCTGAACTCCTATCTCAGGCGAATGAATCCGATCGTGCAGAGAAATGGTGGGTCCATAGACAAATACATTGGTGATGCGATTATGGCCCTCTTTCCTGAATCGCCTGAAGGTGCAGTCCGTGCCGCAGTTGAAATGCAGCGCGAGCTACATTCCTTCAATGAGCACAGGTTGGCCCAGGGTTTTCGGTTAGTGAAGATTGGGATCGGCATTCATACTGGAAACCTGATGTTTGGGACCATAGGGGGCGAAGATCGCATGGAGGTTACTGTGATTTCTGACGCCGTGAATCAGGCGTCTAGAATGGAAGGACTCACAAAAACGTACGGGGTTGGTATTGTAATTAGCGAAAGCACCTTTCGCGAATTGCGCAATCCGGAGGAATACTCGTTTAGGATGCTTGGCTCGTTTTCTGTGAAGGGGAAGAGCAACCAGGTGACAATGCTTGAAATTCTCGATGGGTTACCGGAGAACGAATTCCAACTTAGGAGAGATACCAGGTCTGACTTTGAGCATGGCGTGTTTAACCATTTGAACGGCGATACAAGCAGTGCACTTTCTTACTTTGAAAAAGTACTGGTGGTCAATCCCGGAGACGAGGCTGCCAGGTATTACGTAGCACTCTGCAAGCAACCCGTTCCTGAAATTCCATAGGAAGGTCGGGCAAACTCCGCTCTAGATGCGCGGGTGCGTGCAAATCTATTTCTTGGCCAGATGATGAAAATAGTAGTCCAGGATGTCTCTGTAGCGCACATAACCCAGAAGTTTGCCGTCATCTGCAATTGGAACCTTGTCGAGTTCGCGTTCGAGCATGAATTTCAGTGCTCGTGAAAGATTATCCCCAGGAGTTAGCGGGGCCATGCTCGTATCTACATAGCGAGCTATTGTATTTTTCTCCGGGTGCCGGTGCGTATCGACATGCTGAAGAGAGATCATTCCGAAGAATTCATTGCCTCTTTTCACGACGAAATCTGTTGCATGCATCCTCGTGGCTAGCCTTCGCAAGTGCTTCAGAGTAATCCGCGGTGTGACGACAGTATGCGTTCGTATCGAAATCCTGGAATCGGAGATTCTAACTCGTTCCAACAAATCGGTGCGCATATCCCAGGAATGCGCAGGGGATTGAAATCGATTTGGCAGTTGATGGGGGTAGATTGTCCAACGATGCGATAGGACCAGGGTGATTGTTGAAACTATGATCAATGGTGGAAGTAGAACGTAACTACCCACCAGCTCACAAACAAAGACCATGGCAGCAATCGGAGCGCTCGCAACTCCGGAATAGAAGGCTCCCATGCCAACCAGCGCGAAGGAAATGTAAGAGATGGGCATGCCCGGCAGAACGAGTTTTTGCAAAGCAGCAGTTGCCAGACCAAGTGAAGCCCCAATCAGAAGGGAAGGGCCGTAGAGTCCGCCCGCCGATCCCGAGCCAACGGTGAAGGACGTTGCCAGAATCTTGAGCAAAGCAACGGCGCCAAAGAACAGAAATATTTGGAATGGAATGGCACCCTGGAAAGCGATCTCGCGATCGAGCATTGTCTGAAGTACTTCCGAGCTGCTCCCCGTGACGCGCGGGCAGACCGAAGCAATTCCAAATACGAACAAGGCGCCCAGAACCGGCTTTACAACCGGATGGAGTGGAAGCGCCGTGAATCTTTGATGGACTGTTTCGTAGGTCCGAACAAAGAGAAAACCGGCGAGGAAGCATAGCAGGCCAAGGACGATATAGGCCGGAACATCATGCAGATTGAAGAGGAGATGCTCCGCCGCATACAAAGGCCCTGATCCCATGAAGAACGTATAGATCAGATAGGAAACAATCGAGGCAATGATGCAAGGAACAAGCGCGTCAGCTTCGAGATCCTCACGATACAGCATTTCGGTTGCGGTCAATGCACCTGCAAGTGGTGCGTGAAAGATTGCGCCGAGACCTGCGGCGGCCCCCGTTAGCAGAAGGGTTCGTCTGGCTTTTGGACCAATCTGAATTCGGTTCGCGACCATGGCTGCAAAGCCCGCACCGATTTGCGCTGCGGGACCTTCCTTGCCCGCGCTTCCGCCCGTGCCCAGCGTGAACATTGTTGAGATGGATTTGAAGATCGCGATTCGGCCACGCATCCGACCTTCATGATTGTGAAATCGTTCGATGACGTAGTCCACACCGCTTCCGCGAATTTCAGCGCAGTAGAAGTAAGCAATGCAGCCGTTTAACAATCCACCGAGTAGGAGCAAAACCAATAGTACTGGATTGAATTCGGGTGCCCAGCTGAGGAACGATGTGTGCAAATGTGCGGAGATATAATCGCCGTAGTAGAGGCTCTCGGCCAGTTTCAGTAGTTTCGAAAATGCAACAGCTCCAAATCCGGTCAGGACTCCAATCAGCACGGACACCAGGTAAACAGCATTTGACGATTTTATCGAAATGCGGGAAAAAATGGAGGGAAGCGCGAGCATCGGACATTTTTGAAACCGTCCATTGAGCCGCAAGGGGCATTAAAAAATTCTCCAGGCCACGGACCGGATCCTGGGCTATGGGTTCGCTTTCTGATTGGTCTGGCCTATTCAAAGACTGGCATGGCATCGGCGGGGTAAGGGAAGCGTTGAATCCGCTATGCGAGGATTTTCTTGGGGAGCTTCGTTTGAATAAAAGAGAAGGAGAAACTACTGCGTCCGATTTCTTTCGGACGCAGTTTGTTGACCAAAACGGTCAATTAGATCAACGGATTAGCGTGATGTACAGGCCCAAACCTTAACTTCGCAGTCTGTTCCATGCTGGCTGCAGTACTGAACCGCTGAAGATTGTGCAGCATTTTCGTCCGGGCTATGTGCCCAGCCGTAGCCACCCTGGCCGACCGCGAAAGCAGCGCAGGTGTTCCAGAACTCAAGAACTACCTTGCATCCGGATCCGTGTTCCTGGCACTTAGCAAGAGCATTCCGGCTTGCGGAAGCTTGATCGTTTGCGTCAGCCCACCATCCCCACGCCCCATCGCCTGAAGAGTAGGCAAGTGCACCATACTTGTCACCGGCAAATACCGGAGTTGTGAGAAGTGCGAGCAAGGTTGCGACCACTAAGATTCGCTTTTTCATTATTTTTCCTCCAAGAAAAAAATGATCCAGGAGACATTCATTGGGCGTGTCAAATCGCTTATGAATTCCCCAGGATTTTTTCTCTGTTAGAAGACGAAGGGGCTTTGAATCTTGTTCTAGATTTTAGTGCTTGAGCCAGGTATTTTAGCCCGGCTGTATGGCATGCACTCCCAACCAAACCCGTCCGGTTCAGGTTAGAGCAAGCACGAGTATAAGGAAAATCCCGTAGATCAGCTCCAGAACGGCCCCGATCTGGATGGGTCTCAGGTGCGTGCTGATACCGGTAAAGAAGACGTGACCGCTGAGAAGGATCAGGGCCAGGGCGGAAAGGGTGAGGACCGTATGTACGGCGGGGGGCGAAATGCCGTAGAGTATGAGCATAGCGGCGGGAACGATTCCGAGGAAGGTCATGAACCCGCCCTGAGCCACCCAACTCATGACGAAGAGTCGTCCTTCGTTTTCGTCCGGGTGCTTGTTGAGGCTTGCTGCCGCCCCAACTATCAACTGGTGGAATACGCCCCAGCCGGCCAGAACCACTCCGAGAAAGATACCAACGTATTTAAGTAAAATTTCCAAAGCTTTGCGCCTACAGGGATTCGAACCCCGATTTCAGGTTCCGGAGACCTGCGCTCTATCCATTGAGCTATAGGCGCCGAAAGGCCTATCCAGGATTTCCGGGCGTCTTTAGCAACTGAATAACGGGAATCATCCCGAAACTTTTCTAAGTTCCGAAAACCTATCGTGACAAGATCAACGCAGGTTCATCCACAGAGCCACTTGCGCATATCGAGCGCAACGGCGCGGTCGACTCTCGCCATCCATGGCTGCGTCGACACTTCTCACCTCCTGTGAGTCGTCCCGTGCGGTCGCCTCTCGACGTTCGTGTCTTCGGCGACACTTCCAACATCCTGTTGGTCGTCCGCAACACTACTCAGAATCCGAAACGATTCTCGCGACAAGACCCACGAGATTTACCTGCAAAGGGGAAAGCGAGCCATGCAGCGAATTGGATATGAGCAGCCCGAGGCTCGGAACAACGCGCCGAGGGGCAGGCACGCTTTCCCCTTTGCGGCAAGGCCCTCGCGGGGCCGCCTGAGCGACTCAGGGTTTGAAATAGCGATGCAGTTGATCCATCTCTTCTACAACTGGACGAAAGGAAGCAAAATCTTTGTCGGCTGCGATGTAGTACATTGCATGCACGCGCCCCTCCCGAAATCGCAGACGTCCAATCACTCGCTTCAGCGTTTCCCCTTCGCGAAACGTTGCTTCAAAGTGATAGACATCTCCGCTTTCGCTTGAGAGCTTTTGCTTATCTACGATTTCAAATCCGTCGAAATTCGCCGGCATGGCTTTTTGCCACCCCTGCGCATACAGATCTACGTCTTCCTGCGTTTGCGCAATCCCGCGATATTCCATACTCGCGCGAAGGCCGTCCGGTGTAGTGCCGCGAATGATCAGATGTAATTTGCGGCGACTGTCAAAGTTAAGGTCCCAGAGTGCCGGGAAGAAAACGGCAATGCCAAATTCTCTGAGTTCCGCGCTTGTAAAATTCGGGTGCTGTCTTTCTTGTCCACTGGCGCAACTCGTTGCCAGGAGCAGCAAAGATACCAGCAGCGCCAGTAGCGACGCGCGGCTCAAAGTGTTCCGCGTCATGCTCTGGTGAGAACCTCAAAGCTATCTTCAGTTACCAGGACCGTATGTTCAAATTGCGCTGACAATGAATTGTCTTTGGTGTAAACCGTCCACGTATCGTCCGGATCGGTGTAGACTTCCCAGCTTCCGCGATTGACCATTGGCTCAACAGTAAAAGTCATTCCAGGTCTCATCAAGGCGCGAGAACCATTGTTCTTGTAATGGGGGACTTGTGGTTCTTCATGGAAGACGCGCCCAATCCCGTGACCGCAGAGATCCCGGACGATTCCGTAGCCTCTGGGAGTGAGGTAGGCATCAATGTTGTCTCCAATGTCAGAGATTCGATTTCCCGGCTTCACGGTTTCAATGCCGATCCACATGGATTTCTCGGTGTCCTCCATTAGCTTCCTTGCTTCCGCAGAAATCTCACCTACAGCAAAAGTGCGCGAAGTATCACCGTGGAATCCTGCAAGTTTTACCGTTATATCAATATTGATGATATCGCCCTCTTTCAGAACGTCCGTCTTCTTGGGGATACCGTGGCAAACGATATTGTTTACCGAAGTGCAGATGCTCTTTGGAAATCCCTTGTAGTTCAGAGGAGCGCTTTCTGCACCGTGTTTAGTGGTATAGCGATGTGCGAAATCGTTTAACTCCAGCGTGGTTACACCCGGCCGGACCAGCCTGCCGGTCTCATTTAGCACGTCTGCGGCCAGTTTGCCCGCATCGCGCATTTTTTGAATCTCTGCCTTACTTTTCACGTGTATCATACGCTATCTAAATTTTACCTAAAAAAAGCTGGCGGAGACAGCCCCTGTCCGGCATTGTCCTCATTATCGTTCCCCGAGCGCAAAATCCTGGCCGCCTCCATCTGACTGGCGCCGCTTCCCTTTAATTCCATGTTCTTTGACGTACTCATCATACTATTCTTGCTGCTGTTACAGGGGTTCTTCGCTGGAAGTGAGATTGCCATTATCTCACTTAGAAAGGCTCAGGTCAAGGTTCTTATCGAAGATGGGGACGCCCGTGCCAAGCTGGTTCAAACGCTACAGGCCAATCCAGAGCGATTCTTCGCAACGGTGCAGGTTGGAATAACCTTTGCGGGAACCATTCTATCAGTCTATGGGGGAGAACAATACGCAGAACAACTGACGCCCATCGTTGAAAGGCTAATCCAACCCATTCCGTGGTTGTCTGGCCTGGGTCACCAGATCAGTCTCGGATTCTTGATTCTCATGTTTTCGTTTTTCCTACTTGTTTTCGGGGATCTCGTTCCAAAGTCACTCGGGCACCGTTATGCGCAACGCTTCGCCTTGAATGCGGCCTACCCACTTTACTGGTTCTCAAAGCTCCTGCGAGTGTTCATTGCAGTTTCAACCTGGGCAAGTAACCTGGTGTTGAGACCGTTCCGCGATCGAACCAGTTTCAGTGAAACCAAGCTACTCCCGGAAGAAATTTTGCAATTGTTGGAAGAGGGTGTTAAATCCGGCACCATTCTTCACAGTGAACACGAAATCATTGAGAATGTACTTGAGTTCAAGGACACAGTCGCTCGTGAAGTTATGATCCCGCGCGTTGACATTCGAGCCATTGAGGTTACGGCCTCACCAGAAGATACGCAAATCCTCGATCAGTTTCATAGCCGCATACCGGTATTTGCTGAGAACCTGGACAACGTTGTTGGAATTCTTCACATCAAGGATCTAATGAAAGCCCGCTCGCGGGGGGATCGGTTCACGCTGACGAGTCTGGCAAGACCTGCCTTCTTTGTCCCGGAGAGCATGAAGATTGGCAACATCCTCAAGGAAATGCAGAAACGGAAGACCCATATGGCTATCGTGGTGGATGAGTACGGAGGGACTTCCGGCCTTCTCACAATGGAAGACATCCTGGAGGAGATTGTAGGTGAGATTGAAGAGGTCACCGAGCAATCCGCCCAGGGAATCGAGTCCCTTCCGGACGGAAGTTTCCTGGTCCCGGGCAGCTGTTCTATACCGGACTTTAACGAATACTTCCAGACGGGCCTGGAGGAGTCGGAAGCCTATACCAGCGTGGCCGGATTTCTGATCAATCAGGCAGGCCGCTTTCCGGAAGTCGGAGAAAAGATGATTGCGGAATCCGTGCAGTTCGAGCTGGTAAAACGTGTAAGGCAGAAGCTGGTCCAATTTCGAGTGGTCCGCCTCAGTCCAACCGAAGCCTGAGAAGACGTAAGGTCGGCCGGCCCCTTCCGGGACTTTGCTAAAATCTTCTGGCCCAAGAAATCGCAGAGAAAAAAAAGGTAAAACTATGTCAGAACCTACCCTTTCTATTGGACTCACTGAAGATCAACTGCAATTGCGTGACCTTGTCCGTGAAGTCGTAAAAAATGAAGTTGTACCGGCTCGTATGGAGCTGGATGAAAAAAATGAATACCCGCGTCGCGTGCTTGAGAAGTTCCGCGAAGCCGGGATTTTCCAGGCGCTCTTCCCAGAAGAGTACGGCGGACTTGGAATGGGAATGATGGGTAACATCATCCTCTCTGAAGAGATCGCTTATGGCTGCCTGGGTGTGGGAACGGCGTTCCTTGCAACCAAGCTAGGAGCGCTCCCAATTGAAGTTGGTGGAACGGAAGAGCAAAAAAAGAAATGGCTCCCGCTTCTTGCATCCGGTGAGAAGGTTGCTGCGTTTGGATTAACTGAGCCAGGCGCCGGATCTGATGTGCCGGCACTCTCCACCACGGCCGTAAAGAAAGGCGACAAGTACATCTTGAACGGAACCAAGCAATGGATTTCCGGAGCCGGTCAGGCTGACGTATATACAGTATTTGCACTCACTGCCAAAGATCGCGGTCCACGCGGAATGTCCTGCTTCATCGTTGAGAAAGGATGGAAGGGATTTTCATTTGGAAAGAAAGAAGACAAGTTGGGCATTCGTTGTTCAGAAACACGCCAACTAATTTTCGAAGATTGCGAAGTTCCTGCAGAGAACATCATCAGCGGCAAAGAAAACAATGGATTCCTCCATGCACTGAAGACGCTGAACCTCTCAAGACCGGCCGTCGCAGCGCAAGCTGTGGGAACCGGTCAGGGTGCATTTGATTGTGCCGTTCAATACGCGCGCGAACGCGAACAGTTTGGCGTAAAGATCGCAACGTTCCAGGCAATTCAGCATATGCTGGCTGACATGGCTATCCGTATTGAAGCGTCACGACTGCTGACTTACAAGGCTGCAGCGCTTGCGGAAATTGGTCATAAAGACACTGCAAAGTTTTCGGCAATGGCAAAATGTTTTGCGGCTGATTCGGCAATGGCAATTGCTACGGACGCAGTACAAATCTACGGCGGATACGGTTACACCAAAGAGTATCCCGTTGAGAAGTATTTCAGAGATGCAAAGATCCTTCAGATCTATGAAGGAACCAGCCAGATTCAGAAAAACGAAATCGCAGCCGGTCTTATCAAAGAAGCAGCATCGAAAAGCCGCGGCTAGGTCGCTCTGGCGGCCCCTGCGCGAGTCCTTGCCAGAAAGGCGCGCGGCAGGCCTGCCCCTCGGCGCGGTGTTCCGAGCCTCGGGCCGTTCGCATCCGGCTCACTGCACGGCATGCCCGCGCGGCCTTTCGGAATAACTAAGCGCATGGGTCTTGTCGCTCCGGGGTTCGGAGCCGGGCAGGCTTAGGAGCACCGCACGTTATGCGAAAATCTTCGGCGGGAGAATCCTTGACACTTCTGACTGAACGCACCCTCCTCAGACCTTTCACGCTTGAGGACGCACCCGCCGCATTCATATGGTTCTCAGATCCGGAAGTCATGAGGTTCACTCCCTTTGGTCCCGATCAGGATCTCAGGAGCACTGAACAAAGAATTAACCAATACATCACGGCACAAGGAACACGGGGTTTTTCCAAGTGGATAGTCCTTGAGCGCGAGTCCCATACACCCATCGGTGATGCCGGCATTCTCTGGTTTGAAGAACTTCAGTGTTTTGAACTCGGATATCGACTACGCCGCGACCGGTGGGGTCAGGGTCTTGCTACGGAGATTGCTCTGGCCTGGCTTGCGCGTGCGCATAGTCTCCCTTTTCACCAGCTTTCGGCATTTGCCCACGTCGACAACTTTGCGTCACATTCAGTCCTCAAGAAATCGGGCTTCACTCAGTCTCGGAGGGCGGAAGTGATGGGAATGGATTCTCTCATTTTTCTCCGACAGGTCTGAGGCTGAATCACGAGGAATTTCGCATAACAACAGCGTACCACTACGCTTGCCGCCCACAGGAATTCGGAATCCCAAAGATCGCCGCGGAACGAGCGCACAGTTCAGAACCCTGTCGCGACAAGATCCGCGGGGATTCATCCGGAAAGGGTAAGCGCGCCGTGCAGTGAATTGGATATGAACGGCCCGAGGCTCGGAACACCGCGCCGAGGGGCAGGCACGCTTACCCTTTCCGGGCCCGTTCCCGCGCGGATCACCAGAGCGCACTTTCCCAGGCTTCGCCGGTTTCAAACGTCATCGATTCTTTTAGCGTTGGATGCTCGAGAACGAGTCTGACAGCGCGCAGGGCCAGTCCATGTTTTGAAGGCCGCGCGCCGTATTTTGTATCGCCAACAATGGGATGACCATTCTCGCTGAATTGAAATCGAATCTGGTGAAATCTCCCGCTCTCGAGTTGAATTTCTATCAATGTCCGCTGGCCGTCGCGCCGCAAAGTGCGGTACGTCAGGCTGGCCGGTTTTGCATCGTGATCATCCTCTTCCGCCTGGCGGGCCATTCTCTTACCTTCGTCCTTGCGCATAAGGATTTCGAGTCTACCCGCTGACGGCTCAATCCGACCTTCTAGAATTGCCTCGTAGAATTTCTTTACGCTGCGATCGCGAAACTGTTCTGACAGGCGACTGGCCGCCTTGCTTGTCCTTGCAAGCACCATTACGCCGCTGACGTCAAAATCCAGCCGATGGACTAAGCCCAGAAACACTTCACCGGGCTTTGCATACTTCTGTTTGATATATGCCTTGCAAAGTGTCAGTACATCGTCTCGCCTTGTTCCGTCAGCCTGCGAAAGAATTCCTGCGGGCTTATCAATCACTAGCAGGTGATTGTCCTCATAGATGATGCGATCAGCGATGTTCATTGTGAGATGTGAGTTAATGGTCCGCGTGAAACGGCGACCAACAGGCTTGAATCAATTGATTGGGAAAGTATATTTGAGTTCGACGAGGCGATTGTGGCCCCGAACCAGATTGGCCGATTGAACTGCCCCGATTACCCGCGGAACTGCAAGTGCCAGCGCAATGTTCCCCGCGTATCTTCCCGGATTCCAGCGGTCACGAAACCAGTTTCTGCCTGCCGCCCACAGAAGGAAGGCGTCAGCTCCGAAATACATTGAGAATCGAAACACGGTCTGACCTGTAGTCAGTCGCGGAGAGCCGTAAGATGAATGCAATACGCCGAGCCAGGGTGCTACAAAGTTCAAGGATTGACCGAGTATGTGCGATTTGTGCTCAAGCGGTGCGAACGTGATTGTCTCTCCGTTTGGTAGCACTGGCGACTCTGTTCGCACGATCCCTTCAATTTGAAGAATACGGGAAATTGTAAGAACATCACCTGACCTGCCTTCGACTCTGAGGATTGGCACCGGTTGTTTCTCGCTTACGGTTGTCGCATACATACGATACGTGAAGGGCGAGGTGCGAAGATTGTAGTAAGCATAGGCGAAGCCTTCTGATTCGGCTTCGAGTTCGTAACCCTCGCGATCGAATTTATCGAGAACACCGGTAAGTTTCCCCCGCAATTGCTCTAGCGGAGCTGACGCCTCGAATGCCCGGTTCATCTCAGCGTGAAGATTAGAGGCAACCGCAAGCAACAGGACAGCTATTAAAGGTTTCAAACAATGGGTCATAAGCACGTCAGCCTGCGGAAAGCAGAATCAGCAGGTTGTAGACTACGTGAGCCAGAATCGAGGCCATAAGCCCGTAGCGCCAGTATAAAACTCCGAAGGTCAAACCGCATACCAGGATGAACGGCGCGGACACAATTGGATGCACAATTGCAAAACAAAAGGATGAAACAATCAGCGCGAATGCGGTTGGCATTGTGCTTCGGAGAAACCGAAAGAGCCCGGCTCTGTACAACAGTTCTTCCGCCATTGGTGTTAGCAGGCCAGACACGAGAATTGTAAGACCCTTTGCGATTGGACGCTCCGAGCCTGAGAACAGACCTGTGAATCTGAGAAACGCCTGCAAAAGCAAATAGAGTCCAAGACCCGCTCCGACCGCAGCAATGGCGGATTCCAGGCGGCGACCCTCAGCGATCGGGTTGGCCATCGGCATGGCCAGGCGTCTTGCCGCAAATACATAGGCTGTGTAGGCTGCACACGCCAGGCCTGTATACGCAAGTTTCTCGGTCAGGAAGGCCTGTTCCGTGCCCTGGATCTGGCGCGCCACAAATCCAAATAACAATGCATGTGTCAGAAAAATCGCGATTCCTGGTAGGGTTGGCCAGAGCACGGACCAAAAAAGATCACATTTCCGCGCTGAGGATCGATATTTAAATGTGCGGTTGGGTTTCTTGCTGGTCTTCCTGGGATGGTCCCTGCACGCAAACGACGTGCGCCTCACGAGCCTGCGCGAGGGCGAGACCCTGTCGGCTCTCCGGAATGAAATTGCCATTAATCTCAAAGCGCATGCTCGCGGCCAATGCCCAAAGGCCCCACTCCGGTTTGTGAAATACGCATTGAAAAAGGACGACAATTTCTTTCGGGTCGTAACAAGTGCGCATCAGGATCCGGATACGCTGGCTTCACTGAATCGGCTGGTTTCGCACGCCGAAATAGGCCCCGGAGATACCCTGCTTATTCCCAACGCTCGAGGTCTTTTCACTGAGTCCGGTGGCCCCGGGGCAATCTACGTCAAGGAACTGGATCTTTACTTCTTTCCCGGTCGCAAGTTTCATCCAGAAGAACGCAAGCTCTTCAGGGGAGACGATTTTGTTTATCCGCTTAAGACCTTCATTCTGACATCAGGTTACGGATCGAGGGTTGATCCACTTTCAAGCAAGCAGACCTTTCATGGAGGGCTGGACCTGGCGGCACCAGAGGGTACTGCAGTCAATGCAAGCCGATCGGGAACGGTCAAGTTTGTGGGGAACCTTGGTGGTTATGGAACGTTAGTTGTAATCGATCACGGCCACGGCTACAAGACTCTATACGGTCATTTAAAGAGCTTCTCTGTCAAGGTAAACGATCGCGTGCGAGCGGGTGAAGAAATCGGAAAGGTCGGTTCAACCGGACGGTCCACGGGCCCGCATCTTCACTTTGAAATGCGCAAGGACGGCAAAGTTGCCCGTCCTCGCATGGTTCATGGCGTAGAATCCTGAATGGATTTCCTGGTTAGAACTCCATCCCGCTAACCTGCGCTTCCAGGTAGGTTTGGGTTCCTTCCGGTGTAAGCACAGTGTAATCCTGCCCGGTCTGGAAAATAACCCCACGCACTCTTGTTCCGTTTTTCAAGACGAGTGTTTCCGCGGATTTGCCAATGATTTGCTCAATCCGGCTTAGCTGTTGATCGCGAACGGCCGAATTTCTTTCTTTCACGGCAGCGGCTGCGCCAGCGTTATCCTTTGCCTTAGCCTGTTCGATTGAGACAAACTCCTCATATTCTTTCAGGCGGCGCTTCATATCGTCCGGTTTTACGTCTTTGATTTGAGGCGCCGGGATGGGTTTCTCAACAGCTGACTTGACTTGATCCTTCTTTGCCGGATCTTCAAAATGCTTGGCGAGCAGCGTCTGGGCTGTCTTCGCATCCTGTTCCGTTGCATTTTCTTTGTTTAGAAGTGCAACCATGGCCGGATCCTGCAGTACTGGTTTTAGCCCGGCTTCATCGATCAGGCGATCCGCTGATTTCGAGTCAACGACGGCGGACTTGCCGCTTTCAACCACGGTCTCAGATTTCTCGCATTTTTCTACGACCGACTTCAGTTCAGGTGTTTTCTCTACAACGCCAGCGGGAAGATCTTCTACGCCAGACCGTGGGCGCACTGCAACCTTGCCATCATGAACTGCAACCTGTGCATTTCCTGTTCCATCAATGGTGGCTTCAAATCGCGTTCCACGAACGGCCGCAACCGCAGAGGGAAGTCTCACATGGAAGGATTCACCGGCATTCAACTTCTTCACCTGCGCCATAACGGTTCCCTGTGTCAACTTTGGAGAGAGTGTTACTCCATTGGAGTCTTGTAAGGCGCTGAGTACCATTGAACTGTTTTGCTGTAGGCGCATTGTAACGGACGAATCTAGTTCACGAACCTGAATATCAACGAGTGATTGTGGACCTACTGTGATTGTTTCCTTTGCCTGGATGATAGACCCTGTCTCAACGGCCTTGCCCGACACCTGGACCGTGCCGACCTTGAATAGTACAAGGGCGCTAACATTGGCAGACTTGGCGCCCTCCGAGGAGCCCTTGCAAGAGAGTACCAGCGGAAGCGCAAAAAGTAGAGAAATAGAAAGGTGACGCATATCCCTTCTTAGAGGTTGCGATTGCGGGAATCAATTCAAAAAAAACTATCCGACAGGTGCCGCCTCCTGGCGCTGGAGGGCGACCTGGCCCACAATTTCCATCTTGATACCCGATCCCTGTGGAACTTCTTCATGTGCCAGGACTGCAAAACTACCCTGCGGCAGGAATCGCAATAGGAAGTCGAACAGTGGTCCGCGAATCACCCGACTCGACATAAACACGGGAACTCTTTGCTTCTGCGCGGAGCCCTGGTATTCTGCAATAAATGCCTCGCGAATAGCAAGATTCAAATCCGGCTTCAGTGCAAGGATGTAACCCTCCTGCGGATCTGCGTGAATTGCGTCGCGAATACGCCGCTCGATATCGGGACTGACTGTAATTGCCTGGAGGACGCCATTGTGGACGTACTCCGTTACAATCTGCCGGCGCAATGCGAAACGCACAGCTTCGCAAACAATGTACGGATCCCATTGTGGCAGCCGTTCTGCCTGTCCGGCGATGACTTCAAGAATTCTCACCATATTCCGGATAGAAACGTTCTCACGTAGCAATAGCTTGAGTACTTCCTGGATACGGCCCATTGGTACTTTTCTTTCTTCGAGTACCTCGCGCACAATTACCGGATGATCCTGCTGGATACTATCCAGGATCTCCTTGATTTCCTGGCGACCCATGATGTCCGCGCTCGATTTCTGTATCAAGTTCGACAAATGCGTTGCGATGACGGTTGACGCGTCCACAACATCGTATCCCCAGTTTTCTGCGTCGGCTTTTTGCTCAGGTGTAATCCATGCTGCTCGCATATTGAAAGTAGGTTCGTTGAATTCTTCTGCGCCGCGTAACGGTTCCGTGACACGACCGGAGTTGATGGCTATGAGATGGTCCGGTTTTAACGTGAAATCCCCAACAACATCCCCGTCCAGCCGCACATGATACTGATTGGGTTGCAGGCTCATGTTATCACGAATTCGAACAGGCGGGACAATCAGCCCCATCTCCCGGGCGAATTTCCCGCGTAGCCGGGAGATTTGATCGAGCAACGTTCCGCCAGATTTTGGATCAACGAGTGGGATCAGGTTGTATCCAATTTCCACGCCAAGCTTTTCAGTCTTTGCCTGCTGAATGTAAGATTCCGGTTTGCGTTCCTCGACTTTTTCCTTTTCCTTACGAACTTCTTCCTGTTTGTCTTGCTTCAGAGCGCGGTCCATCTTGTAGCCCAGATATAGAAGAAACCCGCCGCATGCCCAGAGTGAGAAGATTGGAAACCCGGGTAACAATCCGGAAAGGACCATTACACTTCCCACAACATAGAGAATTTGAGGATTTCTCAGCAATTGCTTTTGAATGTCTGCAGGGAGTGTTCCATCACCGACACTTCGCGTTACAATGATACCTGTTGCCGTTGAAATCATGAGGGCAGGCAGCTGGTTTACAAGACCGTCCCCGATTGTAAACTTCGTGTAAAGAGCCAGGGCATCCGTAAAGGATTCACCACGAATGGTGATACCAATTATCAAACCACCAATGACGTTGATAGCGGTGATGATCAAACCAACGCGTACATCCCCCTGCACGAATTTTGAAGCACCATCCATTGCTCCATAGAATTGCGATTCCTTGTGCAGTTCTTCACGGCGCTTTCTCGCATCGGCTTCGGTTATGTGACCGTTCTGCAAATCGGTATCGATGGCCATTTGTTTACCGGTCATTCCATCGAGAGCGAATCTTGCCGCAACTTCTGAAACCCGTGTAGCACCTTTGGTGATGACCATGATTTGAACGAGAATCAGGATCAGGAAGATCACCGCGCCAATTACAAAGCTTCCGGTTGACCCTCCGCCGCCCACGACGAAGGTTCCAAACGCGCTGATCAACGCAGAATCGGCCTGTCCGCCCTTTGAGAGAATCATCCTGGTTGAGGAAACGTTCAGTGCCAGTCTAAAGATCGTAGATACCAGAAGAATGGTTGGAAATACAGTAAAGTCAGCCGGGCCTTTTGATGCAAGCGCTGTGAGCAAGATCAACAAACCTGTTAGAAGACTGATTGCTATCAGCCCATCGAGTACGACGCCGGGCAGCGGAATGACGATGAGCGAGAAGACAGCAATGACGCCAAGCCCGAGAATCGTATCTGCATTTCTAAAGTTCAGTCGAATTTGCTCAAGCATCAGGATCTCACCTTGGTCCGAAATTTATCCAGTTTTGCGAAAATGAGGCTCACTGCCCGGTAGAGAGTTTCCGGAATCTCGCGGCCCACTTCCACCGTGCGAAAGATTGCGCGCGCAACTTCCGGATTCTCTTCGATTGGAATATCGTTTTCGCGGGCGATGCGGCGAATCTCAAAGGCGATCGAATCCTGTCCCTTGGCTATGAGTTTGGGTCCCCCGGCCAGTGTAGGATCATAAAGAAGTGCTACAGCGTAGTGAGTCGGGTTCGTAATGACAACATCTGCGGTTGGAACTTCCTTCAGCATGTTTCGTTGTCGCGAAAGCTGGAAATAACGTTCCCGTTGGCGCTGACGAATGAGCGGATCTCCATAATCTTCCTTGCGTTCGCGTTTCACTTCTGAAACGTCCATCTTCAAGCTTTCCATGTACTCAAAGCGTTCGTAGAAATAGTCCGGGATTGCCAGAGCCAGCAGCACAACCGCGCAAATGATCAAAAGCTTGAATGCGGAATGGGCAAACAATACGGTAGCTTGTCGCACATCCATGCCCGATGTTTTGAGCATTGGAATAAAATCATCCATAATCACCAGGTAGGCGGCGAAGCCAATGATTCCCACCAGGACAAACGTCTTGAGCATCATGTAGATATTCCGCCGGCCAGGAACTATTCGCGTAAAATCAGGAATTAAACGCTCCGGCATGAAGAGAGGTCTCACCGTGAACAGGGCACCCACTTGAACTATGTTACCAACTACCCCCATGAACAATGATATGGCGAATAACGGTATACAAATCTTGAAAACTTCAAAGAAGAGAGCCCCAACAAAACTCTTCACATCCTCGGCCTGGAACGTTGTCTGATTGAAAGCACCTTCTCCAAGGAACTTATGAAAAAGCTGCATGCATTGATTGACCATGTAGCCACCGGCCAGGTAGAGCGCGATGACAGCACCAAGGAGGATGATTGCGTTTGTCAGATCCTGGGACTTTGGAACCCGACCTCGATCGCGCTCTTCGCGAATCCGGCGTTCAGTTGGTTCTTCCGTCCGACCTTCGTCTTCTGCGGCAAATCTGCTAAGACAAATCTCAGGTAGCAGGTCGAGCTCGAGATTGCGGGCAAGGCGCGCAAAATCTACCCTGGGTTCATTGCTTTTCCATGAGCCGTCTTGCTTGTGCCATTCATGAGTCTCCTTTGCCGCCAGTGGCAAGGCGATTGGTCCAGTGCCGGAGAAAGGAACCAGTAATGGAGTTCCGCGGAATTCTTCTTCCATGAAAGCCTGGAGGATCATGACTTTGCCGCCGGCCAGGTGCGCATCATGTCTCCCATGATGTCATAGATCCTGTGAAACGATTCTGCCATAATTGGAATAATAACAGGAGAAAGCGTAAGCAATAACAGCAGGCCAACAATGATATTGATATGAACGCCCATGTTCATCAAATTGAGCTGTGGCGCAGCCCTTCCAACCAGGCCGAGCGCCACGGTCGTGATAAATAGAATCCCGGCTGCCGGAATACCTATCTTCAATGCTGTCAGGAACAGCACGCCCATGGTCATATCGATCGTATTCAGTATCCCGCCTAACGTCTGCGTATCCATGGCAAGCGTGGGAACCTTCTGGATCGAAAATGCCAGAGCGCGGATCATGTGCAGATACGCCGGTGCATTTATGCCATCCACCGGGAAGCTCAGCACAAGAAAAAGTAGCAGACCAATGACGTTCTTTAGGGTGCCAATGATGGGCATGCTGGTTTGTGAACCCGGGTCAAGAACCTCTGCGAAGGAAACCCCTGCCTGAATGGAAAAGAGTTCTCCTGCCATTTGAAACGCAGCAAAGATCATCTGGATCAGGAAACCCACCATGAGTCCCAGCAACGTTTGTGCCATAACTTCCACCGCGTAGAGAAGCGGATGTCCGGGTAGGGCAGGCAGAAAATTCACGGACACTGGATAGAGGACGGCAGCCAACAGGAATGCAATACCCATTCTAAGTCTATAAGGCATGCTCTCTGCGCTGAACACGGGAGCTATAAAGACCAATCCGATCATGCGCGCGAAGATCAGGAGGAAGTACTGCGTGTTTCGATCAAAAATCTCCAACGCTTTGCACCTAGAATCTTTGTATCAGGCCAAAAACGCCCGCAGTGTAATCCACCAGGGTTTGAATGATGTAGCTTGCAAAAAGTGCCAGCGCCGCGAAGACGGCCAGCAGCTTGGGGACAAACGTAAGCGTCTGCTCTTGAATGGACGTGGTTGTTTGAAGAATAGAAACGATTAGCCCTACGAACAGCGAAAGCAACAGCATGGGTGCCGAAACTTTCAGAGTTACGATCAGGGCATCCTGGAGTAGCTTGATGGCATCTGCTTCAAGCATCACCCACCACCGTTATACGACATTACAAGATTGTACGTGATCAAGTGCCAACCATCGACCAGGATAAAAAGTATGATCTTGAACGGCAGCGATATCATTGCCGGGGGTAGCATTACCATACCCATGGACATCAAGGTAGAAGAGACAATCAGATCGATTACGATAAACGGAATGAAAATGACGATTCCGATTATGAAGGCCTTCTTGATCTCGGAAAGCATGAAGGCAGGCACCAGAATGTAGGAGTCAATGTCGTTTACACTTTTGATTTCTGCGCGATTCTTTCCTGAGAGATTGATGAACAATCCAATTTCTTTGGCCCCGTCCTTGCCAATCTGACGAATCATGAAATCGCGGAACGGTTTCATCCCGGCGTCAATGAATTTGGTCGTAGCCAGCTCTCCCCGTGTGTAGGGTTGAAGCGCAGATTCATTGAACTCCTTTGCCGTCGGGGCCATGATAAAGAAAGTCACGAACAACGCCAGGCCAAAGAGCACCTGGTTTGGAGGCATGTTCTGCAGCGCGAGGGCCCGCCTTACAAAATCAAAAACGATTACAACCTTTGTGAACGACGTCATCATCATGACCAGGGCTGGCGCAAGACTGAGCAGCGTGAACATGATGATGAGCAAGAGTGAGAACGATGCCTCGCGCCCATCACGGGCACCCCGAATGCCATCGATGACCGGGATCTGGAAACCGGGGACCTGGGCAAAAGCGGGTGCGGCAAGGAAGATCAAGCCGAGGAGTAGCAGTGTCTTTCTGGTCAGTGACATAATTCGGCCCCAACCCAATTTTATCGGTTCAAGGCCGATGTACAAGAATATTTTAGAAGTACAACTAAAATTTTGGGCCCGGTCAGGACTCGTATGGCTCCATGATCCGCGGATACGAGCCCAGGACTTTGATGCCTTCCGTCAGAGGTAGGGCGCGGGCCAGGGCTTCTTTCACATTGGGGTCAGTCTGGATGCCTTCTATCCCCACGAAGAACTTGCAGGCGTCACTGCGACCCGGGATAGCGCGCGATTGAATTCGATTCAGATTAGCGTTCAGGTCATGAAAAGGTTTGAGAAAGAGGAACAACGATCCCGGCTGATTACTCAGACTTGCGACCAGGCTGGTATTGCCCGGTGAGGCCTTTGCGTCCGGTGTCACTGGCTCATGGCCGATTGTGAAGAACTGGGTGACGTTTGGAACCTTTTCCAGTATGGGAAACTCAAGGATCTCAAGCCCGTATTCCAGGGCGCTATCCCTGGTCGAGATGGCCACCCCGCCTGGATCGTCTGCGGCGATTGCGGCTGCTTCGGAGGTGCTGGAGGCGGCTCTGGTTTTGGCGTTGGGAAACTGGGCGCGAATCCAATCGTTGCAATGCTTCAGTGCGGCGTAGTGCGAGTAGATTGTCTTGATTGTCTGGTTCTTCCGGCCAAGGAGAGCATATCTGACGTGAATCCGAGTCTCTTCGCGTACAAATAGATTGAACCCATCTTCTACAAAAGCGTCCACGCTATCATGGATGATCCCACCGGAGCTGTTCTCGATTGGCACAATCCCGATTCGATCTTTTGATTCGCTCACATAGGCAACCACGTCCGCTACACTTGGCTGGGGAATTTGCTCCAGTTGCGCATAACGTTGTTTTGCGACCAACGATGCAAAACTTCCCTTACGACCAAGATACGCTACGTTCAATGCAATACCGTCCAGAGCTACGTTTCCGGGGCAAGCTCACCGGCATCGCGTCTCTTGCGAACGCCGGTTTCTTTGAGTTTGGCCAGGCGGTTCTTTTGATCGCGTATCAGACTGCGGAGATTGTCTTCCGTTTGAAAAAGGTCGTTTTGTTCGGCAGCAGGCGTGGCAGTTTCCGCAAGCAGTTCCTCGCGTGATTCGCGTGTGCGCGGAATCATTGTGTCCAGGTGTTCGCGAAAACTGGGCGTGGAGGGTTCGCGCTTATTCCAGAATTTCAAGTCTGATCCTTTGAATGCAAGCAATGCTTTTTGTAAGAGATTCTCTGGAGTAGGAATGACAGGTTTGCTTGAATGCCAGATGCGGATGCGTTCCGCAGTGCGCGCGTCTTCCACTTCTGTGACCAGCTGAACGCCTGCATCCGACACACCGAGGACAAGAATCTTACCCGCCAGATCAACTACCTGGAGATGCTTCCCTGGTGCCAGGGCCACTGAGCCAAGCGTGGTGGCGAGTTCGCCCATGTTACCACCGACTGACTTTGATTTCAAATAGCGCATAACTCCATAGAAGGCGCCAATCATCAGCACAAACATTCCAAGGAATCGTACAAGTGTGGAAACAAAAGAAGGCCTGTCCTCTTCTGGAAAGAGTGATTGGGGAGGCTGTGGCTGTGTTGCGGTGGTCCCTGGATTTTGAGGAGTCGAAGGATTCGCATTGCCTTCACTCGCCGTTTCATTCCTGCCCTCGCTAGCATTGGGCCCCGGGTTTAACAAGCGGTTTGGATCGTCACTCTTCTCAGCAGTAGCTGGATTTGTGTTTGTTTCGGCCGGAGGCTTGCCTGCGTGGATTGTCTGCATCCATGAGCGATCGATTTCCTCAAGCCGTTTGTCTGGTTTGGGGGCTTCCGTAGCCGGTTTCCTGGCCTGGTCTGCCCGTGGCCTTTCACCAAAAGCCGGGCTGGCCAGGACAAATAGAAGCACGATAACAAGATTATGTCTCATATGATTCCTGAGACATAGTATAGAAGAACTGAGGAAAGATCAACCCTGTTTCTGTGCTTTCAGACGCTCGGCGCGTGAAACGATGTCAGTCACGCGAACACCGAAGTTCTCATCAATGACCACGACTTCCCCGCGCGCAATCAGCCTGTCGTTGACGTACAGGTCAACGGGCTCACCCGCCAGTTTATCGAGCTCGATGATGGAGCCTTCTCCAAGCCCCAGGATATCCTTGATAAACATCTTGGTCCGACCGAGCTCTACGGTCAGCGTCATCTGCACATCAAGTAGGAGGTTCATGTTGGGTTGCAAGGGTCCGGCACTCGCTGTGGATAGAGATGGAAAGGACACTTCCTTAACACCGAGGGTAGGTCTGGTCTCGCCGCTGCTGCGTCCCATGTCTGCCATGCCCGAGTCCATGGACGCTGATGGTCCGCTTTTCAGACGGCGGTAAAGATCCCGCGCCGTTTGCATGGACAAGAGGACGGTCAGCCTTGTGTCCACGGCTCCTTCGATTGTGAAGGGAATCTGGACGCGCAGCAGGTTTGAGCCGTCAGACACGGCAAATGGCAGCATTCCGGAGGTCTTTACCTCAACCGGCATCGGTGTAATTGCCTGGCTGATCTTGATGGAAAGCTGTGTGGCAGCAGAAAACATCATGGGTCCAATCGCATCTTTGAGAGTTGCGACCTGCGCGCTGTCGAGGGTTGCAGTTGCCGCAGCACCTTCATTTCCCATCACCATGCCGCTGATACGGGCGCCATCTCCAACAGGGATCATGATCCCCAGTGTACCGCTGATGCCACCGCTCAGATTCTGTGAAAACAGGACAGACCCGGCCGCGAATTCCTTTTGAACGTCGTCAAAGCTGCGGGCATCTGCATACGGAGTTCCGAGTCGAATGGATTTAGATAAGATGAGTCCAAGACTCTGGGCCGCGGATTGAATGGCAGTGTGAACGGCATCTGCGACCGCCTCACGTTCCAGGGGGGAAAGCTCGCCCCCGCCCTGGCCAGGGCCACCCTGCGCTCCACCTGTTACCGGTGCGGCGCTGATGTCATCAGCGCCCTGCAGGAGTAGATCAATCTCTTCTTGAGTAAGTGAACCGTCGCCCATAGGTGTCTCTATTCAATGTCGATTAAAGCCCTGGATTCCCGCACTCTTTTTCCAGGCCCGGCCGACACGTTATGTCTCAGTGAGCACGCATTCGTAGGGTGCAAGACTTAATTCAACCGTGTCTTGAACAACCGTCCAGGGGATCCGGCGCCCGTCCCAGACATTCCTGGCCCTGGTAATGCTGCGGCCCAGGCCTTCAGGCAGGCGGACCTGTACCCTTTCTGCATTTCCAGTCGGGTTGTGAAGGCTCAGGTAGCCGGCAGGGTTGTAAAGTCCCCGGGGAAAATGGTCCTCCATGAGACCAAGCGGCAGGGCAGTGTGGTCGGCACACTTTTTGTGAATTGTAAGAGCTGTATTGAAGATGGCCAGCCGCTCATTGCTGAGTGTCTCGAGGTCATCGCTGAGCAAGATCATGCCGCCTGTCAGCGACATGACGCTGGCCATCAACTTTACCTGGTCCAGGTTAAGCTTTGTAGCATTGTCCCGGACCAGAATGCAATCGGGATCGTTGAGGAAGAACTTCCGGTGCATAAACGATCGAGTAATTGCGTTTTGCAAACAACCTTCCGCGTTGGGGTAGTTACGATCACGCAGTATCGTTCCAAGCAAATCGTTCTTCCACATGGAATTAACGTCCTTGCCGATTCGCATTGCGTTGAACGGACCAATGGAGGGAAGAATCGGACTACCGCAGCCGAGCAGGAAGGCCTTCTTGCCCGCAACTTTGCGTATGAGTTCATAGGTTTGTCTCAACCGGGTTGCCGGAGCAAGCCGCGGATCGTGGTATTGACCGCGATAAGCGCCAGCGTAGAGAAAATCCAATTTCAGATAAGGGATTCCCCAGACATGAACAATCGTGTGGATCACGTTCTCAAGCCAGGCTTTGAAGCGAGGGTGCGTCACGTCGAAGGTAAAGGTGTTTCCACCCCACAATGGATTGAATAGTCCAAATACCGGATCGCCCTCGCTGTCGCGCAAAAGGAAATCCTGGTTCTCACGAAATGCATCCGAATCCGGTCTCGCAACAAAAGGAGCAAGCCACAGGCCAGGTGTGAGCCCGTTCTCGCGCGTTGCATCTGCCAGAAATTTCATTCCGGACGGAAACGAAGGAGCTGTCTTTAGCCAATCACCTATGTTCTTCTGCCACCCATCATCAATCTGAAAGAAATCGATCTTGATATTTCTTTCGCGGATGAGTCTCAGATTCCGTAAAAGAATACCTTCTGAAATCTTGTTGTAGTAATGATACCAGGAACACCAGCCAGTGATTGCCCGGCCCGGTTTGGGTGGGTCAAAGGTTTGGGCGACGTCATTCGCTATTGTTTCCAGGAACTCAGCGGGATCGTTCTGTTTGCGTTTGACGCGCACACGGGTGCGGGGCCTTTCGCCTGTGTTTTCAAAATGTTTCACACCAGTAAGCGAGATGATGGCATGTCCCGGCAAAAGGATGCCTGCACCATCCCAGATGATTGCGAGCTCTTCCAGTTTGCCAGAATGCGAACCAAGCTGAATCCTGAACTTAACAAACTGATCGCCTGGGCCAACGCTGGAAAAGGCAATGCACTTTCCATTCTTGCGCTTCAATGTCCTGGTGTTTGTTTCGAGCATTACCAGAAATTCAGAATGAAACGCTCCTCTCCTGGGAAGGAGGTTCAAGGGCAGCGGGAGCATTCCCTGCAAGAACGGCGTTTCAGGATTCTCGTCAATATCATGCTTCCACTTGAATATGGAAAAGTCGTCTACTTCATGGGGTTGCCTGGAACCCGTCCACGACCAGGAGTGGTAGCCATGCTGGAAAAGTCTCAACGACGAGTCCGGTGAGATGTCATCGTGAAGGGAAACGGAAGGAACCTTGCGTTCGCGGGCACTCAAAACCAGCTCGAATCTTTCCAGGTAAACTGGAGTCGCGCCTTTCAGCTTAAGAGTCCCCTTCAGGGTTGAGTCCTTTTCCCCTGGCTTCCACTGGAAGGTTCCCTTTTCGGAATCGCGAACGATTCCGCGCTCTTCGAACTTCTCGGAGTAAATGCTTCCTTCGGGTTTGGCTCGGTAGTAAATGCGCGCTGTGAATCTGTCAAAGTATCCCACGTTAGGCGTCCTTCCGAATAGAGAATATCAAAATAGAAAGCGCAAACACCGACGCAATTCCGTAGAGATATGCCTGGTTCCAATTGCTAAAGACCAGAGAACCACCAAGGAAAAGCAGGCTGTATGTAAGCGCTGTGCCGGAAAACCAGGCAAGGAATTTGGGCCACAGGGCCTCGCGTGGCCCGGAGCCAAATTGGGCAAAGCCCGGTCCGGCCGGTCTGATTCTGTCGTAAAATTTCTGGAGCACAGGTTCTGGCTCCGGCTTTGTTGCGAAAGTAACGATCAAAGTTACCACGATTGTAACGCTTACAATGAAGAAGAGATTCCCTGGAAATGTACTCAGGCTATGCAACGTGCTTCCCGGAGTAGGATCGCCTGCAAAAATGCGAATCGTATGCATTCCCAGCACAATTACGGCAGGCGTTGCCATGGCTGCGATCTCAGACAAAGCGTTGATGCGCCAGTAATACCAGCGCAGGATTAGAACAAATCCGGTGCCTGCACCAAACTCCAGCAGAATCTTCCAGGCGCCAGAAATCGTTTCAAGCACGGTAAACGTAATCAGTAAGCTAACTACAAGTAAGAGGCCGGTCATCAGTCGCGCCGAAATCATGTAGTGCTTGTCAGTTGCCTCTTTGCGGAGGAAACGTTTGTAGAAATCGTTGATAAGATAGCTTGAGCCCCAGTTTAAATGCGTTGCAAGGGTTGACATGTAAGCCCCGAGGAATGCGGCTATCAGTAGTCCCCGCAAGGGAGTGGGCAATAGGTCACGCATCAAGTAGACATAGCCATCTTCTTTCTGCCCGGCTCCAAGGCCTGGATAGAGAGCCAGTGCGGCCACACCTGCAACGATCCAGGGCCAGGGTCTAACGCAATAGTTCGCAATCACAAACCACAGAGTCGCAAGCATTCCATGTCTTTCGTCGCGAGCGGAGAGGATTCGCTGTGCTATGTATCCTCCGCCGCCAGGCTCTGCCCCTGGATACCACGATGCCCACCATTGAACGAGAATGAATGCTAAGAATGACAGTAATGGGATTGAATAAATAGGAGACAAATCACTGGCCTGCACCGTCGACTCCCCAAAAGTTGGAAAGAAGTTGTAGACCGACGGCGGAAGCACGTGCGAAATTCCTCCGGCTTTCTGAATGTCCGGATGCAACGTTGCGACTATTGCAAGGGCAATACAGCCAATCATTGCAATTGAAAACTGGAAGACGTCAGTGATTGCAACACCCCAGAGACCTGACACCGCCACGTAAAATGCGGTCAGCACTGCGACGCCAGTCACCAGCATTTCTGCATTCAGATCAGGAAACATTCCTTTGAAGATTCGCACCATTGCAAGATTCACCCATCCCATGATGATGCAATTGATGATTAGCCCAAAGTAAATCGCCTTGGTTCCACGTAGAATAGCCGCAGGTTTGCCGCTATATCTAAATTCAATGAGCTCAAGATCAGTCGTGAGCCCTGAGCGTCTCCATAGCCGAGCAAAAAAGAAAACAGTTAGCATTCCTCCGGCGGCCGAACACCACCAGATCCAGTTCCCGGCCACACCGCTCTGTCCAACGAGTCCCGCCACGGCCAGCGGCGTATCTGCGGCAAAGGTTGTTGCCACCATGCCCGTGCCTGCCAGCCAGAAAGGGACTCGGCCACCGCTGACAAAAAACTCTGCTATGGTTTCTTTGTTTCGACCTCCATAAAGGCCGGCGCCCAGGCTTATTATGAAGTAGATTGCGATGACAACGAAGTCAGCCGTATGAAATTCCATTCGGGTCTAATCGAAACTACGGCCCGAGTTTGTAAACTGATTGGCGAGTGATTTGCAGGAACGGGCTGGGGCGGACTATTACCGAGTTCTGCGCACTGTTTTCTTGCGTGCGGAATGTCTGGTTCCGCCCAATGCTCTGGCCACCCTTTTAGCCCCAGGAGGTTTTCGTGTCGGAGAAGACCTGGTGCGCTTTGGACTCCGCATGATTGCCTGTAGATACTGGCCGACCACGCGTTCTGCCCAGGAAGTTCCGCGCATTCCTTCCAGGTAAGCAACGTGGCTTCCGCGCTCCGTGTGGACCAGCATTGTCGAATCCAGATGCTCGAGCCAGTGGAGATTCTCCATGACGTTCTCGTTGACGCAAATAGGATCGTCCGCTGAATTCAGAATCAAAAGCGGGGTTCTAATTCCCTTCACGACCTTGATAGGATTTGAATGCTTGTAATATTCCTCGCGCGACTCATAGCCAGCAAGGGCGTAGATACGATCCTGAAATTCCGCCAGGTTGTTCGCGAGTTTAGCGTGTTCGAAACCGCGGATTTCTGAGAGGCTAGGATGGCGCTCCAGAAAATAGCGAATCAAGCGGGTCCGCATAAGTTTGCTGTAAACCGGATGGACCCGCATAAACGCGACCTCGAGATCGTACGCAGGCGAGATTGCTACCGCTGCCTGAAATTTTCCCCGTGAACCGGACTCGCCCAGATACCGCGCGAGCAGGCCCGATCCTGCAGAGATACCAACGCCGAATAACGGTGCCTCCGGGAACTGTTTCTGAATCCGTGCCAGCTGTTCTGTAAGGTCAGAGGTTGATCCCATTGTATTGAATCGAGGTTTGCTAAGGGGAAGACTTCCGTGGCCACGACGAATGCATACGACAGCGGTCCAGTTGAGATTCCGGATACAGCGAACCATGCTCGTGACGTCCTGTTCATCACCACTGATAGTGTGAAAGACTACGACGATTGGGGTTCTTGACTTCTTGCTTTCTTCCATTCCAGACCATGCAAGCCCCGTCGTTCCGCCGTCCTTCATTTTGAGTTGTTCGATGCGATCATAATGGTACGGCTTTGCGCGAAACTCTCGAAAGAGAAACAATAGCAGCATCAAGTGATTGTTGAAACACCAGAACGTAGGCTTGTAAGGCTCACTCAGCACAGGGCATTGCTCGATGATGCTACGATGAAACGAGCTGTTCTTGAAATGGAGGACCGGGCGCCGGATAACTCGCAGATAGTAATAGGCAGTGTAGGAAGCAAAAGTGGCCAGGACGGCCACCGCTAGTAGATGCAGAATCAATTTCTCAACGTTGGTGTTGGGCCACTCGGTATTACCCGCGCGGATGATACTTTTTGTGAACTTCTTTAAGCGTGCGATTCGCCAGGTGTGTATAAACTTGCGTTGTCGAGATGTCGATGTGACCCAGGAGTTCCTGAACGCTACGAAGGTCTGCATTGTTTTCAATCATATGCGTTGCGAAGCTATGACGGAAGGTATGTGGTGTAACAACCTTGGCGATGTTGGTCCTTTCAAGATACTTCTTCAGCAGTCGCCAGACCGATTTGCGATTCAGCGAATCGCCCTTTTTGCTTATAAAGAGGCAAGGGCTCGTTCTTTCTTTAAGAATGTCATCGCGTGCCTGGTCGGTGTATTTTTTCAGAATTGCTTTTGAATGCTCCCCAAACGGGACAAGTCGTTCACGGCCACCTTTGCCGCGCACAGTTATGAACATGTTTTCCATATCCACGTCTTCCATCTTGAGCTGGCAAGCTTCAGAGATGCGCAGTCCACTTGAGTAGAGTAGCTCAAAGATAGCCTTGTCGCGCATTTCGTAAGGATCAGTTTCTTTGATTGCTCCAAACAGATCGTTGATTTCAGCAATGGTCAAATAGTCGGGCAGGGTGCGCTGGACTTCAGGAGCTTGAACCTTGTCGACGGGATTCTTTGTGACGCGCTTTTCTTCTTTTAGATAACGGTAGAACTGACGGAGCGCCGCCACGGATCTTGCCAGCGACCGGCTTGAAATCTTTTTGCGTTTCTGATCCTTTAAGAAGCTGGTGATGTCGTCGGTTTCGATCTTGAGCAGGTCTTTCTTTTTTCCCTGCGCATAGTTATGGAACTTCTTGAGATCGTAGGTATAGGAGAAAATGGAATTCTCTGACAGTCCCTTCTCCACAAGAAGGTAATCCTGAAAATCTTTGATCATTTTTTGTGCAGTTGCAATGCTCTTGGCCACAGTATGCTCCCCAATAAATCATCGGTGTAACCAGACCAATCGCATGTAACTTTTTTGACCCTTTCCCCGCGTTTAGTCGCATCGGAAACCGGTTCGTTATGTCGTATTGGCAAGTCTCGGGAACAAATCGATTTCTGCCTTGCCGGTGTGAACACTGGTTCCCAATCCAGGTTGCACCCTGGCGCGGTTTTGCCGATCTGGCCTTGCGTTATGAAAGAAGAAAAAGCCCCAGAGAAAAAGCCCCAGGACAAGCCAAAGGAAAACAAGAAGAAGGTCGAGGACCCGCTCAAAGACATTGTGGCTCTTGCCAAGCGTCGCGGTTTTGTTTATCCCGGTTCCGACATTTACGGGGGGCTCGCAAATACATTTGATTACGGACCGTACGGAACCGAGCTTTTGCGAAACATCAAGGATCTCTGGTGGCGCGCGTTTGTTCGAGAGCGCGAGGACGTTGTTGGACTCGATAGTTCTATTCTACTCCATCCAGAAGTATGGAAAGCCAGCGGCCATGTTGACTCGTTCAGCGACCCTTTGATCGATTGCAAACAGTGCAAATCACGTTTTCGGGCGGATCAGTTGGTAGAACAGATTGCGCCTGACGCGCCCAAGGGCATGAGCCTGGACCAACTGCAAGAATGGTTCACAAAGAACCAGACGCAATGCCCCACGTGCGGAAGCAAAGGCACATTCACTCCACCCCGCCAGTTTAACTTGATGTTTGAAACCAAAACCGGCGCAAGCGGACAGGACATGACAATCTATCTGCGCCCGGAAACCGCGCAGGGCATCTTCATCAACTTTAAGAACATTGTAGATACTTGTCGCGTTAAGGTTCCCTTTGGCGTAGCTCAGATTGGAAAAAGTTTCAGAAACGAAATTGTGGCCCGCCAGTTTGTTTTTCGCACGCGCGAATTTGAACAAATGGAAATGGAGTTCTTCTGTGCTCCTGGAACACAGGCTGAATGGTTTGAGCACTGGGTGCAGTATTGCATGGACTTCCTGATTAGAATTGGCTTGAAGAAGGAAAACCTGCGCGTGCGTCGCCATGAAAAAGACGAGCTTTCCTTCTACTCTGAGGGCACGGTTGATATCGAATACAATTTTCCGTTTGGTTGGGGAGAGATCTGGGGCATTGCATCCCGCACCGACTACGATTTGAAACGGCACGCGCAATTCTCCGGCAAACCTATCGAGTACCACGATTCGGAAAAGAACGAGAAGTTTGTCCCGTATGTTGTTGAGCCTGCGCTGGGCCTCAATCGCCTGATGCTTGCTATCATTTGCGACGCATACTATGTTGAACGCGAAGGAACACCTGAAGTTCGCACCGTTCTTGGTTTGGCACCCGGTCTGGCCCCGGTGAAAGTCGGGATATTCCCCCTTATGAAAAAGGACGGCCTCGCTGAGATTGCTCGTGAAATCTACAAGACTTTGGCGCCATATTTCCAGGTCGAGTATGATCAGTCAGGAGCGATTGGAAGACGTTATTACAGACAGGATGAACTGGGCACTCCTTTTTGCATTACGGTTGATTACGATACAAAAGAAAATAATACCGTTACGCTGCGTGAGCGCGATTCGACCAAACAGGAACGCGTGAAGATTGAAGATCTCGTTAAGATCTTGCGAGACAAAGTAGTTAGCTGATCCTCATTTCTTGCGGACGCAGGTCTCGTTTTGGCGAACCTGCTGACCTCGAGTTTTACAGCGCGCTCCCCTCGGCGCACCTGTGGTCAACCAATGGCCAGGTCTGCCAATCGCTTCTGTTCTGCCCGCTCAACGGCGTGGGCCAACTCACGGACGCAGCGATCAATTAAGTCGCCTAACGTTACGTCATTCCGCATCTTTTCTTCATCCAGCTCGCCGCGTGAAACGGGCATTGCGAGCGATGCTCCCGGGATTACAGGCACGTTCATCACGCGCAACGTTTCGAGCAGGGCAAGGTTTGCATGGGTTGAAGCAGGAGCGGCGTTCAAAACAGCAACAGGCTTGTTTACCAGCTCGCCGGATCCAACAATCCAATCGAGGGCATTCTTCATCACACCGGTAACTCCATGGGCATACTCAGGGCTTGCAATGATGACGGCGTCCGCTGCGCGGATTTGCTTTCGGAATTCCAGCACGGCTTCAAAAGGACCGAACTCAACGTCCGGATTGAATAAGGGCATTGATCCCATGCGGTGAAAGATCGTAACTTCTACGCCGGCAGATCTTTCCTGAATAAGGCGCAGCAGCGCCGAGTTCTTTGAGCGTGCGCGCAGGCTGCCGGAAATCCCAAGAATCTTGATCATACAGAGAAATACGCAAACGATCCTGTTCGCTGTTGTCGCGTCGTTTTTTTGCACGCCCCACGAGCCGGTCAGCCTGTGCAAACAGGCCAGACCAGACTGACACACCCGGCTTCAAATTGAATTGACAAAAAAAGGGCCCAGATCAAACGGTAAACCAGTTTACTAATAAAGAAAAGGAGCTCAATATGTGGAGTAAATCGTTCTCAAAGAAGGTCAGTTCGGTCAGAGTCCAGGACTTATGGAAAGTCTGGTCTGACGTCAACCAGTGGCATACATGGCAGACTGACCTGGATTTTGCGCGACTTGAGGGACCGTTCGTTGCCGGGAATTCATTCCTACTGCGGCCCAAAGGAGGCCCGGAAATCAAAATCCAGTTGCTCAGTGTCCAGGAAAATCGGGAATTCACGGACCTGACTCGTTTTCCACTTGCCAGGATGTACGGGGCGCATGAATTCCTCGAGCAAGACGGCGAGCTGGAAATAAAAACTACAATTAGCATTGAAGGTCCGCTTGCATTTCTGTGGCGTAAGCTCGTAGCAGAAGATGTTGCGAATAGTTTACCCGCTCAAACAGAAGCGTTAGTCGACAGGGTAAGGAATGGCTAAATCGGCGTTCAAGCATGCCTCGGCAGATGCAAGTCCTGGGTTCTTACTCTGGAAGCTAACCACGCTCTGGCGACAGAAGCTGGAAGAGATACTGGGTCGGTACGGAATCAATCAGACCCAATATGCCATCCTGGCCTCGCTGAAGTGGTTTGAAGAACAGGGTGAGCCCACCACGCAATCGCATCTTGTGGAGCATGCTAAGATCGAGAAGATGACCGTCTCAAAATCAATTCGCCTGCTTGAGCAAGCCGGATTCGTTTTGCGTAGCACGTCAACCCGTGATCAGCGTGCTGTTGCAGTTAGATTCACAGAGTCTGGATCAAAAATAATCCGGAAAGCAATTGCAGCGGTTGAGAACGCGGACGACGAGTTCTTTGGCGTTTTGAATCAAAGGCAGCTTGCGGAGTTCAAGACGTTAACCGCTGACTTGATTGGGAAAAACGGATCCAGCGATATTGCCGGATAGCCGCTCAGCCTACTGACTTTTCAATCCGCGTAAGGTGTGCATCTCTATGCAGGAAACGCTTGAACCAGCGGTCTCTTCCGGTTCTCTCAAGCTCAGCTAGCCTTGACGCATCGAGTTTCGATACGAGTTGATCCATGCTTTCAAACGCCTCTACCGCCATTTTTGCACCGGCCTGAAATTCGATCCCCGCTGAAATCTCGCGAATCGAATCATTGATTGCAAATACATTGTCTCCGTCCGGAACTGCTGTGAGCACCCCGCTAGAAGTCCATTTCTCAATACGGATCTGCGTCATCTTCTCCCAGAATGCAAGGTGAACAATCATTGTACCTATTGTCCATCCGCCTCCAATGTCCTTGCGCCAGAGCGATGGGTCTAACCGGCCAAGGAGACTCCGCAACCTGTCTGTTTGGCCTTTGTTCTCAGCTCGAAAGTCCATTTCAATATCCCGGATGGAAGGGATAGAATGTCAAATCTTGTTAGATCGCAATGGAAAAATAGTGTGGACGATTGGCTGACCGGAAAGCAGATTCAAACTCGTATCTGCCTACAGAGCCAGACGTTTTTGAAAACAATAAGTATCATCATAGGAGTTAGGAATATGGAGAACAAGACAAAGATTCTAATGGCAGCCGCGTTAACCGGAATGGCGCTCGCGGGAGCTGTAAGCGCGGGCACCCTGATGGAGGAGCGCGGCAAATGTTACGGCGTGAATGCCTGCAAAGGAAAGGGTGAGTGTGGCACAAAAGAAAACGCCTGCGCCGGTCAGAATTCATGCAAAGGCAAATCCTGGATTGCCTTGACCAAGAAGGAATGCGAAGCTAAGGGCGGAAAATTCGAACCAGGCTCTGGTATGTAAGGCTACGTGTTTGATTCCAGATTGTCCAGGATTGGACAATCTGGTCGGCTGTCCCCATGACAGTTCTTTGCAAGGTGCCGCAGTGCAGAGGCCATGGATTGCAGTTCCGCGATCTTCTTCTCCAGCGATGCAATGTGTGACTGGGTCAGGTCTTTGACTTGAGCACTGCTTCTGGATTTGTTTCGCCACAGGCTAACGAGTTTTTTGATTTCTTGCAAAGGAAATCCAAGCGTGCGGGCTCGCTTGATAAAGCGCAGGATGTGCACATCGTTTTCCGAGTAGATTCGGTATCCCGCCTCGCTCCTGCTGACTCGGGGCAGAAGTCCAATTGATTCGTAGTGACGAATCAGGCGCGCGTCTACTCCTGATGCCGTTCCTGCCTGGCCGATGTTCATACTTCAGCTAACCTTCCAGGCATTGGAATGTCAAGCAAAGGGGTGTTCTCGGCAGGATCCACTGACAATTCCCTGAAAATCTAGCTTTTTTTGAACAGTTTTTTCTTTGGGCTATTGACCTTCCAATGCCTGGAAGCCCTATACTGGAATGAGTCAGTAGTCAGGAGGATTATATGTTGGAATACAAAGCAAGTGGAATGACGTGTCGGAGTTGTGTGGCGCACGTCACAAAAGCCGTCAAATCGGTTGACCCGCTCGCCGGAGTAACGGTTGATTTATCAAACCAGACCATTCGTGTGGAAGGCAACGGTGACGCAGAGGCCATTCGTCTGGCAATTGAGGCGGAGGGTTATCCGGTTTCCGGATTCACCACCCTTCAGGCGACAGCGCAATGAATGAGAAGAAAGAGCTTACCCTCGACCTGTTCGGAATGACCTGCGCCAATTGTGCCATGCGCATTCAACGTGGCCTTGGTAGTGCTGCCGGGGTCGAGGAAGCTCGAGTCAATTTTGCCCGGGAAACCGCGTTTGTCCGTGTTGATGCGGGCACGGATCCCCGTGGCCTAATCGAGGCGGTTGAAAAGCTGGGTTATACTGCGGCTATCAGTAGCGGCAATCAGAGAAGCACGGACGAAAAGCACCGCCAGGCAGCCACAAAGATGCGAAATCGATTCTTGATTTCTGCGCTTCTCTCGCTTCCCTTGATTTATACGATGGTGGGCCATTTTAGAGCCCTGGCGTTTCTACCAATGCCCCATTGGATTATGGATCCGTGGGTTCAGTTCCTATTGGCGACTCCGGTTCAATTCTGGATTGGATTTCCGTTCTACAATGGCGCCTATCGTTCTATCAAGAATGGCGCGGCCAATATGGATGTTCTCGTAGCACTGGGTACATCCGCCGCCTTCGGATACAGCCTTTACTCTATGTTTACGGGCAAGGCGGGCCTCTATTTTGAAACGTCGGCCGTTTTGATCACCTTCCTTGTCGGGGGAAAATGGTTGGAGGCAATAGCCCGTGGCCGTAGCTCGGAAGCAATTCGCAGTCTCCTGAATCTGAAACCGGAACGGGCCACCGTTAAGCGGGAGAATGAATGGATTGAAATCCCGGCTGAGTTTGTGCGCGTTGGCGATACAATTCTAGTTCGTCCCGGAGAGAAAATCCCAACGGATGCCATCGTCAGTGAAGGTAGCAGCGCCATTGACGAATCCATGCTCACAGGCGAAAGCCTGCCCATCGAAAAGGCAGTCGGTAGCACAGTCCTTGGAGGAACGGTCAACGGCACGGGAAGTCTAACGGTTCGAGCTACCGCGACTGGAGACCAAACGGTGCTCGCATCCATTGTGAAGATTGTTGAAGAAGCGCAAGGGTCGCACGCGCCACTTCAGCGAGTTGCCGATCGAATTTCCAGTGTGTTTGTACCTACCGTGATTGTAGCATCGATTTTGACACTTGTAGCGTGGCTTCTTATCGATGTTGACAACGTTAGTCGCGCTCTTGAAAATGCAATTGCCGTCATTGTAATCGCATGCCCGTGCGCTCTGGGGTTGGCCACACCAGTTTCACTCCTGGTTGGCACAGGACGCGCTGCCAGTCTTGGCATTCTGTTCCGGAACGCAGAAGCACTTGAGGCAGTTGCTACTCTTGAACAGATCGCCTTTGACAAAACAGGTACCCTGACCGAGGGGAAGCCGCGCGTGAGCCTAATCCATTCGACTGCAGCAGCCGATGATGCGGTGCTGGGAGCTGTAGCTGCGGTGGAGACGCGCTCCGAACATCCGCTGGCGACAGCAATCGTCAATGAGGCTAAGCGACGTGGAATTGAAATTGGAAAAGCCACAGATGTTCAAGTCGAACCGGGGGGCGGCGTCCGCGGGCGGCTGGGCGATTCGCTCGTGATCGCTGGAAATCTTCGGTTCCTGACGGAGTCCGGTGCCACGCCTCCAGAGGATCTGGTATCACGAATGTCATCAGCTGAAGGTGAAGGCAGGACGATCGTATGGGCCCGTATCTGGGGTACATATGATCATTGGGTAGCGATTGCTCTTGAGGACTCACTAAAGGAAAGCAGCGTCCATGCCGTTGAGCGCTTAAAGCAACTCGGCATAGCTCCTTTGATTCTAAGCGGAGACAACCTGCCAACGGTTGGCCGAATCGCAAACGCTCTTGGAATTGCGAACTTCTCCGCATCGCTTAGCCCGGCAAACAAAGTAAAGAAGGTAGCCGACCTGAGGCAGCAGGGAATTCGGATAGGCATGGCCGGGGACGGAATCAATGATGCGCCGGCTCTGGCGGCTGCGACTGTTGGATTTGCAATGGGCAACGGTACGGACGTGGCCAAACAAACCGCGCAGGTAATTCTTGTTAAGGGTGACCTCGCGCGCATGGCGGATGCTATTGCCGTCGGCCGTGCCACTGTGCATAACATTCGGCAGAATTTCTTTTGGGCGCTGTTGTACAACGGACTTGGCATACCGGTGGCTGCGTTAGGTTTCCTGGCGCCCTGGATTGCGGGTGCTGCTATGGCCATGAGTTCGGTTTCGGTGATTCTAAACGCCTTACGCCTCAAGCGCGTGCGAATTTGAGAATTTTCGCGAGGAGTCGCAGTTTTTAGTCGGCATAGCCTCTGGGTTCAAGCCGGCTTTCCGGGTCGTGCCGAATTTAGTGCGGAGAGTATGGAGGCTCCGCATGAAACCAAAACAAAATCCAACGAACCTGGCTGAGGTGTACCGGCAAAGTGCCGAACGCTTTGGCGATACAGCTGCTTTCTGTACCCGGAACGAGGAGAAAAAGTTTGTCCCAATTACGTTTCGGGAATTATACGAAGCCGGCGTAAACCTGGCCACTGCATTGATCGACCTGGGCGTCAAGGCGCGTGATCACGTGGTTATTCTGGCAGACAATCGGAGGGAATGGATCATTGCCGACTACGGCACCATTCTCTGCGGCGCGGCTGACGTGCCCCGGGGAACGGACGTGACAGACGGAGACGTTCAATACATCGTTCCGCATTCTGACGCGAGGGTAGTGTTCGTTGAAAACGGTTCAACGCTGAGCAAAGTTCAAAGGAACCTCAATCACCTAACAGATATTAGGTGTATCATCGTTATGGATGATGAGGGAGTCTCAGTGGGCCACCAAGTCATGCGAATGACGGATTTGATCTCAAAGGGAAGGGAGCTCAGGAGCAAAGGAGACAAGCGAGTTGAAGATCGTATGGCGGGAATCAAGCCTGACGATTTGTTCACGATCATATACACGTCCGGGACCACCGGTGCGCCCAAAGGTGTGATGCTGACTCACGCCAATATGATTTCCCAGCTGGTAAACATTCCCATTGATATTGGACCAGGGGATCGATTTCTTTCCATTCTTCCTGTATGGCATAGTTTCGAGCGAGTGTTCGAAATGGGCACAATCGCCCGAGGTGCAACCCAGTATTACTCGAATGTGCGTAACATTCGCGAAGACATGCGCCTGGTTCAGCCAACGTTTATGGCTTCAGCTCCGCGTTTGTGGGAAAGTGTTCACCAGGGAATTCAAGCAAAAGTACAATCGAGTCCTCTGATCAGTCGTGTTCTGTTTCGTGCCGCATACTTCTGCGCGCAGCGCGTAAAACGAGCCATCCGGTTTCTGCGTGGCAATCAATTGGACCTTGAAGGTAGGAATCCAATCTGGTCGTTCTGTCTAGCACTGTGGCACATTCCAATGGTCGGGCTATTCTTTCTACCGCACTTAGCCCTGGATGCAATTGTATTGCGGAAGATTCGGGCTGCCACCGGAGGGGAACTGCGCGGAACCGTTTCCGGTGGCGGAGCCTTGCCGTTTCATATCGATGAGTTTTTTAACACAATTGGAATTCCCGTGTATGAAGGCTATGGGCTGACAGAGACATCGCCTGGACTGGCCTTTCGCACACCTGGAAGGCTTGTACTGGGTAGCGTTGGTGCCATGTTCCCGCAGACCGAGTTGCGCCTGGTCGATGTCGATTCCCGCAAGATTATTTATCCTCCGACGCGTGGCGTAAAAGGGGAAGTACACGTTCGCGGACCACAGGTTATGAAGGGATATTACAAGGCATCCGAGATGACTGCGCGAGTACTGACTGGCGACGGCTGGTTCAATACCGGTGACCTGGGTTTAATGACTTACAACAATACTCTAAAGCTTGTTGGACGATCCAAAGAGACAGTAGTGTTGTTGAATGGGGAAAACGTTGAACCCGTACCAATAGAAAATAAGATCATGCAATCACCGTTGATTGACCACGTGATGATAGTTGGGCAGGACAAAAACTTTCTGGGGGCGCTTGTAGTTCCTGTGCTGGACCGATTCAAGGAGCACGGTAGCACGCACGAGGATCTGGCGAGAAGTGAAGAAGTTCGACGCGCAATCTTGAAAGAAGTCAGAGATTCGGTCACGTCGCAGAATGGATTCAAGGCGTTTGAGCGCGTAAACGATGTCCGACTTTTACCCAAGACATTCGAGGTTGGCGATGAGCTGTCTGCCAAGATGTCGATGAAACGCCATATCATCACCGAAAAATATCAGACCCTGATAGAGTCGATGTACATATGAAAAGCCTGAGTGACTCTTCTGTGAAAAGCTTCGGGCGGAAGGCGCCAAACTCAAGGTTGAATTTGGGCCTGGACTGCCGCATATCTGGCCTCTGCTACCAATGCATGAAGGAAAGCTTGCACTCAGATTGATTGCAGAATTCATTCGCAGTTGCGCATGACTGGAAACGATGCCAATAGCCTGAGGCAATTCCTGGTCTGGCGGAACCTGGCCACATACCGCGGTCTGGGTTTTGCCAGTCACAGGCACAGCCATTTCTATATTCAGATCTGTTTGCCGGATAACGGAGAGGTCAAATTGCGCGGGCGCAGCGGGGTTACGCACTCGTATCAAATCGCCTGTATCCCGTCCGGCGCAAGCCACGAAATGGATCCGGTGGACGGAAGCATGACGCTTATCTATCTGGATCCATTGACGACCGGACTGGGCCTTTTCGCGGGTCGAATCCCTGAGCCGGATCACGCAGCTTTTGAAATGAAAGATCTCGTTTCCGAATCAAAAAAGGAGCAGGTTCGAGAGGCTGTTCAAAAACCGGGAGCCGGAGTCAGATCGGAAATCATGCGCATACTGGATGGTTGCTGGACCCGGTCGCCGCAGCACAAACTGGATCCACGCATTGAGCGGAGCATTGCGGGGGCAGAACCGGAATCATTTTGCTTAGACAATCTAGCACGTGAAGCGGGTTTGTCCGTTAGTCGCTTTCGTCATCTCTTTAAGGAGGAGACAGGAGTTGCCTTCCTGGACTACAGACTGTGGCTGAAAGTGAAGCAAGCGGTGCATCATATGGCCGAGCATCCAGATCTGGCATTGGCCGCCTACGACGCCGGATTTGCCGATCAAGCGCATTTCAGTCGCGTATTCAGACGATCTTTCGGAATGAACCCATCAGAGTTCACAAAGAGGACCTTTCCATTTACGGTTTCATTCTTTGCGGATTGAGAAATCGTTTAGAAGCTGCGGGAGATTATTGAAACTGAAAGAGCAGGTCCGGCCGGAGCCGGACCCGAAATAAGATTGATCGCTTAACGTCTGCCACGGCCGCCGCGCGAGAACTCGCGATCGTCGCGGTCACGATAGTTGCCATCGCGGTTTCCGCCGCCCTGGTTTCCACCCTGATTGCCCTGGTTTCCGCCGCCACCAAAACGATTTCCACCGTTCCCGCCGCCGCGTTTCCCACCACGATCTTTTTCGTCATCGTCTTCGACAGCGCCAGTCGCGCGAGTGAAGATCATCTTGCCTGCTGCCGTCTGAATAATGGAAGTGACGTTGACTTTCACAGTTTTACCCAGAAGCTGACGGCCGTTTTCTACAACGACCATGGTTCCATCTTCCAGGTATCCAATACCCTGGTTTTCGTCTTTGCCTTCTTTGATAACATCGATGATGATTTCTTCACCGGGCAAGACCACTGGCTTAAGAGCACTGGTCAGGCTGTTCAGGTTAAGGACTTCCACACCCTGTAGCTCCGCTACCTTGTTCAAGTTGAAATCGTTAGTGATCAATTTGCCGCCCGTTTCACGCGCGAGCCTTACGAGTTTTGCATCCACATCACGTGCATCAGAGAAATCGGCGTAGCTGATTTTTACTTTCACGTTACCCAATTGCTGGAGCTTGTTTAACATATCGAGTCCGCGACGTCCGCGATTTCGCTTAACCGGGTCCGGTGAATCACTGATTAACTGAATTTCTCGGAGAACAAAGTTAGGGATAATGATTGGACCTTCAATGAAGTTGGTCTCTGCAATATCCAGAATTCGCCCATCGATTACGATTGATGTATCGAGAATCTTGTCTTTGTAACCTTCTGGTTTCTCACCAGGGAAGACGCTGCCACCGCCACCGCTAGCGATTCGACGCGATGGAATTGCTGCGAATGCCATCCCGCCAAAGATTCCGCACATTACCGTTGTTACGGCAAACGCAGGTACATAGATTTGGAGATCGCCGCTGAGCAGCGAAGCCAGGAAGTAGCTGCCGGCTGCACCGAGCAGGCCGCCCAATGCACCGTACACGAATTTTTCTGAGTTCCATTTTGCCCAGATGCGGTCCGCGAAAGCGACAAGCGCAATCAATACGAGCGCAGATCCTGCGCCAATTCCAGATTCAAGGTAGGTAGCTCCGCCAGCAAAACGCATCCAGAGAAATACACCGGCTGCGGAAAGCACGGCAATTACCGTACGTAGCAATAGTTTCATATAACACCCCTTCGGTCCGGGGCCTGCAGGCGGGTCAGGAAAGCACTTCTGATATCAGATTGCCCGCCTCTTCCATAGAGATTTCTCTTGAAATTGCGATTTCACTTGATACCAGATTGTATGCGGACTCATAGAGACGACGCTCCATGAGGGAGAGTTCTTTATCTCGTGCGCGTTTGTACAGGTTTCGACAGACCTCTGCCACGGAGTAAATATCTCCGGATTTGATCTTAGTCATATTGTTTTGATAGCGGATTTTCCAGTCTTCTTCCGTATCCATCTCATCTTTCTTAAGCAGATCTAGAACTTTCTTTACATCTTTCTTTTTGATAATTGGCCGGATCCCAATTGTCTCAGCCTTATCTACTGGAATCATTACCTTCATTTTTGAAGCGCTGATGTCCAGGATGTAGCACCGGGTTTTCTTACCCAGAATATCCTGCTTCTGGACAGCATTGATCTGTCCCACACCGTGCATTGGGTAGACTACGTAGTCTCCAACATCAAAACCTGTTTTTTCGGCTTTTTCCTGGCCCTTTTTCGCTTTTGCCTGCGGCATATTATGGACCGACGATCCTAAGCTATTATCGTAAGATTGCGCGGGCCGCATGTCAAGAAGTTTTTAAATCAGGCTGCACCCACCGGATTATGTCACATTAAGCTCGGCGGAGCGCGATTTTCGTGGATTATGTCACATTATCGAAAATGAGGCAGAGCTAGATGCTCGCAGAGGCTATGCAATGCCTCGAAGTGTTTCCTACGACGATGCTGCCCTTCAGGGTGGGAATCCCGTTTGGTTCCAGTCTATAATTATACATTTGGTCTCCCGCGCCCGCCGACTGCCCAACAAAGAGAAATCTTCCTGACCGATCCATGCACATAATACCCGTGTTAGCCGGGGCTCCTTGTTGGTCCATCAGAGCAAGGGTTCCGTCCGTAGCGATGGAGTAGGTCTGAATTGTCGCACCGAATGAAAGGACGTAGAACCTGGTGCCATCTCGATTCAGCGCCGTGTGGGGGAGGTTCGTAACCCCGGCGCTGAAGAGCGAAACCGGTGTTAGATTTCCAGCAGAGTCAATTCGGAACGATGCAACCTCATTGGATGACGAAGTGGTGAAAAGAAAATCACTGCCAGGTGAAATCTGAATTCTGCCCGAAATTGAAGCACCCGAAATGCTTGTATTTCCGAGGTCTACCATGGTTCCATCGGAAGCGACGGAAAAACGCTGCAGACCGCCGCCTGCAGCAGCGGAATAGAGAAAATTACCGTTAGGAGTCAATGCGCCCTGTTGGCTATTGGCGACAATGGCGGTTGACGTTACAACGGGGGCACCCGGTGAACCATCTGTGAGATTGCTCCGATAGAATCGGGTTACTGATTGCACTATACTGTACAGCAGAATATTGCCATTGGGGTGGGCCATTACAATGTGCGAGAAGTTCTCTCCTCCCGGTGTTCGCTGCGTTACTCTTGCCGATAGGACACCCGTGTTCGCATCAAACGGAAAAGCGTCCACTCCTCCCGGTACTGCGTTTAGGGTTGTGTAGAATACGGGAAGCGTCGGATGAGCTGTTGTGCGCAAGGGTGGGGTTGCTGTTGCCTGAGAGGAAGCGAGCGTGAGACTTCCGTCTTCGGAACTGATTCGATACGAACGTGCAGTTGAATCACCGCTGCTTACAACAAACAAATACTTGCTCGGGGCAATTGTTTGGGAGGACAGATTTGCCAGCAGAAGTGATAGTTCCGGGTTGTCATTCGTTACGGGATTGAAGAGCGAGCAGCTCATGAAACAAGAAACAAGGGATGTGTTTAACAAAATAAAGAGTTTTTGATGAATTTGTTCCATCATACGTCAGCGTGTTACATATAGCCAACTCGGCTGGCTACACTGAATATATTTCCGACTGCCCGCACTTCATCAAGGAGAATTCGATCCGTTAATATTTTACGCACTGCCTCTTCGGGAAGATTTCGCATTCCTGCAAACCGCTCCCGATACTCAGTCAGTGAAATCTTTCCGGAGAACAGGTTTGTCTGGAATTGGTAGATTTGATGTTCCATCAAGAATCTAAGTGTGTCAAAATCTTCAACAGCTTCTGCGGTGATGCCGGCCTCTCTGTTGTCAGCAAGCCGCTTACAATAATCAATGAAAGCCAGGTTGTCCAGAAATTTGGTCTGATCTTCTTCAACCTTGAAGCGGAAACTGATCGGGTCGAGTTTGAATTCCTTTATCATAACCCCCAGGTCGAGGACAACCTGGTGGCTCTGACTCTTCACTCCAAAGTCATCCGCCGCGAAAGTGACACCAAAATTGAAAAATGATCCGCAAACTTCTTTGAGTGAGTGGATCTTCTCTTCATACGGTTTCTCAACCAGTTCAAGGCGAATATTGCGCGGGCTGAGCCCTCTGGAAAGTATGAGATTGTACAATCGGTTTACTTTTTCTGGAATTCCGAAAGTATCAATGAGCGACTGAGGGGAGATATTGAACTTCAAAAGCCCTGGCGCGCCTTCGCAGGCAATCACCAGTTTCTCAAGAATCAACAATTCGATTCTGTTGAGGTCCTGATCTGGCGGAATGTCACCGATCAATTCGCGATAGCTGGAGTAGATACCACCTCCAACAAAAACCTCTCCACCATTGACGCCATACATGCCAGTGCGCGGATCGAACGTTACCGTGGGTTGTATCATCGCATCGTTAGTCTCGTCCGAGATGTACGTATTCGCGCGATTAAAGTATGTCCAGCTCCATCTGGTCAGATTATCCTTGAGGTTCTTCTCGGAAGTGCGGTACAGCTCGTCGAATATTTCGTCGTTGTCCGAGATGAAGTTACATTGCGATCGACCCACACCAAAATGAAAAGTACAGACTTTTCGCGCCAGACAGTCGAGGTGAAAGCGGCCGATTGAACTATCGACATTGGGGAAAGTGGCTCCGCTCCATTTGTGTATGGGTGAGATGCCCATGAGGAGACACTGTATCCGCTCCATGTAGTGAAAACCGAATTCGACGTCTGTAAGGTCGAGAATGCTGTGGACTTCGTTTCTGAGAAAGGCTATGAACTCGCCAAGGGGCATTCCTTCGAGGTGCTCAAATCGGATGAGAAATAACGGCTTGCCCCGGTTGGCTTCGATGAAGGTTTTCTTAAACGCGTCGAGATTTCTCAATTCGACTGGTTTCTCGAAGATTTCGACTCTTTGCCCTCCCTCCTGATCCATCCGTTCAAAGGGGCTACTGCGTCCTGGCACGTGTCAAATGTTTTCTGGTTGACCCATTTCCAGCCGCGGTCCTAAGTTAAGCCGGACTTGGATAGGATGATTACTCTTCAGGAATGTTTGGATTCGCTCAAGCAGAATGGGCAGAAGCTAACGCCGCAGCGGACTGAGGTTCTCCGGGTCCTGATACATTCCAGGCACTCCTTAACGGCCCGCGATGTGCACGTCCGGGTGAAGAAGACCTTCCCTCATGTGAGTCTCGATACCGTATATCGGAACCTTCTGATGCTCACTGAATCAGGCTATGTTAGCCAGATCAATCTGCAGAATAAAGCTATTTCGCGTTTTGAGTTTCAAGGCGACGATCACCATCATCATGCCGTTTGCTTGACGTGCGGCGCGACATTCTGCATAGATTCGTGTTTCATTCCAAAGAAGCTGCCTTCACCTCGCGAGGATAAAGACTTTCGCGTTGTTTCGCATGCAGTTGAGATATATGGAGAATGTTCAAAATGCGCACAATCTCGATCGGCCTGATCCTTGCGGTCCTCGCAATCCTTCCTGCCTGCAAGGCAAAACCCCGTACGGTCGGGACAATAGCACCGCCAGCTGCGCTGGCCCTGGTCGTTGTGGGCGACGTCAAGGTGGATGATTCACCTATCTCGACAGGCGCACGAATTCAAGGCGACAAGTGGATCACTGTGGGCCACGCCTCGTTCTGTGATCTTCAGATCCGCGGCTCGGAGTCGGGCATCGTAATTCGCCTTACGGAAAACTCAAAGTTTCGATTGAGCTCGGTGCTTAAGTCAACCGTGACGGAGCATTCTGGCGAATTGCTTTCCGGGCAAATTCTAGTGAATGTCCGCAAGCTAGGCCAGGGTGAAGGATTCAAGGTTAAGACTCCCACTGCCGTGGCGTCAGTGCGCGGAACCAAGTTTGACGTGTATGTCTTCAGTGATGGGAAAGTCAGGACATCTGTATTTGAGGGGACGGTTGCAGTTCGCTTGAGTTCCGGCTCAATTGAGAATCTCGATCCACGCTTGTTAGAGCACAGCGAAACCTTGCGCGCAATTGTACAGAAGCTAGCGGATCAAGAAACGCAAGTTGAAGCGGGGAAAGAGGCTGTGGTCGCGCACTATGTTGTAGACGCGGAGACTGCGAGCACAATCGAAGAAGCAACAAAAATTTCACAACAAACGACCATGACTCAGGAGCAGATCGAAAAGGCGGCGGCGCAAATTGACGGACAATTGAAGGCCAAGCTTGACTCGATTGAGAAATCCGTTGCGAGTACGGCTGCCGATGTGAAAGTCGAGGTGACGCAGCGTGCACCGAGCGCTGCAGACATGCAGTTTGAGGAAATGAAGCCAATCGACGTACCCCTCACCACAGACGAGACGATCAATCTTGAATTGGATAAGCGAAACCGCGAACCAGTATTGCGACAGAAACTATTTGTTCGAATCGAACATGTGGCGGGTGGAAAGCTCGATCGACTCGTGTTGCGCAACGGCACAGTCGTTGAGGGCGTAGTGAAACAGGTCATCATGGATTATGTAGTAACTACTCCCGAAGGAGTGGTTACCGTTTCCGGGGATGATCTAAAAGAGATCCATTTCTGATCAGTTTTCAGCCGCACTGCCTGCCCTGGATCCTGTGCCCTTGCCCCATGTAATTTCTCTTTATCTATAGAGGCTGTAATAGCAGTAGCTCGTGCTCGAGGTGCTTGAGATAGGTTTCATCTCCGGTGATATTCCACATTTGCAATCCTCCCTGGTAGAGGATTAAAATGCGGTTTACCGTTTGTGTCAGTTGTGCTCGCGAAATAGAGGGCGCGCAGCGCTTCAGGAATTTCTCAAGGGTTTCTCTCCAGGCTTCCATGGTTTCAACCAGTAGTTTGCGGTCTCGCACGGAATCAGGACTCTGGCTGGCATAATTCCCAAAGGGGCAACCGAAGAATGTGCCATTGTGGGCCCTGGTTCGCAATATCTTGCACCATGCTCGCACAAAGCCACTGTACGTCTGTTGTCTGGTAGTCAGCTCTTCAAAATATCCCAGCAAAGCTTCCCTCTCGGACTTTAAGTAGGCTCTTGCCAGATCGCTTTTGGAAGGGTAGTATCTGTAAAAGCTCTTCTTTGATGTGCCGGACTCCGCGATGATCTGATCGATTCCAGTCGTGCTGTAGCCCTGCTCGTAGAAGAGCTTTCTAGCCCGTTTCAAAATCCGGTCCGCCGGCGTAATAGATGACATAGGTCTGTTTGGCGCGCGGGACAGAAAAAATCAAATAAAAAATAGGAGACAGATCTGTCTCCCCGGCGAATGCTGTTATGGGAGACAAGTCTGTCTCCTTGGAGGCGGCAATGGAATCGCAGCAGACCCTACACCGAATATCGGGAAAGAATTCGCAGAAGTTGCACCAGGTGGACGACTTGACCCTCTGGCTGCTAGGCAGCAACGACATCGAGGAATTCAATCTCTTCATCAGTAAAGTATACAATGAGGCATTTTCTGAAGCCGCGGGCTCGGTGATTTCTGCGTCAGAACTGGCAACGCAAACCGCCGAATATTTTCCCCACACTCGAATGTGCGGGGTGCGTCATGTTGACGGAACCCTGCTCGGGACCTGGGGACTCATAACAAAGGATACGCACATAAAAGAAGCCAGCTTCTTACTCCCGATTGAGTCGCGCTACGGGATTTCTGTGTCCGAAATACAGCGGAGGATGAATTCGTCGGCGCGATTCGTTTTCAACGGATGGCGAACGGCTGTAGATAAAGAGGCTCTTGAGAAGTACGGCATTGCGCGCACAAAGTCCTTTTTCATTTTCGACTATCTACTCAAGGGATTGACTGTTGACTTTAGCGGTAACGCGGAGGATTATCTCGGCGTAGCTGAGATGGAGCTGCTTGTCTTAAAGTATCATCGGCGAGTGGGAATCCCCTGGCATGTAATAGGTGATCCACTGTTCTTCTGGGGACGCGACAGATTTCCTTGCGCCTTCCGAATGAGTGAGTTCAAGGACTACATGCGTGAGCATCATCCGGAAAGATTCAAGTTCATATACGAGTCTTGATGTGGGCTTGCACATGCCTGAGCTTATCAGGATTGCGAACGACGTAGATTCCTATTATGCGATCAGTCAGCAACTCAAGGGCCGTTCTTATCGCCTGTTTTTGTTTGGCCTGGTGAAACTCCACGGTGAATGCCTCACCCGAGACCGTCACTACATTAGAATCTGGATTTCGATCTCTGCGGTGGCGCGGGCTACCTCAATAATGGCCTTCTTACGATCAAAATGGTATTCGTCGCATCCTTCGATACGGACACTCTTGATTTTCCGGCGAAGTCCCGGCACATGAATGCGGATTGCGCGCATTTCTGATGCTCTGTCAAAATTGATCTTGATCCTTCCGTCGTTTGACTCAGATAGCTTGCCCTGGATGCTGATTTTTCCGCCGTGCATTGGGAAAGGGCCAAACTTCATGTCGCTTAGAATTTCGCGGTTTCGCAGGCCGCGAAAGATATGCAGCACGCGGTCTTGAGAGCTAACAACAAACTCACGCAAAAGCAGCAGGACTTCGGCAAACGCCCAGCCATGAAAGCCGTCACCCATCACTCCACCACCGGTGATTGGATGGATAGCCTCAGGATAAGTCCAGAGCTGAGTGCGGCTTTTGAGCACGCGTTTGAAAATCCTGCGAGCACGGCGCACGTCGCCAAGCCTCAAATGGCATTGAGCCATTTGTAAACTGAGATAAAGATTGTAGCCGGAGTGAATGATTGGATGAAAGAAAAGATCCTTTGTAAAGAACTGTTTGTGAATTTCGCGAACGGTCTTGCGAACTTCGCTCTCAGGGAAGACCCTGAGTTCAAGCGGATAAACAGTACATATGCTACCTATCATTCCAGAATCGATGGGGCGATTTGGGGCCGCCGTAATAACGCCGAATCGCTGTCTGTCATCAGCAGAAACTGCGAGCAGATCGCGCCTGTAAGAGTCTGATTCTTCAAGGAATAAGCGTTCGTCCTTTTTTTCGCCAAGCATTCCGGCGCATCTGGATGCTTCCATTAGCCCGGCGATGGACCATAGATTGTCCCAGTAGTAATGATCAGCCGGACCCAGGTGTTCGGCGCTGAAGCCCGCGGGAAGAATCTTTCCCTGAATCCCGGTCCTCCGTTTACGCATGATCCATTGCGCTCCCTTCCGGATTGCAGGGTAAAGTTCGCGGAGCATTTGCTGATCACCCGTGTGTTCAATGAAATGGGCCAGAGTCCAGATGGCCTGCCCGTTTGAGTCCCATTCACCTTCATGCGATTTGAAGAATCCGTCGCGCTCCTGTCTTGCGGCGTATGTCTTAAGAATTTTTGCTGCTTGCGTCGTATAGCCCCATGACGTGAGTGCGGAGATCATATACGCTGCGTCTCTGAACCAGAATTGATTGTACGTAAATACGCCGGGCCAGATCTCTGTATTTGTCTGGAGTGAGTTGAGGTAGCCCGCAAAGATGCGCGCGGCTCGATTCCACACATCTCGACCGCAAACGAATTCTGCACCCTGGTCTACGATCTTTTCCCATGCTGTTAGCGATCGATTGAGTTCGTGATCATTGTTCACAAACTGAATTGGAACACCGGCCTTTCCAGTGCGATTGGTCCGTGCGTAAAAATGAATTTCGCCGGAGCCCGTTATGCGATATACCAGAGATCCGGTCGCGAGGCCGTGCCGGCAGTTGACAATCCCGAGGGGTTTGTCCTGAAAATATGCGTCGCCAGCTTCAAGGTTTGAAAATCGTAACTCGTCCGGCGCCACGGGAAAGAATATCTCTTCGCGCGAGTTGATGCTGAGGACGGCTCCCTCCGCTTTAAGTTTCATTTCCAGATCTGAAATGAGTGCCCCGCCTTCCGGATTGAATGGTCTGATCCCAACCAGGAGTTCGCAAGGACGATTGGTTTCATATTGAACGCGCGAGTAAACCCAGTCGCCTTCATCAGCGCAACCCACTACAGTCCATTTCACCTGGATACCTTTGCAGTTGTACTCCGTTCTCGCCGCAGGCAGATCCTTAAAAGGTTTTTGCGAAACCTTCAGATCACCTCGCGTTGGAAGTAGAACCCTGGTGCCATCCTTGATCCCTACCTCGACGCTATAATAGCCTGCAATGGGAGAAAGGGATCCGGCTGGATCCACCATGGAAAAGCTCGTACCGTTAGGCGACCTGATCCCCATCCAGGTTCGGTGCGTCAGATTCAACGAGAGTAGACTGCTTGCTCGTGGAATAAAGGAAACATCGTCCGGGTTATACTGCCGCTCAACCCAGTAAGGGCCGGCAAAGTGGCGATAGAATTGAAAAAAGCAATAGTTCCACATTCCCGAGGCAATGACGCGCGACGCGAATGGCAAATTCTCGGATGGGTAGGCGGCTGCGGAAGGGTTGGTCAGACGATAGCCGCCTGAAAGCAACGGTTGCACGTCCGGATGCAGGCGCATGATGCGCATGAAGCGGCCAATCAAACGCTGGAAAAAACTACGCGGCATCACACGTTCCTCGTAAGTCCGCGTACCCACCGCGCGCGCCACGCTCCCAACCCGCTCGATCGCACCTCCATGTGCGACTCGATCGGGGGCTCCGACCTCCTGTCTCCGCAATTGGGAGCGAGCGCGGCGCACGGCGATCGCGAGGCGTACTCGACCGTGTGGGATCTAAAAGGGGAAAGCACGTGTACTTGCCGCGGACTTTGTTTAGTGAGCCAAGAGCTGCTTTTCGGGATTGGATGAAATACCTCAGTCACGACAAGATCTATGCAGATTTATTCGGCTGAGCGATTGCGCGATTTGCAGTGAGTGGGATACGAACGGCCCGAGCGGCCGCCTCTCGACATCCTGTCTTCGGCGGCACTTCCAACCTCCTGTTGGTCGTCGCAACGCGAGCCATTGTCCATGGAGGGACAGGTGTCGCGCAGGCCATGGATGGCCGGGAGCGACTGACGGGCAAACGCGCAATCGCTAGGCCGGCAACCCCCCGCAAAGGTCGCCGGAGTAACCTATCCTGCGGCAAGGGCTTCTTCTTCGGAATCGTAAATATCAAACATATCCATTAGTTCTACTACTTCAAAAACCTTCTTTACAGCAACGGAAAGGTTGCATAGCCGCAGCGACCTGTTTGATTCCTTCAGTGTTCGCATGAGGGACACGAACACGCGAAGTCCGGAAGAGGACATATATTCCACATCATCCAGGTTCAGTATCAGGTTCTTATCCCCGTGTTTCTTAATCACATCATTGAGTTCAGCTTCAACTTCGGATGCCAGATGAACGTCGACGCGGCCTGCTAAATACAAAATCAGGTTATTTCCGCTCTCTTTCATTTTCATGGCATTTCTCCTACGATTCGTCTTTTTTCAGGGCTTTCTGCGCCACAAAGTAATTAACATCATCTTTTCGGTGATATTCAACAGTGTCCATCAAGGATTTTATCAAGTAAACTCCAAAACCACCGCGGCGGCGGCCCGCCATGTTTTCTCGTATATCCGGACCTGGGACCTCATCTCTGCGGAATGGGATGCCATGGTCGCGCAGCTGGATCTTGAAGGCATTTCCGGATTCAATTTCTATCTCGCAATCGAAGTCCGGGGCATCAACAGCCCCTTCATAAGCGTGCAGGACAATATTTGTAGCGGCCTCATCGGAGACGAGCAGAACATCTTCCAGATCCTGACCCGCCAATCCATGGCGCTGGCAGGCATTCAGGATGAAATCACGAAGAACCGGCACGCTCTCAACACGAGCAGGCAGGGATATCTTGTAGTCCTTCTTATCTCGAATGGTTCCAAAAAACCTCGACACCAGCATCGTGAAGTCGTCATACTGGAGCTCGCTGCCGGAAAACTCAATCACCTTCCGATAGACTGCCTCGACAATTTCGTCCGGGGTTTTGTGCCGAACTTCTTGCAAGAGGCTCATCAGCCGGTCCATGCCAAACTCGTTTCCGGCCCGATCCACAGCTTCAAAGACGCCATCGGTGAACAAAACGAGCAGGTCACCGTCGCGGACGGGCGTGGTTCCACCGAGGTACTTCTGTTTGTAGGCTGGCAAAACGCCGAGTGGGGATCCTTTGCCGGACAGAACCTCATATGTTCCATCATCGTGCATCAAAAGCATCTCGTTATGCCCTGCAGACGCGTACCTTAGCTTGCCCGAGCCTGGATCATAGCGACACAGGAAAACTGTCACGAACATCCCTGATTGGGATTCTTCAAACAAAAGATCGTTAGCCTGAGCAAGGACTCGTGTGGGTTCAAATTCTTGCCGGATGATAGTTCTCAAAATGGAACTGGAAACAGCCATGAAGAGGGCAGCAGGAAGTGATTTCCCGGAAACGTCAGCTACCAGGAATGAGACATCCCCATTTGGCGTGTGAACGTAGTAATCGTAAAAATCTCCACCCGTAGTTTTGGCCATGACTGACTTGGCGGCCATATCCAGGTGTAAATGCTGTGGCTTGCGGAGCGGAAGAATATTGCGCTGAATGCGCGAAGTGATCTCCATTTCCTTCTCAAGCGATCTTTTGACCATCATCTGATCGTTGAGCATGAAGTTTTCATAGCCCTTCACGATCTGGGACGCGATGGTAAGGAGTAGGCGATAGTCTTCTTCGAGAAACTTCCCGGATGCTGGTTCCGTTAGGCAAATCACTCCAAAGGGAGTCCCGGAGGGCGGGGCCAGGGGAAGCAGAATGCATGATTGTGAATGATAACGTTCGGGGTTGGCCAGGCTCGTAATGGTTGCTGGAGAATTTCTGAAGTCTTCGATAAAGATGGGACGATTCGTTGTAAAGACGTGGTGTGCCAGGCTCCCGGGATTCCCGTCCTCACTTTCGCCATAGTCTCCGACACTTGCGGCGATCTTGAGTTTTCCAGACACATCGCCGAGAAGTATGGATGCCCGGCCAACCTTGAGGTCGTCGCGTACGATTTCGAGTACGCGAACAAACAGATCATCGAGCGAGCGTTCCTCTGTCTGTGCAGCTGCCACTGCATGCAAGCTTGTAATTTCACGAAGGCGACGTTCCAGTTCTACGTTGGTGCGTTGGATATTATCGAGAAGCCTGCGCCGTTGCAATGCAATGGCCACAGAGTCGGAGAAGCTTTCGAAAATCTCCATGTCGTGTTCTGAGAAGGCCGGACGATCAATTGTATTGATCACCTCGTTTACGCCTATCGCTTCGCCTTCAATCACAAGTGGAGAAGCGAGAATGTTGCGAGTAACTTCCTGTGAAACTTGATCTACTTGTCGGAAAACCCGGCTATCAGTTTGAGCATCATTCACAATGATGGACTTCTTGCTTGCTGCAGTTATTCCTGCAATTCCCTGGCCGCGCGGAATCCTGAATCCTTTAAGGTCTTTCTTGTCGCCCGCGATGATTTCAAAATACAATTCGCCCGTGGCTTCATCTACAAGAAACAAACTCGCACTTTCTGCGCGAATCACGCGTTTTGCACTGTAGAGTACTGTCTGAATCATCTCAGACAATTCACGCGATGAGTTGATCAAGTTTGAAACTTCAAGTACGCTTTTTAGCTGATAATCCGACTCTTTGATTTTCTGGTTGAGATGCGCGTTCTCGAGCAAAAGCAGCAGACTGCTCTTAAAGCTTAGAAAAACTTCCGGCGTGCGATTGTCGAGGAAGCTGTTCTTTAAGAGAATTGCGAACGTCGCGGCAAGATTCTGAACCAGTGCCAGATCGGCTTCGTAAAACTGATCAAAGTAGGCAGGTTCGCGAAGAACCAGCGTTCCAAGATCGCCTTCCTGCAAACCCATGTACACGCAAATGGTTGGCTTTCCGTCAGTCTTGAGCGTGCTGGACCTTGTTTGCAGGGCTTCCTCTGACAGGGAACGTTCTTCATCGTTTGGTTGTGGAAGAAACGGCTCAAGCGCGCCGGCATAATTGTAGAGGTAAAAATTTCCCTGCTTGGCCTGGACCAGGCGACGTGCTTCATCAAGTACAAGGTCTAGAATATATTCAACTTCCGGGTTCCGCCTAACGTGTAGTCGGCCGCCGCCAAGGGGCATTACGATAGGCGAGGTGGCCTTGTCAGGGTTTGGTTGCATCTCAGTTCATCGCTGCGCGGATATGCTGCACGATGGCCGATGCGTCCATGATTTCAATTGGACGCGTGGTTGCATAATTAGCTGCGGCCGGCATTACGTCGCCTACAGTCATGATAATTCCACGCATGGCTCCTTTTTCTCGCATGGACTCGTGGAAGTCACGCACGAGTTTTTCCGGCAAAGCGAGCATATCACGCTGGATATAGAACAGGGTCTTCTGGCCTCGATTTCGGCTTTTAGTGTCAGTTTCGGTTCCGACCGCCGTAATGCTCATTTCGCCGTTAAGGTTCAAGTTCAAGACCTGGAAACCCATCTTTTCCATCATTCGACGGCAGGCGCCTTCGAACTGTGTGGTGTTCATAATGAGAAAATCCTTCACGGAATCGTCCGTCCGGAACTCTTGATACTGGCGTAGCTTGTCGCGAACATCCCGGTAGCCTGGTTTGATCGTTTCGATCTTCTCCCAGGACGCAATGGCTTTGTGAACATCGCGGTTCTTCTCCGCGGCAATACCGATCAGGTAGTACAACTGAATCATGGTTTCCGAGCCGGCCGGAGCAAATTTCAGCCCGCGTTCAAATTCCGTGATGGATTTTGCAAAGTTGCTCTGATCTAGCAGTACCATGCCTTTGGCCAGTAGGGCTTTGTCTCGCATCCCCTCGTCTTTCTCTGCAATTTCAAATTCCTTGAGAGCCCAGTCGAGATCGTTCAAGTAACGGAGCGCCAATCCCAGATAATAGTGCGCGGGCTTCAGGTCAGGCTTGAGTTGAACGGCGCGAATCAACGCGGCTCTTGCTTCATGGTATTGCTTCAATGAATACAGCGATTGCCCCAGCAAATTGAAAGCTTCCGCATGCTTGGCATTCAGTGTGCTGGCAGTCTGAAGAAACTTGACCGCCTTCTGGTGAATCCCCCCCCGATGAAAAAGTCTTCCCAGTTCAAAATGATTCTCGTATTGATTTGGTTCCAGGGTGGTAAGAATCAAGAATTCGTTCTTTGCTTCGTTAAGGTTTCCAACCTCTAATAGCCCGCGAGCCAGTCCCCGCCTGACGGCAATCTCTTTTACCTGGTCGTCCCATCTTCCAATGCGAACGCAGCTCTTGAACTCAACGACGGCTAACGCATGTTCTTCAAGAGCCTGGTGGCATTGCGCAAGGAGGAAGTGCCCCTGCATAGAGCGGTCGTCCTCCTGCACGAGTTTTTGAAGCTCCGGGAGAGCCTCGCGGTGACGCCCGCTGCTCATTAGCTTGAGGATCTCCTCGATCTTTCTGGGGCCACGCATACTGGTATATACGTAGAATCCGCCGGCCCCCCCCAGGAAGAGAACGACTACGATGAGGATGTAGGTTACCAGTTCCAAGTTATCCTCCTCATCTATACATTATCGGCTCTGTTCAAGAACAAAAAGGGATTGCGAGCACGGCCTTTTGCCAAAACCTGACTGGCACCGGGGGCATAGCTCAGCTGGGAGAGCGTTTGAATGGCATTCAAAAGGTCAGGGGTTCGATCCCCCTTGTCTCCAAATCCAAGTGACGAATAGCATACCAGAATTCCTGGGAGAAAAAGATCTCCAACTGCTTCTGATTCACGATCTGTTCTCGGATCAATCGGCCTGGAACGCGCAGTTGGAATTCTTTGCGCGTCATGTCAATATTTGTAACTTTCCTCTCTCCGGCCATCCTGGCTCTCCTGAATGGAACCAAACCGCGACGCGCTCCTACCTTGCGGAGAATCGCAATCGGCTCGAACAGCTGGTCCGAACCGTGGACAGGCTGTCGATCATTGCCCATGGCCATTCCGCGAAGCTCGCGCTTGAGCTGGCGTCCAATTTTCCGGATAAAGTCGAGAACCTCATTCTACTTTCGCCCGTGCTGAGCCCCCATGCCCTGATGAGCGGGCTGCCTCGATTTTTGCCGTTCTTCTACGAAATGTTTTTCGTCTTCGCTGATACGCTCGGCGAGAAGGGCCCATCGCTGAGGCGGCCGTTTGACCGGCTCGGAACCCTGCCTGCACCTGCGGCCAGAAAGTGGGTCGATGATTGGCGCAGGCAAATGCCAGTGGACTTTGGGATGATTCGTGCTCGGACGTTGATCCTTGCCGGGGACCGGCTACCCCGACTTCCTGATCCCCCTGTGAGCGAAATCAACGAGAATTTGCCTAACAGCCATCTGATTCGCTACGCCGGCCTGGGCCATGGTCTGCACATAGAAAGCCCGACCACCGTGAATCCTGTTTTACTTGATTTTCTGCTCCGCCCGGAAGGATTTTTTCAGAAAGGCCTGGAGTCGTTCTTTGGTTTTATTAAAGGAATACTGAGTAAGTAGGCGCGTATGGCAGTGCGAAAGATACTAAGAATTGGACATCCTGAGCTTCGCAAGAAGTCCGAACCCGTTCCAATCACGGAAATCCGTTCCCAGGAAATGAAGAAACTCATCCGGGATATGTTCGATACCATGGCGGACGTGGGTGGGATCGGCCTTGCTGCGCCTCAGGTTGGCGTTCTCAAGCGACTGGTGATTGTCGGTTTTGATAGGAGCGATCGTTATCCGGAATTGAAAGAGGGAATCGAGCGCAAGATTCTATTTAATCCTGAGATTGAAGTGCTGAAAGCTCCTGCCGTGGGTTTCTGGGAGGGTTGTCTTTCAGTTCCAGATATGCGCGGCTATGTGGAACGCGTACGCAAGATTCGTCTCAAGTATTACGATGAGAATGAAGAATTCCATGACAAGATCATCGAAGGTTTTGACGCAGTCGTTTACCAGCATGAGTGCGATCACCTGGACGGCATACTGTACGTGGATCGTCTCAAAGATCCTACGAAATTTGGCTATAATGACGAGCTCGATATGCTTGAGGCCAACCGCACCAAAGTTGTGGTTTAGTTTGTCCCCGTTTCTTAAACGGAAGCGGCTAATCTGTGTCTCGGGCAGCCGATAATACCGTTAGTGACCCGACGTTTCAAACGCAAGCTCGTTATCGTGATTCTTTCAGCGCTCTTTTTGGGCGTCGTGGGTTTCATCTACGCAATCATATATGATCGCAGCTGGATTGGGTCTTTCACAGCCGGTTTCCTTGCGGGACTTTCCATCATGAGTTTTGAATGGTTTGTGGTCCAGAGTAAGTTTGGCGAGCCGCTCCGTCGCTCGCCCCTGATCGTGCATGCCTTGATATCTGCGTCTATCTGGGGCCTACTAACGTTTCTCTGGATTCGGCTCACTCAGCACGCCTTCTATCCACCGGAAATGCTGCCCGAGTTCTTCTCAACACAGACCTTGCGTGCCTTTGCCGTGGCAATTGTGGTTTTGTTGTGTGTAAATTTTGTCATGCGCGTTGGGCAACTCATTGGCGGCCGCGTTCTCGTCAATTTTCTTTTCGGAAGATACAACAGGCCACGCGAAGAGAATCGAATCTTCTTGTTCCTGGATATAACAGATTCCGTTCAAATCACGGAGCGGCTGGGGGCTCTGCGCGCGCATTCGGTGATCAGTCGTTTCTTTTTTGATGTGGCCCAGATCGTCATGGAGCATGGCGGTGAAACCCATCGCTACATCGGGGATGAGACGGTGGTGACCTGGCCGCAGGATGGAGGCGTTAGGCGCGCAGCCTGGCTACGCTGCATCCTGGCAATTCGCAAGTACGCAAGCGAAATGGCCCCGAGTTACGAACAGGAGTTTGGGATCAACCTTCGATTCCGGGCGGGGATGCACTGCGGACCAGTAGTTGCCGGGGAGGTTGGCGACAACAAGCGCGAAATCGTTTACTTTGGCGACACTGTAAACACATCAGCGCGGATCGAAGCCTATTGCAAGGAAACATCAGATTCTATTCTATTTTCGCGTGAACTATTGGCTGCTACAAATATGCCTCTCGACGTTACAACCGAATCGCTTGGAATGATTCGATTGCGCGGTCGGGAGACACCAATTGAACTATTCAGAATCCTTTTCTGATTCCTTGTCTGAATCAGATGTGTCAAATCTCCATGTAGCCGCAATCGTCCAGGATTCATGGAATAGTTTATATTCTTTGTCGTCAGGAATCGACAGCTTCAGATACGCACGCGTCAGTTTCTCTGCTACAGGCACATGGTTTCCGCGATAGAGCGGATAACGGTAATCCAGTGAAAAGAAGAGTGAATCTGTCACCTGAGTCGTGGCGCCAACCGACACTTCGCGATAAATACTCGGAACCGTAGCAGCATGGTGCGTGACAAATTCCGTTCCCGCGTAAGGCGTTCGATAGGTATATCCAACGAATGTGCTGAAGCGCGAACTAAAATCCCAGCCGATCTGGCCTGCCCAGGTCGTAACTTTTTTCAGTTCGATCTCGCGAATTGTTCGAGGTCTGACTCCCTGCAGATACCATGGCAACTCATCGTTCTCGGTTTTCTTCGGCGTATGCGCCTGCGGAAACAATCCGGATCCGCTCACCAGAAATACGAAAGATTTCAGTCGGAATCCTGTCTGGGCCGTGATTCCACCGTCCCAGTAGTCCTCGGTCGTAAAATGATCCGTATCGGGTCCTGTTGGGAATCCAATGCTGCCGCGAAATCCCAGAATAAACTGGGAATTGTAGGGCATGTAGGTAGCCGCGGCCCTGGGCTTCCCGTATCTACCAGCGTCCGATCGCTCCTTCTGATCAAAATAGATATAGGGAGCGGAAATTGACGCAGAGAACTTGCCCGGAACAAACGCGTATTCGCCGGATAACGTCGTCGAGTAGATGTTGCGGTTGTCTGCTGCTCCCCGCTGAGCATCCGTACTGATGCCAATCCGCGTTTCGGGAATGCTCAACCGATCTGCCGAGCTTGCCGGCTGATCGTGGTGCGCAAGGAGAGGAAGCGCAAATCCGCAAATAGTAAGAACAGCTGCTGCCGTTTTAAGACCCCGCTTTGGTTTCGAAGCCCACTGTTTTTGAATCCACTTCCTGAGCGGTGTTGCGTACAAGGATTTCATTGTAAGTTGCCGCATGACGTTATGAAATGCTCCTCAATCGCGTGCGTGGATCTGAGATTCTCAATGAACTTTGCTTCCAGGTGTGAGTTGGAGGCGCTCGTTGCTCCGGAGAATAGATTCCGGAAATTGAAGATTGGAACGATCCGGGCCTGGCGGCTCAGACTGGCCGTAGTGGCGCATGTGGGGACTACAGCCGAATCGACTGGAGTGGACATGACTACGGAGAATGGCGTGCCGTTGAATGTCCCGGTCAGATTGAGGCGCTTAACGTGCAGGACAATACGCGAAATCCTGCCGGCAGGGATTCCCGTTGCGTTCAGCGTTGGCAGACTATAGTAAGGCGCGATGATCCATCCGTCCCGCTCGTCGTAAGGAAGAAGTCCCTCAGAATCAAATTGGGAAGGAAAGCGGTCTTCTGGGCAGTTGTGCTGGTGTCTGCATGCTGCTCATGTGCCGTGAGTTCCGTTACGGGGATTAGGCTCCTCCAATGTATTATTCCGGCAAGCAGATCCGGTTCAGTCCACACCTCCAGTTTCTCGATTTCAATCTCACCGGGTGATTGAAGAACAATCGCATTGGCCCCACTGGTGAACGTGGACATAGTAGCGTTGCTTTCTTTGTCAAAGAAGCGTAGTTTTATCTCAGCATTGGCCCGGAGGCTGCCGACTATGAGCGCCAGAGCCGTAGAGTCTTCTTCATTTGAGTTGCCCTTTGAGCCAAAGGTGCAGTTACTAAGAAAGATACTGGCGCACAAAAGTACGAATAAGTGAGGGCTTGCAAATGCAAACCCGCGTCCCGCATAGCGGGTTGTTTTATGATGCATGTTTTTACTCCTGAAAATCTAAGTTGATCTTCAGGAACAGGGTGGACCGCGAATGCTGAGCGAACCGGAAACGATCAGGCGGGCGACTGTCTCAGCCGCAGAAAAAACTATATGGTCTGTTGGCGAAATGGAAAGGGTCTGAACGCAAGTATTTGGACCCAGGATCTCCTTATGGGAAACAAGAGACTGCGATCTGCCTGATTCCAGGGAGGAGTGTCCCGTCTTTAGCCCGGAGCCGCAGATTTCGGAATCTGCGTGGGTGGAATGATGCGGTACTGCCAGCGTCAAATTGCCGCCAACCAGGAGGAAGGCGAGGACGGCTGTTAATCTCGCAAGCGAAGCCACAAGGCACGGTTGCTGATTTCGAAGATCCGTCAAATATTTTTAAACAGCGAAAAGTTTGTACTGTTCGTCTAACTTCTGATGATGCGATGGATCCGGGTTTCACATGCGTGTGCCGTAAGCACTCTGCTCGCAACGAGCATCGTTGCAAAGGAGCCGGCTATGAAAGATCAGATTCTGGGGAGCTGGGAGATTCACGGGACCGTTTATACAAACGCACCCGGTGAACCCGAAACGGGTGGGATCGGTTGGTTTCGGCGATACGAGTTCAAGGCCGATGGAACGTACCTCTTCTCTGCGTACCCCCCACTGAGCGGGAAAGGTGTTTGGTCTATTATTGAGGAAAACGGGACGCATGTACTGGTGCTAACGGAGATTGATCCGGAAGGAAAAACCATCGAACCGTCGACTCGACTCCCTATTTCTGTCCAGGGGAATCGGTTAACGTTAGGCGGCGGCGAACTGAACCGCGTGCCCTGATTGCTAGGCGACTGCGTAAAGTCGGGTGGGCACGCTCTTGCCCCGCAGCGTTACAGTGCCCACGCTAACCAGCGGGAAAGATTGATTCAAACGTTCTTTAACGCTGCCTGTCAGTAGAATTCGCTTGTTTAGCTTTTTCGTCGCCGACTCCACACGGCTTGCCGTATTCACAGTGTCGCCGATCACAGTATACTCAAGCCGCGCTTCCGAGCCAATGTTTCCAACAATAGCGGGTCCAGCGTGGAGGCCCGTTCCGGTGAGAATTTCAATTTCTCCCCTGGTTCGTCGGTCAGCATTCCACCGGTCCAGCGTTTGCATCATCTCTATGGCGCAGGCAAGCGCCCGATCGGCATCGTCGGGTGCTGGTGCAGGTGTTCCAAAGGTTGCGAAGATAGCATCGCCAATGAACTTATCGAGCGTTCCGCCGTACTTGAAAATAACCTCCAGCATGAGTTTTTGGTATTCGGACAAAAGGGCGACAACGGCAGTAGCCCCAATCTTCTCGCTCATTGCAGTGAAACCGCGAATATCCGAGAATAACACGACCACTTCTTGCTCTTTTCCGCCAGGCCTGAAAAATTCTGCGCCGGCAGACGTAATCTCATCGCGAACTCGCGGGGAAAAATATCTGCCGATGTGGCTATTCAACCGCTCAATCTGAATGGCTCCTACAATGATCTTCCGCGCGCGCGCTGCAATGAGCGCAAGTAGACCGCCGCCGATCGCAATCTGTAACACAACCGATAGGTAGTATCCGATATTGACCATACTGCCGAGCATACTTTCTGCCCAGGATGTCCCGACCGAGGTCCGGGGGTCGGAAACGGCGTACCATAACAATCCTAGATGGGTCAGACAACTTTCGATCGTGACTACCACGATGAAGAGCGGCCGCAGGGTTACGGCGGTAGCAATCATTACGACAGCGGACAGGCCCACGAGGGACAGGGATTTGACAAAATAGGCCCGTGGTAGCGCTTCACCGCCTGCCGCCTCATACCAGACAAAGGGAAGTAGTCCCACAATAGTCGCGTCAATGGTCGCGAGAATAATCCCAGATGCAGTAAGCCAGCGTTCTTTCCGCACAGGGATCAGCATAAGAATGAGTATCACTATGCGGAGATGATGAGCGTATAACGTGCTTCGAAAGCACTCTGTGCAATGATGAACCCAACTGTACTCATTAGGACAATGAGAGTTAGATGGCCATAGATTGAAAAGCGCAGAGCTGCGGCCTCCCGCGATCGTAAGAGGTCCTGGATTGTACGATCCAACATTAATCTCCAACGATCGCGTCAGCCAGCTAGCGGCTCAGGATTGTTTCTTTGGCTTTGCCGTTCAGCTCTTTGTACTGTTCAAATGTGAAAATCTGATACTCGTAACCTTGTTCGGTCAGGAAGAGCTGGCGATTCTGACCAAACCGTTCCTCAGTTGTATCGCGGCTAACGAGCGAGTAGAAGTAAGCCATGTTATCGTCAGGCTTTGGACGAAGCACGCGTCCCAACCGCTGAGCTTCTTCCTGGCGTGAACCAAACGTACCGCTCACCTGGATGGCAACGGATGCGTCGGGAAGGTCGATCGAGAAGTTCGCGACTCTTGATACAATAAGACAGGCTACTTTCCCTGTGCGAAATCCTGTATAGAGAGTCTCGCGTTCCATCAACGGGGTCTTTCCGGTAATCAACGGGAACTGGAAGTGCGCTGCAAGCTTATCGAGCTGGTCGAGATACTGACCAATGATGAGAACGTTGTGTCGGCCATGTTCTTCCAGGATTCGTTCGATTACGCGGATTTTTTCCGGATTCTCGCTGGCGAGACGATACTTTTCACGATCATCCGCGATGCCGTACTTGGTGCGCAATTCTTCGTCCATGTCAACGCGCACCTCAATACACTTTGCGGTGGCGATGAATGCGCTTTTCTCCAGATCTTTCCAGGGGACATCGTACTTCTTGGGTCCAATGAGCGAGAAGACATCCTCTTCCAATCCATCTTCACGTACCAGAGTGGCAGTTAGGCCCAGTCTCCTCTTTGCCTGAAGTTCAGACGTCATCCGGAATACTGGCGCTGGGAGTAGATGCACTTCATCATAGACGATCAGGCCCCAGTTGTTGGCACTGAAGATATCGAAATGTGTGAAGTTGCCGTCCTTCTTCTTGCGGTGCGTAATGATGTTGTAGGTTGCAATTGTAATCGGCTTGATTTCTTTCTTTTCGCCTGAGTATTCGCCAATGTCCTCTTCCGGGATGTCCGTCTTATCCAGAATCTCATTCTTCCACTGACGGATCGAAAGCGTGTTGGTTACCAGGATCAGGGTTTGCGCACCCACGATTTGCATTACACCGATCCCAACAATGGTTTTTCCTGCACCGCAGGGCAGTACGATCACGCCGGAGCCACCCTCGCGGGCACCGGATGCATGAAACACCTCAACGGACTTGCGCTGATAGTCTCGCATTCCGAATGTCTTGCCGGATAACGTTGTGCCACGGAAATTGAATCCGTACTTGGCCCCTTCGTCATACCCGGCCAGATCTTCCACTGGATACCCAATCTTGATTAGAGCTTGTTTGATGTGACCACGGTATTGCTTCTTTACAATAATGCTGTCACCCCTGCGACCTTCAATGAAAGGCTGCACGTTTCGATGCATGGCGATTTCATTCAAGAATGCGCGTTCATTCGAAATAATTAGAAGAGTTCCATCTTCTTCTTTGATGAGTTTAACTTTGCCGTAGCGGGAAATCTGCTCCCGAACCTCAGCGATTACGTTCTTGGGAACCGGATACCGGGAATACTGTTCCAGGGCCGCGACAATTTCCTCCGCGCTCATCCCGCTCGATGCTGCGTTCCATAGAGACAGCGGTGTAACCCGATAGGTGTGGAGGTATTCCGGACTTTTTTCCAGTTCCGCAAAGCGACTTACTGCAGCTCTGCAAGCATCGAACAGCTCATGATCTACTTCGAGCAGCATACTCCGGTCGGATTGTACAATAAGTGGATTGTTTATATCGGGCATTGTGACCATCCCCCGCTAAAAAATTCCCCACGTCAAGTCGTAAATTGCGGGTGTATTTTGACTCGCTCTAGAACTAAAAAAAGTATGGCAAACTAAGATTTGCTGCTTATATTTTCACCACCATAATATAACATGAAGCACCTTGCGCCGTCTCTGCTTCTTTTGCTTTCGCTGCTTTTCTTGCTGCCGGGAACCGGGGGAAAGAATAGCCCGGGTCAGGGCGATGAAGCCATGCATATCGTCACCGTCCAGGAGAGCCTGGCTGTGAAATCGTATCTCATTCCGGTTCTGGATGGGATTCCAAACTACTACAAACCGCCGCTCTTGTTCTGGGCTGGTATGGCAACAGAATCGTTGCTCGGGCCATCGCTTCTCGGCGCCCGTCTGCCATCCGTGGTCTTCGCGGTTGGGACAGTAATTCTGCTCTATTATCTAATGGTCTATTGGGGTGTTCGCCGTGGCGCGGCCTTTACGGGAGCTCTTGCGTATCTCTCGACAATTGGCGTCATGAAGTTTGGCCGTCTCTTGATGATGGAACAGGGAATGGCTTTTTTCTTTCTCGCGTTCGTATTTCTGTTCCTGATCTTTTATCGAACCAATTCGCTCTGGGCTTTGATTGTCGCCGGACTGGTTTCAGGCTTTGCGTTTCTCTTTAAGGGACCAATTTTCCTGGTCTATTGCGCCGTCTTCTTGTTGGCCTGGGCCTTCATGCGCTTCTTTCGGTTTTCGGGGGATCCTGTTGCCTGGAAAGGCAAGCATTTCATCTGGCCCATTGTCCGCACTGGAATCGTCTATTCGCTGATTGCGATTTTGCCTGCGCTGATCTGGATTCTTGGTCTCAACTTTGCCGGTGATGGAGGCCGGCGGCTCTTAGGATATTTCTTTGTTGTAGAGAATCTCGGTAAGTTCGCGCAAGAGGATCAATCTGAACTGCGCCTTCTGGTCGGGTGGCTAACGTATACCTTTCCGTGGACCCTGATTTTGCTCGGCGCAGTAATCCATGGATTCAAGCGTCAGAAGATTCGAAACGCGGCGCAACTCGTGGGTCGGTTGTTGCTACTCACAGTCATCCTGACTACTTTGTTGCATGTAATTCCAAATCGCAAGGCAGCTTACTACGGCTTGCCCTTCATGCCTCTACTGTTTGCGGCAGTTCCAATGGTGATCCGGGATCTAAAGGTGCTTGAATCCTGGGCTAAGCCAAGTCTGATTGTTGCCGCTGTTATTGCGCTCGTTCTGGCCGGAGTTGCGTTCTCTGTTTCCCATTCCTGGCTTTCGCTTGGACTGGCATTGCCGGCACTGGTGCTCGTAGGATTTTTCTTACCTGCTTTCAGACGGCTCAGGGCGTTGCAGAACTATCCAGCTCTGAAACTAACAAGCGTTGCAGGCATACTATTGATTCTCATGATGCAATTGATCTTGTATCCCCAGTTGAATCACGAAGTAATTCCCGTTTCTCTTGCGCCTACCTTCTCAAAACAGGTCTGTGTTATTTCATCTGAAACCTGGGATGGAATGGATCTGAAAGTTCTGAGGCCGGATGCAAACATTCAAGTCAGCGTTCCGGGAAGTCCCGTGCATTGTGCGGATAAAACCCGCGCGGTCCTCGTTATTCCGGATAAGATTGAAGACCTCTCGATGTCGCAATCTCTTCTGGAACGCTTGGGCTATGCGAAGCGGGAGAGCTGGCCAATCTGGAAGCGCTGGTTGAATTTTTATGACGTCCTTGAATACTGGAAGCGCAATCGCGCTATTACGACTACAGCAGAGTACTATGAGCCTTAAAACGCTTTTGACTCCGCATCGGCGGAGTATGCTGCCCTTCTATTTCATTGTTGTCGCAGTGATCGCCTTCGCCGGCCTTCAGCGCGTGCATACCTGGTACTCCGATTCGGTTTCCGATTCATCGCAGGCCGACTGCAATGCCGTTTGCGGCAAATTTGAGCAATGCCTGGCCGAAATCTATACGAGCGAAACGCTGAAGCCGTTCAAGTTCACAATCGTGGCTGGCTGTCAGAACGGCTGCGCAAAACAAAAGAAGCACCTGGCGTCCTGTTTTCAGGGAAGCTCGACGTGTCAGGAGGCTACAATGTGCATCATGGGCAAACTGAAGTAACTAGGATTTGTACATTCCGTCGATTTCTTCTGCAAACTTATCTTTAATCACGGGCCGCTTCAACTTCAGGGTTCTCGTCATTTCTGTGTCCGGGTCAAAGTTTCTGGGCACAATATAGAAGCAGCTTCCAGGAATCACCTCAAAGGATTTGAATCCAGCGTCGCGAGAGATTAGCCTCGTAATTTCGGACTTGTAAAGTTCGCGGACCGTCTTGTCGTAGTTCCAGAGTTCCGGTTTCTCGGGTATGCCCTTGAGCTGCTCGCGGACGCGATCAAAGTTTGGAACAATGAGCGCGCCAAGACTCTTACGGTCATCGCCAACAACCATCACCTGATCCACGAATTCAGACGTTAGTAGACGATCCTCTACTGGTACTGGCTCTACGTTCTCTCCTCCACCAAGTGCGATTGTATCTTTGGCGCGACCTGCAAAACTCAGTTCTCCGCGATGATTCAGAGTCATGATATCACCGGTATCAAAGAATCCGTCTTTGTCAAAAATGGTCGCATTGAGTTCCGGACGCTTGTAATAACCAAGAAGGATCTGTTTGCTCTTAACCCAGAGATTTCCCTTCTGGCCTGACCCGAGTTCATTTCCTTTCTCGTCCTTGATTTTGACCTGATAGCCGGGAAGGGGTGTGCCTACCGTTCCTGGCGTCGGCCTATCCAGTTGCCTCACTGAAATGACCGCAGAAGTCTCTGTCATACCGTAGCCTTCGAGCACGGTGATTCCTATTGCAGTGAGGAAGCGGTCCACGACGCCTGGTAGTGCACTTCCTCCGGAAATCGACATGCGAATCTGCCCGCCCATGGCCGCGTGGATCTTTCCAAAAACCAGGTTGGCAAGTCCTTTCAAAGGCAAAAGCCAGATCAAACCAATGAAAGCAAATGTTCGGCGAACTAAAGAAATCAGTATGAACGGCTTTGTTTTCTGATGATCATAATCGAACGCGATAGATTTGAGCGTGGCCCAGGTTCCACCGACCCAGAGAAAGAAGTTGAAGATAGCTTGCTTGCCCGCTGATTCCTTCTTGGTTCGCGTAATGATTCCATTGTATACGGTCTCCCAGATACGGGGAACCGATGGAAACACAGTTGGTCTGAATTCAAAAAGATCGTTCTTGAGATTCTGAATATCAGAGACCAGAAAGTCCATGCCTTTAACAACAATCGCGTACTCTACGCCCCGTTCAAAGGCATGCCAGGGAGGCAATAGGCTAAGCGACCTGTCATTCCTTGTGAATCCAACGCGATCCAGTACGCATTGAATTGCATTCAGCCAACCATATTGACTGAGCATGACTCCTTTGGGTGCGCCCGTTGTGCCGCTTGTGTAAATCAGAGTGGCCAGTACATCCGGGTCGAGTGAGTTTACGCGATCTGTCACGGCTGTTGGGGTCTTGGCCAGCAGTGCATCGCCTTTTTCCATGAGTTCTGTGATACTGTTCGCCCCAACGGCGAGCTCTGCCGCATCATCTTGCAGGACATAGATTTTTTCCAGGGATGGGAAGTTTGCCTTCAGAGCCTGTAACCGCTGCCGGTCTTTCTCTCGTTGTACGATTGCGAATTTGCTATCTGAATGCGAGAGTATATAGTTAATATCTTCATCAGTAACATCAGTTCCGCGCGGAACGCTCACTGCGCCAGAGGAAACAATAGCGCAATCGCCAATCAGCCAGTTAGGTGAGGCGTCACATAAATAGGTGATCTTGTCTCCGGGCTTGATCCCTTCTACAATTAGCCCGGCCGTAAGGCGATCCACCAGCCGCTTTAGCTCTGCAAAAGTCCGCCCGACCAGTTTGTTGTCCGCCGTTCTTTTGCGGAAGGATACACTGTCAGGAAATTCCACTGCAGCGTTAGCGATAATATCGTAGAAGGTGCGAAATGCCATGCTCCGATATCCCGGAGGGAAACTAAAAATCAATCCTTTTTAATGTGACCTGGGAGGATGTCCCAGGTTTTAGCTACTTTTTTTTCTGCAGCAGGAAGATCATGTATCGCTTGTACTCTTTGAACAAAGCCGCGCCTTGCTTCTCGTATTTCTCTTTCAGCTTAAGCACTTTCTTTCCAAAAATAGCCTTCAAAAGGGAGTAGATTCGCGGAACGCGGCGTTCAACAAACTCAAACAATGCCTGCGCTATGGGGAAGGCCTTGTTGAGAATAATATCCTGATAGATGTCCATGGTTGGAGCCACGTTGTTTGTGATGTCCAGCTTCTTAACTACTTTGAAGCCGTTTTCCTCAGCACGGCGCAGAAAATCGTCCATGGGCTGACCGGATTTGCTCGGGTTAGTTGCGTCCGGCTGCTTTACTCGGAAGAAATCGCCAACCAGTATGTAGCCTTTAGACTTAAGAAACCGGGAATGATTTACCCATCCCGGATCCGGCTTGATGTACTGGCAGGACTCAGACATGAGGATTAGATCAAACGTACCGTGCTCAACTTCGGTGTCGATGTTCTCGTAAAGGTCCACAAAGGTTCTGACTTTGCCACCGGTGCGCTTTTCAGTCATTTCCACCAGGATTGGATCCGGCGCAATGCAAGTAACGTTGTGCCCCTTCTTTATTAGCTCAGAAGCGACACCACCTGTTCCGCAGCCAACATCGAAGATTTTCTTTACTCCTTTTGGAATATACGACAGCAGCAACTTGACGTAAGCGGCCTGTGCTGCGGGAAGATTCTTCATCTCCTGCTTCAAGTTCTTATCGAAGTAGCCGTAGTGGAGGTGTTCTACCTTGAACAGCTTCTGCATCAAACGCAGGGCGATATCATTGTAGTACGTGCTCTTGTGCTGGAATTTCTTTTCTGGTTTCATGTCTTTCCCAATGGGTGAACCGTCATCGCAATGGAGCAGGCGGCGGGCAAGTCTTAAAAGCTAAAGTGCTTGCAGTGCAATTGGGCCATTGGAGTGATTCCCCATGTCCGAGAAACCGTATCGTCCAAACGTTGGTATCGTTGTATTTAATGCCAGCGGTCTTGTGCTGGCAGGGGAGCGCATTGATCTTCCCGGCATATTCCAGTTACCGCAAGGTGGCCTGGAAGAGGGCGAGGATCCGGCAGAGGCAGCAAAACGCGAACTGTTTGAGGAAACAGGGCTCAAGCTCGACGGAAAACCGTTATTCGAAATCATGAACTGGCTAACCTACGATTTCCCCGAGCAAATACCGGATCATCTAAAGAAGTACCGCGGACAGAAGCAAAAATGGTTCTTCTTTTTCTGGGATGGTAACCCGGAAACGCTTCAGCTGGACCATCATCATGAGAGAGAATTTTCGCGCTTGCAGTGGATGCATTTTGGACATCTTGCGCGCGATGCTGCTCCCTTCAAAAAGGATGTCTATCAGACAGTATATGAAACGAGCCGCACCTTTATGAAACAATACCTGGCCGCACTCTAGGCGATTGGTCATGGAGTGCAGGATTCCTGGGAATCCTGGGGCATCGCGTTAGGTAAGGCTAACTCAAGCCGGTCGGCTATGCGACGTTGTAGGTGCTCCAAGAGATTGCATGTTTTCAACCAGTTGGGATGACTTGCGGACCAACATGGACATTGAAGCGTCAAGCTCAGTAATGGCGTTTAGTATGTCACCTGCGCCAACGCGCGTTTCTCTTAACGCGCCAATGATGTGCGAAAAAGAGTGCTTCATCTCCTCAAAGCTCTGCACAAATCTATCCCTGTGCTGGCGCTGTGCCTCAATTCTATCCTCCAGGAAACCAAACTTCTGCGTGATGCTCTTGTACGTTGTTTCACGCTCTTCAACAATAGCGATTGCCTCTTTTACGGAGCTTTCCCCGCTTGCGACGCTGCGCGAACTTCCTTCGATGATGGACCGGATGGATTCCGCGTTTCCCGCGCTTGAGTCGGCGAGCTTTCCAACCTCTTGCGCAACTACGGCAAAACCTCGTCCACTGTCTCCAGCATGCGCCGCTTCGATAGATGCGTTTAGAGCCAGGAGGTTGGTTCGATCTGCGATATCGGACATGATATCATTTACTTCGGCTACGCGAAGGAACTGATCGGAAAGGGTAGAAAGAGATTGCAGAAGATCGGCTACCTTCGCGCTAACTCGTTTGTCATGCGATTGCGCGACGCTCAGGTTGTCCTGTAAAAAGGTCAATGATTCAATAAAACTATCGAGCAACAGTCCCAGCTCACTGCTGGCGCGTGAAAGTGAATCGAGATCGGCAGATTGCCCTCGAAGCGATGTCATTGACGTGTCCATGTTTCCAACCAGCTCTTCGACCGTGGCGCTAATTTCCTCGAACATGGTGGCCTGCGACTGTACGTGATCATTCAAATCCCCAATGAAATTATGGAGAGCCTGAACTGAGTCGCGAATCTTCTCATTTGCCTCCATGAGGTCGAGCTTCTTGTCTTCCAGCTGGCGATTGCTCCCTTCGAGCGCTGCTCGTTGGGTTTCAGCGTGATCGCGCAAACGCATGAGCAGGCCCATCAAACTCCTGACCAACAGGGATCCACCAATAATGAAGATGACCTTGAGGATCTCTGCACTCAACGAAGCGTTGCCCGGCCGCATCACGGCCAGACGATCTTCAGACAGAACTACACCGGCGTGAACCGCGCAGAGGGCAACACTGGCGCTGCAAACAGCCGCTACGCCGCCGGAGATCAGAACGAATGATTTGGAAAAAAGGAACGAAGAGTATAGAATATAGAAAAAGAAGATAACAAACAGAATCGGGCTTTTTAGGATACCGCTGGCGAATTCCGGGGGTTGCAGAGCGCCAGCCGCGCTCACGGCTCCGAGCACGATGATATCCATCAGAACAAAAGCCCTGGCGATCCAGCCGGGCACGTTTCCGATGCGATCGAGAATCATGAATACCAGTGCGTACACCACCATCCCGGAGATCCCGATCACATACACGATATTCTGTACGGGTGAGTTTGATTTGTAGCTCATGGCAACGCTGGCGAAATACAAAAACGCCAGAGCCAATCTGACCCGGTTGATGACGCGCGGCCCCGCAGCTACGATTGCCTCAGCCGTTTCTCTCTGTATCGGGCGCATGACGTTAAACGGCAATACGGTGTCCCGGATTCAAGTAAATTTTTTGAAAGCGTCGACTAGCCTGATCATTGTCATGTATCTCAAGTTACATGACCCGGACTGTCGGAGCGGACGGGCTTTGCGAGCTGAAGCAAGGACCCAATTGGGGCTACAGCTTCAAGCCCAGACGGGTCGCGCTTGCCTCAAGGTGGGCAATTGTTTCCAGGAGGTCCTGGAGCTTTGCCTTTTCCTTGTTCACAACTTCAGCAGGAGCTCGCGTGACAAAATCCTGATTTCCCAGTTTGCTTTCCAGGGCGGCCCTGGCCTTGCCAAGTTGGGCAATTTCCTGTCGAATGCGAGCCTCTTCTTTTGCAATATCCAGGAGACCTTCCACGGGCAGGCAAACCTGTCCCTCTGTAAACACTTGAACCGCATCCGACTTGGCCGGGTTGTACGCGGGATCAATCTGAATGCTTTCCGCCTGGGCAAGCCTTGTGATTGCAGCCTGCTTCTCAATCGCTGTTTTCGCTAAACCTGGCGCGTCGGACTTTACGATTATCTTGATCTTCTTGTCCGGGGCAATCTTAAGCTCAGCACGCATATTGCGCACAATGCCAATGACCCGTTGGAGTAGTTCAAGCGCCGCCGCCGCTTTCTTGCCGTTAGCCGGCATTTTAACGAGCGCTGGATACAGTTCTCCGATCAGCAGAGATTTCACTTTGCCCTTGCCGGCCGGCTTTGTGTAAGCAGATGTGTAAGCGTACAGTTCCTCTGTGAGATACGGCATGAAGGGGTTGAGAACAGACAGGATTGAATTCAGTATGTAAAAAGAAACCTGTCGCGCCGATTCTGCTGAAGCTTCGCCCGCTTTCCCAAACATTCTGGGTTTGATGAACTCAATGTACCAATCGCAATAATCATTCCAGATGAATTCGTAAATATTTTCTGTTGCCAGGTGAAACTTGTACTCTGCAAGATTCTTGCTCACTGCCTTCAATGTTTGATTCAGGCGATCAAGTATCCACCAATCTTCCTGCTCTAGCAAGATTCCGGTTTGCGGAGGTTTCGCGGACTTCTTGCCGGATTTTGACTTCTTGGCCGGGGGTGAAGTCAGTAGTTTTTTTGCGTCAATAGGCTTGAAGCCTTTGGGCAGGTTCATCAGCACAAATCGCGAGGAATTCCATACTTTGTTTGCAAAGCTCTGATACCCTTTCAGGCGATTTTCCGAATATGTGGAGTCTTTCCCTTCTGACAGCGTCGCCATAAGGAAGAAACGATACGCGTCCGCTCCATAGGTCTTGATTACATCAGCCGGATCAATGTTGTTGCCCAGGCTCTTTGAGATCTTTCGCCCCTGCTCATCCCGCATCAGCCCGTGGATATACACATGACCGAAGGGCTCCTTCTTGAGCGCAAACAATCCCATCATGACCATTCGTGCTACCCAGAAGAAGATAATGTCGTACGCCGTAACAAGCACAGTCGTAGGATAGAAGGTGGCCAGGTCTTTTGTTTTTCCCGGCCAGCCCATAGTTGAAAAGGGCCAAAGACCTGATGAGAACCAGGTATCCAGCACATCCGGATCTTGCTTGATTTTCTTGCTCTTGCATTTTTCGCAAACTTTAGGAACGGCCACACTGACAGTGATATGGGCGCATTCTTCGCAATGATAGGCTGGAATCTGATGTCCCCACCAGAGCTGTCGCGAGATACACCAGTCGCGGATTTCTCGCATCCAGGAGTTATAGAGATTTGTGTAATTCTCCGGATAGAACTTGATCTTTCCTTTTTCAACCGCTTTGATTGCTTGATCGGCTAACGGTCGGACTTTTACAAACCACTGAGTGGAAACCATGGGTTCCACAACCGCGCCGGAACGCTGAGATTTTCCCAGCGCCATCTTATGTTCTTTTTTTCCGCGCTCCAGGCCAATTTCAAGCAGTGATGCTTTGATTTGTTTGCGAGCTTCATACCGATCTAGCCCCTTAAATCTTCCACCGGCTTCGTTTATTTTTCCGCTTTCGTCAAAAATTGTAATGAACTCAAGGTTGTGGCGTTTGCCTGTCTCATAGTCATTCACATCGTGCGCGGGTGTTACTTTCACGGCACCGGTCCCAAATGCAGGATCCACGAGAATTGAATCTGCGATGATGGGGACTTCGCGTTCTAAGAACGGATGCATGACGGTCTTGCCAATCATATCCTTGTAACGGGGGTCATCGGGATGGACTGCGATTGCAGAATCACCCAACATCGTTTCGGGGCGAGTTGTCGCGACTACGATCTCGCCGCGCGTTGACTTCAACGGATAGGCAAAAGAATATAATTCACCAACATGATTCTCATCGTAATCTACTTCCAGGTCAGACAGAACAGTGCGAGTGACTGGATCCCACATGATCATGCGCGTGTCGCGGTAGATCAGTTTCTTTTTGTAGAGTTCGGTGAAGGCCGTACGGACTGCGTATGATAGCCCGTCATCCATTGTGAATCGTTCGCGACTCCAATCCACGGAGAGTCCAAGCGTGCGCATCTGGCGGGTTATGATTCCACCGAACTTCTCTTTCCACTGCCAGATCCGCTTTACGAACTTCTCGCGGCCTAGATCGAAACGCGAAACACCCTCTTCTTTGAGAAGTTTTTCGACCACGGCTTGCGTCGCAATGCCAGCGTGGTCTGTTCCCGGCAGCCAGAGAGCTCGTTTGCCTTGCTTTCTGGCATGGCGGATGAGTACGTCCTGAATTGTATGGTTGAGCGCGTGGCCTACATGAAGTTGCCCCGTAATATTAGGAGGGGGAATTACAATTGAGTACGCGGGTCCCTTGCCCCCGGATTCCGGTTTGAAGCTTCCGGATTTTTCCCAGACTTTGTACCACTTATCTTCTATTGTGGAAGGTTCGTAGCGGGTGCTCAGTTCTGGCATAAGCCAGATTGTGCATTTGGACTGATGTGAAAATCAGAAATCGCGGCTATTCCTCAGCCTTCTTATGAATGCGGCCGCGGATTGGATCACAGGGAGAGTTATAGACCTTATCTGCTTCAAACATCTTGCGATAGTCGATATTCCTATCATTTGTCACGAAATCCCGTTCAATGAAGTGCCGGTCGCCCTCGTAGTGGTTAGAAATTGGATCACAGGGATCGAGGGCCAGATCTTCCTTCACGAAGAGCGCCTTAATGCGATGGCAGCCGGGTAAGGTCAGCACAAGTAGGAGTAAAAGGCCGATTCTGGCCAATTGACGGCCTACGCGGAACGCCCCGGAGTTCATGCAAGGAAATTGATAAACTGCCCGGTCTGTCCCGACAAGCGGGAAACGGGCCGGGATTGCTGGCTCAGCGGACCGTAGAGTTCGGGTAGATCGGCCCGTGAGAATGCACGCTTTTGTAGACCCTCAGCCTTCTCAACGGCCGCAACAGGCTGTTCCGGATATCTTTGAACCGGATATGCCATTACCCCAGGCATACGCGAGAAGTTCATCGATCCAGCCTCGATTTTCATACAATGAATATCGGCCGGTCAGAGCGATTGATTGAGGCCGACAGCCTGCCGGCAGACCCGGTGTTTCGCGCTACGTAAATGGTTGTTTTCAATTGACATGGCTATTTAAAACAGCTAACTTAGCCATCAATGAAGGTTAAGATTGCAGAATTGAAGAACAACCTCAGTCGATATGTTCACAGGGTCAGGGAGCGGGGCGAAGTGATCGTGGTCTGTGATCGAGATCGGCCTGTTGCCTGCCTTGTTCCGCTGGGCAATTCATCTGAAACCGACTGGCGGGTGTATCGAGAGACCATGCTCCTGCGCGCGGAAGAGTCGGGAATCAAACTGGATATCCCTCTGCTGCGAAGCGATTTGAAAGCATTTCATTCCATCAAGCCGGGCCTTGCGCCGGATAAGCGAACAGATTTGAATACCATTGAAATTGTGCGGAAAGATTATTGAAAGCTTACTGGGATACAAGTGCCCTTTTGAAACTTATCTACACGGAGCCGCACTCTGACCGGGCTGTGCTCGCACAACAAGCATCGAAGCAGGTATTCACATGGGACTGGACGCGAGTAGAATCCAACGCCGGCGTTGCAAGGCGTGGTGGCGCCCATGCCAGAAAAGCACTTCTGGCATTGCTCTCCGGAATTCAGTGGATCAAGTTCGATTCGCAGCAGTACGACTCGTTGATCGAGCTTTGCGTTCGCCACAAATTGCGCTCCGCTGATGCCGGACACCTGTATTGCCTCATGAAGCTCTCAGAGGTGCTCGGTGAAGTAACCTTTGTATGTTTCGACTCGGAGCTGGTAAAGGCCGCGCGCAAAGAGGGCATTAAGGTTTTCTAGATTGTTTTTTCAAAACACCAGGCGGTTGGATCAGAGGTCCATTTTCCAAACGGAGGAATCCGTGCAAATCCCCGTCCCTGGTAGAATTTGACCGCTTCGACTTGCGGTTCGCCCGCGCGCAGTTTGATTCTTTCAAAACCCTTATCTTTTGCGAACGACTCCAGGGTCTTCAGCAATTCTTTTGCAATTCCCGCTCGCCTGTATTCCGGCCGCACGTACATAACATCGAGCTCAGCTTCATTTCCATTCAAAGGTGCTATGGCAATGCTTCCGGCAACAACGTTATCCGATTTTGCAACCCAGAAAGCTGCCCGATCGCCCTGGAAATCCCCGGGTTTCATTGGGTTTGGGGCCTCAAATGAATAGTAGCGCTGAACCTCCACCCAGAGTAGATCCATCATTTCTCTGGCTTCATGTGTTTCCGGATTTGTTTTAAGTATCAGCATTCCTTTCTCTTGTGCTGTCACGCTGTCACTCCGGCGCGTAACGGCTTTGCAAACAAGGCTTCCGGTCGCCATGGCGCTAGCCAGCCGAAAATCCCTTTCCGAAAGTTAGCGAAAAGTACTCTTGACTGAATTTTGAAATTTCATTGTACTCGTTGAATGGAGCCGCACCTGCAATGAGCCTGAAGACAGCGCTCGACAACGGCATACTCACCATCTGGCTCAAAGGAAACGTAAATTTCTCAAACGCAGATGAGTTAGAACAGGTCCTACAGGGTCACATTGAGAAAGGTTCGGCACGAATCCTGGTAGATCTATCCCAGGCATCGCACATTGATTCCGTGGCATTGGCGGTTTTGCTTCGCATGGTCACGAATGCCAGGGAGAAAAAGGGTGATCTGAGGCTGGCATCTGTTCCTCAGATTCTACGGAAAACCTTGCAGCTCGCTTCGCTGGATTCCGCTTTTGGCATCTACCCGAATCTTGAGGAGGCCGCCAGGTTCTAGCGTTGTCGTGTAACGCTAGTTAGCGCTATCCGGTATTACCAGCGCGAAGGCAGGGATATCCGCTTCAAAGGTCTCACCTTCATCCGTTTCCATCACATAGTGGCCTTTCATGAAACCGTAGTTTGTTGGCAGGGGACAAAAGCTAGTATAGTTGTAAGATTCGCCGGGTTTAAGATACGGATATTCACCAACAACTCCGGCTCCCCGCACTTCCTGGACTCGACCCGCTGCGTCCGTAATATGCCAGTACCGGGAGCGCAACCGCGCATTTGTATCACCTTCGTTCGTTATTGTGATGTTATACGCAAAGAAATAGAGGGGTTCGAGCGGATTTGATCGCTCCGGGATGTATCGAGCAACAGCACGTACGCGAATGTCCTTGCTGATCTGATGCATGTCTGGAATGAAAGATCCCGAACCGCAGCACTCAAGTCTTTTTTTGCTACGATGCAACTACCTGGAAGGAGCGGTTGGCGGCGTTGGCTTGACAGTCAGGATTCTACATTCAGACTACTGCCAAGACAAGGGGATTGGGGAAGATTATGTCACAATACGTTTATTTTTTCGGCGAAGGCAGAACGGATGTTCCGGCACTGGATAAGAAATTACTCGGCGGCAAAGGCGCCAATCTCTGCGAAATGTCCCAGTTGGGCATCCCGGTTCCCCCGGGAATCGTGATCACCACGGACGCCTGTAAGCGCTACATCAAAGAGCAAAAATTCCCCTCCGGCCTCATGGAAGAAGTGCTGGTTCGCATCCAGCAACTGAACTCCGCAACCGGGAAGGTATTTGGGAATCCGGATCATCCATTGCTGGTTTCCGTGCGTTCAGGAGCTCCCGTGTCCATGCCGGGCATGATGGATACCATTCTCAATCTGGGATTGAACTCGGAAACGCTCGAGGGCATGGTTCGATCCACAGGCAACGAACGGTTTGTGTGCGATTCATATCGTCGTTTCATCCAAATGTATGGAAACGTTGTGCTTGAAATTCCTCATCACGACTTCGAGCACATCCTTGCAGACGTTAAGAAGCACGTGGGTGCAACATCTGACACCGACCTGCGCGCGCAGGACTTACGTGATCTGATAGTGCAATACAAGGAGCTGGTTCGTCGCGTTCACGGAAAAGACTTCCCTGAAGATGTTCAAGACCAATTGAAGGGATCGATCGAGGCCGTATTCAAATCCTGGAATAACGATCGCGCAATTATCTATCGCCGACTGAACCATATTGCTGACGAGCTGGGAACTGCGGTTAACGTTCAAGCAATGGTTTTTGGCAACATGGGAGATACTTCCGGAACGGGCGTCGCATTTACAAGAAATCCGTCAACAGGCGAACGCAAGTTCTATGGCGAATATCTCATGAACGCGCAGGGAGAAGACGTGGTGGCGGGGATTCGGACTCCATTTCCAATTTCTCGATTGAGTTCAGATCTGCCCGAGGTCTACGGGCAGCTTGATGAAGTTCAGAAGCGACTGGAAGCGCACTACAAGGATATGCAGGACCTGGAGTTTACCATCCAGGAAAAGAAGCTGTACATGCTCCAAACTCGGAGTGGCAAGCGCACTGGCGTTGCTGCACTTCGCATGGCAGTGGAGATGGTTGATGAAGGATTGATCGATAAGCGCACGGCGCTCATTCGCGTAGATCCTGAATCCATTCCTTCCATGCTTGCACCAGTCTTTGACCTGGATGAAAAGAAGATCGCAATCAAAGAGAAACGTTATCTGACCAAGGGATTAAATGCTGGTCCGGGGGCTGCTTCCGGCAAGGTTGTTTTCGATTCCTGGAGCGCTCAAAATAAGAAGATCAAAGGCGAAAAGACCATCCTGGTCCGCATGGAAACCAGTCCAGAAGACATTGCGGGGATGGAAGCCGCAGAAGGAATCTTAACGGCGCGCGGCGGGATGACGAGTCATGCTGCTGTGGTTGCCCGTGGAATGAATAAGCCCTGCGTTGTCGGTTGCTCCGCGCTTCATGTGGAAGAACGTTCTCAGTTCATGGCGGTTGCAACGGAAGATGGCCGCAGCGTAATTGTGCGCGAAGGTGATTTTATCTCCATTGATGGTAGCACGGGTGAAGTTCTCCTTGGCAGCCTCCAAACAAAACCATCTGAAATTCAGCAGGTTCTCGACGGCGTCATCCCCGGTCATGATTCTCAAATTGCGAAAAATTTTCAGAAGTTTATGGGATGGAGCGATGAGGTTCGCACATTGCAAATTCGCACAAATGCGGATACGCCGCGTGACGCTCGAATTGCACGCATCTTTGGTGCGCAGGGCATAGGTCTTTGCCGCACAGAGCACATGTTCTTTGAAGGTGAAAGAATCACTGCAATGCAAGAAATGATTCTGTCGGACACAGTTGAAGCGCGCGAGAAGGCCCTTTCGAAATTACTTCCCTACCAGCGCGAAGATTTCATTGGAATCTTCGAAGCCATGGAAGGTCTGCCCGTCACGATTCGCCTCCTGGATCCACCACTCCACGAGTTTGTGCCACACGACGAGGGGCATATGGGTGAACTGGCGCAACGCTCCGGCATCGATCTCGATAAAATTCGGATGCGTATTGAAGCATTGAAGGAGCAGAACCCAATGCTTGGTCACCGTGGTTGTCGATTGGGTGTTACGTATCCTGAGATTACCAGGATGCAGGTTCGTGCCATCCTGGAGGCCGCTGTTGCAGTGAAGAAGAAGGGTAAGTCAGTCTATCCAGAGATCATGGTTCCCCTGGTAGGCCATATCAAAGAATTCACCCATCAGCGCGAGCTAATCGAATCCACAGCCCAGATAATTATGCGTGAGGCTAATACGCGTGTTGATTTCACAATTGGCACAATGATCGAAGTCCCACGCGCAGCCCTCGTTGCAGATCAAATTGCTGCGGAAGCTAAGTTCTTTAGCTTTGGCACAAACGATCTCACACAGATGGGAATGGGATTCTCTCGTGACGATGCCGACAAATTCCTTCGCGATTATCTGCGCCTTGGTTTCTACGAGCGTAATCCGTTCCAGTCCATTGATCAGGAAGGCGTTGGCGAGCTTGTCAAAATCGCCATCGAGCGTGGTAGGAAAACACGGCCCGATATCAAGCTGGGTGTTTGCGGCGAGCATGGCGGTGATCCTACCAGTATCATGTTCTTCCATAAGATAGGTCTGCAGTACGTGAGCTGTTCACCATTCCGTGTGGCTGTAGCGCGCGCAGCAGCGGCAAGGGCCGTGCTACTGGGCTAGCTCTGTATTCGATCATCGTCCCCGCCTATAATGAAGCGGCGTTGCTTCCGGCAACGCTCGCCGCTATTTCGAAGGCCATGGCCGGAGTATCGCTTGCTGGCGAATTGTTGGTAGTCGACAATGCTTCAACCGATTCTACGGCGCAAATTGGTCGCGGTCATGGGGCGCACGTCGTTACGGAAACCGTCAGACAGATCTCACGCGTTCGCAATGCCGGTGCTGCCGCGTCCAGGGGAGAATTTCTGATCTTTGTAGATGCGGATACGTTGATTAGCCCGGAGTTGCTCAGGCTTGCTCTCGAGAAACTGAAAGACGGAGCCTGCGGTGGCGGCAGCCTGATTCGTTTTGAAAAGGAGGCCAGTGGATTTGCCGCGTTGACCGCACGATTCTGGAAATGGATTTCCTTGCGCTTCAAACTACTGGCCGGTTGTTTTATTTTTGTGCGCCGCGATGCATTTGTCTCAATCGGAGGCTTCAGCGAGAAAGTCTACGCGAGCGAAGAAATCTGGTTTGGCAAAACGTTAAAGACCTGGGCCAGAAAGGAATCCCGCCCATTCGTTATGCTCGATGGTTTTCCGCCCGTTACTTCGAGCCGAAAGTTGGATCTGTTTCCTGTTTACAAGTTGATTGGCTACACACTGCTTTTCTTGCTTTTCCCGTTTGCCGTCCGGTTCAGAGTCCTTTGCACGTTTTGGTACGACAGGCCAGGAAAGGCACCCTGAGATTTCTGTTCCCTAAAGGACGCGCCCAATATGCTCTCGGAGGAGGATGAGGCCGGGTGATTGTGAGCCCTCTATCAGTGCAACCATAGCGAAATTGAAGAGGCCGGCAAGCGCCTGGATTCCCGGGATCGCTACGAGCAAGATGCCTTCCCTTTTTGCGCGGCTTTGAATCAGTCGATCGAGCCAGAAGCAAGCGGAGCTAAATGTTGCTACCGCGAAAAACCAGCTGGTAAAATTTAACAGGGGAACACCCTGGAAGAACGGTGTCAGTCTGGGATTCCAGATCCAAAGCTTCAGGTTTGTTGCTATTGGATCCAGATGTAGATCGATTGAGAGAGCAGCCAGGCCGCAAAGTATTCCGCTTAACGTGGGGTAAGACAAAAGCGTGGGCCAGCGGGTTTGGAGCTCCCTGATCAGGAACATCACAGGATAGAATACCGTTATCCATCCGGTGACTGCGACCAGCGGTGTATCCAGAAATGGGAAATAGAATGAATAGCCCGGTTCAGTGAAGAACCCCATTTGAATTCCACTACTTTCAAGACTCAGTCCGTAGATTCCAGCTGTAATCAGATACCGCGCAACTCCCCATGAACCCAATTTGTACGCGATATGTAAGGCCAGGAGCGCAGTCCAGGAAAATGAAACTAACTCGGACAATTGCTGAATGGGGATCGCAGTGCAGGGCCAGAATGGCAGTGCCAGATTCGTCTTGAATGCCAGAAACAGGAGCGCGGGCGTGGCCAGGACTGCGCCGGCTATTGTACGTCTTCTAACGTAAAGGCAGACCCAGAATAGGGGCGCATACGCCGTGAGCAGCGCAAGGTTTGCAGTCCGATCATCCGCCAGTCGTGCCCAGAGTACAAGAAGAACAGCCATAAAGAGACTGCAGAGAATCGGAAGATGTTCCACGATCTGCCTTAACGGTTGTGCGCGTAATTTCAAGTCCATCCAGTTACTTTACTACAGTACAAATGTGGACGCCGCCATAACTGGCTGTTCTTTCCACCTCTGATAGCCTGTGGCTCAGGCTCACATCCTCTGCAAAGTAATTTGATGCCTGGTCCAGAGAAATTTGAGGAGCAAATGTTCTAAATAGCACCGTGGCTTTCGGTTTACACGTTCGATGTAACTCGCGAAGCACGGAAATACGCAGGCTGGGGGAAACAAACTCCAGAAGATCCAACAAATTCGCGCTGGAAAACAGATTGCTTTCGGTATTCTTCAGGAAGCCAAGGAGGTCGGAGTGGACGGAGTGAATGCGATCGCATCGGTCTTGCAGACGCGAAAAGTTATTCCGGTCTAAGTACGGGGGGACGTTCTGTTCGTCTGCATATTGACCGGTTAGCATCTGGTGCCAGAAGTAGTTGGTCCGGATAGGAAAGGTAGTTAGTATCCTGCGCAGACGTTGCCGGCAAGCCTGCTCAAGGAAGAATTGTCCGGACCGTGCAGAATAGACTACCTGTCGCCAATGCATCCCGCAAAAACTGGCCAGGCCTGTTGGGAAGAGGCGCACGGGTAGACGCCAGAGCCGCGGTTCGATTTCTTCCACGTAGATCTTTTCCTGTGCCTGCAAATCCGGGGACTGGAGGAAGCGCTCCAGATGTTTTCCACATGTTGCCCTGAAGAACTGTCTTACCCATCTAAACCGCGAATATGATCCGTATGAATACACGGAGCCATCGCGTCGCTGGGCCGGAATTCCAAAATCATTCCAGAGCGCAGAATGACCACGTCGAATAGCCCGGATCTTTTCTTCCAGTAGTCTGACCTGCGCTTGATTCTGATCCACTGCGTAGATGGTCCCGGCATCTTCCAGCAGAGTATTGAGCGCATTGCAGCCGCCGGACGCAATCATGAGAATTGTGGAACCTGGTTCGACTGCGAGTGCGATGCGATCCACATCGTAGTCTTCCCAGACTTGATTGTACCTGAGGTGCTTCATCGTTTGCCGATTGCGGATATGATCGGATTTCTCTTGCCCGTCCGGGTCTTGAGAAGTTTATCCGTGACTTCTATTTCAATCCTGGTATTGGATGGCAAAAATCGCGCAAGCCCTCGGCTCACGGCAAGCTCTAAGTCAGGTCCAGCATTCTTTGCGGGAATAATCTGCATACGGACGGCCGATGGGCTTTCCTGGATCAGGCAGAAATCCGCAATCGGGAGGCGGTCGACGAGCAGCATTTCATAAACCGTATCGAGCAGGTAGGCGGGTGTCAAAGTCTGACCATCAAGAAGGAAAGAATCATTTTGCCGGCCGAGCAGTCCATCGAGCTGCAATGTTTTTCGACCACACATGCACAAACCTTCTGAAAGTGAACCCATATCGCCCTGGCGGTAGCGTATAAACGGTGTGGCAAAGTTATGAAGATTGGTCCCCGTGATTTCTCCTGAGATGCGACGCGCACCTGACGCGCGGTCCAACGTCTCTAGATACGCCATATCTTCCCAGACGTGATATGTGCCATGCTGACATTCAGTTGCTACCCAGCCCAGCTCTTCGGAGGAGTATTCATCAAGCACAGGACAACCAAAGTATTCAGAGAGCATCTTGCGTTGGGATCGGGATGACATCTCTGAATTCAAGCTGATTAGTTTTAACCTGAGACTTTGCGCCTGTGCGGATGAGATGTGCCGGATCAATTCGAGTAAATGGGATGGATAGATGCAAAGCACGTGCGGTCGTAATTTTAGCATGCGATCAATTGTGTCGTTTATGTCGTTTAACGTGGAAACAAACCAGGAACGGTAGAAACCAAAAAAGGATCGGGCAGGGAACTCTGAAGTATAAACATACAGTGTGCGGTCCATTGGTCGGTAGTTTCCAAGCATGTTTAGAATTCTGTACCTACCAACGGCATACGCATGCGTGTCTTTGACGTCGTGCGATACACGAATTACTTTGCCACTGGAACCCGAACTGACCGATTCTATGAAGCGATTGGCCCCGGGCAATGCGCCTGCCTCGATGGCGTCCACAAGTTCGCCCTTTGTGACACACGGGAAGAAGGCAAGGTCGCGCAGGGAACGAAAGTCATTCGGGTGAATGCCAGCATTCGCGTATTTTTCACGGTAGAAGGGACTCCGTTCATAGGCGTGATGAAGTAGTCTTTTTATTCTGGAATACTGAAAACGTTCGATATGTTTCCTGCCCAAATAGGGTCGGATAAGATATCCGGGCGCTACGGCGCCCGCAAGAGCCGCCGCACGGAGGTATTCGCTCAGAGAGAAACGACGCATCAGTCTTTGATCTGCTTTTTCCAGTTGGCCGGTGGTTCTTTCAGCGATTGCATTTTTGCAAAGAAGCAGGACCAATCCTTTGCACACTGTTCGAACTGATTCTGGAAGTATTCCTGCCCCGATTCGTAACGAAGAAAACTCAGGAAGTCTGCGTTGTTGAATGATTCCTTTGGCTGGTTCTGTTGCCCCACATTTCCGCGGATTCTTTCGAGCTCAAGTCTGAACGCTTCAATGATTCTTTGTTTGTTGTCTCGTTTTTCAGAATCGCTCATGCTGGACTTATAAATTGCGTCGAGTTGCCGGGCACAGTTCCGAAAGTGGCGGTGAATTTCTTGCGTGCTGGCCAATGCGGCGATTTTTCGTTTATACGTTTCCGATGCCTCCCCCTCCGTTTCGCGGGCATATTGTAGCGCGCCGGCTATTTCAACAAAGGAAGCAAACGATTCATTGAAATCAACTGAGCCCGGTAGCCACAAAGTATTGTGAGTGGATTCGTGGATTACGAGGCGCGTCAGGTACCAGTTAGAAAACTCAAGTTGCGACGAGACGAGTGGGTCCTTGAACCAGCCAAGCGTCGAATAGCCCGCAACTTCTTGTGTGGCCACGTCCCAGCCTTCGCGTTTTAGTTCCTCTGCAGTCGCATTCGCCCTCGCTTCTGAAAAAAATCCCAGGTATGGAACAGTGCCGACGATTGGAAACCACCAGGTCTTTGGAATGAAAGCGAGTTCACGCGATGCAGTTACGTTCCAGGCAACTGCTTTGCGGTCAATGCGTGAAAGAGTTTGGAACGCCTCCCCCTTCAGGCCTAGCCTGGTCTTTCCCCATTCACTCACTGCCTTAACATGTGTTAATTTTTCCAGAGTCTTAGGGTCGGTTTCGGGTCGCTTGAGAATTTCTTCAATGGGTTCGCGATTCCAGAGAAGACTTGCCTGTCCGTGTGCAACGTGCGCGAGATAGCAGGACGAATTGATTTGGAAAAGCATTACCAGACCAATTCGGATTGCCATACTAACGTTCATAGCTGATTGAGGGTACGCGGGACTATTTTGTCAAGCGCGGTTAGGTCGTTCTTGATTTGACATTCTTTCAATCTGATGTCATTCCGGTCGTTGTGCGCTGTGTTCTCGCGTGTTTCCTCTTTTTCAGCTTTGCCTCGTTGTTCGCGCAACCTGTGTTGCTGCGTCCCATACAGATGGACGGCGCGGATAATAGGCTGCAGGGTCTTGCCAACGCGCTCGAAAAGGACGTGTTTGATGTCCTCACCGCGAAAGGCCTGGAGATTTTGCCTGAGTCAAGGTTAAAGCTTGATGCCCCTGTATCCAGGACCTGTGCGGATGCCTGTTTGGTTGATCTCGCTGCTCGAAGCCGGGTATCACGCATTCTTGTTCCCATTCTCCAGAAGAAGAAAGACAGCGAGAATTTCCTATGTTATCTATACACTGTTCAGGATGGTCGCATAACGGAGAATAATGTTCTGGTTCTGTACATTAATTTACCGGAAGCTCGCCGCAGAACAGCAATCGCTTCAGTTATGGTGGAGCTCTTCCCGGAACTTTTGCGAGCTGCACCCGTTGCGAGGGAGGCTCCGCCTCAAAAAGATAAGGCTGATGCTGGCGTTATTCGCCTTTTGTCGGATCCGGCGGGAGCGGAAGTCTTCGTTGATGGTGTCAGGGTGGGGGTGACTCCGGTTGACCTGAACACAAATGGGAAGATGCAGGCGGTGAGAATTGCGATGCCGGAGTACGAGGAAGTAAACTTTCCCATTCGCGCTGCCGCGAAAAGTGAAATCATGTTCACACTTCAGAGGAAGGACAGAAACGTTCGGATTGCAAATCGCTTTGCGGAGCAAATTCGCGATTCTTCTGCCCCCGCGGACAAGCTTTACTGGGGCGCATTCGCAAGATCGCTCGTATTACCAGGGTGGGGCCAGTACTCAAAAGGAGACTCATCTGGATTCTGGTTTGGATTCGGGTCAATTATGTTGGCCGGGACTGCAGTATATGCAGATAACCAGGCCCGGTATTTCAGGCACAGGTATGTGGCAACTGCTCGGGAATCGCAAGTCTATCTCATGTCGATCTACGGAGCCAATCAACAAATACTTACGTATGCAACGCTAAATTACCTTGCGGTGGTTCCCGGTTCTGGGTCGGTTTCAGACCTGAAAAATTGTACTGCAAGCACTTGTACGGCAGCTAAACAGAATCACAAAATCGCGAGGAGCAGCGCCGGCCTGTTTGTTGGTTTATACTTGTGGAACGTGTTCGATGCTTTGCTTGCAGATTCAAAGCGCAGTTCCGTGACATTTGGCGGGATGCCCATCATATCTGGAAATGACCGGGGCGCAATCTTTGGTGCCAGGGTGAGCTTCTAAATGAAAAGCTGGCTGCACATTGGACTGACACTTGGCATAGCATTTGCGAGTATACCTGCAAGCGCAGAGAAGCAACAAATTCGCATTGTGACTCAGCCTGCCGGCGCAACTGTTTTCGTCGATGGGATTGATCAGGGTAAGACGCCGCTAAGTATTCCAGTCACCGACAGGTCGGTTAACGTTCGGCTTGCCATGGCCGGGTTTGAGGAAATTCGATTTCCTCTTCGTTCCAGCGGAGATCTGGAAATTGTGCTGACAATGGCACCGGATGTCTTGCCCAATCTTTCGCGACCTTTACCCGCCGATCCGACCCCGGTTCCCAAAAAACGTTCGCCTTACTGGGGAGCGTTTGCCCGCTCGCTGGTAATCCCTGGTTGGGGACAATACTCAAAGAAGGATAGCTCTTCTTTCTGGTTCTTAACAGGCACTCTCATCAGCGGTCTGGCATATATGGATGCCCGTGAATCCTTTATTCGATCCAGAAAGGATGCCATTCGCAAGTATCGGGAAGGGGATATATATTCGTTTTTACAGGCAGGGCTCATACCGACGCTCAGGGCTCGCGACACTGCAGCCGCGCAGGCTATTGGAATTGCCTATTTTCACCAACCTTCCGGGAACGAAAAGCAGTACACTCACAATTGCACTTTCATCAGCCTCGTCAACATCACGAATGGGACAGGCCAGACCTGCCGAAACAATCGTCGGGCATTGCAGCGCAAAAACACCACGGGCTACGTTTTTGCGGGGCTCTACCTCTGGAACGCATTTGATGCGCTTCTGGCTACGGAGAAAATGAGCTTCAGTGTGGGAATTCCGGAGGCCGATCGCGGCGTCGTTGTGGCGGCCAGCCTGAGGTTTTGACCAGCCTTTTGGTTTGACCGCACGGGGCTTTCTCAAAAATTGCTCCCTTCTATGGCAATTTTTCTGAAAGAATTCCTTTTCACCTCGGAATCTGTGTCTGAGGGACACCCGGACAAGATCTGCGATCAGATTTCTGATGCAGTGCTCGACGCGCACCTGGCACAGGATCCAGCCAGCCGCGTTGCATGCGAATCCCTCACAACCACGGACTTTGTCTGCGTGGCAGGGGAGATCACATCAACTGCAAAAGTCGATGTCGAAGCACTCACTCGCAAAGTAATCCGGGAAATTGGCTACACGGACAAGAACATTGGTTTTGAAGCGGATACAGCACAAGTTATGGTGCGCCTGCATTCGCAATCCCCTGATATTTCAATGGGTGTAACCGTAGGGGAAGGTCTCCACAAGGAGCAAGGTGCCGGAGATCAGGGGCTGATGTTTGGCTTTGCCATCAATGAAACATCAAACCTGATGCCCTTGCCAATTGAACTTTCACACCAACTGATGAAGAAGCTGGCGGATCTCCGCCACAATGGCACAATGAAAGACATTCTGCCAGATTCAAAATCGCAGGTTACAGTTGAGTATCGCGACGGCAAGCCGCATCGCATCGACACTGTCGTTATCTCAACGCAGCATCGCGAAAATCTGGCGCACAAGACTCTGGAAGAAATGCTCATTGAGCAAGTTGTTAAACAGGTCATTCCTGCCCAGTATCTACAGAACACGCGTTATTTGATCAACCCAACTGGTAAATTCGTTGTTGGTGGTCCGCACGGAGATTGCGGTTTGACCGGTCGCAAGATTATCGTAGATACATATGGCGGATATGGCCGTCACGGCGGTGGAGCTTTCTCTGGAAAAGATCCCACCAAAGTAGATCGCAGTGCTGCGTATATGGCACGTTATGTGGCAAAGAACATTGTGGCCGCAGGACTTTGCACAAAATGCGAAGTTCAAGTTTCTTACGCGATTGGATATCCTCAACCGACGTCGATCCTCGTTGATTCCTTTGGTACAGGCAAGATTCCAGATGAGAAGATCATTGAGCGCGTAAAGGCTAACTTTGATTTTACTCCTGCGGGAATTGAACGCACGCTCAAGCTTCGTGAAAAAGGACGCGTATACCAGCAAACTGCTGCCTATGGGCATTTTGGCCGCCAGGGCGAAACTTTCACCTGGGAGAAAACGGACAAGGCCGACGCGCTGAAGTAAAGTGGCTGCCCCACGAGCCAAAAAGAAAGCCGCGCCTGCGCGGAAGAAATCAGTCAAACAGGCAAAGCCGCAAGCGGCTGCTCCGGCCGTTCCTGTTGTAAGCAAGGCAACACGGGATGGCTACGGAGAAGCTTTGCTTGAGCTTGGCCGCAAGCGCAGTGACGTTGTAGTTCTCGACGCCGATCTATCTGAATCTACGCGCACGCATAAGTTCGCAAAAGAATTCCCTGATCGTTTCTTCAACGTGGGTGTGGCCGAACAAAACCTTGTTGGGATTGCGGCCGGGTTTGCACTTTCTGGGCTGGTTCCTTTCGCTTCTAGCTTTGCCATGTTCCTATCCGGCAGAGCATGGGAAATTGTTCGCAATTCTGTAGTCTATCCGGGACTTAACGTCAAACTCTTTGCCTCACATGGCGGGATTACCGTTGGCGAAGACGGCGCAAGCCATCAATGCATTGAAGATTTTGCGATCATGCGCGCAATTCCAAACATGAACGTTTTTGTGCCATCGGACTTTGAAGAGGCCAGGCAAATGGTTCACGCACTGGCAGCGGCAAAAGGTCCCTGCTATGTTCGAGTTGCCCGCGCTGCAACGCCAGTATTGAGCCGTCCTGCTTCGTACACATTTAAACCCGGCAAAGGAGAACTTCGCCGGGACGGGAAGAATGTTACGATCATAGCCTGTGGGGTACTCGTACATGAGGCGGACAAGGCCGCAGACATTCTTGCGAAAGCCGGGATCTCAGCCGCTGTAATCAATATGTCTAGCCTGAAGCCGCTCGATGAGAAGCTGGTTCTGCAATATGCGAAAAAAACCGGAGCGATTGTAACTGTTGAAGAACACAATATCATAGGTGGATTGGGTTCCGCTGTCGCAGAAACAGTTTCCGGAAACACACCATGTGTCGTGTTACGGCATGGGATGCATGACGAGTTTGGTCAGAGCGGGGAGGCAAGTGCTCTGCTAGACCATTACAAGTTGCGAGCAACAGACATCGCCAACATAGCAAAGAAAGCGATTAAGCTCAAGTAGTCCTTCCAGTTTCCACTCTCTTAT
>JAEUSB010000102.1 GCA_016788865.1 Leptospirales bacterium
CTGTGACGTCGATACCCTCCTCTCCATGCTGACCTACCGGATGGGTAAACACACGGTCGTCCGCGAAACAAACGGACAGTTTGACGTGCCGGTCGGTGATTTTGCCCTTCGAAGAATTGGAAGCCAGTGCTCGCATACGGGCCTTCCCGCCATCGTCATAGTGCTATCCGGAAACCTTGTGATTTCAGAGTCGGGCAAAGCCACTCAAAAGGAAACGCTGGCCGCCGGAGATGTTGTTTTCCTTCCTGTAAAGAGCACTGTGGATCTAGCACCCGCTCCCGATTCCGAGGTGTATCTCTGCCAGACCTCGGGTACTTTTTTGTCGGAGCGGTGAAAAGTACTGGACGCAATGTGACATAATATCTTACAAAGGACACAATAACCTAAGGATTTGTGCGGTGGCATTGGCAAGCGTCTATAGAACAGAAAAGAAGATCCAGCCGATTGAGGCTCAACGTCCTACTCTGAGCAAGGATGAGTTGGAGTCAGTACTCGATTGCCTCATCCATGATCGGCTTCTCAGCGGAAACGTTACCGGCCGCTTTGAGAAATCCTTTGCGCACACGTTTAACTTCAAACACGCACTCGGTGTAAACTCACCAACCTCCGCTTACCACCTGGCTTTCCTGGCACTGGGCCTTGGCCCGGGCGATCTGGTCTGTGCGAGCGCTATTGCGCCCGTGGGAATTTACGATGCGGCACGCTACGTGGGAGCTGAAATCAAGCTCGTCGACGTGGATAGAAATTCATTTCATCCTTCTTCTGAATCCGTGCAGGCTATATTTGCTGCGAGTTCCGCTGCTAAGAAAGTCTACATACTGGACCATACATTTGGTGCGCCGGCGAAGATTGAAAATCCCGGGGAAGGCGTACTCGTAATAGCTGATGTTACCGGCGTGGTTGGATCAGACCTGGGCCCTGAAATGTTTGGCATTATCAACATCTGCGGCCTGTCGCAGTATGACTTAATTACAACCGGCAACGGTGCAATGATGCTTTCGCAGGATTCAAAACTGCATGCAAAAGTTGAAGCCTTACGTTACGGCGGAAAGCGAAGCGAAGGCGCAGTCGCTTACGATTACAGAATGGAAGACTTTCAGGCCGCCATGGGATTGGATCAGCTAACAAATCTTTCAGTATCGCTTGCGCGGCGCCGTAAGATTGGAATGAAATATCTGGAGTCCCTCACTCGGACCAATCACGAGACGTATTTCAAAACTCCTAACATGGACGCATACCTGCGCTTCCCTGTGATAGTAAACAAGCAACACGACGAAGTGGTCAGATATTTTGCAGCTCTGCAAATTGGAATTACGCGTTCTGTGGATCAACCATTGCATCACGTAATGGGCCTGCCGCGCCTGGAATATCCAAATGCCGAGCGCCTGTTTCAAAAATCCGTTGCAATACCGGTCTATCCGGCACTGTCAGCAAACAATGTGGAACGAATTGCTCAATCGCTTCGCGGCCTTGTTTAAGGCCTGCATCCTCGCTGGCCTTCTAGCAATTTCGCCTACAATTATTGCAAGGCCGCAAAAGCCTGCTCCCAAACAGGTCAGTGCGGCAGAGAAAAAAACCGGGACCGATTCCAGGCAGGATCAAACTTTCAAACGCGACACAGGTGACGATTCGGCCAAAAAGAAACTGGTTGATCGCCTGACAGAGAAATCTCCAGACAAACCGGAAAGTAACCCCGCTTCTGAGAAGGAAAAGGAACGCGATTTTGCGATAGAAAGTCGCATGACGTTAGGTGATGGCCGCAGTCTGCGTGGACTGGTTCGATTCAAGGGTACAGAGACCCTGGTGCTTACTCATGAATCCGAGGGCATACAGTATGAAAAACGAATTGGGATGATGGAAATAGCCCATATTGAAATTACCAAATGGAAGGGAAAGTTCATCAAGGAAAACCGTTCCGGGATGGTTTACGAGTTCAATCCCGAAGAGTATAAAATTCGCTTGCGGGATGGAACAGAACTCCGGAGATCAGGCGACTTCTTCCCGTTCTTTAGACAATTCCGCGCAGAAAACCGAAACGGCAACGTAACACTCTTTAGCTATTGGGTGGACCTGAAAAAGCCGGATGGCACGTGGCATACCGGGATCGGTGGTCCGGACACCGGGCTGCGCGTTGTCTCACATCCAGATACAGTTCGTAAGATCGAATTCGAAAAGTAGTTCGCTGAGACGTTACGCGACCAATCAAAGAAATCGCGTTGCCGCCCAGCCAACTACGACTGCAAAACCGTTTACGCAGGCATGGGCCGTAATCGAGGCAATCGGACTATTCCTGTATTCCCGGAGAAGGGCTAAACCCATTCCAAGAATCGCCAGGTACGGCAGGGCATAGACACCCTGCGGATGCAGTACCGCGAATACGCTCGCAGAAAAAAAAGCAGCGAAACGAATTCGCTGCGTTTTTCTGAAGTATCCGTAGAGAAAAACACGAAATACAACTTCTTCAAACACGGGCACAAGCAAAGCAGCGAGAATAAATACTTTTATGGGGCTTTCCTGTATGACGAACGCCACGGGATGCGCGACACGCACTGCATCCCCGGAAGTAGCCATCAGCATCAGGATGAGCGCAAAAACGGCGGGAGGAAAGATTGCGGCAAACCCCAGAAATCCGAGCGCAATTTCCTTAACCCAATCCTCTCCAGGAGGCAGGATGAGCTGACGAGCAAAGTCGATTCCTGCATTTCTCATGAAGTATCCGGCTGAAATTAAGAAGGCCAGCGATAGATGAACCAACGCGTAGGTGATTGAATCCGGAAACCAGCCAACGGCGAACTTGCCAAACGCCAGCCCAACCGGAAACACCAGAAACATATAGAGAACTGCGGATTCCAGCATGAGGCGGTGCGGCTCTTCTTCAAGCACCTGGAGAGTGGAGAAGAACCTGGTCTGTGGAATCTTTCTGAAAAATACGTACGTCATGACAAGCCCGAGCGCAAAAATCCCAAAGGCGCCCATTGAAAAAAGGACCATCACGGCTTCAAGAATCCTCGCGGATGTTTCCAACTCCTTGCGGAGTTCTGCAACTTTTTCCGGATTCTTCTTCTCTGCTTGATACAGGCGAGCCAGATCCCCTGTTCCCAACTTGAAAAGACCTGAATCGTCGCCTAACGCTTCAGATTTGAAGTATAACCGATCAACTTCTTTCAGAAGCTCATCCCGCCCCATCGCAGGGCGCTCCATTGTGTCCCCCAGGGCCGTAAACAGAATGAATTTCTCGATGTGAAAGGTGCTCCGTCCGGGGTTCTGTTTTTCAACTGACGCTACCTGCTCACGCAGTTGTTTTTCCAGTGACTGCTTGAGTGAGTCAGGAGCGCTGCGACTGAGCAAAGCTTGTGAAGCCAGGAGTCGCATCATGAACTTCACCTGACGCTCCTGCATTTCCTCTACGCGGGCCGTGGGCAACTCTGTGCGATGAAACAAGGCAAAACCAACCGCCGCGATCATCACGAACAACCAGATGTTGCGAAGGCTTAAGAAATTCATATTTGTTCCTCGATCAGGCTCAGGAGAAAATCAAATCCTCGGCCCCCGGGTATCATTGCAGGCATGGCCGTGGAAGTGAAATCTGCGGCTACAGGCGCGCTCCTGATGAACGGAACCCCGATCTGCGCGAGATTCAGCGACAGGCGATCATGCACGTCGCCAATTGAAAAGAGTATTACCTGCTTCTTGAGATACATCGCTTGCAGTGCCGTCATGCCAAAGTATGTAAACACGAGTGATGAGCGACACATTTCCTGGCGAAAGTCGACGGGTGACAATCGTTCGTGCCATGTAACCCGCGGGTTTTTTTGACCGCCCACCTGGACTAGCTCGTAGCCCAGCGAGGCGAGGATATCGAGTCCAGGAGGATCGCCATGCCAGCTCCCGGCATAAATCAGAGCGCGGCGCCCATTTGACGCTTGATCACAAAATTCGGGATCTACAAGGCAGTTTTGCATGGCCACAGTCATGGAAACATCAGGGTGCGGAATCGTATCATGAAACACAACGCGACTATCCATTGTGCGGCGATTCGGGTGCCTGTTATCAAGTGCAATCACCCGACCAGTTGCAATCTGCGGATCCACGTCGCGCGCGTCAAACACCGTCAGGCGACATTTACTCGCATCATCGGCTTCCAATCTGGACAATGGTGTGGATGAATCCATTGCAACAATAACGGTGGAATGATTGCGCCTCGTCAGATATTCGGCGAGCTTTTCCATCCGCTTCAGATGCCCGGTGCCAAACTCTGCTCCAACCCCGGCTATCAATCGAATCATGGTTTGCTACCTGAGGAAGAGTTGGCGCCCGGTGGCTTGAACGTTACCTGCTGAACGTGCGAATTCCCCGTGAACATTTCAGGTTTGCGCGAAAGCAAATCAATGATGTCAGCCAGACAAAAATCGTCGCCAAGCTCGCGAAATACTCCGCGCACTACTTCGAGATCTTCGCTTGAATCTACCGTCAGGCGTGGTGCCTTATCCGGTACGCGCTCCGACCATGGAGAGTGTAAAACGCGAAAGCGGTCCGGCTCATGCTTGATGTGGAGGCTTACGTGCTCGCGATATTCCGGCCCGTCGAGACCGTCACGAAAAAGCGCGTCGCGCGTAAACGCTTCCACGCCTGTCCCAAGTGGCATCCCGCTGAAGGAAAACAGATCCAATCGGTCCCTTTCGAGTCGTTCCACGGTCAAGCGAGCAAATTCTGGATCAAGGCACGGGTTGTCAGCGGTTGCCCGCACGATCAAATCCAATCCTAGCTCAATGGCCGCCTTTCTGTAGCGATCACGAACATCCTGATGAGAACCAGAAACAAATCGAACGTTATTCGCTTCCAGGAACGCTTTGAGCCTCGCGTCATCCGATGGAATAAGAACAACCACCTCACCGCACTCAGCTGCGCGCATCCGTTTAACAACATGCATCAGAAGCGGTGTTGAGTTTTCCTCCGGAATACCAGCATAAATCTTTCCGGGCAATCGACTCGATGCGCTGCGCGCCTGAATGAGGATCGCTTTCGTCATCCGTTAAAGGTATACCACTCGTCACATGACAGACAGGGCATTGGTATAGCCGCATGGTCACCGCGGACAGAAGCGGCGTGATGAATGGCATTGCCCTTCCAGATGTCCACAAGGGAGCTCTGTGCAAGATCCTGAACGGGACCCTTTGTTCCGGAGGGGTTTTGCTTGCACAGTGGGACTTTGCCTTCCGGCGTGATAAAAACGTCCCTCGCCAGGTGCCAGCAGAAGTCGCGATGAAGGGGCGTAAGATCCGAAACTCGCCTTTCCGGCAGCTCGCCTGCATAGCTGTTGTATTTGTTCAGTATGATACCAATGCTCGATTTCTCGAAACGGTCATAGAACGGCGTCAGCTCTTCTTCCACTTCCTTGATCTTCAGCATCTCAACATAAACAGAAAATGGTCGCTCCATCTTCTCAAGGTTCTCTACGTTCTTTATCACCTTTTCAAACAAGTCAGCGCCATAAAGATAACTGTATCGATCGCGCTTCAGTGTGGACAAACGGACTATCAAAGCCAACCGCTCAATACCTTTGAAATTCTTCCAACGATCCAGTCTTTCTTGCCCAAGGTCTGCCCCGTATGTTTCCAGATAGACCGTCTGGATTCCGGGATTAGAAAGCAGCAACTCCAGCGTGCGGTCGATCTCCGGGTGAAGCAATGGCTCTCCCCAACCACCGAGACAAACAGTGGTGTCACCGTCCCACGACTGCGCGCGAATCTCGCGATCAATCTTCTCAATCAAATCAAATGCCAGATGACCGGGCGAGGAGAGTTCGGGAAACAGGATTGGCTTCACCGGGCTATACGACGTGAGTCCAATCTCAACGTACGACGGAAAAGGCCGCATAACTCCGGGATTTGCAAGCAAAAGCGATTGCAAGCCCTCATAACGCAAGTCCGCCTTCAATTGCTTAACCGAGCGTATTAGTTCGAGTGAACGCGGAGACATTCCGCTGAAATCCAGCCGGAATTGGCGCAAATCAGGCGGCCGAAAAAGGATCTCAGCATCGTATTTTTCAATGTTCTTAAAAATGAAATCGCGGAGGCCCGTGGGGCCCGGCTCGGGCACGTCTGCGAGGAAATCTGCGGATAATAAGTCGGGTGCGAATCCTGCCGGTAAGTTTTCGCAATACGTACAGTGCGCAATGTATTGCAGATGCACCGCAGTTAAATCCGCCGTTATCTTTTCGTCAAGGAAGGGCGCCAAGCCCTCGAAGAGCGCGATGCCGTCATCTTCGCCCAGTGGTTGCAGCGCAGCGGCCTGCGCGTAGGCGGTCCTGGCCGTCTGAAATGCAGTTGCGGTATCAAGTTGTTTTACACCGTCCATCTTTACGTTGGAGAAAACGGGTAGCCCGGGGAAAACTCGGGCGATGTTCGAAAGAGTTTCGCGCAGTAGATCTGTAGGCGGCGTCTTTTTGCAGTGAATGGCTACTGCTTGAATTTTTCCCGGCATATTAGTCCAGTCGAGTGATCGCTGTTTCCTTTCTCTGCTTGACCACCCAATCTTCGAAAGCTTGCTCTGCCTTCTCAAAAAACATCCGCTGTCTTATTCGATCTTCTATTTTATCGAACGCTACCGGCCTTCTATCTTCAAGCATCAAGAGCACATAGCGACCCCGCGTATCCCGATAAGGAGCCGAAACCTGACCCACTCCCAGATTTGAAAGGACACCGGCGGTAATGCGGTCGCTTGCTGCAACCTCCGAAAGGGATGCGTAGTCGAGCTGCCCGCCATAAATCTTTGCCGGGGAAACGTTATCCGGCGTTGTGCGCGCAAGTTCGCCAAAGGCCTGGACGCTCCCGCGACTGCGCTCCGCTATCTGACGTGCCAACTGTGAGATGCGGGCTTCCTCTTCGAGAGTCCCGTTCTGTGGCTGGAGTACTATCTCGCGGTAACGCACTTCCATCCCGGCGCGACCGGCGTTCTGGGCATAGTAGCGCTTTAATTCTTCCGGAGAGGGTTGTGGGACGCTAATTTTGATCTGGATTAGTTGCTGCTTGATTAAGTCATATTTCAGACCGTCCACCCACAGACTGTAGGGCATACCCGAGTCCTGTTCAACCATTGCCTTGAAACGCGCTTCATCGCGAATTCCCGAGTTGTCCCTGGCGCGATTCACTTCTGTTTCAATCCGTGCTTCCGAAATTATGATGGATTCCGCACGAGCTTCATTTTCCACAATTGCTCGGCGTATGAGTTCATTGATTGCGTCTTCATCCAGATTGCGAATGGGGCGACCCATCCGAAGAAGATTCTTCTTCATCTGCTGAATATCCATTTCAGTAATCGGTTCCTCACCCACGATGATCCGTACGCGATTGAGGACTTCTCCGCGAGTTGACAGTGCTGTGGGCCTGGGGGCGGTCTTTGGATCGGCCGCTGGCGCCGGGGTTTCTTCCGCTTTCTTTTCGCCGGATCGACAGGCAAGCGCGGCAAGAAGGAGCAGCAGTGGAATGTTTGAGCGCAAATGTCTCATGAGGCGGCCTTAACCATTTCATGGAATTCGCGAAAGAGATACTCAGCGTCATGCGGACCCGGACACGCTTCCGGATGGTACTGAACACTCAGAATGTTACGCGCGGCGTCTGCAAAGCCTTCCACGGTTTGGTCGTTCAAGTTGACTCGCGAAAGTGCAAGACCCTGACTTGCCTTGTCTTCCTCCACCGCAAAACCGTGGTTTTGCGCGGTAATCTCTACACGGCCGTTTTCAAGATTCTTCACGGGCTGGTTTCCGCCGCGGTGTCCAAATTTAAGCTTATACGTCTTCCTGCCTCCAGCCAGGCCTAGAACCTGATGTCCAAGGCAAATTCCAAAGATGGGCTTGCCATCCGCAATGATAGCCTTTGCTGTTTCAATTGCGTAGCCGAGTGGTTCCGGGTCACCGGGACCATTGGAAAGGAAATAACAAACGTGCCCCGCAGTTTTCAATTCCGCATAACTTGTCTGGGCCGGGTATACAGTCACATTGAAACCATGCTGATCAAGTAACCGGAGTATCCCCGTCTTTACACCGTAATCGAGCACGCCAATACTGAACTTATCGTTCTTGTGCGTTCCAAACTTGTAAGCTTTGCTTGTGCTCACCTCGCGGGCAAGATCAAGGCCAGCCATTGATGGAATAGATTTTACGCGATTGAGCAATTCTTGTGAATCAGCCTGGTCAACAAAGATGCCGCCGCGCATCGCTCCTTCATTGCGGAGAGTCAAGACGAGCTTGCGCGTGTCGATGCCCTGAAGACCAGGAACGTTGTTCTCCTTCAGGTAGCTCGATAGAGTCTGCTTGCTTGTGAAGTTACTGGGAATCTGCACATATTCCTTTACAATCAGGCCGCTGGCTTTGATCCCTGATGACTGCGCCACATCTGGATCAATTCCATAATTTCCAATCATGGGATAGGTGAGCGTGACGATTTGCTTCTTGTATGAGGGATCTGTCAGTATTTCCTGATAGCCGGTCATCGAGGTATTAAAACAAACCTCGCCCATTGACTCAACTTCAGCGCCAAAGGAAAATCCATGATAGCGCTGCCCATTTTCGAGGACAAGAATGGCTTTTTTCTTCACGAGTCCAGGTTCCCTCAACCAATGGCCATGTCAAGCGACCCAAAACTGAAGGTGCGAGTCTAAACTCGGCTGATTATTGCCTTACTTTGCCCGTTTTCAAGAATTCCTGCCCAGGCATTGTCAGCCTGAAGTCGCCGTGACCTTCGTGACAGTGCGTGCATTTCACGCCACTTGTAGCCGAGAGCGCCAGCATCTTGTGGGCTATGTCCCCACGCGACGAGAACGCCTTGAAGTTCCACCAGGTTTCAATGGGATCAGCACCATTTTGCCAGACACTCTTGATGACGTCCTGTTTGGCTATGACTGTGCGCGAGGCTTCGCCCCTGAGAGTGAGAGTGTTTCTGTCTTCTGTTTCAACCTGACCACGGATGGATTGCCGAGCGGAGCCATCCCAGTATTCGACGATGTAGTTGCAATTGTTCACGCGAGGAAGGTGACAGTTACCGCAGCCGGACAGAGCCTGGGTACATTCGTCACCTTCGCCTTCGCTCTGCGCGGTTGAGGCCGCCTGACCCAGATTGCTGGCCAATTTTACCCGCTCGATGCAGCGGTCCCTGTTTGCTGCAGGTGAAGCGCCGCTGAGCTCGGCGGACATTTCCATCATGAATCCTATTTTTTCGGAACTGGAATGCCAGGGTCGAATACTCGACTCACTGACAGATTTTCCCATTGCAGTCAAGAGCCTGGCGCGCGAACGCGCATTGGCGCCAAGCGCAATGAATCCGTGGAAGAAGTTCTTCCGCGATCGTTCGTTCTCGCAGTGTGATTGCTCAACAAGGCGCCATTCGATTGTATTCTTCTGAAAGAGAGCCGGATAGCGGATTTGCAAAGTATTGAGGCTTCGCTTTTGCAAGGCCCTGAGGGCCCGATCGTCAAGATTGCAGCGTGAATAAACGTACTGAATCTCCGTTACAGAACCGAGCGCATCTGAGAAGCCGCGCGTTATCTGACTCCCATCTTGATTGAGAGTCGCAAAATCACCGTCCGGATTGATTTTGCCAACAGTGAACACCTGTTTCTTTAGAAACTGATTGGTCCAGGCACTTGCATCGGCAAATGTAAAGGCTGAGTTCAGTCCGCCTTCTGCCGTCAAGTTTGCCAGTGCAATGAGCAGGAGAATGATTCCAGTAAGACGGAGGCGCATATCTCTGTTTCGAGAAATTCCGTAAAAACTTGATCCGCTTCCGATACGCAGTTGCCCCCGTTGTCTGACTTTCCTTTCTTGGCAGGATGGCCGATTTCATCCAGGTCCTGCCCTTAATCATTGTGGTAGGCATCGCAACAATTATCAAGACAACTCTGCACAAGGAAATGCGAAAGCTTAGCCAACCCCAAATGCTTGTTTGGAGTCGGGAGTTCATGACCCAGCGACTCTGGCAATTTGCCGGGATCATACTGATTCTGGCACTCGTCATGGTTGTATCATCGGGCAAGGTTGACCGGAGCATAGCCATCCTGCTTTTGGGTGGGGCCGCCGTTGTGATCCTGATCGGGTTTCCCCTCAGTCTTTACATGACGCAGAAGAAAATCAAATCGCTAGGTTTGCCGGATTCTTTCCTACGCGCCGTGCTAATCGACAAGGCAACACAGGGTGTGCTCCTTGGAATGTTTATTTTCTACGGCACCAGATACGCTGGCGTCCTGCAATTCTGACCCGCCGATTGCACTTCACGGTGTCACAGGTGTTGTGGGCGCGGGCGTTTGAATTGCCGTGGGTGGTACAAATGGTCCACCAATCTCTTCCTTTGGCTGTGGCGGCGGTTCACCCGGAATAAACAAATCATCTTCAAATAGCTTGCGTGTCTTGCCCTGGGCCACCTCGATTCCGGAAATCTTCTCACGATGCATACCAATATCTCCCGGAAATTTCTGGTGGCAGGACTCCACGGTCACGTTGGCAATCTGCGGGAACAAAACGGCCACGTCGCAACGTGCCTTTTCCTGGGTGATTGTTGCAAAGATTTCTTTTGCATCCTGTTCTTTGGAGCGGCGCCATCCCGGTGTCATAAGACAGCGAATCAGAAACACTTCCCGAGCGTTTTCCGGATCAGCAGGGCGATTTTTCAGGAGATAGAAAGCATTCTCCTTTTGCTCGGCCATGCAGGTTACGGCGGCCCTTTCAAGTGCCGCCGCATCGGTCATATATTCTTCAAGGGTCAAATGGTCTGGATGCAGGATTGATTTTGCTTTTTCTAAATCCCCGGCATCCATATGCAACAGGGTCAGCTCGCGACGAAGGGCGGCGGTTTGCTTCTTATCGTACGAGCTCTTCAGTAGATCCAGTCCGGCGTGAAATGATATCCGTCTGAGGGTGAGAATGCGCCCCAGGGCGGCCTGCGCAGCCGGGTTTTCCGGACTATCCAGATAGGCCTGCTGAAATGAAAGCAAAGCAGCATCAAATTTGTTCTGCTGAAGGAAAGCTTCGCCTTCCCGTATCCGCGCCGTTGGTCCGCAAAAAGCAGTAAGCAACACAACGCAAGAGCAGACAAAGAATGGCGTGGCTTTAGGCAGGGCCCGCAGACTCATTTTTTGTCCCTGTAAAGATTCCACATGCTAGAAATGATAGTATCCGCATCCGAGTATCGAGCCTTCCATCCAAGCAATTGATGCGCAAGCGCGGAGCTGGCGATCAACTCTGGCGGATCTCCGTCTCGACGCGCAACAATGCGAGACGGAACAGGTCGACCGCTGATCCTTTCCGTGGTTTTTATCATTTCCATTACGGACATCCCGGTCTCCGATCCAAGGTTCACCGTAATATCTTTGTTATTGTCAGAAATAAATTCTAGTGCGCGAACGTGCGCGTCCGCCAGGTCTTCTACGTGCACGTAGTCTCTTATGCCAGTGCCATCTCGCGTCTGATAGTCGTCTCCAAAGACAAGAAGCTCTGGCCGCATACCTGCGGCTGCCTCCATGACCAGCGGCAAAAGGTTCGCAGTGTTTCGCTCCAGGCCTTTGATCTTTCCTGCGCGATTGTAGCCGGCCGCATTGAAGTACCGAAGCGACGCGTATCTAATTCTACCAAGTCGCGAAAACCAGGCAAGGTTTTGCTCAATGCAGAGCTTGGTGAAACCGTAATAATTGATGGGGACAAGAGGATGCGACTCATCCACGGGCAAATACTGAGGCTCTCCGTAAACAGCGGCAGACGAACTAAAAACGACATTTCTCACTTTCGCGCGCGAAAGATTCTCGATCAGGAAAAGGGTTCCCCGAACGTTAGCTGCCGAATAGGCCTCCGGCTGCTCCATGGATTCCCCGGCTGCCTTTAATGCTGCAAAGTGGAACACTGCATCGAGCCCGTGCGAGAGAAAATTCTGAATGACTTCTGGTTTCTTGAAGTCTCCTTCCACCAGCGTCACGGACGGCTGCAGATTCTGACGATCTCCTGTTGAGAAATCATCTACAATAACAACCTCATGGCCGGCCTCGAGCAAAGCAAGGACCGTATGTGAACCTATGTAGCCTGCGCCACCTGTGACACCAACTCGCATGTGGCCAATTTCCGGGAAGCTGCGCTGTGCAAAACCCGTATTTGGGGCCGGATTTTGAATTGAACGCCCGCCAAAGGGGGTCAGAATTGCCATAAGGAGCAAATTGCGATGGAAAATAATGAAGAAACTACCACGGAAAGCCTGATTGTAGCCAGCAAGGCCAAAAATATTATCAAAAACCATGGTTGCATGGTCGCGGCCGACGCGCTCGACGAACTGAATCGCAAAGTACACCGTCTGATTGATGAAGCGGTGAAACGCACCAAAGAAAATAAGCGCAGCACCGTGCGCCCGTACGATTTCTAAGAGCCATGCCACCCGGAGTCAAAGTCATTAAGTGGCCTCACAACGAGGCTCCTACCGCAGAAACGGTCAAACTGGCCATGAGCGAGTACGGGTATCGTGTCTACGACCTGCAGACCATACCGCCCTGGTTTGTGCGGAGTCGCCATGCACATGACTTTGACGAAATCCGGGGTGCCGTTGAGGGCGTAACAACCTTCCATTTTGACGACGGCCCTGTAACGATTGAAGGCGGTGATATCCTTTTCATACCCGCTGGCGTCCCCCACGAAGTACGCACCCATAACGATCGTCCCTTTTCCGCCTACAAAGGCTCTACCACGGGAGAAAGGAGCGTAACCGAACACGGCGACGGTAAGGGAAGCCTGGAAGACCTGAACCGGACCACCTGAATCGGGCGCCTAACGGCCAATTTGAAACTAGCCTTTTTTGATTTAGACGGAACGCTTGAAGACAGCCGCCAGGATATGGCGTTGTCCGTGAATCGTATTCGCAGCAAACACAAACTCCCTGAACTGGCCATTGAAGAGGCGCGAGGCCTGGTGAACCGCGGAATGAATCCATTGGTGGAAGCGGCGTTCCCTGAAATCATCAAAAGCACAGAAGACGTAGCACAATTGAGAAAGGAGTACGAAGCAGACTACCTCAAGCATGTGGTCGATCATACAATTCTCTACCCAGGAATCGCAGACATGCTGCGCGAACTTTCCAAAAAGCTGAGCATCGTGATCTATACAAACAAGCCAGAAGCAATCTCGCGAGAACTACTCAAACGACTTGATGTCTTGCAGTATGTCCAGGCGATCATAGGCGGAGACAGCTTTCCAGAAAGCAAGCCATCACCCGGTCCCATGCGAATCATTGCAGAGCGCCTCAACCTGAAAGAAGCAAGAGCAGTAATGTGCGGGGACACAGCGGCAGACATCCAGGCTGCGAGAAACTACGGAGCAGATGCGGTCTGGTGTGCCTGGGGATACGTTGCACACCCTCCGGAACCAGCGCCAGATCTTGTCGCAACGCGGCCTGATCAGATAGTTGCATTCGTCGCTTCGGGGCGCTAATTGCAAAAAGGATTGATCCGCCTTCCTGTCAGCTCAGGTTCGCCTATGAAATTTTCCCTGACACTAATCGCCTCACTCATTCTCATTCTCAGTGCAAACTGCCGCAGCTCACAGATTGCTGTATCGGAACAAGCAAACAAGTACAATGGCGTTGCCTCGATTGAAGGTGGATCGCCTACATTGCAGAAAACAACCGTGATTGGTGTTCACCTGGTTTTTGGAATCATCCCTCTTTATAAAGCTGATCTTGACACAGCGCTGGATCGCTTTACTAAAGAAGCGCGCGAACGTGGCAACTCCAAAGTCCGAATCGTCAATACAACAAAAGAAGTTGGGATCTGGTATCTTCCACCGTTCACATTCTTTGTGACTCCGGTTTTCAATGATATCGTTGGCGAAGTGTACCGCTAGGATCTGGGCCCTGGACCTTCTCGCCTTGAATGCGAGCGCACTAACTATCGATCAGGATTCCATTTGCAAAACGCTCTCCGTCCTCTGGAGAGCGCGAAGCCATATCAGCCCGAACAAGTTCGGCAAAGTGGCCCGTTGAGTACCGATCATCGCGAAACTTCTCAAGCCTTGCTTTCAGAAACGTTTCGTCCTCTGTCTGAAGCTTTTTTTCAAAGTACATATTGCATAACGTCTGAATGCCCACCGCGCGCGATGCTTCTTCTTCGCTTTCCGCCATTTGTCTGAGCGTGGGCAAGAGCCTTGCGCCGTACAAAGGCAGGTGACTTGAGAATAGCTCAACGGCGCCAAATGGAACGGAAGCGGGCAGATTGCTCAGGTAACGCATCATGAAAAGCATGGAGCGATGCGTGCCTGTCTGGATCAGGGCACTGGAAACTGCCGCACAGAACCGAGCGTCCGTTTTCCAGGCATCTGCGGAACAATTCTTTACGAGACCTTCCAGGGACTCCTGGGAGGCGGCATCTCCTTCCCCGGCAAGATCGCTGATCCTGCGTAATTCCGATGCGAATTCAAAGCTCGACAAAGCTTTGAGATGAAGGGCAAGCTCCGTCATATTTGAAGCTGTGCGTTTTCCCCGAATGAAGTCAATTCTTTCTATTGACCTAACGGTGCGTCGCCGTACCAAGCATCATGCTTCCGTTTTTTGAGATCGAATACCATGAGGCAAAAGGATTTGCCATTCTATACCTGAATCGCCCGGAAAAGCGAAATTCAATGAACTGGCCTTTCTGGCGGGACCTCCCGGCAGCCGTGGGTGAAATCGAAAAACACCCCAAAATCAAAGTGGTCCTTGTGGCCGGGCGAGGTAAGTCCTTTTCGATTGGACTGGATCTAGAGGAATTCTTTGCTCAGTTTGATAAGATATTGACCGCGGCCCGCGGAGACCAGCGAGAAGAATTGCTCGCACTTATTCTACAAATGCAGGAGGGCTTTCGGCGCATAATGCGCAGTAATAAGATCTTCATCGCATGTGTTCACAAGCATTGCATTGGAGGCGGACTCGATCTCATGTGTGCCTGTGATCTCAGGCTGGCCACCGCGGACGCATCTGTTTCGTTGCGCGAAACAAAGGTTGCGATTGTCGCAGATATGGGGAGCCTGAATCGTCTTCCCGGAATCATTGGTGATGGGAATACACGCCTCATGGCATTTACAGGGGCTGATTTTTCTGGTGAAGATTGCAATCGAATGGGATTGGTCTCAAAAGTATACGGGACTCAAGAAGAAATGATGCAAGGTGCTGCCGCTATGGCAGAAGAGATTGCGTCCAATTCCGGGATTGTTCTGCGCGGTGTAAAACACAACATAAACTATCAAATGGATCACACAGTTTCTGACGGTATGAACTACGTTGCTACGTACAACGCCGCATTTCTCGATACCAACGCGTTACAGGAAATGATTCTGGCATTCAAGGAGCGCAGGCGCCCAAACTTTGATTAGCCTGCGCCAAGCTGAGCGATGCGCGCCAGAACCTGTTCGGGACCTAGAATTGCAAAGAGGTTCGGTAGTTCCAGGCCATGCATACTTCCAGTGGAGGCAATGCGAATAGGCATGAAAAGCCCCTTGCCTTTGGCACCCGTCTTCACTCCAGCTTGTTTCATGATATCAGCAAACTGTTCCGGCGTAGACGGTTTCTCTGCCCGCACCAATTCAGCAAATGCGGCAATCACATTTTTTGCTTCTTCCGGTTTGATTAGATCCGCTGCCTCTTTTGATTCAACCTCTACCCTGTCTTTTAGGAGCTCGCGGAAGAATGGAACCGCATCTTCCAGTGTGTCAAGGTACATGCGCACTCGATCATAGATCTCGATCATTCGCTTCTGGTCTTTCTTGATCATTGCAGAGAGTCCCTTGTCCTTTTCAAGAAAACGAGCGGCTTCCGGCCAGAGATCCTGCATGGATACCGTACGAATGTATTTGTTGTTTAACCAGTTCAGTTTGGTCTTCTTGTTGACCATCTTCTTGAGCTCGGCCTCATTCATGTCTTCCGGTTTGAAATCTTCGGGCTCAGGATTGTTTTCATTTAAGAAGAAATCAAACATCGACGGGCTTTTGGAGCAACGCGCCACGTCAAATTTACGCTTGAGTTCCGCCATTGGCATGAACTCTGCTGCGTCCTCGGGATACCAACCCAGGAGCGCCATATAGTTGTTAAATGCTTCGGGCAAGTAACCCATGTCGCGAAAGAATAGAACCGACGTGGCCCCCCGGCGCTTGGAAAGCTTCTTCTTATCCGTACCAACAATCTCAGAAATGTGAGAGTACTCCGGAACCGGTAGAGAGAGTGCGTTGTGGATCAAAATTTGCCGGGGTGTATTGGAGAGATGTCCTACTCCGCGAATCACGTGCGAAATCTTCATCTCAAAATCATCGATCACCACCGCATAGTTGTAGGTTGGAAAACCATCAGACTTTACTATGATGAAATCCCCGATTAGTCGCGAATCGAACTTGATCTTGCCCTGAACCAGATCCTGGACAACAACTTCCTCGCCGGAAACGCGCAACCGAATCGAATATTTCTCTCCCTTCTTAATTCGAGCCTGAGCCTCTTCGCGTGGTAAATTCGCATAACGCCCATCGTAGATGTTAGGAACGCCCAGACGTTTTGCGGCCTCATGCATTTGCTCGAGCTCTGCTTCTGTACAGAAGCATGGATACGCCAGATTCTTCTCAAGCAGCATATCTGTGTATTTGCTATAAATGTTCAGCCGTTCGGATTGCCGGTACGGGCCAAAATCTCCGCCTTCATCCGGACCTTCATCCGGAATGATCCCCAACCACTTCAATGAGTCCAGGATGATCCGCTCGGACTCCGGAGTGGACCGCTCTTGATCCGTGTCTTCTACTCGCAAGATATACTGTCCGCCACGGGCTTTTGCGTACAGATAATTGAACAATGCAGTGCGCGCTCCACCTACATGCAGGAACCCACTCGGCGACGGTGCAAATCTTGTGCGAATAACTTTAGTCATCACTATCCTCGAAAATAAAAGTTAGCGAATGTTGCGAAACAAATCGCGAATTCCGCCCGGCTGCGTAATTTGAAAAAATACTGTGTATGTTAAATCCGGCTCTTGCTTAACACGAACAACTCGCCCCTTCTGATCCACAATCAACCTCAGTTGTCGTCTGCCCTCATCACTTAGCATTCCTCGGAAGAAGGGTTCCCGCACGATCAGGTTAAACGCCTTGCGCCGGGCTTCAGGTTCACCCTTGATGCGAGCCTCTTCTGCATTGGCGGCAATAACAGAAACCATAACCTGATAGGTTGAACTTGAAACCATGCCCTCGCGCATGACTTCCTCTTCAGAAACCTGGGGCGTTGGTGTGGAGCAAACAACTAGAGGCAAAAACAAAAACAGGCTAAGAATTCTCATTTAGTTCGCGGTTGGAAGGTTGTTTCGACAGATCGAATTTCCTTCGACAGATCTTCACCCTCCAATCTGTAAACGATTGAACAGGAATCCGCTGCGCGCACGTCCTGTAAAGCAATGTATCCACGATCTATGAGCGGACCAAAATCCGTCTCTGCACGAAGCAGCTCGCGCTCGGACATGGCGGCCGGATAGTCGCGGTCAAACCCGGAGGTTCCGGATCCCCCTTTTCCCTTCAGATTGAACTTTGTGTGAATGAATACGCGCAGCATCCTGTCTCGAGCCACGGAAAGAGCGTTCTGCGAGCAATGCACTCGTGAAGCTTCAACGGTCAATTCACCGGGTGCGTAGCTTGATTTTCCAACCGTCTGAATCATGCGCGGCGAAAGAAAACCTTCGTCACGAAAATTGTACGTAACATATTTGCGTTCAATCAAGGCGGATGGAGTGCAATGGCTCAATACAATCAAACTTACCAGGACGAACAGTAGTAATGACAACCGATTCATTTGCGATCCAGTCTGATGACCATCTCAACGTGATGCGTCCTGGGGAAGAAGTCAAACATGGCACAGTTCGTCAAAGAAAATTCCGGAAGCCTGGTCAGGTCACGATTCAGCGTGGCCGGATTGCACGAGGAGTAGATTAGCGTTTTTACATTGGCTCGTATTGCGTCACACACAGCAGGACTCAGACCCGCGCGAGCTGGATTGGCAATGCAGGTTGGCTTTAACTCTGGGACCTCACGCTCCAGGTCCATCACCTCAAAGCTACCTTTCAGACCGCGCGCCTTAAAGTTCTCACGAGCAAATTCAATGTTTGGACGGGCAACATCAGTGCCGCTATACGACTTTGCCCGGTCGCCTACCCAACCACCAATGATACCGCTTCCACAATATAGCTCGCTGAGAGGCGTTGCATCTGGCACCAGATCCTTAATAAAATTCAGCCAGGGCAAGATCAGAAACTTGTTGGCCTGGAAGAATCCTGATGCTGCAAATTTCCAGGCCCCCCCCGGCAAATCGAACGTAGCGGCCCCGGCTTTCGTGGGATCAACGGCAATCCCAGGCTCCCGAAACGTGGTTTCTCGGGACGGAGACTTTTGTGACTTGTAGTGCTGCCGAATAAAAGTGTTCAGGCGATCGGAGAGGTTCTTACATCCATGTTCCGGGAAGGGAACTACACTGTGCAAGTGATAGCCAAAAAAACCTGCATTCTTTCCGTCCCACTGGATTCGCGTTTGGTTTCGATATCCGGTTGGTTCTCCGGTAAATATTTCCAGGATGTCGGCGGTAAGATCGCCTAACGGCTTCAGTTCTCGAATCAGCTGTCGCTTTATCTCCAATTCATGTGCGTATGAAACGTGCCTGAAGGAACAGCCGCCGCACTCAGGAAATGCGGAACAATCGGAAGCAATGCGGTCCGCTGAAGATTTTTCTACTGCGCTGGTGCGTGCAAATGAAAGTTTTGCCTGGCGTTTTACTATGGAGGCACGCACCACTTCACCGGGCAATGCTCCGTGGATAAAAGTTGGATGTGATCCCGGGGCAATGACGAGTCCATTCTGCGCCCAACGCGCCGGGTTCAGTCGTTCTTCAGGGAAGGTTGGCGACACAGCGCACGTAAGCCTGGTTTTCCGTGCCGTAGCCGAATGAGCCACCACCACCAAAGTCCACGACCCAATTTGTAATTGGACTACCGTTATACGACTCCCTCGTCCAGTAGATGTCCGCCTTGGTGTCCGGAAATATGCGTGTATCTACTTTGACCGTCGAAGTCCCCTCTTTGAGAACAGACAGTAGTTCTGTGCGATCGGGTAGTCGATAGGTGTAACCGGCAGTGCTCATTTGATTGCAGTAAGACGCCGCAGTCTGTAAGCTTTCAGCAGTGGCCTGACCGGCGCACTTTCCAGTTTGATACGATTGGCCCATACTACAGGTCTGCCAACTGAGCCGCTTCCCTGTATCGGTAACAGTTGCACCGGCCGCCGCCTGAAAGGCGCTTGGATTGTTGCTATTAGGATTTGCGGTCTGCGTCTGGGTATTTTGAGAATTGGTGGCCGTGTTGATCGTATTGCTGACGGTATTTGTCACGGGCACTGTGTTGGTCGTCTGGGTCTGAGTGCTGATCTGCGTTCCCGCAGCATCGCACACGTACGCACGACCGATCGCATCGCGATCACGGTTATAGCTTTGCATTACAACAGTATTCGCACCAATCTCGCCCGCCATATTGCGGAGGATGGTTATGGCTTCCTGGTTGGTGCCAGGAACATAGGCACCCGTATTCAGCTCAGCCCGAAACTGGCAGCCCGCAGAGCCGGCTTTGAATCCGTCTTCGTAGAGAAGGCGGACATTGCGTCCGTACAAAGTTAGATCCTCTTTATAATTACAAAATGCACTCTGGCATCCGGGTACAGTCTTGCAAGAGCCAAGCAGACCGATCAGGACCAAACAACCGAGCATCAGGAGCGGAAGGCGCACCCAGTTTTTCAAAATCGAAATCATTCAATCCTCCTCATCAGAAAAAAGCCGGTTGTCCGCTCTCATATTTTCGGAAGCCAGAGCAACACGCTTCAATTCCCCATCTTTCTTTTCCAGATATTCCAGCTTTTTCTCGGCACTGGCGAGCATCTCGTAGCACTGCTTCTTGAGCTCCATGCCCTTTTCGTAAGCTTCCACTGACTGGTCCAGGGTAAGTTCACCGCTCTCCAGCGAACGCGTCAGTTCCTCAAGCTCTGCTAGGGCTTCTTCGAAGCCCGGCTTCTTCTTTACGGCCATACCAGACCTCACCCTGCCCCTTGCTCTGCGTCAAGTGAAACGATCATATCCGCCAGGGCTCGCATTCCCTGCGGGACTTCCTGTTTCCGGCGGGCAAAGATGGTGGCGCAGTCGCTCATAAACCGCTCTACAAGGTAAGGTCGACCCGTCAGCCCCCAGGAAAGCGGCGGCAGATACGCCGGTGGCGCTCCGCCGAATACATTGCAACCGGCATCGAGAACGGTGCCCGTATTGATCATTGTCCCGATTGCAGTTTTCACACAATCACCTATAACCGAGCCAAACTTGATTCTGTCGGTTTCCACATCACCGCCAGGAAGGCGCAATCGTATCTTGCCATAGTTGTTTTTCAAATCAGATGTTGTCGTCAATGCGCCAAGGTTCACCCAGTTACCAATCATACTGTGACCAACAAAACCTTCATGATGTTTGTTGGTGAAGTCCCCTATAGTAGACGATTCAATTTCGCCGCCCAATCTGCATTTTTGACCAATTACGCTGCCTCCAACCTTAATGTGATCAAGCATGGCACCTGGCCCAACGTACAGGGGGCCTGACAGAACGCTGAAAGGCGTAATCTGCGCATCGCGATCGATTACGATAGCACCCTCCTCTGTGTTGAAGACAACTCCCGGAAGAATCCGGGCTGACTGGTGGACATGAAGGCGGGCAGGATTTCCAACAACCGTAAAGGAATCGGTAGGCTGGAGGGCATCTGAATTGAGCGCGCGGTAGCTGCTTAGATCCTTTTCAATCGCATCCCCAAGGCGATCAAGTCTGTTGAAAAAATCCGCCGCATCGGGCGCATGGCAGGGCAAGTTCTTTTCCCCGGCAAAATTCTGAATCTCAAGTGGCGTGCGTGCTGCATCTTTTGCAAAAATCGAATCCTGAAAACTAGTGCAACGCGAACCAAAACTGGATTCCGTTGCAGCGATCAAACGCTCGTACGTGAGGTGCGGATGATACAGAACAATTTCAGCATCAGGATAGGCCTGGGTCATCCTCTGCAAAGGAGAGTAAATGCCGTCACGGATAGAAAAGATAGAGCGGAAGCGGGAAAGCGGTGCTGTTGGCGCCAGTCCCGCATCGATCAGAAAAACGTGCGTTGGCTTTTGCAAAGCCCCCTATTCCACCGTAACTGATTTTGCGAGATTTCGCGGCTGGTCAGGTTCGCATCCGCGTTCAAGCGCAGAATAGTACGCGAATAACTGCAATGGAATCACAGCCAGAAGTGGCGAAAGGTAGTCCGGACATTCAGGAATTTCAAAGCAGAAATCCGACTTGGACCTGACCATTTCATCTCCTTCCGTGCAAATAGAAAGAATCCTTCCCTTGCGGGAACGAACCTCTTCGATGTTTGAAATCATTTTCTCGTACAGTTCACCGCGAGGTGCAATGCAAACCACGGGAATCTGATCTGAAATTAGAGCAATGGGTCCGTGCTTAAATTCTCCTCCGGCATAACCGGAAGCGTGAACGTAAGCGATCTCTTTGAGCTTTAGCGCGCCTTCAAGCGCTGTTGGATGGTTGTGTTGTCTTCCCAGAAATACAAAATCTTTTGAATCACGTAACTCATGCGCCCAGTGCTTGAGCTCTTCCGCACGAGCAAGGATACGCTCCATCTTTTCCGGAAGGAGACGGATTTCGCGCAGAATCGCGAGACGATCTTCTTTGCTACCCAGCCACTTGATTCCGCCCATGAACTGCGCGTACAGGAGAAGACTCATTACCTGTGCAGTGTAAGCTTTAGTTGATGCCACGCCGATTTCTGGGCCTGCCATCAAGTCAATAAAGGCTTCTGATTCGCGGGCGATACTGGAAGTTGTGACATTCACAAACGACAGGACTCTACAAAATTTGGCTTTTGCCTGATGAATACCGGCTAACGTGTCAGCTGTCTCTCCACTCTGCGAGATGGCAACAACCAGGGTTTCACCGTCTGCAATTGGATTGCGATAGCGAAACTCAGATGAGATGTCAACCTCGGTGGACAGGCGCGCAAATTGCTCCAGGTAGAACTTCCCAACAATCCCGGCATGCCACGATGTTCCAGCTGACGTAATAATGCAGCGAGTGACCCGGTTGAGAAAATCATTGGGTAATTGCATCTCAGGCAGAGTAACGAGACCTTCGTCATTTAAGCGATTCTGGATTATACCGCGAATGATGCCTGGTTGTTCATGAATTTCTTTGAGCATGAAATGCTCGTATCCACCACGATCGAGCGTCTTGACGTCGAATTGTGTGCGGGTGAGTTCAAACGGAAGCGGTTCGCTTGTCCCGTTGTGCAGATGGAGACCATCTTTCGTGATCCAACCCCACTGATCATTTTCAATATGAAAGTGTTCTTTTGCCGCAGGAACAATTGCCGACACGTCGCTTGCAAGGAAGCTTTCGCCGCGTCCTTTTCCGTAGACCAGGGGTGAACCGTTGCGTGCAAAGAAGAGTCGATCCGGGAACTTGTCGAGTAGCAGAACAAATGCAAACCGGCCCTCAAGCCGATCGACGGTTGCTTTCAAGGCTTTAGGCGCATCTTTCAGTTCTTTGTAGTATTGTTCGAATAGATGCGGGATTACTTCCGTATCTGTTTCCGTGTGAAAGACATGTCCCTTGTCGATCAGCTCAAGCCGTAGTGCATGATGATTCTCAACGATCCCATTGTGTACAACGGCGGTGCTGCCCGCGGTATCAATGTGCGGATGCGCGTTCTGACGATTTGGCTCTCCGTGTGTTGCCCAACGAGTGTGACCGATTCCAACATTGCCTTCAACCGGATGGGAAAGGAGCAACTCTTCCAGGTCTTTGATCTTGCCTTTCTCTTTGCGGACTACAATTTCGTTCTTATCCAGAACAGCGATGCCAGCAGAATCGTAACCTCGATATTCGAGCCGCGTCAAACCAACGATCAGGACAGAGTCCACAGACTTGGGGCCGAGATAACCTACGATTCCACACATGGGTCAAAGAAATTATTTCGGCAGGTGGCTAGCAAGTCAGATTCCTGTAACCGGTTTGAGTTAAATCGTTGCACGCTTACAACCGTGTTGAATTTTTACTACGGTTCGGGAAGCTCGGCGGAAGGCTGTCGAGACCAATTGTTGAGCGTAGAAGACCGGATTGTCCCTGATGGAACAACCTCTACATCCATCTGACTATTTCTCAAAGAACTTCAACAGTAGTGGAATCACTTTCTCTGGAGTTTCGTAATGCGGAGAATGCCCGGTACCTTCCAGTGGGTGAAACTCTGCATGCGGTATGGCCGCTAAGGCGCGCTCCGAATTTGAAAACGGCAGAACACCGTCCTGCCGCGACCAGAGCAGTAACGTTGGTTTCTTGAGTTTTCCAACATCAACAAAGATTGATTCCCCGGACTCAAGTGGCATGTTACGCAGTGAGGAGAGAATTGCGCGCTTGAAACCGCGAAACTGCATCTGCTCACGGAAGCGTTCGATGAAATCGTCCGGCATGCGCTCAAAACCGCTCTTGTTATTTCCAAGAAAAATTCTATCACCAAAGGCGCGAACAACGTAGTCTCCTATTAGCGGTGCGCGCCCAAGCTTAGCGTTAAACGGCAACTCCATTGGGAATCCGGCCGGCGCAATCAAGGCAACTTTTGTAACCCGCTCGGGATGATTGCGAATAAAATTCGCAGTTATGAGTCCGCCCATGGATGAACCTACAATGGCCGTTGTCTTGATCCCGAGGTGATCGAGTAACCCGATTAGTTGACGATCGAACAGGGCCGGTGCGTAAGGGACGTCGGGACGATCCGAAAACCCTCGACCATAGAGATCAAAACGCGTCACACGGAAGCCAGCCTTCACAAGGGCTGCAAACACATGGTCGTAAATAAAGTACGGAGTGGAAAAACCGTGAACCAGCAAGATGTGCGACCCGGCAACAGGACCGGCCGTTTCAAAATGAACCACGCCGTCCGGCAAGGTTACAAAAGAACCTGGCTTGCCTGCCCGCTCCGCCTCGGTCAGTTCTTTCCGCTCGCCGTCGCAAGCTTTAGGCAGGATTGCGAGAACCAGGACCAGCCCAAGAGGGATAATGAACTTCAAACGAGACTTCATTCTTATACCTTTCTGGCTTCCATTTCAGCAGCAGCTTTCAGCACGATCGCTTCTTGTTCTTTCAGGAATGTTGACATCTTTGCACTCAAAGCTTCGTCAGCGGTGGCCAGAATGCGGGCCGCCAGGATCCCGGCATTCTTTCCACCATCCAGTGCTACAGTTGCAACCGGCACACCGGACGGCATTTGCAGAATTGACAGAAGCGAGTCCCAGCCATCGATTGAATTGCTGGATTTGATCGGGACTCCAATGACCGGCAACTCAGTCAGCGACGCGACCATGCCTGGCAAGTGGGCTGCGCCGCCCGCGCCGGCAATAATCACTTTGATTCCGCGCCCACGAGCCCCTCTAGCAAACTCAAACATGCGTGCCGGCGTTCGGTGCGCGGAAACAATTGTAAATTCAAAGGGGATTGCAAAATCCCGCATAACGTCGGCAGCCGCTGCCATTACAGGCTCATCAGAGGCACTTCCCATAATGATTGAAACAACGGGTTTTTGCATTTCAGATCCCGGTCCTATCTTTCCTTGCGCAAATCATAAAGGACCCACACGCAGACTGCGCAATTGATTCAAACGATCAAGCAAAATAGACCGGCTATCAGCAAGGACAGTGACGTGCCCCATTTTCCGGCCCGGCTTGCTTTGCGCCTTGCCGTAGAGATGAACATGAACATCCGGAAGAGCCAGCGCCTCCGAAAGACCGTGCACTACCGGTTCGCCGGTCCCAATTCCAAGCAAATTCAAGAGAGCACAGGGGCGAATAAGGTCCGTTGGCCCGGGAGGATGCCCAAGCAACATTCTGAGATGCTGCTCGTACTGCGAAGTACGATTCGCTTCAATTGTAGAATGGCCGCTGTTGTGAGGACGCGGCGCAATCTCATTTACCAGGATCTTGCCGGTACCAGCCACAAACATTTCAACTGCAAGAATTCCTTCCAGTTTCAGTAGCTCAGCCAGTTCAAGCGCAATCCGCTGGCTTTCCCCTTCCAGTACCGGCGAAATCTCTGCAGGGGCAATTTGATAATCCAGGACATGAGAAGAAGTGAATACCATTTCCACAGAGGGATATGCAATCGTCTGCCCGCGGGCATTTCGTGCAACAATCACGGAGATCTCTTTTTCGATTGCAACAAGATCCTCCAGAACAACCGGAGCTGCAAACGCCGTTGCCCGATCAGCGGGACTATTCAGGCGCATCACTCCGCGACCATCGTATCCGCCGCGGCGAAGCTTTAGAATTGCCGGATAACGTTTCCCTTCTTCCGGGAGATCGGTGTTCCCAGCATGAAGGCTAAAATCAGATGTAGGAATGCCGTGCTTCCGGTAGAACTCCTTTTGCAGTCCCTTGTCCTGGACCATCCGAAGAATCCCGGGCGAAGGGCGCACAGGAATCCGCGATTGGATTTGTTCGAGCGCATCTGCGTTTACGTTCTCAATCTCAACCGTAAGTAGATCAACATTTCGCGCAAAACGCACGACAGTCTCAAAATCAAGCAGGCTTCCCACTTCAAATCGATGAGCAACAGGCCCGGCCGGCGCTTCCGGATCCGGATCGAGGACGGCCAGTTTCAAATCCCATTCACGCGCAGCGTGGATCAAGAATCGACCCAGCTGACCTCCACCGAGAACTCCAATCAAAGGATTCGCCACAGGACTATTTTTTTGGACTGCCGGGTTCTTCCGCTAATTTTTTTGCCTGGAAGAGAAGCTGAAGAGCCTTGTCGGAGTCGCCCTGAAACAAATGCAGGAAACTCAAATCCATTAAATCCTTCATTTCCTGTTTCTTCTCCTCCGGAGCAAGTACTGAATCTGGAGACTGCGCCTTCTTTGCTGCGCGCTCTTTTCTCAATTGCAGTACCCGGCGAGTTCGCTCTGCGATCTTCTTATCCATGCCTTCAAACATCTGCGCAAATTCACCCTGGTTTTCAGTCCGGACAGCGCGGACATGATCTGTGAATGATGTGTAGTCCTTTGAACTTTTCGCCAGCTTCAAGAACTCTGCCCGGGACTCTTCTGTTCGCCCGGTTGCTAGTAGAAGCGAGGCCTGGAGATTCGCAAACGTCTCATCACCAGGTTTGCGGCTCAGATACGACCGAACAACGGCCAGCGCGCGCTCTTCCTGTCCGCGTCCTGATAAACTCACGGCCATTCCGAGCGCTGCAATTCTATTTTCCGGTTCGATGGTCAGTGCGTTCTTGAAATAGATTTCAGCCTTCTCGGGAAGTTGGGCCTTTTCGTAGAGATACGCCAGAACTATATGCGCTCGCAATAATCTCTGGTTGATCCGCAAAGCCGCTTTCAAGTGTTCGCGCGCTTTCTCCAGATCCTCTCTGCGAAAATATTCAGTCCCAAGATTGAAGTGAACGGTCTCATCGACGCCGAGCGCAAGTGCGCGCTCAAAACAAGGAATCGATAGGTCCTGTCTGCCCATACGAGCGTAGATGGCTCCCATGTTATTATACGCGGCACGAAAGTTTGGATCAAGACGAATGACTTCCTGGTAATACTTGATCGCGTCCTGATGCTTCCCCTTCTTCTCAAGGGCCAGCGCACCGTCGTAGAGAACTTTCAATTCGTTCATGCGATCTCCAGACTTAGATCCAGGAAGCGAGTTGTGTGAGTTAGAAATCCCATGCTTACACCAACCGGAAGATCGAGTCCGGCAAGCTCCGGAAGCCGTGCCGGCGTCCAACCACCAGAGACTTCTATAATAGGAGGCTTTGTGCCGGTTCGGTCGCAGTACGCGCGGATTACTTTTATCGCTTCGCGAATGCGGCCACCGTTCATGTTATCAAGTAGAATGACTTTGGGATTTTCACCCAGCGCTTCTTCGATTTGTTCGATTCGATCCACTTCGATCTCAACAGGAAGTCCGGGAAACCGGGCTCGAATGTTTCTGGCTGCAGAGGCAATGCCACCTGCAGCTGCAATGTGATTGTCTTTCATCATCGCCATTTCACTGAGATGAATCCTATGGTTTGTTCCGCCACCCATGAATACTGCATATTTCGCCAATCTCCTGTAACCCGGCAGTGTTTTTCTTGTATCGAGGATAAAAACACCGGCGGGAGCCTGGGCGACGCAGTTTGCTGTGACCGTCGCAATGCCACTTAGATATTGTAAGAAGTTTAGCAATATGCGTTCCAACCGGAGCATGGCAGGAATGGAACCGGAAAGTTTCATAAGCACGGAACCTTTCTCAAAACGATCACCGTCTTTCAGGCTGAGCAGGACGTTCACCTGCATGCCAGTTAGTTCAAAGAAGATGGAAGTTAGACAACCTGTGAGGCTTGCCCCACACATTACTCCAGGCTCACGCGAAATGACCGAAGCCGTGCACATTTGCTCCTTCGAAAAGATTCCCTCCGATGTTGGATCCCCGTTAGGGGCATCCTCAAGCAAGGCCAGCTTGATCAAGGTTTCGCAATCGGAACGATCCAGTGAATCGACGGGACTGGTGAAATGAGGCCGCATCTGGGCTAGCGTACGGGATCAGGAAGGTTGTCAACAGTTGCTGTAAGATCCTCGCGATCTCCGGAGGCACGCAGTACGGTCAGTACCACAGCCGCGCCTGGCTTCCTTGCAAGGATGGCCTGGCGGAGGGAATTCACCCGGCCAACGCTCTGGCCGTCTACGGCTACAATTGTATCTCCAATGGCAAGCCCGGCAGAAAGAGCGGGGCTATTTGGCAGGACTTGAACGATTTCAACGCCATGCCTGCTTTGCTGGTATAGAACTCCGAGGTAGGCAGGACCGGTCTTCTTTTCTGGAGTCTTGCAGGCGCCCAAAAGGAAGGCCAGAGTAACAAGGGAGAGTGAAAGAGTTTTCCG
>JAEUSB010000051.1 GCA_016788865.1 Leptospirales bacterium
CGTATCAATACGCAACCTGGAGAATTGTTCCGGCAATCGAGCGAGGTGAGTTTATCAACGCAGGGGTCGTGGTCTTTTCCCGTAGACATAAATTCCTGAAGGCCAGCACGTATGTAGATGAAAAACGTCTGTTAGCCCTTGACCCCACAATTGATGTGGCCAGTGTGAGGTTGCACTTACTGTCGCGCGAAGCCATTGCAAATGGTGATCCCGCCGGGGGACCTGTTGCGTCGCAGCCGCAGTCAGAGAGATTTGGATGGCTTGTGGCTCCGTCGAGCACGGTGATTCAATCTTCTGCAGTACACACCGGAATCTGTGAGGATCCCCAGAGCCTGCTCGATCACTTGTTCAAGAAGCTTGTACCTGTTAGGGCCTGAGGCGCTGCTCTGTGCCGATGATCCGCGTAAATTGGCGTTGATTGCGATTCAATAGAAAACGAATCGGAGCCTTGCGACTCCGATTCGTTCAGGCGTGAGCGCTTGAAGCGTTCAAAAAAACTGCGTGCTACCCTTTCCAGGCCTGGCTGAAGTCTTTTGCGTACTGATCAAACGTGATTGGATCTTTGCCAGTAATTGACTTAATCGAATCAGCAATTGGCGCAGCGTTGCCTGCTCTTAGAGAACCTGCGATGTAAACCATGAAAGAGGCATAGTCCTCCGGAAGCCCGGCGCCAAGCAGCCCTGCTTTGAAATCCTCATCTGTGATGTCCACGTAGCCTATGGAAAGTCCTGTACTCGCGGAGAGCTTTGCAGCGACTTCATCATGATTGATGGCTTCTCCACCGGTGAGTGCAAATGCCTTATTGTTGTGCGCATCACCTGTTAGCAGGGATGCGGCAACGGAGGCGATGTCCCGTGCATCGATGAAACTCACCCTGGCTTTTCCGCCTGGAAAGTAGATCTTGCGATCCTTTAAAATTCCGGAGACCCAGAACGTATGGAAGTTTTGCATAAACCAGTTTGGTCTGATGATATTCCAGTTCAGGCCGGACGATTCCAGTGCAAGTTCCAGTTTGCGAAACGGGGCTTCCGGAGGTGCATGTTCGACACCCATGGCCGTCATGAGCACAAACTTCTTGAGCTTCAAAGCTTTAGCCTTCTCAAGCCAGGGATTCAAGATGGAAAATTGATCTGTGTAACCCGGCGGGCTGATGAAGAAGGCCCGCTCCACCTTTTCAAGGGCGTCCAATCCAACTCCGGGCTTGAGTGCATCTGCTTCTACCCAGGTGAGTCCCGCGTGCTTCTTTCCTGCTTCTGGCTTGCGCGACGCGGCAAGAACTTCATGGCCACCTGCTAACAGTCGTTGGATTAGATTTTGCCCCACTGTTCCTGTGGCCCCGTATACGAATATTTTCATTTTCCTTCCTTCCTGCCCGGTGCTCCCGGTGCATAGAAATAGTGTATCAGTCAACTCCGGTTCGTGCAATGTCCAGAGAGATAAAATACATATCCAATCGTATATTTTGCTAGACGATTGGATATGCCCCGATTCACTGAAGCCATGGACCTGCTATCACAGATATTACAGGAAGCGCGCTGGAATAACCATGTTCTGGTTAAAAAGACAATGCATGGAAACTGGGGGTATCGTTTCCCCTGCAAACAAAGCGGAGGATTTCATGTTCTAACGCAGGGCAACTGTGTGCTACGCCAGGATGGCCGCGATGTGGAGCTTACGCGCGGGGATATAGTATTTGTGACGCGGGGTGTGGACCACGACCTCCTGTCAGATTCCAAACAAAAGCCTGTGGATGTTAGTCGCTTTCTGCAGCGTGTGGACAGCGGCAAGGGAGCGGCTGCCAGCCTTGTTTCTGTTCGCTATGAATTTCCGGATCTGCATGTGCATCCTTTCTTTCGGGAGTTGCCGGCGTTACTACTCATTCGTGCGGCGGACATTGCGCCTCATCATCCTCTGCATTCAGCGCTCGCTTTGCTGTCAGGCGAGACGGAGCAGCATGCAGGATCGGGTTTGATTCTCCAACGCCTTACGGACGTTCTATTTTACTACGCAATCCGACACTGGCTGGAAGTGAATCCAGCGAAGAAGCCCGGATATCGAAGCGCCCTCCAGGATGAAAAAATGCAGACATCGCTTGAAATGATTCACACAAGGCCCGAGCATCCATGGACAATCGAAAGTCTCGCCCGGGCTGTTGGTATTTCGCGGGCTTCGCTTGCCACCCGGTTCAAGGCTGTGCTTGGAGTGTCTGTCATGGACTACGTGACGCGAGTTAGAATTGATAGGGGCAGGGAGATGCTCGCTCTGGGACGGTCCCTGGAAGAGATTGCTCAAGCAGTGGGGTATTCTTCAGCGTTTGCCTTCTCCAAGGCGTTCAAGCGCATCCATGGCCTATCACCGCGCGCGTCCCTGCAGTTAGATCAACAGAAGCGGACGGCCTGATCCACAAAGTCTCCTGACTGCCGGACAAAAAAAAGCCCGGTGCAAACCGGGCTTTCATCTGGACCGTTGCTTTGCTTAAAGCTTAGCGACGATTGTAATCGTATTTAGCTCCACTGTGACTTTCGCTGCTGCCACCCTGCCATACAGTGTAGTAAGGACTCCATCTGTAGTAGTAGCTGTAGCAAGTTGACAACCACATGAACCCGCATGCATAGGACTCAGTCATTGTTCCACTGCCGCGAGGACAAGAAACGCCGATTGAAGAAACTGCATTCGTGTTACACAAGCTGTGATTTGCGAGAACACCGTCGTCTTTTCCTGGAAGGAGTGGACTGGTGGCTAACAAATAATCCGAGCCTTCGCCCGAAGTTGTGTAATAGGTTCTCCCACCTGAGTTGTTGTGGTTGAAACCGTTTCTGGCGCCGCTGGTGCTAACGGATTGATCAAGCGCACCACCCAGTGTGTCAAAGCCCAGCCAGGCCAGGTATGACGTTGAGAAGTCAGCAAGTTCAGATCCACCGGCAGCGGAAGCGAGCAACTGAATCCGGCTGATGTTAATGCCGGACGGGCTGTTGAGCCCAAAGTAAGCCGCTACGACCAGACCACCTGTGGAATGTGTATAGATTTCGCAAGTGTTCCCGGTTCCGCAGAAAACGCGTAACGCATCGTTGAATTGCTTCTGAGCACCACATGTATTCCAGCTATATGCACCGCCTGCTTGCGTTCCGTCAAAACCTACGTATCTCACGTTTGTGAGGCCTGTAACAGCGCCACCCCAGTAATTATTGTAGTCCGTTGTACCGCTTGAAGTCGATGTAAGTGACTGGCAGTGGTTGCTGCCTGAACGACCGTGTACGAAAAGTCTGTAGGTTGCCGCAGAAAGATCTCCTACAGCGAATAGCCCTACGATCACTAACAGTGCAATTTTACGCATTGTTGTCCCCCTGAACAGGGTATACGGCCGGCCCAAAGAAATAGGAAGAATTTTTCGAATCCGGAGCCGTCTTTGGTGAAAAAAATTTCTAGGGCAAAGAGACTAGCCCGCGGTGACGTACCGGTTGCCTTGACTGGCGGAAAACTTGTAGTACCGCTAGTCGGCATCAGGGCCTGGCCGGATGTAACTCCACGATCCCACATGCTTGTCCGGAAAGAAAATTACAAAAGTTGTGTTTCGTGAATTTGGTTCGCACTCAAGTTTGACAGCAATGAAATCTTACAGATTTACTCTGAGATACGAAGGGAAGAAAACCTCAAGCGTGGACAACAAGATTGGCCCAATCGTGCGAAAATACAACGGCACGTATGAAAGCAAATACAACTTCGAGGACAATGAGACAATCGTAACTGTAAATATCGCAAAGAAAGAAGATAAGGCCAAATTCGAGACCGACCTGAAGAGTCCCGACTTTACGTTTCTGACGCTCGAACGGGTGGTATTGATTTTAGATGAAGAGGAGTAGTCAAATAGGGTTATCTTCGTTGCATTGCCGGATGCATTCCTTCTTTGAGCCAACGCAAACAGCCGGCGACAATAGCAGGCTAACGAGTGGGTTGGCGTTGGACTGCTCAGAACCCGTGAGGCTGCGCAGGATCAAGAACCCGACTGCGCAATCCGAATCCGCACTATAGCATGCTTTTTCGTCGTAGCATTTGCGACGACCTGTCAGATGCCAGGTGCCGTCGTCGGCCTGGCAATTAAACAGAGCTGGAATCACTAGCAACCCGGATATGAACGCCCTTTTCACCATTCCCATCAAAACCGCCGCTCCTTTTGCACCATGCGCAGGTATCGTATTTGACGACCCGCCCACATTCAATATGCCTCAGTTTGGAAAATTTCTCACAAGATGTAACTCCGAGGCTGGAATTTTCCCCCAATCGGAATTGGGTAAGAACCAGGGATCCAAAAAAAGAAGAAAAAATCTGAATCCTTTCAGGCGCGCGCCTCCTCTCTCTAAGGGGTGTTCAAACGGCCCCGGAGGAAAAGATGATGTATCAAAAGAATGTGCCAGGCTGGGAACGTATACTTCGGCTCCGCCTGGCCGCTGCGCTGGTAGGGGCGGGGATATTATCTGGAAACATGTCGTTGCTTCTTAAAGCGGGGCTTGTTGCAAGCGGAGTCTTCATTGCGGCCACTGCATTTTTCGGCTGGTGTCCGGCGTGTGCAATGCTTGGAAGAAAATTAAGGCAAAATGAACTGCGCAAATCATGAGGGTACGCTACGACGAACAAACGCTGAATGCAGCAAGGAGCGGCAGCAGGGAAGCACTGGAGAGGCTGCTCTTCCAGTGCCAGCCCGATGTCAGGCATTTTGCGCGAAAGGTCTGTGCAACGCCAGAGGACGTCGAAGATGCGGTGCAGGAGACGCTCTGGATTGTTTCGCGTAAGCTTGGTTCGCTCCGCGTTGCTACCGCTTTTGCATCATGGGCATTTCGTGTTGTGAAACATGAATGCTACCGATTGTTGAGGCGGAACCGAAATGAAACAAATGCTCCGTCTCTCGAAGAGGTTTCGTATGTCGATTCGTCGGTTGATACTCAAGCGGTTCTTCGAGCGGAGACCCTTGAGGCCTTGATGACTCTGCCCGAACTATTTCGCGAAGTCGTTGTTATGCGCGATGTAGAAGGGATTCCAGCCGCGGAGGTTGCATCAGTGCTTGGGCTCACTCTTCCAGCCGTGAAGAGCAGGTTGCACAGAGGGCGGCACCTCATGCGCCTTCAACTTGAGCACTGGATGCAGTAAGAGAGTAGTCACTTAGCTTTACTCTTGAACGACGCTTGATTTTTCGAGCTACTGCCCGCTTTTAGGGCAGTTTCATTCTTTCGAATGCACCAAGGGTCGGATCGCGAATCCAGGGAGGCGAATTCGGTCGGCAAAGCTGGCACGCATTATGCTTGCATATCAGGCAGAATGGAACCCAGACCCGACGATTCCGTGTACCGAAGTTTCTTTGATCATTCGGTTGAAGGGATCTTTCTCACAACACCTGCAGGAAAGTACCTCCTTGTAAACGGTCGCCTGGCAGAAATCTACGGTTTCAATTCAAGCGAAGAACTCATCGAATACTTCAAGAACATCAAGACGGAACTGTACGTTGATCCACATCGGCGCGATGAGTTTGTGCGCGAAGTTGAAACCAGGGGAGCAGTGTATCAGTTTGAGTCTCAGGTCCGCAAGAAAGGCGGTACCGTAATCTGGATCTCTGAAAATGCGCGTCAGGTAAAGGATGCCAACGGTAACGTTTCCTATTACGAAGGTACCGTTGTCGACATTACCGAACGCAAGCTTCTCCAGGCTGCAATGGACAGACAAAGAGCATTCTATGAGCAGCTATTCCACAATTCACCGCTCTCAATGGTTCTCATGGACGCCGATCGAAACGTAATTGAGTGCAACTCTTCTTTTGAACATTTGTTTGGATACTCGCTAGCGGAGCTCAAGGCCAGGAGCATGCGCGAGCTGATTGTTCCAGAGGACTTGCATCTCGAAAGTGAGAACTACCGTGTGGCTATACTGAGTGGGATTACTATACCCAAGGAAACTCTGCGGCTGCACAAAGACGGTAGATCGATTCCCGTAACCATGCAGGCGTTCCCGGTTATCATTGAGAATTCCATTGCTGGTATTTACTATATTTACGAAGACATCACGGAAAGGAAGACCTACGAAGACACAATCACGCGTCAGGCGTTTCATGATCCACTGACGGCACTGCCCAATCGAAATCTTTTCAATGAACGCCTGAATCGAGCAGTTGAGCGCAGCAAGCGTCGCGAATCGTATCATTTTGCTCTTGTGCTAATGGATCTAGACAAGTTCAAAAAGATAAACGATACGCTTGGACATCTCATGGGAGATCAACTGCTATGCCATGTCGGAAACATCCTGCGAAGCTGTGTTCGGGCAGTGGATACGGCGGCGCGAATGGGTGGAGATGAGTTCGCATTGATCCTTGAAGAGTTTCAATCAAAGCAGGACGTCCTGACAATCCTGGAACGCATCGAGACTCTCCTGCGTGAACCGGTTTCGATTATGGGGCACATACTGCAAACTTCCGGCAGCATGGGAATTGTAATCAATACAGAAGACTATACAACGGGCGAAGAATTAATGCGCGACGCAGACATTGCAATGTATCGGGCCAAGGAGCATCGAAAGCCGTACCAGTTTTTCAGTATTGAAATGCAGCAAGAACTAATTGCCACAATGGAGATTGAAACCGATCTCAAGCAAGCGCTCACGCGCGAAGAACTTTCGTTGCACTACCAACCCATTGTATCGCTGGCGCAGAATCGCCTGGAGGGATTTGAAGCGTTGCTGAGGTGGGAGCATCCCGTGCACGGAATGATGCCCCCGGAACGTTTCATTCCCATTGCGGAAGATACCGGGCTGATTCTCTCCATAGGAAATTGGGTAATCACGGAGGCCTGCAGGCAGCTCCGGCACTGGATGGACGAGGACGAAAGCCTTCGAAACCTCGTCATGAGCGTAAACGTTTCTATTCGACAGTTCACACAGATCGACCTGCCGGCGGAGATTTCTAGAACTCTGAAGTACTACGACCTGGAGCCGGCGCGGCTCCGGTTGGAAATCACAGAAAGCATGCTCATCCGGGATCTCGACGAAATTGTTTCCGTGCTTAGAAAACTGAAGAGCATGGGAGTCAAACTTGCAATCGATGATTTTGGGACAGGCTACTCTTCGCTGAGTTATCTGAAAGACCTGCCCGTTGACTGCCTCAAGATCGACCGGTCGTTCATTAGCGGTGACGATCAATCCCCGGACTCATATCAGATTGTAAAGTCCGTCACGGCAATGGCACAGACCCTGGGAATGACCGTAGTGGCGGAGGGAGTTGAAGAAAAGTATCAGCAGGAATTGCTCCGGGATTTGCATTGCGACAACGCGCAGGGTTTCCTGTATTCAAGGGCGATCAAAGGCGACAGTATTGCGGCGTGGATTCGCACGAACGGCCTCGCCCGATAGTTTACCCATATCTTCCACTCGTCTGAAGAGAATGTTCGCCTGACGTAAGGAAATTCCGATTTCACCTCCGGGTTATTCGTGCCCGGTTCCGATAATATAGCCTGATTCGGCCGCGTTTCGACCCCATGAAAGCTAATTTGCTGGTAACTGGAATTCTTGCACTTTCAATGTTCGCCTGCCGTCAGGCTGAACTGCCTGGCGTGAAGCAAGGCCTGATAGACCTCCGGAACTATGATTTTGAATCGAGCCCCCCATTAAATCTTGAGGGGGATTGGGAGTTTTACTGGCAGGAGTTTCGTTCAGCCGAAGCCTTTGGGAAGGCGAGCCAGGAAGCTGGCAAGGCATCCCTCCATCCACCAGAAAATCGAAAGGTCTCCTTTATAAAGGTCCCGGGCCAATGGCAGACCCAGGGCTTTCCCGCGTATGGCTATGCGACGTATCATCTGCGTATTTTGCTCCCCAGGTCCCGGCCGGAGTTGGCCATTGCAATGACGAATGCTGCAACGGCCTATAAGTTGTATGTAAATGGTCGCCTGACGTCAGAGAACGGTCAGATTGGGAAATCGGAAATGGAGTCTGTTCCTTTCCTGAAGCATACTACGCTGCACTTACCCTGGTTGACCACAGAGGCTGCGACTGAGATGGATCTTGTGATTCATGTCTCAAATTTTCACTTCTTTCAAGCGGGCCTGTGGAATACAATCAAGCTCGGCCGGGTGGGCGCCGTTGAGCGGGCTTCAAGACAGAAATTTGTTCTCGATGTGATTGTACTTAGCTCGCTCATGACCATGGGATTCTACCACCTTGGCCTTTATCTCAATCGCCGCAAGGATTCGACGCCCCTCTACTTTGGAGGTTTTTGTATCCTGTTGGCATTTCGGGCGATAACGTTAGGTGAGCGGCTGATTCTCGACGCCTTTCCATGGATTCCTTTTACGATAGTGCACAAGATGGAATTCTTCACACTCTATGCGGGTTCTGCAGTTTTTACGTCTTACATTGAGTCCCTGTTTCGCGTTGAGTTTTCGGGTCGTGTAAGCGTTGTCATGCGGACATTCTTTACTGGCGCGGCCTTCGTGGTTGTGGCATTTCCAATGAGTGTCTACGGCTACACGCTTTCGTTTGTCCAGGCGGGCATAGTCCTGGGCATTTGTTACTTCATGTATGTTCTTGTGAAAGCGTTCTCGCATGGTCGCGCAGGTGCACGGCTATTCGTGGTTGGATTTGCCTTCTTTGCTATTACAATCGTGATCGATATTCTGAAGACCCTGGGATATCTGTTCAGTGTCCCGTATTCTTCCAGTTATGGATTTCTGGTTTTTATTGTGTTTCAAGGTGTCGTACTCTCCCGTAAATTTGCGAGAGCGTTTACGGAGGCGGAGAATCTTGCCGGTGAGCTAAAGCTTCTCTCGGAGGAGTTGGATGCCAAGGTTAAAGACCGAACATCTGAGCTGAATGCGACTCTCGGCACGATCCGTCACGATTTATCCATTGCCAAGACTGTGCAGGAGCAGTCGTTGCTGATTGAAACAGATGCTCGTCGTAGTCTTGAGATTGAATGGCGTTATCTACCTATGTCAGAAGTCGGTGGCGACTTCTATGCCGTGAATCGCGTGAAGGAGGGTGTACATCGGATTCTCCTGGCGGATGCTACCGGCCACGGCGTCCAGGCGGCGCTGATAACCATGGCGATCAAAGGGTTTTACGATAATCTCAAAGATCAAGACGTGGATCCGGGAACCTTGATGCGGATGTTCAATACGGGATTTATGGAACGATATGCGGCATTAAAAAGCTTTGTGACTGCAACAATTGTTGATATTGACACAAAAAGGCAGATACTGACCTACGCATCTGCCGGTCATCCGGCTTCGCTGGTACTGCGCAACGGAAAAGCGGATTTACTTGAGAGAAGGGGCAAGATGATTGGGATTCTAAAAGAGGCCAATTACGCGACGCATGAGGTATCATTTCCTCCCGGTAGTCGATTGTATCTTTTCTCTGATGGCGTGTTCGAGCAGTTTGACGGCGCAGGTGCGGAATTCGGCGAAGAGCGGGCTCAGCGCATTCTCGGTGAACACATGGGGCGCAGTCTAACTGAGAGTCTAGACGGGCTCCTGGATGATCTGAAGGGATTCTTGAAAGGAAAACCAATGCAGGACGATGCCACGATACTCGGCTTTGAGTTCAGCGCAGCCCGGCAATCAGAATAGGCGGCCCACAAAAATTACACCGCCCCAGAACACCAGTAAGCCAATGAATCCGTAAACTGAAATACCGTAGTTTCCCTGTTTGAACTGAAATAGATTGTCCACAAACACGTTGAACAATACTACGAAAAGTAGCGAAGCAATGACAATTCCGGCATAGCTGAAAGTTGTCCACGCAGGAGCGAGACTCAGCAGCGAATCAACGATTCGCGCTAGCAGAAGAAATGCCAGGGCACAGCCCAATTCCATCCCCAGCACCAGACCAAAGCTATGAAAGAATCCCTTTGATCCGGGTGAGGCACCTCCCATGATCGAAACAAAGATGTTAACGGGCATTGCAAGGGCCACTGCAACGAGTAGCCCCCGAAGCAATATCATTTGATCATGCTGGGCAAGAAAGAAAGCCGCCATTTATTGAATATCGGCAAGTTCGATCTGCAAAGCTACGAAACGTCTCGTAGCCGTCCCGTACCAGGCTTCGATATTTTGAAGCGCGGTCCGGAGTGCAGTCATGGCGGGTATTTCTACCTCTCGCGCGCAGACCGTGCGGTCAATATCTCCCTTCCCAACTTCCGGCAGAAAAGTCAATCCGCTCCGCGTGATCACTGGTGATTTGGCAAGTAAGACGCTGCTTGAACGGTACGTTCTTCCATAGGAATCGGCAATGAGGGCCAGCGATATCTCGTCCACGCCAGGTGAAGCTTCAATGCCAATGCGATCCTTGCCCCAGAAACTGACCAGGTTCCGGATTGCAGCCCAGACAACATTGGCGCTCAATTGAAACTCCTTGCTATTGTGAGTCTTTGAATAGTCTTCCACTGCAAGTTCCCTCGCCAGCGTCTCCGCCTTCGCTTTCCCTCCAATACTTTCGACAAGCGCAAGCGCTACAGGGACTGAAGCAGTGACGCCGGTCGTTGTTACAATCTTTCGGTTGATCACGTAACGCTGATTCTTGATCCAGATCGTTTTGCTGAACTGTTTTTCAAGATCGGCCAGCGAATTCCAATGTCCTGTGGCCTGCTGGCCTTCAAGCAGGCCTGCCTTTGCAAGCACCCAGACACCATCGCAAATGCCAATGATGGTCGCGCCCTTGCCAGCCTGCGCCTGGATCCAGCTTATGAGTTTTGCATCGTCGCTTTTGTGGACGGCCGGAACAAAGACGAAATCAGCTCCAGCTGGAAATCTACTGTCAAACGTTTCAATTGTGGAATCTGCCTGGATGCGAAGCGAGGGAAACATTTGAACGGGCCCCGGTTCCGTTGAAAGTGCAAAGACGTCAGCCACGCCTGAGCGTTTCATGACACCGTAGGGAACAACGAAGTCTGTCAATTCTGTCATCGTGTTTTCTGCAATCACTGCAATGACAGGTCGCGTGCGCTCAATGCGAGGCTTGAATTCAATGATTTCACTCTGTACAGGTGAGAACCCACAAAACAAGATCAGCAATGTTGTTTGGAAGAATGAGATAGAGCCGAGGCCTATCCCTTTGTTGTTTGATTTCATAACCTGAGTTTACCCCTTTAGGGGATTGTTGTCGTCCGTCTGCATACGGACGGACTACCCGACGGCCTGCCGGGAGCTTTCTGGCGGATGCTTTACAAAGGGTGGCGATCCGTGAAATTGCGCTGAATGTTCACGTTCATTGCCTTCAGTGCCGCGCTGGCCTTCCTGCTAGGGTGTTCACGTCTCCTCCGTGCTCGCTTGCACAAGGGCAAGGACAATGAATGGATCGCGGTTTTGTTCTTCGCGTCAACGGTTGTTCTGCTTCATCTGTTCCTGGAATTGTCCGGACGCCTGCCGCGATTTCCGCACTTTGCTCTGCTCCATATTCCAGCGGTATTCTTGACCGGCCCGCTGATGTACTTCTACTTTCATCGCCTTACGCATGCGCCCGTGGAAGTTGTGCCGCCCGCCTGGCCACACTTCTTGCCCGCGGCAATTTCGTTTCTGGTAATGGCGCCTTTCTATCTACGGGATGGAGAAGCAAAACGAGCGATTCTTCTGGATCCAAATCGGCTAGCGGATCCGACCTTCCCCGGCATGATCTTAATTGGACTGGGCGTGCTCTCAAACGTGATGTATCTCGGGTATTTGATTCTGGCTATCTATCGCTTGCGGCGTACCCTCGGGCGCTCAGAGGCGCCCAGGCATTCAGAAATCAAAACGCGGGATGCCTTCGTTCCGTTTCTGGCTTTGCTTTCAGTTCTTGTCGTTGTCGTCCTTTCCTTTGCGATTGGGCAGCTCTTATTCGCAGCACTTCTACCATTTGCATCGGTCGGTCTTGGAATTCTATTCGCGGTGCTGTTTCTGTTTTCCGAATCAGGAACCGATCGCGATTTCAAAGTTCAATCGCGGCGGGCCCGCTACGCAATCAGCCGTTTGAATGGCATCAATCTTGATGCCGTTCTTGCCAGACTCGACGACCTGATGCGCGAAGAGCGGGTCTTTCTCGATGAGGATTTGACACTTGCGCGGCTTGCAGAAGACCTTGCGATTCGTCCGCAACAGCTTTCAGAGATATTGAACACCAGAATGAAGGCAAACTTTCGAGATTTTGTGAACGGATTCCGACTCGAAGAGGCTGCCTCCTTACTGAAGCAGGAACCCAATCGATCCGTTTTGTCGATCGCCTATGCCGCCGGATTCAATTCAAAATCCTCGTTTCACAAGCTGTTTGCGCGTCGCTACGGTTGCTCCCCGGCCGATTTCCGTAAGCGCACATAAAAATTGTAGATTATTTCAATCGGAATATTCTTATTAGCAGCATGTCTAAAGTCATAGCAACGGCGCCCCTTGAAGCAATCCCCTGGCCAACGCTTGATCCATTTTTGTTTTGCGCGCATCATAAAGACGCCTATCCAGCCGGCAATGACCAGCTTGCGCCCGTGAGTAGCCTTGAGGGAAGACAGATTGGAAACGATTTTTCCGGTAAAGACGGCTGGAGCATGTATCATGGCGATCTGGTCCCGGGGTTTCCCCAGCATCCGCATCGTGGTTTTGAAACTATTACAATCGCGCGCAGCGGTTTCATAGATCACAGTGATTCGCTCGGTGCCGCTGCACGATTCGGCAAAGGCGATGTGCAGTGGATGACAGCGGGGAAGGGCATTGTTCATTCTGAAATGTTTCCTTTGCTGGATGGCCAGAACCCCAATCCGGCAGAGCTCTTTCAGATCTGGCTAAATCTTCCGGCGAAAAATAAAATGGCCGATCCGTACTTCTCAATGTACTGGAATGAAACAATTCCGCGTCTGCAGATCAAGGATCCGGCGGGCAAAGATGTTCAGGTAATGGTCTATGCAGGCGAGTTACCAGGCGCCCGTGGTGTTACGCCTCCGCCAGATTCCTGGGCAGCCCAGAAAGAATCTGATATTTTGATTCTTACAATTCGTCTCGAAGCAGGAGCCACCTGGACGCTGCCTCCAGCAAAGCCCGGAAGCAATCGTGTCTTTTATTTCTTCAGTGGAAAGGATGCACAAATTGCAGGACAGAGCGTGACATCGGGAACAGCTGTTCAGGTAGATCCGTCCCATGATATCGAGATTGTTGCCGGTGCGGAGGGCATTGAAATTCTACTCCTGCAGGGTAGACCAATCGGTGAGCCGGTTGCGCGCTACGGACCGTTCGTGATGAATACGCAGCAAGAAATCCAGCAGGCGTTTGATGATTATCGCCTAACGTCTTTTGGCGGATGGCCCTGGAAGCAGGATGCCCCCGTTCACGATAGAACTCAGGGTAGATTCGCCAGGCATGCCGATGGCCACGTGGAAACGCCAGCGGATGCAGCGCTAGTCTGACTGTTGCTTACGCGAGCGCGACCTGGTGGGTCGCGTGATTCCAAACTTGCGCATTTTGATGATCAGCGTATTGGGTCTGATCTGCAATTCGCGGCTTGTTCTGGCCTGATTGAAACGATTCTTTTGCAAGTAGTTCAGAATAGTTGCTTTCTCCGCGATCTCAAGCGGAGAAAGGCCGCCGCTTTCCTCGGACATCACGGTCCCTTCTATGGCTCGCATTTCTTCGTTTGCCGGAGCCGAGGTGGCGGATTGGTTCTGCAGTAACTGCCGTCCCTGTTCAACTGCGATTGAAAGCCTGAAGTTTTCGGCGCGAATGCGCTGCAATTCATCCATTTGTCCTTCGTACCAGCCGAGTGGAACACTTTCTGAGATAGCCGGTTGGCTTTCCCCCGCAGCTGCCAATCGCAGCGCGAGTCGGCGATCTGGAGGCACGGTGAATCGAATCGTTTCATCGACGGGCTTTCCGGATTTTAATACCGTACCAAACGCATACAGCAATGATCGAAGTCCGTATAGTGTCTCCTGGTGACGCAGAGCAGGATCTCGTAGCAATCGCCGAAAATCCTGCCTCAAAAGCAATACCGGTCCCTGCACAAGGATCACTAGAGCGCCACACCAGTACAACGTTAGCTCGAGCATCGCAACCGGTGCAAAGAAGGATCTTTGTGTAAGATAGGGCAGGATGGCGTTAGAAATTGTGAGGACGAACGCGAGAACTACACCGCCCCCAATCAGGTAGCGAATCTGGAATTGTAGCACTTCTTCCTGAGTTCTTGTGTAACCGAGCCAGGCAAGGAATGCCATATAAGTGGCGTACAGTACGCTTGCGCCCACAAACAAACGCTGCGCGAAGCCCTGGTTCAAAGCGAATTCACCGGACTCACGCACGTAGATCCCTTCGGGCAGAAAACCGGCCCAAACCAGGGCTATCAGTCCCAGGATGCTTGCCTGGAAGGCCACAAATCGCAGGCTCTTGAACTCACTCTGCAGGCGGCAAAAGATGACAATGAAAGCGACGAAGGCATTCGCAAGGGTCAGCACGCCGGTAAATACAATGCGTGAAAGAATGAGACGGACCTGAATGTCTAAGCCCGGCAGCCAGAAGGCGAGCAGCGGATTGGTATATATCAGGCCCGAAAGAATGACCGCTGCGAAAGAGTATTTGAGCGGGGAATCCTGAATGCGAAGGATTGCCAGGGTCACGAGCACGAGCCCCAGACAGTTGGCGAACAAAAGCCATGTAGCAATTATTTCAAGCGTCATCATAGGCGGAATCTCCGGAGTTTGAGAGCAGAATTGTAGCCTGTAACCCCATGGCTGTTGATCAAAACCATTTGCGGATCAATTTTTGTAGGCCTGGTTAAGACGTTAAGCGAAATATCTGGGTCTTCGGAGGAATAGTGTAATGTTGGCGGTCCGATTCCAGTCTCTATTGTCTTGGCCGCGGAAGCAATCTGAAATCCACCAGCAGCGGCCAGTCCGGATCCAACGGCACCTTTGATTGATGTTATAGTTACCCGCCTGGCTCTACGACCAAAACCTTTCTTGATAGCCGTCGATTCAACGTGATCGACAACGCGATCAGAAATGCCATGCGTATTGACATGGTTGACGCCGCGCGCCATTCGACCTATCAATGAGCCCCAGCGCGTGGCAGTCTTATCCAGAAAGTAGAGTTCGCTCGTGTTTTCATTGATGGCATCAAAGTCCGCTATCTCGCAATAGATTCTCGCGCCGCGTGCTCTCGCACGCCGATGATCCTCAAGGATGAAGACCGTTGCGCCTTCGCCCGGCGCGCATTTTTCGCGATTTACATCGAAAGGTTTCTGGGCTGCCGGATCGTTTACATTCGTGTAGTGGCCCGACGAACAGAAGCCTGTGTGTACAAGATGGTTCAAAGGAGCGTCGCATGCGGCGGCAATAACAATGTCTGATTTGCCATGCCTGATACGATCTGCTGCGAGGCCCACAGCGTTGATTCCGCTGCTGCATGCTGTGGAAACGGTTGTGACAAATCCGTTGGCTCCGGCAAGCAGAGCGATTCCTGAGGCTGGTCCTCCAATAAACATTTTTTGAATCAGCAGTGGATCGGTTTGCAAATAGCCTTCAAGGACCTGCGGCGTCTTTTCGATCTGTTCCATCACCGGGCCGAGATTTGAAACCCCGGAACCCACAATTACATCCGCGCGCGGAGTGAAGTCCTGAATGCCTGCATCCTTGCGCGCCAGGACAAACGCGGCACATGCGAATTGTGTAGCCAGGGAAGTGAAGCGAACGAACCGCCGATCAAGATAATCTTCCGCATGGAAATCAGCTTGTCCTGCGATCCTGCACGGGAAGCTCGAGGCATCAAAACGTGTGATATCTCGTATTCCGCACTTTCCCGCGAGAAGATTCTCCCAGAAATCTACGATTCCGTTTCCAATTGGTGAGATCAGGCCTATTCCCGTAATGACGGGTCTCATCTTGGGATCACGTGTTGCAGGTGCAAAGTATCCGTATATCGAAAATAGGGATGGGCCAGGTGAGTTTTTGGACTTTTTTAATCCCGTGTGTCAAAATGTGAGCATCGCGTACTGTGGGCAGCTATTCCCTGATTGGCTAGAGTGCTAGCTGCGTGATAAACTCATCGAGATCGACCCAGCTCTTTCGGAGCGTCTGCAGAGCCCCCAGGTCGATCTCAGACCTTTTGCATTCTACAACAACCCGGTAGTTCTCCATGTCCCGGAGTCGATCATCGCCCCAGACGATTTCAATTAGACCGACGTCGAAATGTTGACTCAGGTCGTGAAAGATCTCATGAGCTTCATGCTCGATGTCCACTGCGGGAGCAACAACATAACGTTGATTGGCCCAATAGGAGTTTGCCAGGCACTGGAAGAATGCGGAGCGGATTGAACCCGGGCGGAGTTCAAGTTTCAGTTCAAATCCAACCAGGTTGTCCTGATGCTTTACGCCCGTCCGTTCGGCCAACCGTTTCAGGTCTGGCTGCACCGTGGTTGTTCGGTAACCAATTATGTCCGGGTAGCGCCAGAGATTTTCGCCGCTCTTGCCTTTCACAGCACGCGTATGATCAAGTGGTTTTGCCCGGAATCCTTTTCTTTCGAGGAGTGCCGCAAAGGGTTTGTACAATGCCTTCTCGCCTGGGTCGTCCATACGGACATTCTCCTGACCAATGAAGAAGGTTTGCAAAGTCCCATGGCTCTTGACGCGAATCGAGCTATGTGATCTAGTCGACTCTTGCTTCAGCAACGCTTCAAGAGCTACGGCCGAGATATCTGTCTGAAGGTCCTTTTTTATCAGGTCTCGAATCCGAGCGGCACTGACGGCCTCGGGCAGTTTGCGAAGGCGGGCCTCCACAAGCGCCACAATCTGATTCTGATCACTTCGCTTTGCGTCTTTTGGCTGACTCAAAACCGCTCACCTTGATCCCGAGTCCGCCAAGCCAGTTGACTCGGTTCTTGGGCGATAGTTTCAGGAATTTTCCCTGAGCATCGGAGACGTTGGCCATGAGACTGAGATTCTCAGTTTGTTCGGGAGAAAGGCTGTCGAGAATGGCGAGGGCGCCCGTTTCATTGGCCTTTCTAATCGCGTTGAGGAGTGGACGAATCTCCATTGTAATTGAATCGCAGCGCACCTTCGCGCTCTCGAATGCTTTGAGTTTATCTTTTGTCCGTTTCTCTTCCGCTTTTTTCAAAGTTTCGAACAATCGTCTGTCTTCAGGTAGAATTGATTTCAGGATGCTGTTCAGCGCCTCCTGGTGCAAGGCCTCTTTGAGTTTTGTCAGTGCTTGCGCCGTTGCCCGGCCGAGCTTTGAAATTTCCGAAAGGCCCAGTTTTTCCACAGGTGCCTGCGCTGCCTCATTGAGCAGCACTTTGAGTTCTTGCGCATTCATCCTCTTTCCTCCACATTCTCGGCCTCAGGGCGTTTCCATTCCAGGATTGAATCCACCATCTTGTCCAATTCTGATCTTGAAACCTGACCTGCGTCTTCGCTTACAATTGCCCGATATGTCTGCACAAGTTTTTGCACCAGAACACGTCGCGTCAGGCCATCCCAGATTTCGCAGTCGCGCAACAGTTCTTTAATATGCGGGGAAGTGTTTCTCAGGCGAGTCAACTGCTCTTCGCGCAGGTCACGAATGTATTGCGAGTAAACATTGTTGTTACTTTCCCAGAGCATGAGCGCGATCGCGCGGATTCGTTTTCCAGATCGGGGACTGAGCATGGCAATATCTTCTGAAACGGTTAGCACAAGATCTCTGAGTCCATTGGTGGACAGAAAATCCGGGATTACAGGGACGATTAGATCATCTGCCATTTGCACGGCGCCCGCAGCGATCCAGTTGTAGTTAGGTGGGCAGTCGAAGATAATGTAATCGTAGTCCTGTCTGGCATTCTCAAGTACGAATTGTAGAATCGAGTAGTGTTTCTTTCTTTCGAGAACGTCGCTCTTGCTTGCGAACTTGATGTATGCTCCATACTCAATCTCGCGCAGTCCCGGGAACGCCTGGAGGAGGTGGAGGTTGGGCCATGTTCCATTGAAAACTGGATTTCTGGCAGACGTGCGTCCGGTAATGTTTTCAGGCAAGACAACCGGTTGCTTGCCGGCCATCCATTGTGCCAGTATATGTTGAATGTTATTTTCAGGATCGAGGGGCGTTTCTCCCAGCATATACGACGTGGCCGATGCCTGGGAGTCCAGGTCCACCAGGAGCACGCTGTAGTTTCGCGTTCCGTCCGACCTGTTTGCCAGTCCAGCTGCGAGATTTACGGCCAGTGTGGTTTTCCCCACACCACCTTTCAGGTTGATAACGGCAATCGCTCTGCCCGGTGGACTGGATTTCTGCACGGCCAGACGGTGGAGGGCTGCCTGGTATAAACAAGCGTTTTTGTGATACGGACTATTGGGTTGCCAGCGCGGTATCTGTCAGAGCCTGCGAAGTTTGAAGCGAGGCGAGAGGAAAGAAGGGTGGCCCCGCAGGGCCACCGGATCAACGCTGCGTTAGAACTGCGGACGGTTTGTCACCGTCTTTCTTACCCTTGGAGTTTGGGCAAGCGCAGAGAGCAGTTGCGGCCAGAAGCATTACGGTTCCGACCAGAATAACTGTGATCTGTTTCATTCAAGTTTCTCCTGACTGCTCTAGTCTAACATAAAGCCGCATTTAAGTCAACTATTTGCTACAGATGCGAAGGCGCCAGTTGCGGCAGGCTTGCAACTACGTCTGGCTTCTGCAATGCTTCTGTTGCCAGGTGCTTTTCGCGGCGAACATGTGATTCCACAGCAATCATTTCACTTTGAGAGAAGTGCCCGGAAGCAACCACTTCATTGTTAGCGACGAACTCTGCATACCCGGTTTCGCTTAGTTTGCCTTCCAGAACTACATACTGACCGTTGCGAATTACGAACGCCTGATATGGTTTGTCTTTCAGGAAATAGAGGCTTTCTCGGCCGCTCATATCCATGCGCAGCGTGTTTGCATCAACCGGAACCAGGAGTACGCTGCTTTCGTGTCCAATCGATTGACCGTTCTTGATAAAGAGTGGGGAACCAGTCCAGAACTCAATCAAGTTGAAGATGATAATGTCCAGGAAACTGGCAATGCCATAAATGGGGAGTAGTATGCAAATCCACATCACGACAGTGGAAATAAAGCGGCCCAGGTATCCGCCTCCTGCCTTATCCCCGACAAGCTGGTTAAGTTCATAGATCTTGCGAACCAATGGGAATTTGCCGAAGCAGTTTGCCATTGTTCCGTACATAATTGCGAGGGCGCTGACCCCAAGAATCAGTTTTCTCAGTTTTCTTTTCATGCGAGTGTCTCCTTTGAGGTGCAGGGCTGCATGGTATCGAGATTCAGTCCATAACTTATTCGCGCGAATTCACCAATATTGGCCCGTCCAAAACCGCTGGACCCGGGGATGCAAAAGGTTCAATACTGCGAAACATGACCGCAAGTATGACGAACAGTCGGGCCCAGTGGCAACATGGCTCTCGAGGGGCGCGCCTTGCTTGACGCAGTTATAGTCGGGGCCGGGCCCATTGGCATTGAGATGGCTGCGGCCTTAAAACGGGAAGGGCTATCGTACGTTCAAATTGAACGAGGGTACCTGGGACAAACCATCTTTAATTACCCACCGGACACCCGCTTCTTTAGTTCGCCGGAACGCATTGCGATCGCCGGGATTCCCTTACTAACTCTGGACCAAAACAAGGCCACCCGCGAAGAATATCTGACTTATCTTCGATCCGTAGTTGTACAACTACAATTGAACATAAACTTCTCCGAGAGTGTTGAGTCCATTTCTAAGGATAAGGGTACTTTCACCGTGCGAACAAAGCATGCTCAGACGGGCAATGAGGCACAGTATCAAGCGCGAAATGTGATCCTTGCAATAGGTGATATGCACAAGTATCGTATGCTCGGAATTCCCGGAGAAGAACGCAGCAACGTCAGTCATGCTATGCGCGATCCCCATACATACCTGGGGCAACGTGTGCTTATTGTTGGAGGAAAGAACTCTGCCGCTGAGGCTGCGATTCGCCTCTATCGTGTCGGTGCCCATGTCAGCCTGAGCTACCGCAAAGCCGAGCTTCCGTCGGAATCAATTAAGTACTGGATACTGCCGGAGCTGAAGGCGTTGATCAATAGTGGAATGATAAAATTCTATCCCTCCTCGAACGTCACAGAGATTGGAGCAGATCGAGCCTCGCTCGCTACTGAACAGGGAGCGGTGACCATTGCGTTGGATTATGCACTTCTGCTCACGGGCTATGTGATGGACCCATGGCTTTATAAGTTATGTGGTATCAAGACGAGTCCGGAAAATGATCAGCCCCAATGGAAAGCGGATACAATGGAAACCAACGTTCCTGGAATCTACGTTGCGGGGACGGCCGCTGCAGGCACGCAGAAACCATACCGCTATTTCATTGAGAACTGCCATGAGCATGTGGAGCGCATTGTTGCTGCCATAACGGGTAAGCCCGCATCTGGTTTCAGGCGATTCTTCGAGCTCCCCGAGAGTTGAATAAAAGGGTTGTTGCGACCCTGGATCACAGATTGCTGACGTCTAATCCAATGGTGAGTACTGCTAGCACAACCTTTCGCAAGGCCCGGGACAGAGCGACGCTAGCTTTCGTGCAAATGCCCGGACTGGTGGCCTGGTGTCTCGTTGCGCTTACGCTCCAATGGTTTGGCGCGATCCTCGAATACATGCGCGGGATTCCGATTCTATTCTGGTTGGATGTATTCTCCGGTGCCGCGGCCTGCCTTGCCATTGTGGCGCTACGATCTCGCAGCGTGGCCTGGAGTCGTCGCAGACTCGTCGTCGTCGCGTTGATCGGATTCACATTTCTCGCGGAAATAGAAACAGGATTTCACGATCCGGACTTTGCTTTTACCAATTCGCAAGCGTGGCTGCCGATCGCAATGGTGCTAATGTTCTTACTCCTGGTCTTTCCTGGAACCAGCGTTGAGTTTTGCGGATTCGTTGGCTTTGTGCTACTTGCTCATTTTGCGCGCGCATTTTCAGAACGTCCCGATTTGCTCCAATCGCGGGATGGTTTGCTGTTTTTGATCCAGTTCACCATGACCTGCTCTATTTGCTGCGCCATCCAGGCATTTCTCGATAGATTCAGAATGCAAAAGCGCCATCGCGACCGTCAGGTCAGGAACTATCGTTTGCAACTGGAACGAATCAAGGTCGCCGAGGAAGTACGCGGAATCATTGTCCGTGACATCCACGATCTGCTTGGCTCACGGCTCACGGACATGGTACTGCTTAGTTCGCGAATCCGCAGACAGAGTGAACCGGGCCTGCTCGAGCAATTGGAAAATACATCGAGGGAGATTGCGCAGGCCTTCCGAGCTGGCATCATGGCAGAAAACGATCGAACCCTGCTTCGCCGAGACTTTGCAAATGGAATCCGGGCCGTGTTGTATCGCCGTTACGAAATGGCTGGAAAGCAAATCCGTGTGACAACGCGCGATGAAGCGAATCTGGAGCTTTTGTCCAGCGCCATGCGCGATGAGCTCCTGGCCATCTTACTGGAACTAACCACGAACGATCTGAAATATGGTCAGTCATCGGCATTCCTTTCCTTATGCGGTAAGAATGGCAGACGTGGGCACTCCATTGTATTTCTTTCTTCAACCATCCATCCGGAAAGTACCGGCCTTGGGAGCGATTCGATTGAGCGTCGCACCAGAAAGCTCGGCGGCACGGCAACCCAGAGAATCAGGGGCAATCGCATTATCATGCGATTTAGATTTGGAGAATCAACCAGGGGTCTGAGTACCGTCCATTGAGTTTGTGTTTGACGAAGATCCTGGTTTGATTCCTGATCTGCATATGCGATCCTCTTTCCTCCGAATTGCCCTTTTAATCGGTCTGATTCCAACCTGTTTCCTCCACGCCGATCCTGCCATGGAACGTGCGTCCATGAACGGGAAATACACCGATTTCAAAATCAAAGTCCGCTGTCCCGCAGATCGTGAATCGTACGGCGAATTTCATGAATACGGATTCTATGAGACCACATCCTGGTGTGGACAGCCGGCGGCTGATGGATACTGGGTCTATGTAGCTCCTGACTGGTACATCTGGGGAAAATCGAATGGAGTGCAGCAGCCAGAAACGCCGCCAGAAGAAGCCCGGCCCAATGATATGCCACCCGAGCCGGCAGGCAATGCCCCGGGCTATAAATCTTCGCCACTCTATCGCAAGGCGTCTGCGTACTGTGAAGCAAACAAAATATCTGTGTATTCATACCATGAAAGGTACACAGGGAATACGGATTCTATCTTTGCACCGTTTGTCCGCACGCGCGACGGCGGTATGTTGATTGTTGGAACTCTGGGTGGGGACCAGGAAGGGATTGTCGTTAAGCTTGATGCAAAAGGAACTCTGGTCTGGAAGAAACTCATCAAGAAGGCCGGGCGTCCTGCGATTGAAGTCGCCAGCGCCATCGAAGCCTCAGATGGAAGTTTATACGTGAACTCTCAGGTGTACTACAATCCTTCAACAATGAGCCAAATCTGGATATTAAAGTTGGATTCCGCCGGCAAACAAATCTGGGAATACACGTTCCGTGGATTTGGAAATGATAACAATCCTGCAGCGCGCCGCCTGCAACTAATTCCAAACGACGGAATCAAGTTGCTCGGACATATTTATCCAACGCTGGCAGATATGCGGAATGAAAAGAGCGCACCCTGGCAGGCAGAACTGAATGCAAACGGCAAAATAGTTTCAGATGTTTCTGGAAAACCGGGTGAAGAAGAGCCGGCGGATCCTATGGAAGAGAAGTATCCGGATTGATCGCCAGGACGTCGACATCCTGGAACGCGCGGGCACAGGTTGCCCACCCCCGTGGGTGGCTTTCCTTTGCTGGAGGTGGGATCGAGAGTCAAAGAAAATGGAGGCGATCGCGCGCCGCGCTGGGCGGCTTTAGCAGATATCGCTGAGAATGCAAGCGGAACGTGTCACACTTGCATGATAGAGTATGATGGGAGGAGCATTGCGCGCACAGAAGGCCGGTTAAGAAATGTTCTCGGAGAATGAGTCGTGGGGACAGCGAGTAGATTGAATGAGCTGTAGCCCGGGGAGAAAACAATGCGAGTGACCCATTGAGTCACTCGTCTGAGAGAAAGAATCGGCTTAGTAGCGACCGCGACCGCCGCCGCCTCTGTTGTCGCGTCCGCGTCCGCCGCCACCGTTGTTTTGCTGTGGTTTGGCTTCGCTAACTGCGATTTGGCGACCGGAAATTTCCTTTCCATCCAGTTCGGCAATTGCTGAACGAGCTTCTTCTTCACTTGCCATTTCGACAAATCCGAATCCTCTTGGACGGCCGCTTTCGCGATCTGTGATGATTTTCGCGGAGAGAACGTTTCCGAGTGCCGCGAATTGGTTGTGAAGCTCTTCTTCCGTTACAGAGAACGGCAGGTTGCCTACGAATAGTTTCATATCTTACTTTTCCTAATCAAATTGCACTGCACACGATCTCGATCGCTGCAGTTCGACTGGCATAAACTTGGGAAAACTTACGGAGAGGAGTGCGGAGAAGGAGGAAGGGATTCGTGCTAACATCAAGCGTTTCACGCCCGTCTGGATTTGTCCAGCCTAAAGCAAAAATTTTCCGTAGTACTTTAGTAAAGAAATCTGAGCATTTTTGCCGGTGCTTTCAGGGGCGATTAGCCTGAATCGGTGAGTTTGCTGTGAATATGCGCAAGTTGCCTCCGAGCGCTTCTCCTTGCGGTCCGGGTCTGAGTACATGGCTGCGCGGCTGGTTTCGACGGGGCAGGGGAGCTGAATCGGGGGAAATGTCTTGAGCTGGAGCGCGAGCCTACTTGACCGCTTGCCTCCGAAACCTGGCATTTCAAGAACTTTGGACGCGATCTTCCTCGACTGCCTGGCGCTTGTTCAAGCGTGGAGCAAGGGCGATGTACCACACGGTGGAGAGGAGTATAACGTTAAGAAACACCATTCCCGGCGCTGAGAGCAACAGATCATTTGCGAGACGAATTTCCAGGAAGTTCATCGAGGCCAGGATTAGCGTCTGAAATAAAGCGCAAAGCCTGGGGAACTTACCACTAACCAGCCATACTGCAATCAATACTTCTCCAATGCCAATTAGAATCGTTATGGGACCGGCCGCGTCTGCCCCCAGCACCCGAGCTACAATGAGGCGATGTCTGGGAATTCCTTCAAGTATCTTGCTGTAAATTCCGTGAAAAGCCCAAACGCCGCCTATCGTGAGGCGCAGAATCTGAAGATGATGGAGACGAATCCAGGCAAGCATATTGCCAGATTATCCGCCTTGACCGAACCGTTCAAGGTGATTCGGAAGCTGCTTTTTTCGAAAATGATTGCTTGCTCAAACCACAGGATATCCTCTCACTGAGCTTGATCCGACAGCTCAGAAGGGAGGACCATTGAACGAATCGACTGAAGAACGCGGGTTGCCTACGGCAGAGCTACTGGTCGATGAGGATCAGATGGTGGCACGCCTGCGCGTGCATGGTTACTATCATCCAATGATAGATTACCAACACCTCATTGGTCTGCTCGACGGACACGGGGTTGTATTTGGAACTGATGTTTCTGCAGTTCAGCGATTGGTGGAAAGATTTCGTACGTCACGCGGCAATGCGACAGTAGAAGAGATTGTCGCTCAAGGGATTCCACCTGTTCCCTCGCAAGACGGCAAGCTTGATATTTTGATCCAGCCGCCACCCCCGGTCACTATTCAGGAAGATGGTCACGCAGATTTTCGCAATATCAATCGATTTCAAGCTGTAGCCGGGGGAGCCGTCCTTGCAAAGAGAACCCCGCCTGTTCAAGGCAAGTCAGGGGCAAACATTCGAGGTGAGGAAGTAAAGCCTGCAAAACCGCATGAGCCGGCGCTGGCCCTGGGCGAAAACGTGAAGTTCGACAGTACAACCGGTGAGTATACCGCCGTAACCCACGGTGTATTTGTTTATGAGAATGACAAGATATCAGTCAATCCAATCCTCACTATTGAAGGGAACGTTGGCCTTGCGAGCGGCAACATTGACTACGACGGCAATATCCGCATAACGGGAACGATCGAACGGGGCTCGAGATTGGAAGCCGCCGGCGACGTAGAAGTGCTTGGCCTTGTTGAATCAGCTGATTTGCGAATTGGTGGTTCGCTCACTGTAAGAAATGGAATCAATACGCGCCGTGAAGGTCAGTTGATCATTGGCGGCAATTTGAATGCGGTCTATGTTGAGAATACACGCCTGGCTGTTGACGGCCATATCAGCATTGAGAAATCACTCATTGGTTCCGATGTCTGGTGCCTGGGTGATCTGTACCTGCAAACACGATCGTCCGCAATTTCCGCCGGGGAAATTCGTACATTTGGGTCAATTGCCGCTGATATCATTGGAAATCGAAGCAATATCCCAACACATCTGTTCATAGGTACGCACCATAAGAACCAGAAATACTTCGACATGACTGCCGAAGAGCTCGAACCTGCTGAGCGGGAGTTTTACAAAAGATCTGAAGAAATTCAAGTAATCAAGGCCTACGTTCAACGCATGAAAGGCAAGATCCCGGTAGATAAGCAGGCAGCTTTTCGAATCAAATACCGCGAATACAAACTTGCGGTGGAAATGAAGGATCGATTGCAGGGACTGGTGCAGAGTTTGCGCGAATCAAGGTACAATCATGAGGAAATTCGCGTGATTGCTCGGGAGGTAATTCTTCCTGGTGTCGTGATTCATTATCGCGATCATGTAGAAAAGATCACCGCACCACAGACCAAATGCATAATGCGATTCCGCCCTGGTATGATCAAGCCCACCATTGAAGCATTCAAGGGCTAGTGGTCGAACCTATCTGTTTCTTCTACGAGCCAGTATCAGAGTAGAATGACGGCGTTTGTTGATGCGGTGTAGCCAATTTCAAACGGGAGTTCCTGGGCCCGAGTTGCAAACGTGCGCTGCAACTCCGGTTGTTTCAAGTTCCAGTACAGTGGCATTGGCTCGATGTATGAGCCAAAGTAAGTGAGATCCATTGAACCCTGATCAAAAGCAGCATGAGGAATGCCGGCATCGTCCGTGAGAATCATCTTTGACTCTTTTAGAATAAAGTTCTTAATGATATTAAAACTGTTCCCGTAGAGCAGATACGAGGCCGCCTTCATAAAAGTCGCGCGGTCACCCCTGGTTCGTAGATATTGCAAGAAGTTTGGCTGTCGTTGAAGGGATTCATCATTCGCATTGATTGTGAAGTAGGTAACAGTGCGCGCTCTTCCGTCTTTGACAAAGTAGATCCGAACCCCGGGTATTCCGCCCGTAAAGCCCGATGGGGTACATT
>JAEUSB010000052.1 GCA_016788865.1 Leptospirales bacterium
GTAACTCTCGATGAAATCATCTACCACACCGGCATGGTACGGCGCGGGACTTCAAAGTTCCTTGTCGCGGATTTACCATTTGGCTCATATCAGGTTTCAGACGAGTTGGCGATTGCTGCGGCTGTCCGTTTGATGAAGGAATGTGGCGCCAACGCAGTTAAACTTGAGGGTGCCCAGGATTTTTCGCTGGAAGTCATTCGCCACCTAACGTCAATCGGCGTGCCGGTGATGGGCCATCTGGGATTCTTACCTCAGAGTGTGCATACGCTCGGAGGGTATAGCAAGCAGGGCAAAACATACCCTGAGGAATTGATCGCGCAAGCCCGTGCGCTCGAACAGGCAGGTTGCTTCGCAATGGTCCTGGAACTGGTTATGGAAGATGTTGCGGCGCAAATGACAAAGGCAGTGAGAATTCCAACCATCGGAATTGCTTCCGGCTCCCAAACGGATGGCCAGGTTCAGGTTTTACACGATGTCCTGGGCCTCGATCCTGACTTCAGGCCGCGCCATGCAATGCGAAAACGTGATCTGGCGCCAGAAATACTGGCTGCATTCAATGAGTTTCACTCCTCCGTGACAGGACCTACCTGATCGGCTTAAGGATCAGTTGCCCGGTCCGCGACGATGCAATTGTTCCGTGCTCAGACCCTTCGGCAATGGCGATGCTACGTCTGTTGGAGGCGGCAGGTTCGCTGTTAGTTGGCGATAGATTTCATCTGATAAATTGAATCCGGGCTGCTTTGACATGGCCTTGGAATATTCGTCGTACAGATAATCCTCAAAGATCTCCTCTGTACGGCCGCCGTTCAGTAGTTCGTTCTCCTTGTGCAGATTCTTTCGCATTGCGCTGAGCATTTGCCCCAGCAGGAGGGATTGGAATTCCTGGGCAGATTCATAGAGTTTTTTGCGCTCGGGACTAGTTGCCACTTCTTCACGAATCTCTGCGTCGGACTTGCGGACGTAGGTCACCATATCTGCGCGCGGAGCAACGGCGGGCGCTTGCGGCCCATCTCCTGTGCGCAAATCAGACGTTCTCGATTCAGTCTCTTTGCGCGACTCCCGCACGAGCTTCTCGAACGTGGAATTGCCAGGCCTTGCAGTTGCGCGGAGGTTCCCAAAGTCTATTGCGCTATCGATGCCCTTGATATCCATACAACCTCACTGAATGATTAGTTCCGCATGCAAAGCACCAGAATCGCGCAATGCTTCTAAGATAGAAATGATGTCTCTGACCCCGGCGCCCATTGTATTGAGAGCATCCATGATTTCCTGGACTGACGCACCCGACAGCGTTTGCATTGTGTTCTTGCTCTCTTTGTTCTGGGGCGCCAGCTGGATTCCATTGGGATACGGGTTTCCGGCAACAATCAGATCCATTCCACCGCGCGAAACTGCCACAGGATCAACCCGAACATCGCCGCCCATGACAATGGCGCCGGTTCGTTCATTTACAACAATGCGTGCGCGATATTTGGGGACAATGCGGACATCCTCGACCTCGGCCACAAAACTAACGACTTCTTTGTCAGCCGGAACTTCAAGGGTAATCGAGCCGTTCTCAATCGAGGGCTTGGCTGCAGGAAATAGCATGGCCAGCTTCGTGCGGGCATCACTGACGGTTTGAAAATCGAAGTCGTTTAACGTTACGCGAATCTTGCGAATAGTTTCCGGCGGATCGATCTTCTCCCCTTTCTCGTTCTTGTCGCGTTTGTATTCAACAACAAACGACGACTCAATATCCTTTTCAATGCTAACTGCATTCATCACGGTTCCAACCGTGCGACCACGCGCGGTTCTTGAGCCAGATGTGCTCTGCCCACCCATGGTCACGGCACCCTGTGCAACACCGTAAATCTTTCCATCCCCAGCCTGCATGGGGGTCTGAATCAGCACACCACCCTCAAGAGACTTCGCATCCCCAATAGAAGAAACAGTAGCGTTCAAGCGATCTCCGCGGTTTGCGAATGCGCCCACTTCTGCAGTCACGAGTACCGCAGCCACATTTCGCGCCTGAAGGCTGCCTGCATCCAGACGCTGTCCCAGGCTTCCGAGCAGGCTTCGCACGGACTCCTCTCCCATCTTACTTTTAGAGTCGCCCGTTCCTGCAAGCCCCACAACAATTCCATATCCAAGCAACTGGTTGGAACGCACACCCTGCACCCGGGCAATGTCTTTCAGTCGAACACCGTTTTGATCCTTCTTTTGTTGCACGGGTTGTGCGGCATCCGGTTTGTCTGACTTCTCTGACTTCTCTGACTTATCAGACTTATCAGTGCTGTCAGTCTTAGGTTGGGCTTGAACAGCATACGCGAATGCGAACGCCAGGGTCAGCCCAAGTAAGCGCAGCGCACCGATGCGGAAGCTAAGATGTTTTAACATCAGAAGTCCCTTGATTCCCCGAGGATGCGATTTAAGTATTGCAGGAGCATCTGCTCTTTCTCGGCCGGAGTTGGCGCTGCCGATGGTTGCGCTGCGCCGTTTGGATCGGCCTGATTCTTCATTGGGAGGTTTTTATTCTGTGGAATTGGCCCGCCGCGCATCAGTATCTGTAGCCCGGCAACGTCCGTTGACTTAATGGTGCGACTTCCGTTGATGTCCTGTCTGTGCACCTGACCTGAAACCTGAAACTGAGCCCTGCTCTTCCCGTCGTCCGGGGCTATGAGTCGTGAACCTGAAAATTCAATTGTATCGCCGTCAACACGGGAAACAGTTACTCCCATGCGAAACGTTACTTTGTTTCGTCCGCGTGCCCGCGATTCTTGCCGACCTGAAATGTTGCGGTCCACGTTAGCCGGCGGCAGGAAATCGGTGATGGACTTGTCTGGCGTGAGCTTAACTTTTGCCTCTTCGTTGTTGTTTCCAAGGAATTCGTAGTCTACGAGCATGGCTTCGTCGACTGACAGCTTTAGGACTGTCCCCTCCACAATGCGGCTGGTCGGGTCATAGGGATTGTGGTCCACCCAGAGGTCGCGGGCCACAAGGGCTCCACCCAGGGTATAGAAAGCGATTAGCAGGAGACTCCCGCTTCTAGCGCGGAGGAGACTACCTGACCAGGACTGCAGTTTTCTCGTCGACAACATCGGCCTTTCTAATATCGGACTTTTGGCCAGAAGGGAGAACAATTCGTACGTCAATACGACTGCCAGGCTCCCCATCCTGGAGAGCTGTCGACCGGCATTTCAGCACAATTCCTGGGGTCTGGTGGATCAGTGTGACCGACTGCCCTCGCCGAATCGTCGGAAAATACTGGATTTCGGACGAATGCAGGGCTTTCCCCTCATCTACATCCGACAGAACCCGTAAACCTACGGGATTCTCAGAAGCGAAGCGCTCGTTGTCGGTTGTCAGTTCGCGGGTAACAAGGCGAAAGTCGCCCGGCTTGATAGTTTCGCCACGGCGCAGGTCCCTGGCTGCAACCGGGACTCTTGTACGCCTCGCAATCTCAACATCAACCTGTTGGCGCATCAGGGTGCGGTCTTTGCCATTATCTGGCACAATGAGGTCAGCTGAAATAATGCGGCGTCCGGAACTCAGCTGGGCTGCGCGAGCTGGCAGTCTGAACACAACGCCCGTGCCCTGCGAAGTTTCAAGCTCGGAAGAAACACGCAGAGTGTGTTTGCCCAGGAAATCGTCTCCACCCGGCAAACGTTTGATAGCCAGTTTCAATTGGTCGAGGACTTCGGCAGACGACAGACGTTTGGTCAGCGGAACAATCCAGACGCCAGGACCAAAGATTGCCTCTGGCTTTTCCTTCACAGTCGTCTGCAGCTCTTCGCGGCTCAAGTAGTATGGTTCACTGATCTTGCCAAGCAACACAAGCTCGGCAGGTCCCCCACCCTCAAGCCTGGCGACATCGCGCAACAGTACTTTTTCCGAGCGGATCCTCGCTACCGGTTCAAGATACATCTGATAGCCGAAGGCCGGCGCCACCCAGAGCAATACTAGAACCGATAGAATTCGAATCATCGCTTCATACCGATCGCTGTGCCAAGCATTGAATCTGATGTGATAATGGACTTGGAATTGGATTCGTAGGCGCGCTGGGCGACAATCATGTTTACCATTTCTTCAACCAGTTTAACGTTCGACATCTCCACGAAGCCCTGAACGAGTCCACCCATCCCTTCAAGGCCCGGGGTTCCCTGGATTTCCGCCCCGCTTGCCACTGTCTCTTTGAAGAGATTCTTCCCAATTGCCTGAAGCCCGGCCGGGTTTACAAAACGGTACAGATCAATTTGTCCGATACGCGTTGGCCGCAGATCGTCGCCAATCTTAACGGTTACTTCTCCATTTTCAGAGACCTGAAACGAGTTATTAATGGCACCCGGTGGTAGAGTAATTGGCGGCTCAAGCAGATAGCCGTTTGACGTTACAATTTGCTGACGCGAGTCGATCTTGAAACTGCCGTCGCGGGTATAGCCGAACCCTCCGTCCGGCATCAGGATCTTGAAAAAGCCAACTTCAGAACCAACGGCGATATCAAATTTGTTCCCCGTGGCCTGCATGCTACCCATCTCAAACATTTTCTGAGTGGCTGCGACGCGAACACCGTGACCCACGTAAACGCCTGTTGGAATCTCTGATACCGCTGTTGCTGGCGTGCCGGCAAGAACCTGGTGCTGGTAAACCAGGTCCTCGAAATCCGCGCGGTTCTTCTTGAACCCGAACGTGTTTACGTTCGCAAGGTTGTTTGCGATTGTATCAATATGAAATTGCTGGGCAACCATGCCACTGGCAGAGGTCCAAAGGGATCGAAGCATACTACAGCTTCGGATTTTCGCGGGACTTCATGAGCGATTCTGCACAACCAGCCCTTCTGCGCGGTCCGAGCCCGGAGATGACCCCTTCGGCACGGTCCGTCCGTGGAGCGAGCCGAGGGGGAGCGACATCCATGTCGCTCTGTTCATTCTCCGGGCTCGGCCGCGTTTGGAACACCTGGATGCGAGAATTCGCCATGCGAAGAAAGGGCCCGCGAAATTTCTCGCTTTTGCTCCCGGGAACGAATCCTATCGGTGCGCACTGACTCCACGCGCTTTGCGACTCAGCGTGAGTTTTTAGCCGCTTACTGCGGCCATCGAACCGGACGGCGCACCTCTCCCTAACCTTCGTGCTCTTCGTGGCCTTTGTGGTTAATCCCTGACTGGACGTTTCTTCATGACCAGGCAGCGGTTTGTGTTTGTGCCTTTCTCGTTGTTTGCCACGTCCCAGCAGTTCGAGAGCTTTGTAAACTTCTGCTCGTTTACCAGGATTTCATCCACGACCAGCCGACCACCCTCCACTTCCAGTGGCAGCAGGTTGGCCAGAACTTCTTCCAGATTGTAGAGATGACTGCGGGATTTCACTTCGCCGACTTCAAACACAGCCCGTCCCCCGATCTTGAGCACACGTCCCATTTCGAGGAAAGTTGACTTCATAAAGCCAATCCATTGTTCCATGCTTGGGGTTACGCTGAGCTCTATGTCAGCCACCCGATCCTCTACGCCCAGGAACCAGGCGCGCATCCAGTTGTCCGTGATGTAGTCAACTTTGTCCAGAAACGGCGGAGATGTCACGACCAGATCGACGGTAGACGCCCTCACTCCTTTCAGGTTGGCCGAGTCGCAGGAAAGATAGAGGTTCTTCCGGGCCGACTCGTTGTAACCGGGAGGCAGTTCCACTGATAGATCGCGTTTCATCTTGCGGATGATTCGCTCCCTGATGTTCCGGTATTCAGGTTTCTGGCCAAGGCGAGCGTTGTTCTTTCGCTGGGCGCCAGGCAGGATGGATATCTGGGGAAAGGAATAGACACTGAAGAATCCGTCCGAATGCCCATGCAATCTTGAAAGCGCCGTTACACCGATGTAGCGAAAATGTGGATCGTCAAAATTGGCGAGAAGGGCCTTTTTCAGACAAAGCAGTTCACGCAAAGTTTCTTTATGGAAGAAAGGGAGTAACCTCTCCTCCTCCTCAGCCGTGGGACTCAGGCTTGATTCAAGATCCATGCTCTGAACACTGTCGATTAGCGATGCGAGCGATGGAACTGTCTGCCGCGAGGATGCAAGGAAAATTGAAACTGGATTCAAGTCATTGTGAATGGCAGTGTGGCCCATTAGATTTGCCTGGATTGCAGTCGTTCCACGACCTCCAAATGGATCAAGAACCACGCCAGGGCTGGCCAAATAACGTCCAATGAAGAACTCCGGGAGTTCCGGCTTAAATGATCCGCGGTAGCTAACCGTGTAGTGGATCGGATGCATCTGGCGTTGGCGAGCGGTCCAGAGCTCGCGGGTCTGGGTTGACGGCCGTTGCACGGTCGAGACCGGGCTTTGTCTTGCATGAGTGGCCGCATCTGTCGCTCGGGGCGCTTTGCTTTTAGTAGAAGATTTCTGTTGGGTCTTTGTTTTGAGTAATTGAGAAGGCATCACTTGAGTTCCGATGCATTCTTAATCGGAGAATCTGAGGCATCGGACCGGAGCTTTTCAGTTCAGCAGTGCGCATTTCGGATCAAAAACAGATGCAGCGTCCGCCCTTCCCTAAAACTCTGGCGCATGGAGCGGATTGCGTTTGTTAAGAAGGAAGATTGCACCTCCTGCAATCAATGCGCCGATAGCCTGCCCCGCTATTTTCAAATGGATGACAATGATACCGCGGAATCCCACATCCAGGGCCGTCAGATAAACCAGGCACCCATCCCTGAGGATGACCAGCGGCTGGTTCAGAACGAAATGGATGAATGCCCGGGTGAATGCATTCACTGGAAAACGTAAAAAAAATTTCAGTCCGATTCCGGAGGAACTCCGAAACTCAAATGTAGGCGGATATCCGCAAACATCAGGTTCACGGAGGACCGGATATGATCATCAACCATAATATCAGTGCGATCTTCTCGCACAGAACTCTCAAGTTCCATGATATGGATATGTCCAGGGACATTGAGAAACTATCAAGCGGTGTGCGAATCAATCGCGCGGGCGACGATGCTGCAGGGCTCGCCGTTTCCGAAAAGATGCGCACGCAGATTCTGGGATTGAGGCAAGCTGAACGCAACGCCGAAGACGGAATCTCTTTTGTTCAAACCACGGAAGGATATCTCGGCGAAACGCAGAATATGATCCAGCGGATCAGGGTTCTGGCGGTTCAAGCAGCCAACGGTATTTATTCTGACGAAGATCGTCAGCAGATCCAGGTGGAAGTTTCACAGCTGGTCGACGAAATCGATCGGATTGCCTCGCAAGCAGAATTCAACAAAATGAAGATGCTTACCGGCGCGTTCGCTCGTCTTAACCCGACTGCGTCTATGTGGTTCCACATTGGACCTAACATGCACCAACGCGAACGTGTATTCATCAATACGATGACGACTCAGGCGCTGGGCCTCAGAAACCCAACGGTACTGACGTTCATCTCTATCAGCACACCGGACAAAGCCAACTCGGTAATCGGACTCGCAGACGAAGCGCTGCGTAAGATTTCCAAGCAACGCGCTGACCTCGGTGCGTATCAAAACAGGCTCGAGCATGCTGCACGTGGTCTCATGAACTCTTATGAGAACACTCAGGCGGCGGAATCTCGAATCCGCGACACGGACATGGCTGAGACAATGTCTAGCTTCACCAGGTATCAGATTCTGGTGCAGGCTGCAACGGCAATGGTTGCTCAGTCCAACATGAAGACGCAGTCCGTGCTGCAGCTTCTGAAGTAAGATTCTCTAAGAACCTGATGAAATTAAGGCCGGCCCTAAAAAGCCGGCTTTTTCTGTTGGTGAAAGCAAACGTGGCATCGGTGTCGAAACCGAAACCTTCAGCTCTGCATCCTGGCTCTCCCCTCTCCTGCCAACTTCCGGCACGGACTTCAATGCCCGTGAAATTGCAATGGCTCAAATGTCCGGCGGATCCTTGTATAGTCTCCTGGTTCAAGCGGGATCTGCGCCGCTCTGTTGATTGCATCAACCTGCGTCAAAGTTCGAAGACCGACCAGGGCCGCCGAAATTCCCGCCGTGCAAAGAGCAAAAGCAACGGCCAGTTCTGCTGCCGAGCACCGATACTTCTCCGCAATGTCGGTGAGGGAATCAAGAGCTTCACGTATTTTCATTCGCATCCCACTCTCAAACGCACGGGACCTGCTCCGCCCGTCTGAAGCTTCAAACACGCGTTCCACTGGAACAGCGCCGGCCAGGAGCCCCTGTGCCATTGTACCGTAAGCCAGGACTGGTATTTGATGCTTGACGGTGTATTGAAGCAGGCCTGTCTCGATTTTGCGATTGAGCAAGCTGAACTTCTCCTGGATTGCTGTCGGCCTGAATCTCGAGATCTTGTTCCAATCGATTAGATTCTCAACGCTCCAGTTGCAAAAGCCAAAAGCCAGAATCTTGCCCTGAGCGAGCAGCGTCTCAACTGCCGACGCCACCTCTTCGAGCGGACGACCCGGTTCGGGCCAGTGCACCTGGTACAAATCGATTGCCTCAATGTCCAGCCGACGGAGGCTTGCATCACACTCTTCCAGAATGGAAACCTTGCTCAGATTCCGGGTAACGTGAATCGAGGAGCCCTGATGCTGAGTGTCAAAGAAGGGTGTGCCACTTCCATTCCATCTGAGTCCAAACTTGGTGGCAATAAACGCCTGCTTCCGCAGATCGAATGGCAATGCGCGGAGAGCTTTTCCAATTAGGGTCTCGCTGTGGCCAAAGCCATAAATGGGAGCCGTGTCTACGGCAGTGATACCCTGCTCAAAGGCGTGAAGAAGTGCCTGTTGACTTGCTGTATCGTTAGGTCCGCCCCAGTGCCACCCCCCGATAGCCCAGGCACCGAACCAGATTCGGGGTACGGGCCGACCCGGCAGTAAGCTCAGAAATTGGGTCTTCTGATCGACCAAATTCCTGAGCCTACTCCGCGGTTCGCGGAGCGTTACTTGGCCGCGGCGGCAGCTTCTTTCAAATGCATCTGTGCTACGGCCAGAAGTGCGATTGGCACACTGTACGGAGAACAGGATACATAGTGCAGGCCAGCCTCACGGCAGAACTGGATGTTCGCAGGGTCCGCACCGTGCTCACCGCAGAGTCCAAGCTTCAGATCCGGACGGGTCAGCTTACCGCGCGTTGCACTGGTTTTTACCAGCTCTTTTACCGGCGGAGCCAGAACCTGGAACGGGTTGTTTGGAAGAATGTCAAACTCTGTGTAAGCCGGGAAGAAGGAGTTCACATCATCCCGCGACAGACCAAACGTAGTTTGAGTCAAATCGTTGGTTCCGTAGCTGAAAAACTCCGCATAACGCGCCAGTTCATCTGAAATGAGGGCTGCAGCGGGCAGCTCAATCATTGTTCCAACTTTGTACTCCAGCTCAACTCCCATCTCTTTGAAGACTTCGCGCGCTGTATCACGAATACCTGTGATTACTTTACCCTCGATCTTCTTGCCGTTCTTGATGAAGGTGAGTTCGTTTGGATTCATCACAATTGGAATCATGATTTCCGGTACGATTTTGACGCCTTCTTTGCTCAACTGGCAGGCCGCTTCAAAGATTCCCCGAACCTGAGTCTGGTAAATCTCTGGATAGGTAATTGCCACGCGGCAACCGCGGTGTCCAAGCATGGGATTGAATTCATGCAATCCTTCAATCCGTTCTCTGAGCTCTTTCTCGTTTGGATTGATTCCTTTCTTTCTCAGATGCTCACAATAGTCTTTGAAGGCATCGTCGTTACGAGGAAGGAACTCGTGCAGAGGTGCATCGAGCAAGCGAATGGTAACCGGATGCGGAGCCATCTCCTTGAAAAGATCATAGAAATCACCACGCTGCATAGGGCGCAGATCGTTCAATGCCTTGATGCGCTCATCTGAGTTCTTGGCCAGAACCATTTCACGGAACTTATGGATACGATCATCCTGGAAGAACATGTGTTCTGTGCGGCAGAGTCCAATTCCAAATGCTCCCATCACACGAGCAACCTTTGCATCCCGACCAAGGTCAGCATTTGCGCGCACAACAAAATCCTTTGGAATGAACTTGTGCATGAGTTCAATGAACTCAGTCAAACCGTTTGAATGAATGTCAGGGTTGATCAGTTTGGCTTTTCCAGCATAGATTGTTGGCTTCTTGTAAACCGGGCAATCCAGGGTAACGTATTCGCCTTCGTTGATTCGAACGCCATTCATCTCAAGATAGCCTTCGCCAACTTTGAGGTCCTGGTTCAAGATACTCACTTTTCCAAGTGAACGAGCCACAACCGGAGCATGCGACGAATAGCCGCCTTCAACAGAGATTACACCCTGCCCCACTTCGATTGCCTTAACGTCTTCTGCAAAAGAAGAAACAACGCAGAGAATGCAACGAGTGTCTTCACCTTTAAGCAGCGCGTCGCGATGTGCTTCCATCACGCGATCTGCGGAGAAGTAAACCCGACCAACGGCCGCACCAGGCGAACCCGTCATACCGCCAGTAGCGGATGCGAAACTGGCCACAGAGGCTTGATCCACAATCGACTGAAGCAGAGAAGCAAGCTGTCCCGGAGGAATTTGCCCAACAACCCACTGTTCTTCCACTTCCTTTGCCTTCATCAGGTCGAGCAAAGTGCGAATGTGAGCCTGTGTGGATTTGCTATCTACTACGGTCTGGTTGATCAGCCAGAGCTTCTTTTTCTCAACAATGAACTTGATCTCACGAATCTCACGGAAGCGAGCTTCCACAGACTTTGCGATCTTTTTGAGTTCGTCAAGATAGGTTGGGGAAAGATCAGCAATAGGGGTCCCGTTCTTGTCCATTGTATAGCTATTGGGGAGGAAGCTTCCCTGGAGCTTGTTCTCGCCGGAAACCGTATCGCGAGTGAATACCATTCCCACGCTTGAGTCTTCACCCATGTTTCCAAATACAATGCCCTGCACCATCAGAGCTACGTTATCGTCCTCATCAAGGTCCGGATCAAAGTAACGCTTTGCTGCATGCTTCATCAGCGTTTCCAGTTGCTGCATTGGATCATCAGGAATCTTGTCTTTGCCAACAAGTTCAACCATCTCCATGGCGCATGCCTTCATCCCTTCAGGGGTGGGTGGATGTTTCTTTTCGATTTCAGAAAATTTGGAATCAGGAATATCAAAGATTTTCACACCGGCTGTGCGAACGAGGTAGCAGTACTCGAACCAGGCTGCTTTCTCACCAAGGAAGTTGATGAATCCCTGGATGGTTGTAGGCGAAAGACCAACGTTGAAGACGGTTGGGTAAATTGGCAGCGCCAGGTTTGAACTACATACAATCTTTAAGAGAAGTGGATTGGAAGCGTCGCCGTACTTCCGGCCAACTTCCGCCTCGATTTGATCGACGCCCTCTTTGAGGAGAGCTTTCATATCCATCCCCTCAAGTTTTGGTGTCAGGCGCGAATCAAGAACGAAGCCAGGAACGATGGGAAGATTCATCTCCGCAAGTTCGAATGCGCGCTGTCCGCGCTTTCCAGAACGAGCCCAGGCATTTTTGTCTGTGGTACATCCTTTCTGGCTAAATGAATAAATATCAGGCATGGTTTTCTCCGTGGGGAAATCAGATTTTCATTGCAGGGCGGATTGTGCCAATCCTATTTTTTTCTAGTGGCAGCGGGATCGTATAAAGAAGAGCAATTTCTACCGCGATCTTTGCAAATATAGAGCGCCTCGTCCGCTAGCCGGAAGAAGTCATCCAATCCCTGGATAAACTCCTGATGAACGGGCCAGGAAGACACGCCGATGGAGATTGTAATCTTGGCTATCTGGTCCCCAATGTGGATCGGTTCGGTTTCAATTCGCTTGCGAATCTTCTCCGCCAGCTCAAGCGCTTTGTCCGGACCTTCGCCCGGAATAAGAACGCAGAATTCTTCACCGCCGTAGCGGCCCGGCATCATTTCAGGACCCTCTTCTTGTACCGTTTCGCGTATCACACGTGCAAGTTCGACAAGGGCTGCGTCGCCGCCGAGGTGACCGTAGTTCGTGTTGACATTCTTAAAGTGATCAATATCAGACATAATCACGCTCATAGGGCGACCCTGGTTGCGCGAACGTCTATATTCTTCTTCCATGCGACTAACAAAGTAGTCCTTCTTATAAAGGCCCGTGGTTCCGTCAATGGTTGCCATCTCGTGGAGGCGCGCGTTTTCAATCGCAATGGCCGCTTGATTGGCCATCACCTCGAATAGTCGCAAATCTGTTTCATTGAAGAACTCGCCATTCATCTTGTTTAGAACCTGAACGGTTCCGATGACACCGCGCGAAACAACAAGCGGAACGCACATCATAGACCTGGTTACGAAGGTGCTGGCCTGATCGGCCTTGCGAGAAAACCGCGGATCTTTTGAGCAATCCGCAACAAGTACGGGCTTTCCTTCTTTGGCTACCCATCCGGCAATTCCCTCACCGAGCTTCAGACGAATGTGGCGAATTGCATCGCTCTTATCGCCCTGAATGGTGTGGAAATATAATTCCTGAGTGTCTTCGTCCAGTCGCATGAGACTGGAGGCTTCCGCCTCAAGCACCTCTTTTGCCTTTTCCATAAGAAGTGCCAGTACGGCTTCGAGGCGCAGACTCCGTGAAATGACCGTGTTGACCGCGAGAATGCGATAAAGCCTGTCCCGTTCCCGGGTTACTTCCTCGAGCATTCTTTCAGCTGGAGCCGAATTATAGTTTGATTTCTGGATCATCCGATTCTACGTATCCCGATGGACCAAGCTGGCAGCCCTTCTGAAGAACAAATCCGAGCGCGTAAAGGGGTCAATCCCGATCCGCTCCAGGGCCGCGGTCGCTCGGCAGTTCCCGATGCCTATGCAAACCATGATGCACAAATCCGCAATCACCTTTCCAGCCTTGTGCGATCGATGCTACAGGATGGAAAGAAGGCGCAGCTCCGGGAAGCACTGCACCTGCACAGAGGTTTCATCGATGAAATCCTGGCGCTTCTAGAAGCCGAAAAATAGTCTCAAGCAGCCTTTGGCTGCATCAGCCCCAGCTTCATCATCAGTCGTTCAAAGAAATTCACAGGCTTAGGCGGCTCCTCGGCGTGAATCCCCAGATGGTGCTTCAATTCCTGCAGGCGTTTTCTGTCCGCAACAATCAGCAGTCTGTCTTCATAGAGACGCTCCGCAAACTCCAGACATTGCCGGAGTCCAGGTGGCTCATCACCCTTGTCGAGAATCTTGGTCATCTGACGCAGATACGATGCATAGGCCTTGGGATCCGCGGAGATCTCCTCAATTGTGCGCGGGATACGGAGCCGAATTGGATCCGTGGGTGCAGTTTGCACCAGCAGCAGCGTGACCTTTCCAGCGACAAAAACAACATGAAACTTAACCGAGCCGATGCTCAGCCAGTCGTCGTTTGTGAATTTGGACATGCGATGTTTTGCCAGCAGTGATTGAATCAACTTGCTCTGCGCAGGAGAGAATCCCATTCGAGCCCGGTCTGCCCAATCAAGGAAACGAATTGCCTCATGGATATTCTGGCGCTCCAATAGATCGGTTGGTGCGGGGAGCTTCTCCCAGGCTTTCAGTGCGTTCGTAATTTCTGCTGCAGCTGCCCCATCGTCGTTCTTCACACGTGGCGCAAGAATTGAGGCAACGATGGCGCTAAAGTAATCGTGCTGAGGGGTTCCTTCGATTGCGTGCAGTACGGAATCGGCGGCTCCAGAAGGCTTTTCCGGATTCTGAAACAGATATTCTGCGCGCGGAATGATGGGATAGGAGGTCTCACCGAGTTTTTGCTTTCCGTACACATCGAGAGCAATTCTACCGGGAGCATAAAGCGTAAGACGACAGCTGCCGGCATTCATGAAGTCTTCTTTACCGTCGATCTTCATGAACTCAAGGTCAAAGGGCCCACGCGTAAAATCAAACGACTTGCTCTGTTTGACCGGAGCAATCGGGAACATCACCTGTACATGATCATGGGACGCTTCATTCAGACGAATTGAAAAGATGCCATGCGAGCCCGTTTTGGACTTGAAAAAGACCGCCTGATCGGCTGCCGGAAGCGGGCGGCCATCATCGAACAATTTCCACTTCATGCCGTTGTAAATTCGTTTCAACAGGGCTACATGCTCGTAGTCATTGCAGTACACACCGCCGGTCTCTTTCAGTACACTCTTGCGGCGTACAAATTCTGCAAATCCTGGAGCATGAATACTATCTGCGATTGCCATCTTCAGATTCCCTGGCTCGATACCATTTTCGAGCAGGTCATAGTGATGATTCTCAGGTGGATTCACATAAAGGCCGTTCTGGTCAAAAAACCAGTACACGGAGAGGCGATCTACGGAAGTCCCGCCAGGATAAACGAAACCAACGCCTTTTTCAGCACGGCGTACACGACGATGCATTGCCTTTGCAATCATATCGTATTCTTTGTCGATGTTCATCTTCTGGTTTCTGAAAGAGAAATAGTCCAGAAGCTTGCTTGAGTTCAAAGTTACCTGGAAGTTTCCCGTGGCCATGAACATGATGATGCACTTGTTCTTGGTTTCAACACGTGAGTTGAACGGACCGTACGGAACCATCTTAACGGGTGGACGCTTATCTTCATCAATCTCGTTGAGGCCCGCGTAGGCGTACATCTGAGAGGCGCGTTCGCGGCTGCTCACGTAGCGCACAGACTCGCCACCGGCACCCAGCGTTGCTTTCATCCATTGGAGTTCCAGAGCTGCATTGGCCAGCTCTTGCTCACACAGTACAACATTTTCAATGTGGCGAAGCAATTCAGCGGGTAAGCTGCTCCCTGCACCAATGCGCAAAAATGGACGTGAGTCCACTTCTGTTTTGCCTGTAAAAACCAGGATGCAATCCCGATCCAATCTAAAGATACGATCGGGTTGTCTTAAATCTGCGAAATAGTTATCAGCTTTCTTCATCGTTAAACACAAAAGAGTATTCGCCAATACGGAACCGGTCCCCCGGGCTAATCAACCCCTGCTGGCGTTGCGAGGTGAATTGAATATTGCGCGCGCTTTTTCCAAGCGGCTTGAGGCACATATTTGGTCCGACTTTCTTTCCTTTGAAAGAAAAGGTCTCAGTCGTTCCAAGGTCTTTGATGCGCAAGCGGTTGCCCTGTCTTGAACCAATTGTCAGTGCCGCCGTTCCAATCTTATTGAGCGTGAACGTATTGCGATTCGGGAATTGAATTCCTTCCGGATAGTACAGAACGTTCCCGTACAGGGCATCGCCGCGCTGCAAACGAGCAAGCAACCAGATGATAAACAGAATCAGTAAGACAAGAAGGATTGCCCCCAGGACATACGGGCCATACTTCTTTAAGTAGGATAGCCAGTTGTTCTTTTGAACATCTTCGCCCACATTACTGAGCGCTTGCTCCGGAGTTACCTGCTGACCCGCGGTTTGACCTTTTGGATCTTTTGGATCCGCTACGCGATTCCCGGCGAGATACGTCTTGGTCTGCGGCGAAAGTTGCTTCAGTTGGGCTTCCAGTGCCGGGTTGCTGATCTCGCCGAGACTGATATAATAGATAAATGCGTCGTTTACGGGTCCGCCTTCTTGATCCCGGTATTTGCCCAGGTCCAGTTTTGTGCGCTTTAACTTTGGATCATCGAGCCCATCCGAGAGCACAATGACGTGCGCTGTCTTGCCAGCGTCCTTCATGGACTTCACTTTTTCCTGTACGGCGAGGAGCATGCTGGCCATGTCTGTGTACGCACCCACGGCTTTGAGTCCTTCGACTTCTTTTCTAATCTTTTCGCGATCAGCATCGCTTTCAATCTTTGTCGCAGAGCCAAGGCGGGTCTCTGAATCGAAGTTCATGAGCGTAATGCTGTCCCCTTTCTTGACGCTTTCGAGAACCTTTGGCATGGCTTGCTTCACGCGCTTCAGCGTGTCGCGAGCCTGCATGGAGCCCGAAGTATCAATCACGACGAGGTAGTCTTTTCCACCACCACAGGCCGCGAAACCGACCATCGAAAATGCAAGCAAGAGTGAAAGTAGCGAGCGTTTCATAGGAGACCTAATATTCCTTATATTCTCTGGACGATTTAATATATTCTCTAGCATCGAATCCCACCTTACCATCTCTGTCAAGGTACTCCATGAGTAAGACGTAAAACCACATCAGGGTATCTTTGCCCGTTTCTACCGCACGATAGCCGCCGCTCTCCCAATCCTTGACGATCACACCCTGATCAAGAATGCAAACGAGGTCGGGCTCATGGTTTACGGGGATTTCCTTCTCACGTGCCGTATCCATGAGCGCTATCTTATGCGAAAGCAGCGGAATGGAGGATTTGTAGGCAAAGAGGACAGAAAAGACCGGTAAAATCTGGTTATCCGGGATGTCCCGTGTGGCCGCGTACAGGGCTTTCATCCCCTTGGTCATGGTACAATGCGTCAGTAGCTGCTGCGTTGAAAGGTTCTCCTCAAGCGTCACAAATGAGTATAGATGGTCCACCAGGACATAACCACCAGCCATATCCATGACTTTGTTGCAAAGCTTCCAGTACACCAGGCAATCGATACTGCGGTTCAGGATGTGCTTTTTGCCCCGAACCTTACCCGTTGCAAGGGAGAAGTTATGAGGCAAATGCTCCCGGAGGAAATCATAGAAGTCCCGGTAAACAGAAACGTCCTTCTCCTTGGAGGGAAGGACGAGTCCGCGTTTGTTCAACCGTTCCCTCAGGCCGAGGGTAAGTTGATCCGATTGCTTCTGAAAATAATCGCCAAACATTCAGGGCTACTTTGAACTAGAACAGGCTGAGCGTGCGATTCACGTCATGCTTCATGAAAGCTTCGAAACGCTTGGACGCCCCTTCGTGCAGGTATTTCTGCAGACGGCTAACGTTCTTGATCGCGTTCCCGGCAACCTGGAACATAATGAGTCCACCATGCTTCACTTTTCCCCACTTAAACAGTGAGTTCAAGTCCTGAATCAATTCACCTTCATGATAAACGATCACCTTACAGCCCGGATGCGCTGTTTCATAGGATTCGATGATGTTCTTCCATGCTTCCACGTTCCCATTGTGAAAGAGTTCGTTTGTAACCTGAACAGAGTACTTGGGAGTAAGGTTCCGAGCGCCACCGCCTGGCTTGCCTGCGGGAGCCGCAGCAGGCGCGGCCGCCGGAGCTGGTGCCGCGGCAGGTGCAGGAGCGCCGGCCGCCGGAGCCGCTGGTCCGGACGGAGCCGCCGAAGGGGCACCTGGCATAGGACGCGGTTGAATCGCTGGTGCACCTGGCATTGGCCGTGGCTGGATTGCTGGTGCCGCAGCTGCAGCTTGCGCAGGAGCCGGAGCTGCCGGAGCAGCTGCCGCAGGTTTTGGCATAGCCTTTCCAATGAAATCAGGGTCCTCGGCTGGAGTTTTGCCGGCGAGTAAGTCAAAGAATGCTTCGAGCGCCTTCTGCGCTGTCTCTTGCTTCTTGCTTTTGGCAGAAGCGTATACAACGATTAGCTCATCGCGCTTCAGTTCGAATGCAAGACTCCAATGCGCTTCGTTGGCAGGATTGATGGGAATGGTTCCAAGGTTTGGATGATGATATGCAATGACAACATCCACGCCTGTCCATTTCTGAAATGCAGCCATGATTGCGTCGAATTTGTTTACGCTCTCTTCCAGGTTCTTAGAACGATACGGAAGACCGAGACGACTTACGAGCACCAAAGAAAGAATAGGTCCAATTTGCTCGCGACCCAGCGTCTCCTCATCCAGTTGTTTGTTCAAAACGTCGGCAAGGTTAGTACCTTTTTCTACCTGATCCACAAGACCGGTCACATTCACCATGTGGCGAAGCGTACGATTGAAGACAGGGCGGGTTCCTAGTGAGCTTAGTTCTTTCTCAGTGATTGCGAGCATGTATTCCTCTTTGCCAGTTACTGGCCTGTAGGCCTGATTTATAAGGCCCGATATTTCCTGCATACGAAAAACCCGCAGGAACTCCTGCGGGTTTCTCAAACTTATGGGCTGTGACCTGTTCTTACAGTTCTTTCAGTCCCATCTCCTTGAGTTTGTCTTCATAAGACTTGGGAGTCACGTCAGATGATCCGCGAACTCCACTTTCTCCTGCTGGAGCTGCTCTTTGCGGCTCAGCCGGGGCTGTTGGAGCGGCGTAAGGATTGGAAGCTGCTTCCTGACCTTTGTAAGCCAGGGATGAGCTGGATTCCTTATGCTCTTCTTCGCCAAACTTCTGCTCGATATCAGCACGAACAGTCGATCTACGACGTTTGAACGATGCGAACGCTGCATCCGCGAAGCCTTGTGATACGCCTGACAGGAATTCGTTCAGAACGTTCGCCATGGACTTCATCATGTACATCTTTCTCTTGGTCGTAGTAATGTCTACGTCCAGGAGGAGACCTGGTTGCAGGTGATGTGGGTTGATTTCATAGATGAATTTGTTGAAAGTAGTTTCAAGCAAAGTCAAACGCTCATCAATCACAACACGCTCAACAGGGTTCTGGTATCCAAACATAGTTTGGAGACGGTCTCTCATGTACTTGAGCTTTTCGCCGGTGTTCTTGATTTCCATTGAATACGTACGGTTGTTTTTCTCAACGAACGTAGTTGGAGGATCGCGGAATCTCAGTTGGTCCCAATGGGTTTCATCTGGATCTTTGTTAACCGTTGTGCGCTCTTTCACCCATGTCTTAGGCATGATGGATTGAGCCAGATCTTCAAAGTCTTTGATGATCTTGGACAGACCAAAGAACTTCTTTTTGCTGCGTTCGTAAACTTCGAGAACAACATCCCAGACTGCTTCGACTTCGCGAAGGTAGGCTGACATGCGCGCATCGTAGCCGCGTTTCAGATCACGAATCTGGTTTTGATCATAGTACACCAGACGGATCGCATAGCGCTCATCTGGAAGCACGGAATCATTTTGATCTTCGTATTCACGAACCCAGCACTCGCGGGCGTTCTTCTTGTTATCGCACACTTGATATCCGAGTTTGGAAGTATCCAGAATCGAAGTCAGTGTGTTTACAGCAGTATTGAAACCGCGGTTACGAATATTCTCGGAGTCGATGATCTTCTTGATCTGCTCGCGCATGTTCATTGGATCATAGTCGTCTTGATCGATTTCAGCACGGAGGCCTTCGATCTTATCGAGGAACTTCTTACCAAGGATTGTGTAGCGACGAGAGTTTGGATCAGAGACGTTGTCGTCTGTATACTTGTCTACGAGCTTCACTTTCTCGAACATTACTTCGCCGTCTGTCAATTCAGCACGACCGGTATCTACCATTTCTTCTTTGAGCTTATCGATCTCACGATCAATCAGTTCAGTGATGTGCTTGGAGATACTGTCCTTGAGCAGATGCTCAACAGTTGTCTGATAGTGGAAGATTGGGCTAATCAGTTCTGAATCGAGAATGTTAATAGAGAGTTTAATATCTGTAACAGTCTTTGGTTTCCACTGGCTATCTTTGAAAGAGCATTTTACAATCGAGTAAGCGTTTTCACCACGAACAAACGCACCCACATCTGTCTTCTGACGAAGAATGGAGTTAGTTTCATTCTCAAGGTCGTTCATACCGCGCTGGATATGACCTTGCAAGTGACCATACATGTTCACGACTGACTTTTCAAGTTCACCGGTGTTAAACTTGTCCGCTCCACCCACTTTGTCGAGGATCTCAACGATCTCGCGAGGAGTGTAGCGCTGCAGAGTGCGGAGTTCTTCTTTGTCGATGAACTCACGAACTTTTTTAACCATCTCATCTTCAACAGTAACCGTATAACGGTTGAACATGTTTACATACGATTGGTTAACGTAGTTGTAAATTTTGTCTTCGATGCTTGCCATGATGTCCACATCTTTGAGGACTTCCGGCGGAAGCTTGGTCTGCACGAAGTGTTGTACGCGGCTTGCAGTATCATCGATGATTTTCTTTGACTCAGCAATTTTATCACGACCTTCCCAAACAAGGGACGTACGTGACGACACAGCACTTGGTATGACCGGATCTACTTTATTTGGACTTTTGGGAAATTGACCCATTCCATTCCTCCAGAAAAATGAACAGGAGACAGAACATCTCGTTTCAAGGTATCCAGATAGCTGATTCTCTTGCCAACCAGACTTTCAACCAAAAAAAATGGCTAGATTGGGAAATTTGCGGAAGAGCGAAAAACGTATCCGTCATGTTACATAATCCGGAGTTTATTCGGGCAAAGCGGGACTTTTTTTGTCACATTGCAAAAAAAAAATGCGAGTCGATCAAGAGTGACACAGCGAAATCCGATCGAGCGGCTCGCGCCTTGCGCGGTGAACTCCTAAGTAAATATCACGGCCGAGTCAAAAATCCTTCTCGCTGAAAATGTCTTCGCGCTTTCGCTTCGCTTCACCGCGCTCGGGATCGCCTGCGCGAAATTCTTTTCCTTCTGTTTTAGGTGCCGTGCCCGGTAAAAAGTATTCCGGAATAGTGGAAGAGCATCCGGCCGATGGAAGCATACCCGTCTCGTCGCAAATTTCTACGACTTGAACGTTACTTTCTGGAAACTCAAATCGCTTCCCCGCCTCTTTCATGAGAGCGCGATTCATGTACTGCCCCCAGACGGGTGCTGCAAGCGAACCACCGGTTCCACCGCTACCCAGAGTGCGCCCGGAATCGTATCCGATTTGAATTGCAGTAACGAGTTGACCAGTAAATCCAATGAACCAGGCGTCTGTGTTCCGATTTGTAGTTCCTGTTTTGCCTGCAACCTCCCGGCCAGGGAGGGCGGCTCCGGTTCCGGTGCCCTTGCGAACGACGTCCTGCATCATGGAAGTTACAATCTGGGCGGTACCGGCTGACAGGACTCGCTTTCCTCGACCGCGTTGCTCACCGGCTCCGTCGTATAGAACCTTGCCATGAACGTCCTTGATGCTTTCTATCAAATATGGCCTGACCTCATACCCGCCTGAAGCGAATACGCAATAAGTCCGTGCCATCTCAAAGGGTGTCATTTCGACAGTGCCAAGGGCAACTGTTGCCTCCCTGGGCAATTTCCGGGCTGGTTTAGCCACGTCGAATCCCAGGATCTTCTCGGCCACAGGATTGATTCGACTCGCGCCAAGGCGCTCATATACACGAACCGCTACAGCGTTCTTCGAAAGCTGAAGGGCTTTGCGCAACCGAATCGGCCCCTCGTAGTTTTCCGTGTAATTATCCGGTGAATACTCAGACAGGTCCGCGCTCAAGAATTGAACCGGCGAGTCATCGAGAACCGTCGCCGCCGTAAGTGGCTTTTCTGTGCCAGGATTAAGGCCTGTTTCTTCAATGCCTGCGGCGTAAACAATTGGCTTGAACGAACTCCCGGGCTGCCTTCTTGAAGTGAGAAAGCGAAGCTGCTGATTCTGCGATACAAAACCGGACCCGCCCAGGACGGCAGTAATTGCCCCGGTATCCGGACGTATGCTGATCAGTGCGCCCTCAACCTTTTGATCTTCTTCCACCGCAGTAACCTGGATATTCCGATCAATAGCCGCCGCCAGGTTCTCTTCTCCTGCGAGCATATTGAGCAGGCTTAGCTCAAGTCTCATGGCTGGAATGAACTCGCGCTCAAACTCGAAGGGAAGTCGCGCCCGTTTCACAAGGTATTCGGGCGCTGGAGTACTGAAAGCATCCTGCACAGCATGAATCAATGGAAGAAAACTTCCCACTTCATCATCGAATGCGAAGAAGTTCTTGAACGGACGCCGTTTGCGCTGCTCTGTCAGCCTGGCCAGCCACGGTTGCATGGTGTCCTCGGCGGCCTTTTGATGTTCAACCACAATGGTTGTTTGAATCTGGAGTCCGCCGCTGTAGAGCTCGTCTTGCAATTCGTCCGGGATTGTCTTTTTTACATACTCCGTTACATATGGAAACAGGTTCATCCGGCGATTAAACGCCGTATCGTTCGGTGAACGGTTGAGCGTGGAATAGAAATTATCCTCAAGGGCCTTGTACTCGGCTTCCGCCTCGCTGATCGAAATCGTACCGGTTTCCACAAGCTTTCGCAATACGACACGGACTTTTTTCCGCGATTCATTTGGATTGGTTAACGGACTGAAATCCCGGGGACGTGTAGTGAGCGAAGCAAGCAATGCGGACTCACCCCAGCTTAGATCCGTGTGCGATTTACCAAAATAGAAATCAGCCGCCGCTTCAACACCGAGTGTCCCGTGACCGAGGGGAACTTCGTTCAGGTACATCTCAAGAATGTCTTTCTTTGAATAGCGGACCTCAAGCAGGAGTGCCAGAAATGCCTCTCTGATCTTGCGAAACATACTTCTTTCATTGGACAAGAACCTGAGCCGCGCAACCTGCTGCGTAATGGTTGATGCCCCTTCCCTGATCCGTCCCGCCATTGCATTTACCAGGGCCGCTCGCAGAATCCCTTGCGGATCCACACCAGGATGCATATAGAAGTTATTATCTTCCGTTGCAAGGAAAGACTTCACAACTTTGGCTTCCTGACCATCGCCCTCGGAGAGATCGATTACGCGTCGTGAAAATTTGTAGAACTCGGCAATTGGCACCGACTTTCCGGTGCTATCGTAGCCGTAGACGATTGACGGACGTTCGTAGCCTGCATGCGAAAATACAAGGATTGGATCGAGAGGCGTCACACAGAGCAGTAGCACAATCAGGCCAGGAAGTCCTATCAGAATAAGCAATAGCCAGCGGGCCTGTGTCCCTGCTTCTTCGATGTTGCGAAGCATGCGCACGAATGGGAAGAAAATGGCGCGGGTCGCAATGCCCGAATGTGAAGGGCTCTGGAAAACGCTGCGACTGTAGCCGCCTTCTTCACGGACTCTTCTGGTCTTATTTTGCATTACTTCGCTCGGGAAATGGGAACTCTCCCGTTTTGAAAAAACGCGCGTAGCAGAAAATCAAAAAAATCCAGCCCGCAAACGGCGCCAGGAAACCTGAAATCGCCGCCCCCATGATTCCATACCGCGAGATCAAAATTGAGTTCAGGATGAACCCCGCAATCATACGCGCCCCGGCCTCAACGGCGACCAATCTGGGTCGATCGAGAGCAAAAAGAGCCGTTCCTAGAGGCGCAAACAACAACTTGAGCAAATACCCCGGATACAGCAAATACAGAATCCGCACGGAACCTTCGTATTCCTGTCCAAACCAGAGCGGGACAAACCAT
>JAEUSB010000105.1 GCA_016788865.1 Leptospirales bacterium
GTCATGGTTCGCCTTCCGGTCGATCCATCCGCGGACGATTGCGTTCTCTGTGCTTACGACCCAGCTCGCGAAACTTCGCGAGCTGCTCTTTTGAGAGAATTGCCTCAAACTCCAGACGATCTGAAATCTCAAGGATTCGCACTTCGATCAAAACATCATCAATCTTGCGAAGCTGCGCGCGGACCCGGCCAAGATCAACTTTCTCAACTTCAAGAATCTTTCTCAATTCGTCATGCAACCCTGGAAGTTTATCGAGCTGAGCCCGCAGGAGCGGTTGGTTCCTGGCGCGAAGTGCCCGCGCTTTCTCTTGCTGTTCACGGCTCAAGTCCAGGTCACGCGCCAGCATTTCAATGCTCGGCGGTCTGCCCGGTCCGGGACCACGCCTGTCTGGCTGGGCCAGAATAGCGCCGGAACAGAGGCAGAAGATGATAAGAAATCGAACAATGGGCATGGCTGAACCTCTATGGGTTCAAACCCGGCCGGCGGAAATGGTTCCCGTTTTTTTTTGCAGACTTCCGGGATTTTTTCAGGATCCCGGGAACGGGTAGCTTACTGATTCTGCAACGGAATCTGAATGAGCGGAACGCCTGAACCCTGGACCTGCGGCAGGTGCCCGTTCCACTTCTTAATCCACTCCATATCACGAAGCAACGGCGAAAGCGATTGGGTCTTCAGCCGGTAGGCCTCGCCCTCGGCTCGCGCTGTTGTAACCTGTTGCTCCGCTTCTGTGCGAATCCGATCGAGGTCGCGCTGTGCCTTCAGTGCCAGCTGCTCCGCCTCTTGCTTTGCCTCAATGGCTGCCTTGAATTTTTCCGAGAAATCAAAATCCTTGGTGTTTACCTGATCCACGGTGATGTGGTACGGCTTGAGCCTTTCCCGGAGCGCGGTTTCAATTTCTTCTGTAACCACATGCCGATTTGTGATCAGTTCAACGGCAGTGTATTTTGCTGTGACGGCTTTCACGCTTTCCTGAACCCCAGGATCAATGATCCGCTCCATGTAGTCCTCGCCGATCTGCTGATAGATCTTATCAACTTCATCCGGATTCACATGAAAGTTGAGTGCAATGGTGGATTGTATCTCCTGCAAATCTTTGGAAGCAGCACTTGCAGTCACTTCATGCTTCTGAATCTGCACATTGACTTTGATAACCGTCTGAACCACCGGCGTCCGGAAATTCAAACCTTCTGGCATGATTCGATTGCTTACGGCTCCAAAGTTCATGACCACACCGCGATGCCCCGCTGGAATGAGCACGCATGGATTCACAAACACCAGCAGGAGGAAGATCCCGCCACCAACCAGAATTAGTTTTTTGTTGTTAAGGAATAGTTCCTTCATAAAGGCCCCCGTATATTGAAGGGGTTTACTGCCGGATTAGCCGGGTTTTGCCAATCAAAATTTCTACGGTTTTCTTTTGTAAATAACGCGCTGCGTGGAACTAAACTCGTTCCCTTCGTATTTCCATTTCAATACCCAGGTGACCGTCAGTGCGTCCGCCGTGATGAGATTGATTGTTCCGGTGATGCGGCGGTCATTTTCATTTGGCGCCGCCGTGACATGAATCAAGTTCTCGCGCAAAATGAACTTCTCCCACGCACCACTGGCTGCCCGACGCATTGCATCACCTTTCACTTCAAGCGATTCATTGGGATCGATCGATGGGTCCAGCATTCCGTAAAATGTCCCGCTTGACTCCCATATCCTGTCTACACCCTTCCAGGTGCCGACGAGGTCTCCAGATTGGATTTGGGTCCTGGCGCGAAAAGAACGCTGGTCATAAATCTGCCAATCAATCTTGCGGTTTAGTTTGCGCGACATGTCGTGATTGTTAAACACAATCCGACCAGAATATGTTTCGCCCTCCGGGCCGTATTTAATGGAGACATCGGCAACGAGCTTTCGAAATTTCTCGTATTTATGAACGCGAATTGTTCCGCTCAACGATGTCATTACATCGTAGCCGTGCGGACTGGCCCATTTTGCAACTCTGGCCTGAAATATGCTTTGATTCAACACATACGTGCCCTCAGTGATTGCTGCGGGATTAATAACTTTCAAATGGAACATGGTTCCACCATCGCCATCATGAACGCCGGCCGGTTTTGAATAATAATGCAGAGTGGCGCGAGCAACAACTGCATTTCCATCCAACTCTATGATGCGCGTCTTTCCGCTGAAATCGTAATCCTTGAAATACGAAAGCGTGCCATCGAGGTCCTCCGCAGAAAGCGAACTCGACAGTAGAAAAACGGCCAAGTAGATTAGTCGGCGGAGCATGATTTCAAATCAAGCTCTGTCCCCGGTTGCGTCAATCTCGATGAGTCAAAAGGAGGACGAAATTCAATCGGTTTGAAAATCGCTGCATCAGATCAATTCCTTTAGTCGCGGAGCTAGGATCTGAAAGAATCTCAGAGAATGTTTCGTCATGGCTGCCCGGGGCAGACCGCATCCGCGCCCGAATTCGCTTGACCAACCCGATAACAGGGCGATCCATTTGGAGATGAATACGGGCCATCCCCCCGCACAAAATTGCACGTCGTGGAGACTGTTTTTTGAGGGGGATGACTATTACGCCTCTCTCCGCCAGGACATTGCCAGGGCCAGATCATCTGTTTGCATCGAATCGTATATCTTCCAGGACGATGAGATCGGACTTGAGATCATAGATGCCCTGGTCGAACGAGCAAGCCAGGGCTTACTCATTCGCGTCCTGGTAGATGGTGTAGGCTCTTATGGTCTTTCGGAACGGACGATTGCTCGTATGCGAAGCGCGGGCATCGAGTTCGCCGTGTTTCGTCCAATTCGGTTCCATAGAATCTTTTCCCCACGAAGCAGGCGCAGAAATCATAGAAAGCTCGTGGTTATTGATCGAGAGATTTTCTATGTAGGTGGAATGAACATTGCCCGCGAAAACAGCAGGCGAGCGGTTGGGCGCGAATGTTGGCGAGATTCGATGCTGCGGCTGGAGGGAGCCATCGCTAAATCTGCACTCGAATCGTTCATGCGCGTCTGGAACTATGTAAACCAGCGACGCTTCCGGTTTCCCAGGCGATTCGCTGAAGTTCCTGGACAACTTGAGTTAATCGAAAACATTCCGCGCTTTCGCCGAAAATTTCGGAAGATATATCGCAATTATATTCGAGGAGCGACCAGTCGTGTTTGGATTGAGTCAGCGTACTTTATTCCAACACGATCATTCAGAAAGGCACTGATTCGGAGCGCAAAACGCGGCGCGGATGTGCGAATCCTTGTGAGCAAGGAAAGTGACGTATTTGCCGCCAGGCTTGCAAGTCGAGCAACATACGGTGCATTCCTATCGAATGGGATTCGGATTTTTGAGTATCGCCCCCGTTTTGTTCACTCCAAGTCCATGATCGTAGATGAAGAGATTTCGATTGTTGGATCCGCGAATCTTGATCATCGAAGTTTCTTGCATGACCTGGAAATCAGCGTGGTCGCGCACAGGCGAGACCTCAACCATGCGCTGACAGCTCAATTCAAAGCCGATCTTCTCGATGCCGACGAAGTTACACGCAAGGATTGGGAAAATCGAAAATTCACGGATCGGCTATTCGAACGTTTCTTCTATCTGTTCCGGTACTTCCTCTGATTTATTCTTCCCAGAATCCCAGTGGTATTGCGACATGCTGTTATGCGAAAATTGTTTTTGCTATTCTGCCTCTTGACCGCCTCGGCTACCCAGGCCAAAGAATGCCTGGAAATCGCGCTGAGAGAAAACAACGATCGACTCGTGCTGGAGGCTGCCAATGGCAGCGCAAAGCCCGGCAGATCCGCCAGGGCCATTGCAAAAGATTTTCGCGCTATTTACCAGGCGGTAGAAGGTCAGAAGAAACTGAATGCTGGCACTGATGCGTTGATTGACAAACTCAGCCAGGAATTACTTGCCCCTCTAACTTCGCAGATACAGAGAGCTTCCTGCGTTGTCTTTCAGATCAATCAATCACAAAAGTACTACATGCTCGACTTACTCTCCATCAACAACCAGCCATTGTTCCTTGAGAAGCCCGTTGGGTTTGCGTTCAAGAAGAATGCAGATTTTGCAATTAGATTGAGCCAGTCAGCCAGAGGTCTCATCCTTCGCGATCCGGATGCAGATCCACAAAACGGAACCGGAAAAGCCGGTGAGATCTTTCCAGGTTCAAAGTTCAAACTGATGAAGCAGACCAACACCGGGATCTTCTCCGGCAGCGTTGACTTTCTACTGGTGAGCGGACATGGAAGCGTCAGCATGCCCTGGGACGATGAAGACGAGGAGGATGACTCAATTGGCTTCAACGATGAAGAACTTACCCCGGAAATCTTTGGGCGTGCAAAGCATAAGCTCGCTTATCTCGATTCATGCCAACTCGGCGTGAGTCAGTCATTCATTAATGCATCGCGTAAAGCTGGAAGCAATTATTATATGGCCCCTGTTATTAGCAATGAAGCCGGCAACTCTTCCACTCTGACCATCAGTTATTTCTTTGCGGCACTCCGCGAGGGCCAACTACCAATTATTGCCCTCCACAATACGCGAAAGCGTATTTACAATGAGTTCAAAGGCAGGGCCTCACGCGAACGACTGCTTTATTATGCGTATCCATTTCGACTCTACGCACTTTGACACACCGTTAGCCGCCCACGTAATTGACCGCTGATTCCCGCCCGGAACTCGGAGGAACCACACTCTCACTCAGAATAGGACCACCCCGCCCTGTTAAGTCCATCCTGCCAGGGCCGATTTTTTAACCTGGTCCGGTGCAACTTACTGTCGACCCCGTATACCGGAATCCTTTCATTGGATCCTGTGAACCAGAACGTGCTCCAACCCCCACCGCATATAGAGCGTGGCGAGCGTGTAGTGCTTTTCGACGGGGTCTGCAACCTCTGTACTGCCTGGACCAGGTTCCTCCTGAAATACGACAAAACCGCTCGGGTGCGAATGTGCAGCATTCAAAGCCCTGCCGGGCAAGACATTCTCAAATGGGCCGGAGTTCCCGTGGAAAACGTAAACACCATGATCTACGTCCGCGATGATCGGCCCCTGCTGCGCAGCGATGCATTTCTAAATGTAATGCGTGATATTGGATTTCCCTGGTCGATACTTGCCGTAGCCAGAATTGTTCCGCGATTTATCCGGGACTTCTTCTACAAAAGAATTGCGCACAACAGGTATTTTTTGTTCGGAAAGACCGAGCAATGTTTCTTACCGACTCGTGAACAAAAGCTGAGATTTCTCGACTAACGAAGATGCGACGTCTTGAAGTCTGCGTCTTACCCATGCTATTCTGGTCAATCGCTTGTGTCTCCCTTCCCGAGGAGAATAAGTCTGGTTCCGACTCGCACCCGGTCGTGAACTACGGCAGGAATCGGATCATGGACGCACGCGATACCGGAGCCGTCACAGGTTTACTTGGAATCATGGGCGGGATAAAGCTCCAATTGGGTCCCATTGGTATCGGTGCGTTCTTTCTGCCCGCCGGTGGGGGTCACGGAACCGCCGCCAGTGAGTACGGATGGCGTCATGGAGAATTGGGCGATGTCTACACAACGGACTATTTCCTGGGTTTTGGCTTTGACGAATCGGGAACAATAGAAGGCAGATCTTATCCGCGCGGGAAATACTACAATCGAACATATGCCGAGGCAGCCGAGGCCCGCGGTCCGGCAGCCCTGGAACATCCTCGGAATTACACGCGGTTGGGGTTTGCGATTGGCCTGGGCGCCGGGTTCCTGGTGGAAATCAATCCAGGAGAATGGCTCGACCTGGCTCTTGGAGTGTTCGGACTTGATGTCTACGGTGATGACATCTACCAGACGGCAAAGTCGGTAAAATAGTTCCCGGGGCTAATCGTGGTTTACTTCCTGAAAACATCTGCCCGCCCTTGCGGGCAGGCAGCGAATCGCATTCCTACTGTTGTACGCAGATGATCTTCTTTGTGAGATTGCAATCCACGTTCGTGTTCACGTTGATCGCGTTGCCGCCCGTACTGTTCCACGTCGTCGCATAGTATGTGTTGAACGGCGAGGTTGGACCGGTCTTGTAAGTCCAACCGGCGCAGTTATCCCGATACGCGGGATCAGCTCCAGGATTCCCTGGGGTCGATGTCTGTGTGGCCAGCGAGAGGTCATTGTTGAATCCAGTCCAGAACTGATCGCCCGTATTGGTCGAGAAATCCGCACTCATGGCCAATGGATTAAAGAGCGCCGAACCGTTTGCAATGAACAGACGCGTCGAACCTGAGTCCGCGCAACTGCTCGAATCGCAACGATAGTAAATATTCCCGGCGGTCAGAACCCAGCTCGTGGAAGTTGATCGCGCAGAAATGCCATCCGGCACACTGCCCGCGCTTCCGATCATTGCCTTGTAAGTGCCGGACGGAGCATAGGCTGGTTTGTCAGTGGTGCAATAATTGTCAGCACCTCCGACACCGGCCGCCGTCATTTCACCCACCACAGCAGTTGGCTTGATGAAGATTGCCTTACCAGGCGCCTCGTCGTCTTCGTTAGAGACGCTTTGACTGGACGGATTGTTCCCGCTGTAAACCGGATCTGTAGTTGTAACTGTGAATGTTACACTGAAAGTCTTGGTTCCATCTGCAAGTGAATCATCTGCACCGTGAACCGTGAATGTCTTACGATTTGCATCCGTGCCGCACAGGGCATTGGTCGGTGTGCCCGCGGTTATCGTTTCGCCTGGCGTAAACGTAACGTTCGCAGGAGAAACAGATCCGCATTCTGAGCCGGAGCATGCCGCATCAATCTGAACAGAATTCGCATTGGTTGCGCCCAGGCAGATGTCAATCGTCGCGGTCTTTGTATCATCTTCCTTGGTAGTCCCGGTCACCAGGATATAGTACCGTTGCTCGTTGTCGGTTGTGGTCGCAAACACGTCCAATGGGTCATAAGTTAGCCCGCCCGTGGAGGTGCCCGTTGTCACCGTCCAGTTTACGCTGCCGTCAAGCGCTGTATCATCCACGTGACTCAGTGCGATCCGATTCGCTGTCGCTCCAAGGCTTGCATAGTTGGAAGAGTCGATCGTCACGCTCGCCGGCACCGTTCCTTCCGTAGTATCGCTACTGGTCAGCCCAACGCTCACTGCGGAGCCTGGAGCGGACTTTGTGATAAGCCACATGTATGTAGTCGCACTGGGTTCTGCACCACTCAAGCGATTACCCGAAGTCCCCAGCGGAGAGCCCGAGAAGTTACACGGTTGGATCAGGTGTGTTCCATCGTTATCGCAGGAACGCATCACAAAAGTTGGACGCGGGATGGCGCTTCCATTTGCGTAGGTGTTATCGGTTGAAGTGGTCGTGAAAGAAATCGTATAATCGACATTGGCTCCGTCGGTTCCGTTAGACTTCCCTACAACGCTGACTGTTTGATTAACGTTCCAGTTGTTTGGCGTAAAAGTAATCGATGGCGTCTGCACCGTACTGATTGCGCTATTGCTCGTACTGAAGTTGAGCGTTACATCTGCGGAAGGCCTGGAACGCAACTTGATGCTGAAATTGGAATAAGTGGTTCCCAGATTGTTCATTTCATCGGTTGCAAACCCATTAACCGTTGCGCCCGTACTCGCAGTGGTATTTCCACCCGTGGCATCGAACAATGTATAGGTATACCCAGGAACGCTCTTATCGTTGTTGATCACTACAACATCCCGAGGATCCAGGTTGTTGTAGTTCGCGTCTGAGCTGCTTGCTGGCATCAGACCAATGACGTATGTCTTGGTCCCGTCCACCTCGAGGTCGTCTTGCGAAGTAATGGTAACCGTCTGGGCGATATTCCAGTTAGCAGTTGTGAAAGTAAGCGAACTTTTATCGGAAGTACCTTCACGGTTCCCGGCGTTGGTTGCATCATATGTGGCGCTGACAGGAATTGTAACGTTTGCAGTTGGTGCCTGGCGCAGGACTACGGTAAACGAAGCAGTCGTAAAGCCAGTCCCGCCTGGCTCTTCCATGATCCGGGAAATACTGGAAACGCGCGCACCGGGGCCGTCATCATCTTCAACCGTTGCAGAGACATCGCAGACATCCTGGCCTTTGTAAACGCCGGATGAATCAGAAGTGATTTCACCGAGATTGATTTTGTACGGATTCTCTTTTGGATCGAGCCCGGTATTAACGCGGGTCATAGTGAAGCACTGAGCAGCGGCCGCCCCATGCCCTACAGTTCCATTCCCAACAAACGTCAGAGTCGTTGGCATTGTTTGACCGGAGCCCGGCCAGGGAGGAGAGACGTTAAGACCGCTGAGCATAGGATTGGCAGCCACAGGTTTTGACGTCGCAACGTTGATACGGCCGGTATAAGTCCCATTGTTGGAAACAGGAATTTCAACTGTGCCGTTAAACGGCTTTGTTAAGTAGACGCAGACCTCTACGGACCTGTAACCAAATCCGGAAGTTGGGCTGTCTGAATAAACCTGAGTACCCGTGTTGTAGGTGCGATCCTGATCGCCATCTTCCACGAGGCTAACAGACGTGGTGGTCACGGAAACATCTGAAGAACAGGACACAGCGGCGGCTGATGATTCCACTCCATCGCGTATGCTTATCCCAAACAGGATGTGATCCGCGGCGTCGGTGATACCGGAGCAATTGTTACCTGCGACAAACAGTAGAACAAGTATGGATGAGAACGCAAGCTTCCGCATAATGGTTATAATCTTACTGGAATTATAGCTTTCGTGCAATACGAGATACTACGCGACTTTGTGTTTTTTTTCCAGGCCAAACGGCCTAGGGTACTTTCGCGTAGTTTCCCGAAGATCGCCGCTCGAAAGGTCCCAAGTCTGGCCCCGCTTTTGCTCTTGAAAATCCCGGGTCGTTTTGCAATTCTTCGCAATGCAAAGATTGCAAGGCTGGATTCAGATTATTTCAGGTCATCCCGCCGAATTTAAGCTGGAACACCGCCTGTTTAACGGTATTCTGTTCCTTATTGCCCTGGCAAATATCCTCGGTCTTCCTTTCCAGCTGATCCTGACTAACGCGGCACTGTTAATTCAGATGCAAGCCCTGGGCACATTCGCGCTGATGGGGCCCATGTATTACATGTCCCGTGTTCGTAAAATGCACAAACTGCCTTATGCGATTGCAACATTCGTTAGTCCGGTCACCATGCTCCTCAATGCTGTTGTCAATGCCGGAACAATGGGCGGCGCACACTATTATTTCATTCCGGTTACAGTCATATTGATGGCTGCAGCCCCGGCAGGCGGCATTCGTATACTGGCCGCCGTAACGACCATATCCTGTGTGGCAATACTCGTCTGGATCGAAAAGGCAAATCCCGAGTGGATTGTTCCGTACACGACAGTGCAGGAGCGAATGCTAGACGTACCGTTGAACCTCCTGGGAGCCATGCTATTCTCTGGCGTTGTAGTACTCGTCCTCTTGCGCAGCTATACAGAAGAGCGGAATCGCTCGGACAGACTACTGCATAGTATTTTCCCCGACGAGGTTGTCAGCGAACTGGCGCACAACGGCAAGAGCGAGCCCCGCGAGTATGGCTCGGCGAGCGTTCTCTTCGCCGATATGGTAGGTTTCACCCAGGTTGCATCGACTCTGTCCGCTGCAGAATTGGTGCAGAGGCTCGATGGTTGCTTTACTGCATTTGACGCAATCGTGGCCAGACATGGCCTGGAAAAGATCAAGACAATCGGGGATGCATACATGGCCGTTGCGGGCGTGCCTCTCCCGTTAGCCGATCACGAGAAGCAAACTGTCAGCGCGGCAATGGAGATGATCCAGTGGATGCACGAGAATCATTCAACGCACGGCTTCACCCTGCGCGTGGGAATTCACAGCGGTCCGCTGGTTGCCGGAGTAATCGGGAAGCAAAAGCTTGCCTATGATGTCTGGGGAGATACCGTAAACACGGCAAGTCGGATGGAATCAGCAAGCCTTCCGGGCCGCGTAAACATTTCAGAAGCCACAAAAAGAGCGCTGGATCAATCCTTTCAATTTGAGGAGCGAGGATCCGTAGAGGTGCGGGGCAAAGGCCAGCTCCCGATGTATTTTGTAAATTCCGGCCAGCCTTCAGCGTGAGCAGGTGCCTTCCACAGCTACGCAGGTTGCGTAGCAAGGTAAGCATTCAATCTTTCCGATTGCTGTGCTGATTCATCAAACTGGATACCTATTCGGTAGGCCTTTTCGAGCGGGCGAATATTCCGGATGATTCCGCGCAGGGTGTCGCGACTGCCCCCTGGAAACTCCATGTCGAAAATAACTTGCTGACCGGCCATGAAATTCTTGAGCACAGGTGAGTTGGGAGGATGCAGCAAGCCAACACCGGATCGATTGATATCGAGAATGGGGCAACGCTCCTTGTTCTCTGGAAGACAACCGCGTTTCTCAAATTCCTGTTCCAGCGTTTGCCCGGCCGTTACAATGGACATGAACTGTTTGGCCGTCAGTTCTTTGTCAGATAGAACCTGGATATAACCATACAGATAATAATCTCTATATAGAAGTGGAACGCAGATCTCAGATACAATGTTCTCAGACAGCTTGTCGTAGTTTCTGATCTCTTCGTACTCTTGAAATGTTACGAGCCGAGCGCCACTTTCATCGGGTAGGTCGTGCCATACGGTGGGATCAGAACGGCTGGGCGCAAAGATGCTTTTTGCATTCTGATTCATTAGTCGCATGCGAGCATCCATTCGCACCGTTTTTCTCAGCACAATGCCGGCCTCGGGAAAAAGCTTCCTGATCCGATCGTTGTAGATCTTTACGAGCATGTCGCGAGTATTGTTCGATTGAGTAAGATTCTCTGAGAACATACCAATCGATATGAATGATTTGATTACTGGAGCTGTAGCATTCTCAGGAACTTCCGTCCGCGGTTCGCGGCGAACCTGCCGGTGCAAATGCAGGCAAACGGGCTGTACCAGCTCGTTGCCGCTGCTATTGGTCTGAACGACTCGACATTCAAGGTACAACAGCTGATCGTTCTGTCTGACACCGAGAATGCGAGCATTGCTTGCCGGACGATCATGCGAGATCTCGATAAGCTGATTCTCATACTTCAGTAGACTGACAGGACTTTCCCCCGCCTTTTCCATCAGAGTAACCGGAACGCGCACAAAAAGCCGCTCTACTATCTGGCGAATTTGCTCGGGATCATTTACTTTTTGCCTGTCCGCCGTCATCGGATCAGTATTGTTTTTTAAGGCCGTGATTCTTAATAGAAAAAAATCAGACCAACAGTCGTAGAATCAAAAAAGCGCACCCGGTTGTGATTACTGCGAACGGCCTAGCTCTTATCCAGAACTTTTACATCGACACCGCGCCAGAATGCAATCCGTCCTTTGATTTCTCTAGCCGCGTCCTTAGGATCGGCGTAGTACCAGGCAGCGTCTTTGTTCGTGCTATCACCTACTCTAATGCTATAGTAGCTCGCTTCTCCCTTCCAGCCACAAATCGTCTTTGTGTCACTCGCAAGGAGTTTTGCAGAAGCAACCGATTCTGCCGGAAAATAGTGATTCCCTTCTATCACGATCGTTTGATCGGATTCGGCAATGATTTCACCCTTCCACAGGGCGCGAACAACCATCCCGGCCGGTTGGGCTTTGCCTTTCTCCGGCATTTCGCACATATCTGGCGGCAATTTCTCATTCATGTTATTTCCTACTCCTGGGAATTCCTCTATCATGGCTGCATTGTGCAAGTCAGGGTCCTTTTGGATACTTAGCCAACCGGGACCTGCCACAGGCTGGTCGCAAAATATTTCCGCAAATCAGACAAATGCTCCACGGGAGCAAAGCCGCTTTCAGCGGCCATTCTCTCAATGCCGTGTAACGTGAACTTATGCGAATTCTCGGTGTGAATTGCTTCTTCTTGTTCAAACAATAAATCCAGATTCATTGCCTCAATCGTTACTCGTTGCTGGCATTGACTGACAAGGAAACTCTGCATGGCCCCCGCTTCTGCATTGTAGTGCGCCTCATGCTCAAAGGCAGAGATATCAAAGTTCGCGCCCAGCTCACGATTCATTCTACGAAGCAGGTTGAGATTGAACTCCCGCGTTACACCACGGGAGTCACTGTAGGCAGGGATCAAGACTTCCGCCGGCTTTTCCAGATCAAACCCTATTAAGATAAAGTCCCCGGGCTCCAGTGCCCTTCGAATTACCGTCAGCAGCTGAACCGCGCCATCGTATGTGTAGTTGCCAATGTTAGATCCCAGGAAGAGAAATAGTCGGCGGCCGGTCGATTGATTGGTCAAGTCCCGCAGGCTATGCAACGTATCTCCCACCACTGAATAGGTGGGAAGACCGGGATCCTCGGAGATTTTGAGAAGCGCTATTGAAAGGGCTTCCGGCGAAATGTCGATTGCGCCATACGATACAGAATCGCTCAGCGATGCGAATTCTCGGGCAATGATCTGAGCCTTTGACCCATCACCCGGACCTGCTTCAAGTATGGAAATTGTTCGGGCATCGGTTGGCCCTGCCGCCTTTCCGGCTTCTGTTCTCCCCAATACATGGTCTGCAATCCTTCTTGCATTGGAATTAAGAATTTCAAATTCACAGCCGGTCAGATAGTATTCGTCGAGTTCCGTGATCTCTCGAAAAAGCTCACTTCCGCGATCATCGTAGAAGTACCGGGATGAGATTCTGCGTGGCCATCCAATGAGGCCCTGGCGGATCTCCCGCAGATTCTCCGGATGCAATAGCGATGCTTGCGTCAACGTGCCAGTCGAATTCCCGTAAATTGCCACCGCTTATCTCCCTGGAAAAAGTTTCTATAGCTTGGACGAAAATGGCTTCTGGATGTTACACATGATCCTCCGCGCAAGACTCGCTGATCGTTCATGAATTTTCCATTGTACTCGCCAAGGGCACCAGCCAGCGGCTGAAAACCCGGGTAAGGCAAATACGCACTGCTTGTCCATTCCCACACGTCCCCAAACATCTGGCGCAGGCCATCCCCGCGTGCTGGCGCAGGGTGAAGTAAGTTTGACTCGAGAAAGTTTCTATCTGCACCGGCAAGCGTTGCAGCGTATTCCCATTCAAACTCCGTCGGCAGACGAGTATCTGACCAGGCGGCGTATGCATACGCTTCATGGAAGCTAACGTGCGTCACAGGCCTGACAGGATCGATCGGCAACAACCCACCGAGTGTGTATTCAAACCATTCGCCTTTCTGTTTCACCCAGTAGAGCGGCGCGGTCCAGTTGTGCTGGCGAACGAGCTCGAATCCATCCGACAACCAGTACTGGAATTTACTGTACCCTCCATCTTCCATGAAGGCCAGGAATTCCGCATTGGTCACAAGCCTGTCTGCCAGGAAAAAGTCCTCAAGGAAGACGCGATGCAATGGACGTTCATTGTCGTATGCAAAACCACTCCTTGCACCAATTTCAATCAGCCCCCCATTGACCTTCTGCCATTCTAACTTTGTGCCCTCTCCTTTGGGAAAAGGCGTGGCGCCGTAAGCTGGAAAATCCAGATTCTGAAAGAGATTGTATTTGATATCAGTGTAAAGCAGCTCCTGGTGCTGCTGTTCATGGTGAATGCCGATTTCCACGCGCTCCAGGATAGACTGAGAATTTGTGCCGAGAGGCATTTCCAGTAGCTTGATCACAGCAGCCGTTACACGATCACGATATGACAGAATTTCGCGAACCGTTGGCCGCGACAAATGTCCGCGAGCAACGCGCGCCACTCGATTCCCGACGGACTCGTAGTAAGAATTAAAAATATGCGAGCTTCCGCGAAGAAATGGCTCAAACCGGGTGAAAGGTGCCAGTACAAACTCATCAAAGAACCAGGTTGTGTGCCCCAGGTGCCATTTGGCTGGACTAACGTCAGGCATGGCCTGAATTGTAAAATCTTCGATCTCCAGCGATTCCACGAGGGATTCGGTCAAACGGCGGACTTCCGCGAATCGCCTCGCGAGGATAGCGTGCGATTCCGTTGATTCAATAGCTGAATGCATGACGGGAATTATCTCATTAAATGCGGTTTTGAATTTCTCGTCGTTAGTTTTTTAACTCATTCTCATTTTTTTGCCACTGTCCCGGGAAACAAAAATGCACTGCACCAGGCTTTTCAGATTGCGAGTATTCGCGTTGTCCTCAGCGTTACGCCAATGTTCGAGCTTGAGAATGTAACAGTCCGGTTCGGGCAGACGGTTGCACTGCACAATGTCTCCCTGACCTTCCCCTCCAAAGCCACAACTGTTTTGCTCGGTACGAGTGGTTCCGGAAAATCGACGGCGCTGCGTCTGCTTCTGGGTCTGATTGACCCGGTTGCTGGCATAGTGCGATATACCGGGCGCAATACGCTTGAAATAGATCGAATCAAGCTACGTCGCGAGATCGGATTTATGACACAGGATGGCGGGCTTTTTCCTCACTTGACTCTCGCTCAGAATATTTGTCTCGTGTCGCAGTATTTGCGTTGGCCGGAGCAAAAAATTAGAGACCGGCTTGAATATCTACTCTCGCTCACCCGGCTCGAAGAACGCCTGCTTGCGAGTTATCCTCATCAAGTTTCCGGTGGACAACGCCAGCGAGCTGCCCTGATGCGAGCACTTATGCTTGATCCCACGGCCATCTTGCTTGATGAACCGTTAGGCGCCCTTGATCCAATCACTCGTTTTGAACTCCAGAATGACCTCAAAGAAGTCTTCGAGAAAGCCAACAAGACAGTCGTTCTTGTGACGCACGATTTGCGCGAGGCTGCATTCCTGGGCAACACTATTCACATCCTTCACGAAGGATGCCTGATCCAATCAGGAAGATATCGTGAAATGCTGGAATCTCCTGCAAATGAATTTGTATCCCGGTTCTTTGCAGCTCAACGTCTTGAGGCGTTTTCTTGAAAGCCAGGTTGATTCTACTCCTCCTTTTGATTACAATGGGGGCCGGCCAGGTCGACGCACGCGTTGTCATCGGCTCAAAGAAATTCACGGAAGGAATTATACTGGGCGAGATCCTGCATCAGCTGGCAGGGGCTCGCGGTGTGGAATCCGAACACAGGCCTGAACTTGGGGGAACGCGCATCCTCTGGGAAGCAATGCTCAGAAACGACATTCAGGCTTACGCCGAATACACAGGAACCCTTCAATTTGAGATTCTGCGCGAGCCACAGGCGGGCAATTGGGACAATTTGCGAAGGATTCTTGAAGCCAGAGGTGTCGGAATCTCAAGGCCTCTGGGGTTTGAAGACACCTACTCGCTGGGCATCAAGCGGAAGGTCGCACAAAAGCTTCGGATTCAAAGAATGTCGGACCTTGCACAATTCCCGCAGCTTAGATACGGATTAAGTCATGAATTTCTGGAGCGAAAAGACGGTTGGCCAGGGTTGAGCGCCCGGTATGGAATATCGGGCGTTTCAGTCCGTGGCGTAGACCATGACATTGCATACCGCGGGATCGAATCGGGCGCCATCGATGTAATCGACCTTTATACGACGGACGCAGAAATCGCACATTACGATCTTATTGCACTCAAGGACGATCTCGGTTTCTTTCCCGGATACCAGGCACTGTTCGTGTATCGCCTCGACTGCGACCCTGGCCTGATCAAGGCCCTGGGGGAGGTAGCCGGTAAGATAAACGAGTCTCAAATGATCGAGATGAATGCCGACGTCAAACTTCGCGGTCGATCCGTTGAGATCGTTGCACAGGAGTTTCTGCGAAACGAACTGAACGTAAACTCGACGATTCAATTGCAGACATTTCCGCAAACAATCGCAAGCCGCACCTGGGAACACCTGCTTCTGGTCCTGCTACCGTTGCTGGCCGGAATACTGTTCAGCGTTCCCCTGGGTTATCTCACTTCTAGAAACTCGTTTGCCGGCGGCATCATACTGGCCGCAACCGGGATGCTGCAAACAATACCATCCCTGGCACTTCTCGTTTTCATGATACCGCTGCTCGGCATCGGAACGTTGCCCGCACTCGTCGCACTATTTCTTTACAGTCTCTTACCGATCGTCCGGGGAACGCATCTGGGATTTTCAAGCATATCCGAATCGATCCGCGAATCTGCAACGTCGCTCGGTTTGAGCGAATGGTTTCAGTTGCGCCGCATCTATTGGCCGTTAGCGCTTCGGTCAATCCTGACCGGCATCAAGACATCCGCAGTGATCAATGTGGGCGTTGCTACGCTTGGAGCCCTGGTGGGAGCAGGTGGGTACGGCCAGACGATACTGCAGGGAATCCGGCTCGATGACACAACCCTCATCCTGTCAGGTGCAATTCCCGCAGCCGCAATGTCTTTGATTGTTCAGGGGCTATTTGACGTATTAGAGAAAGCAGTTGTGTCCAGGGGGTTGCGCCAGGTTTAGATGGCGCTCATTGGAATTGACGAGTCCAGGCGGGGAGACTGAATTAGTTTTGATTGTAGGTTGTGAAAAGGATTTAAGCAAAGCGAGGAGAATATGCCAGTAGGACCAATGAAGTGCCCGCGATGCGGCCAGTTGATGAGCAAACTCAGGGTTGCGTCGGGCGTTGAAATCGATTGCTGCGATGATCATGGTGTCTGGCTCGATGTAGGCGAGCTCGACCAAATCGCTAACCACTTCGAGAAGAATTCACAGGGCGCAGTCAGTGGGATCGGGAAGACGATTCTTGATAGCGCAGCGCGGGGGGCCGGATTTGGCGCGGGAGCGTCGCTTGCACGATCGCTGGCCCAGCGCCTTTTTGGCTAACGCCTGCCACGGGGCAGGCAAGTAACTTAGTTGAACCAGCGTTTAACTGCTTCTGCGGGGAGATTCTGACCGGAGAGGCGAGCGCGCTGAACCAGGCTCCAGAATCCGCGATAGGTAGCACGATCATGCAGCTCGCCATCATGCTGGATGGGACCCCAGTTTGCATCCTGGGCTGCGATCAGAACCGCACATCCCTTCTCTACTTCAGAATGATCCGGCTGCATTGCCTGAACAATTGCATCGATCTGTGTTGGATAGATGGACCACATACGCAGGAATCCAAAGTCGTAACGGGCACGCGTTGCGTCTGCCTTGGTTTGTTCAAAGTTCTTGAGATCCAGAGTAACGTTATGCGCTGGAACTACGCCATTTGCCAGAGCGGCCGCCACGACGTTTGCCTTGGCACGCGAAAGCAGACGATGATCGAACTGACCGGGACTCTTCATGTTGGAGAGCGGGATTGCGCCGGAATGCCCGGAAATGAAATCCATGAGACCAAAATCCAGGACCTGCATCCATGGCATGGCAGCAATTTTTTCTGCATCGCGAAGCGCGCCGTGAGTTTCAACGAGGACGTGAATTGGGATCTCGCGTTTGATACCTGCTTTGGATGCAGCGTTGCGAATATAGTCGATCATTTCCTGAACTTGCTCCGCAGCCGTTGGCTTTGGAATTGTGATATAAGCTAGTTTTTCACCAGCACCTGGGACAAGAATATCAACGTCTCCCTTCCAGTGCGGATTTGAATAATCATGGATCCGCACGCCGGCCATGCCGTATTTGTTGTGCTCTGAATTTGTAAGTTTAACAATGAGTTTGGCGTGCTCGACTTCTTGACCCTGTGGTGCCCCGTCCTCGCAATCCTGAGTAATGTCAAAAATCGGCCCCTTCTCTTGCTGCAGCTGCAGGGCTTTCATAATCATCTTTTCATTGCCAGCGAAGTGTTCGCAGCTTGGAATCACGGGGAATGCTTTTTCGCCCGAAAACAACGCCTGATTGGGGTGAGTCATGGTTTCCTCTTGGTAGAATTAATAGTTTTGAATACTAACCTGATTTTTTGAATTAGGCCCCTGTGTCGATAAAAAAGGCTTTGAAAACCAAAACGTTCCTGTTTTTGTGATATGCCATGAACAGCGAGGCAACCACACAGGACATAATCAGAGAAGCTCCGGAATACAAACATTCCGCCGGGCCCGTGCATGTGTTTTTTGAGCACCTTGCAACGTACACCTTTCCACTGGTTTGCCTGCCCGTTCTAGTTCTCTCCGTCCTTGATTACGGCAAAACTTCTGATCGCTATTTCTTCCTCGCTCTGCTCCCGTTGGGCTGGCTGGCCGCTGATTTTATAACCGGGCTCATCCACTGGGGTTTTGATACGTACGGTTCACAGACTATGCCTTTCCTTGGACGGGCTTTCATCAAACCTTTTCGCGACCATCATACCGACCCAAAAGAAATGACAACGCACAGTCTGACTGTAACAATCGGCAATACCTGCATTGCAGCCACTCCAGCCGCCGCTGCATTTCTCTATCCGCTATTGTTTGGAACACCCAGCGATACGTTCCGTCTTTTCGCATTCTTCAGCGCGCTTACGATTTTTGGAACGGTGCTAACAAATCAGTTCCACAAATGGGCACATCTAGATAATCCATCGGGCTGGATCGTGTTCTTGCAGAAATCAAAATTGATTCTCGGGCCAAAACATCATCATGTACATCACACTAAACCCCACGACACTTACTATTGCATAACCAACGGTTGGATGGATGCATTCTTGCACAAAATCAACTTCTGGCGTGGAATGGAAACGATGGTCAGCTGGTTCGGTGTGAAACCGTACGGCCATATTCTGGAAGAAAGAAATATTCGAGCCTGAAGACATAGTGTAAGTAAAGGTTGGGCCTTACTTCTTGTGCCGCTTTATCAATTCCTGCTCAATCTCCATGAGCGGAATTCCCTTGTGAACCAGAATCATTATTAGATGAAAGATGAGATCTGCTGCTTCGTGCGTGATCTCTTTTCTGTCCGAGTTCTTGGCTGCGATGATTACCTCACCTGCCTCTTCGCCGATCTTTTTTAGAATGCGATCCTCACCCCCTTTAAACAATGACGTTGAGTACGAGCCCTCCGGCAGTTCATGCTTGCGTGTATAAAGCAGTTGCTCCAGTTCTTCAAGGAAATTCATAACCGCACCTGAATTTGATTTTCGCGCAGGACCATCTTGACGTCGCGCACCGTTGTGTCTCTGAAGTGAAAGATCGACGCTGCAAGAACTGCATCCGCATGCGCACCCACGGCCACATCGACTAGATCGCTTGCCTTTCCAGCACCACCCGAGGCGATTACAGGAATTCGGACCGCAGAACGAATGGCCCGCGTCAGTTCTATATCGTAGCCGTCTCGCGTCCCGTCACGATCCATGCTTGTTAAGAGGATTTCACCCGCCCCCCTCGATTCCGCCTCGCGCGCCCACTCAATGGCCGATTTGCCGGTGGCTTTCCTGCCACCGCTCAGGAAGACTTCCCAGTCATCGCCTTTCTTTCTTGCATCAATGGCACAAACAATGCACTGACTTCCAAATTTGCGTGCACCTTCGCTCAGAACTTCCGGACGCTCAAATGCTGCCGTATTCAAAGATACCTTGTCCGCTCCGGCGTGAAGAATGCTGTCCATATCAGCAAGTGTTCGGATTCCTCCGCCAACGGTGAAAGGAATGAAAATCCGTTCCGCAACACGGCGCACCAGGTCAATAATGATATCGCGTGCTTCATGAGTTGCCGTGATGTCCAGGAAACAAAGTTCGTCCGCACCTGTGGATGCGTAATACTCCGCCTGCTCCACCGGATCACCGGCATCGCGTAGATCCAGGAACTGAACACCTTTGACGACGCGGCCATCCTTGATGTCCAGACAGGGGATGACTCGGATCGCCAGCACAAATCCATTCTCCATGGAAAGGTCTGGCAGCAAAGCAAAAGCCTCAAAATTTGTTTGCACTACCAGGAAACGCAGGCGACGACCCGAAAAAGTAATATGGAGTTTCTGGGCATTGATGCAGCGTTTGGCGAGATTATCCTCAGGCTGAGCGTTTCTGCGCTCTGCGGTCTTTTCATAGGGCTGGAACGAGGTTACCGTGGCAAGCCGGCGGGCGTGCGGACCAACCTGCTGATTGGACTTGGAGCCTGCCTGTTTATGCTCGTCTCTGAGAAAGTGGCCTATGCAGCCAAAGCCGACGGATTCCCGGGCCCGGATCCGGCTCGAATCGCCGCGCAGGTTGTTACTGGCATTGGCTTCCTGGGCGCCGGCGCCATCCTTAGAAACCGGGGCGTCGTGACAGGCCTCACCACGGCTGCAAGCATCTGGTGCGTTTCGGCAATCGGCCTTTGTGCCGGTGCTGGCATGTTCAAACTATCAATTTTTGCAACCATTGGAATCGTGTTTACTCTGGAGTTCTTCACGTACTTCGAAAGAAAGATGCGTGTTAGGCGTTTTCGATATGTGCGCCTGGAAGTTGTGATCAAGAAGGAAGCGCGGGTTCAGGAAATCCGGCGCGTCCTCAGAAACGCGAAAGTGCAGTTCTTTGATGAGGAAACACGCAAAGTCCTCGGGGAAACACACTACACGACGACGCTGTACTTCCGGGGGGACGTGGAAAAAAAGATCGCAGAAGAAATCGACCATCTTCCTGGTGTGCGCGACATCATAATGCTGGCCCAGGGAGTTGAGTAATCACCTCGAGATCGCATCCCACTCACGACCGGATTCGTTCCGCACTCCGTCAGGAGAACCATTCGCGGATATCTCTTGGGCTTTTCGGGTTGGATCCGCGGATCAGGGACAGAAAATGCGAACGATTTCCCGCTTAACAGGTTCAGGCAAGATGCTGGGCCAGCTCTTCTGGTTTAAGGTCGAACTGCTCCCCCGAACCCAGGTTCTTCACGCGAACAACACCCCGCGAAAGCTCGTCTCCACCCTGCATTAAAACGAACTTTCTGTTCTTTTTGTCTGCCGCTTCCATCTGCTTCCCAATCTTTACGTTGGTATCGAGGGATGTCTCCACAAGAATTCCTGCTCTCCGCAGATCGTTTGCAATCTTAAGCGATGAGTCGCGAGTTTCCGGAAACAATATAAAATAGCAACCCTGCTTTTCAGGCGCCTGCGTGAGCAGCCCGCGAATCGTCAGAAATTGTTCCAGGGTAACATCACCCAGGCCAAACCCGATTGCAGGCACTTCTTGCTTGCCCATCTGCCCAAGGAGCCTGTCATAACGACCACCACCACAAATGGCACGGCGGTTGTCCGGATGCGAATCCTGGATCTCAAAAATTAAACCTGTGTAGTAATCAAATCCACGGATAATGCCAGGATCAAATTCCACGAAGTCAGACTTCCCTTGTGCCGAAAGAATTTCGATCACCTGGCTCAGATGATCTGCAACCCCACCATCAATGGCGCCACTCTTGCCCAGTTCCGCCAGGTCTGAGACGTTGATGGCAAGAAATGCATTCACTTTCTTAGCGAGCGCGGCGTCTGCAATTTTGGAAAGCTCTTCCTGAAAGGCTTCGTCGCCTATCTTCTCACGCTTATCCAGGAGGCGTCCGATTCCACGAAGCACCTCCTTATCGCTATGCTTTACATATGAATCAAAGAGTCGTCGGTCACTCAGCCGCAGCTTGAAATCCGACGCTTTTGCACCGAAGGCAGTCAAAATATCAATCAAAAGACTTAGAATTTCCGCATCGGCGGCCGGGGTGGCTGGCCCCATGAGATCAGCGTTTAATTGAAAGAACTCGCGCAGCCTGCCCTTACCGGGCCTTTCATAGCGCATGAAGTTGGCTATGCTGTACCATCTGACCGGCCGAACCAGTTCCATTATTTTTGACGAGACCATCCGCGCCAGGGTCGGCGTCATTTCTGGTCGAATTGCAACTTCGCGCTCACCCCGATCTATGAAGCGATAGACCTGGTCGTTCACAATCTCTTCCGAAGATTTGGATTGATAGAGTGTTATGGGTTCAAGCAAGGGTGCGCCGTACTCAACATAGCCATACGACTCGCACACCGTACGAAGCACACCAAACATTCGATTGCGAAAATTCATCTCCTCGGGAAAGAAATCCCGAGTGCCGACGTAAGGCCCGGCCATTACTGATCTTCCAGCTTGATTGTCTGAATCATTGTGTTCAGACGTTCCTGATTTGACTTACGGTAATCCGAATGCCCGGAACCTTCAATGTCAATCCCTGCAACAAACTTCTCGCCTTCATCATCGGAAGCAACATGGCAAATCTTTCCCTGAAACCTTAGCGGGGCCTGCATCTTGAAAATGAGATCAAACGTTATGCGATCGCTGAGTGGAACGTATTTTTTCAAATCTTCGTTGGTAATCTCAAGACCAAGCCCACCCAGAGATATGTCGTGGACGCGCTGTTTTTCTTTGATAGTGATCATATTCACTTCGCGGATGCGCTCGGTGATTGTGTCGCATTTCTCTGTTAGCGTTGCGAGAATTTTTTCGAAGTCTGCCCCTGGATTCTTCAAAGGCAGATAGATATGCGCGATCAAATAGGTCTTACCTTTCTCTTCGATGTTCACAGGGAATACTATGAAGGAAGCCGTTCCCGAAAGGCGCAGGCGAACGTTTTCAAACGCGCGGGCCATTTCTAGCTGCTTCTTATATGTGGAATCGCCCAGAGGAATTTCATAGGCGGCCGGATCCTGAGTGTCTTTGATGATTACCGGTGTATTTACGTTTTCCAGGGGCTTCAGTTCCGGAAGCCGCTCCTTGTCATTAGGGAGGTAGAATTTCAGACCAGGAAACTCTTCTGCTATCTGCTTCTCATGATCGCGTAGCACAACCTGACTGGCGATCTGAAGCTTGGAAAAATCGGCACCAATTTCATTCTTACTTACTTTGAAGTTGGTTGCGTAAACGGCTCCGTCACGCGTCATGTAGCGCGGATGCGCGCGGACAGCGCGACCAATGCGAGCCTGCGTGGGCCACAGTATCCAACGATCCTCCCGAATTTCCTTAACGTCAAAGTCCACTTCAATGTGGCGGTTAACGGTAAGGTACAGGGTAATCTGGGTTCTGGCCGGTAGGCCTGGCATGGTGAAGAACTCAATGGAATTGTCCGTGATTTCCCCCATGACAAATTCAACCGGAGGCTGGGTACCCTTCAGGAAGAAGGGACGAGTCTTCAGTTTGTCGCGCAAGACATAAGTAATCTTCTCCGTCTCCCGGAGCATGTCCCATTCGCGCTTTTTTTCCCTGAGTATTGTCATGGACGAAATTGTACCAGCGAGGCTATGCATAGTTTACACACTGTTCGTTATTTTTCAAGACTTAATCGTTTAAATTCGACTCGGCGATTCCGATCGCGCGCTTTCGCGCTGACTTCTGGCTCTTCGGGTTCGCGAAAACTCGCACCCTTTAGAGTCAGTCTATTTTCAGAGAGACCTGCACGGATCAACAGGGCCCGAACATTGCGTGCCCTGTCCTCTGAAAGCTTCTGATTGAACTCTGACGCTGCTTGCTCGGGTCCGTTAAAGGTCTTATCCGTGTGACCACGTACCTCAATTTTGAGATCCGGTGACTTCTTCATGATCCGCACAATGGCATCGAGTTTCTTTTGCTCAATTGCACTCACGTCTGCGCTCCCCGTTGGGAAGAAGATGCGAAGGTTGTCGATGCAAGCGGGTTCGTCGTCCTTGCACGGAGGTCCCTTCTGCGCCCTCAAACGTAAGACGATTTTTTTTAAATCTTTATTTTCCTGGAAGGTTTCACTTAGACTGGAATAACCTGCAGCATCTGCACGCATTGTGAACTTTTCTCCGGGCAATACCCTCACCACGAAACGCCCCTTATCCTGAGTCTGGACAATTTCAACACGATCGCCAACAAGTTTTCTCAGTCTGGACCCGTTAACCGGCAAATCGCTGTCCGCATCGAGCACTTCACCCGGGATATTCCTGGCATTCCCATTGGTCGGTTCGTTCTTCTGATCTTTGATTGGCTCAAGGTAAACGAGTCTATGGTCCCGGCGGCCCGGAGGCACATTGCCCCGGTAATCAAGCATCAATTCCTGAGGATGAAATCCCGGCGCCGAAAATACAACGCGGTACTCACGTCCCGTTGTAAGGTCATTCTCGAAATTCATGGTCTGGCTTGTCTGGGGATCCTTGTTGAATCCTTTGCTCATCTTGACGATTTTGCCGCCTTCCCACTGGATTTGAACGGTCGCTTCGACGCCTAACGGTAATCTCGTAGAGGCGTCCATAATGAGAGCTGTAAATTTGACTGGCAGAGGATCGCGCAACCACTCTGGCATCAGAAGCCGATAGAGATCCATTCCTCCCCTGGCGTTTTGCATGGCTCGCTCGCTTGCAAAGTAGACCCAGAGTCTATCTTCCGATACCGACACATGCTCATCGTCGCGCGCAGAGTTAAAGGGCTTTCCGAGGTTTTCCGCTTTCAATGGAGTCGCCTCGTTGAAGCGACTGAAATAGATATCGTAATGACCCAGTCCACCCGGACGATCCGAACTGAAGAACAGCGTGCCACGATCGGGTGAAAGCGAAGGAGCAATTTCGTTGTAGGACGTATTGACTTCCGGGCCCAGATTCTTCACCTCAGACCACTTGCCAGACGCCGGATCGCGCTTTGAATAATAAAGATCATCGCCGCCGTATCCACCTGGCCTGTTGGACGAGAAGATGAGATATTCCCCATCACGACTGATCCAGGGCATGCGATCATCAAAATTGCTGTTGATCGAATTGAGGTGAACCGCTTTGGACCAGCGATCGTCCCGGAAACGCGTATAATAAATGTTCAGTCCATCATAACCGGCGCCCTGTGCCTTCGTGTTGGAGGTAAAATACATCTCCACAGGTTTCTCATTGCGCCACAGAATTGAACCGAGTCCGTCAAACCCATCGGTGTTGACGCTGAAAAGACCTGCCTGGTCTCCAAGCCTGCCCTGCGGGCGTAGAATCTTCATAGTATCTGATGCTTCGCCATCGAGCGGAAAGCGAAGCGAGATTGGGACAGTCCATTCTGCCTGGCCCATGCGATCGAGGTGGTTCCGATTAAAGCTGAACCAGAAGTTCTGTCCTTCCGATGCCCCGGGACGATCCGATTGGAAGATCAGGAAACTTCCGTCCGGACTGATCAACGGATTTGTGTCGTCCCCTTTCCAGTTAACTGCCAGATTCTCCACTTCCGGGACTGGCGGAATGGTCGACTGCGGGTTTGATTCCGGCTTCACTGGGACTGTCCCTTCCGGAACAACCGGAGCCAGCGTGGTTACGGGTTTTTCTGGCTCTGCGTTTGCAGCAGGCTTGTCTCCTTCAGCGAGAAGCGCCGGCACCAGAAGGGCGGAGAGAATCAAGATAGACCCGCCTCTCTTCAAAGCCAATGTCCAGGTTCTTTGCTGATTCAGGAACAAAATGGAATACATCCTCCCACATCCGCCGGGTTTCCATACACAGGTAGAGGAAAAGCCTCTTATCTACGGACTGGATTTTCTCCCGAATGGATCGGTACATTTCTTCGCGTATCGTTTTAAAGTAACGGTACTTTCCGTCCGGGCCTTGAATCATTTCCCCGCGGGTAAGCCAATCCTCCGGGAAACGGCTCTGCATTACAGTCTTTAATCCAGGCGTATAGCGGAAGCTTCCCAGGGAAATCCATGCGACAGAATCCGGTGAAACTGTGGCAAACACACGATCAATCAGGGCATGGTAGGCCGATTCCCAGCCTTCGAAATGAATCACCGGGTCCAGATGAAATGCCAGCCTGTACCCGGCCTTGGCCACTTTCCTGGCCGCTTCCAGCCGTTGGTCTATGGTCGTAGTTCCAACTTCGATCTCTTCTGCGATATGGGGCGGGTTAATGGACCATGAAACGACTGTGCGCCCCCTGTGATCCAGGTTCAGCAGCGTATCCACATTGGAAGACTTGGTCTTTAGCTCCAGTGTTGCATTTGGGATTTCTGCAAAGTGTTTCACCAACAATTCTGCCATTCCGCTTAAAGGCTCGAGCACAAGCGAGTCTGTGGTCTCTCCCGTTCCCACACGAAAATGGAACTTCTGATTCTGCATTCTGCGACCGAGTTCGGCAAACAAATCGTCGGAATTGCCGAATAACGTGATCAAGGGATTGTTTAGATAGTTCTGTAAGAAACAATAGTGGCAATCATAGAGACAGCCGTACCCGAAATTGATTACAAAATAGTTGCAGCAGACCATTCCATCTGATCCCGGACACGATGATAGGAACTTGCCCGGGAATTTGTAAACGAGTAGCGTATGTTTATCTTCTATCCTGCCGGCCTTCCGAAAGTCGTTCAGGATTTCCTGGGGACGGTCCGTGAAGCTGATGGCAACGCCAGGCGCCGCTCTTTCGATTACGTTTCTAGCGACAATTCCATCTTTGACCGATTCATCGATCCATATCTGTTTGACTTCACTGATATCGCGTGTCTGCATAGCTAACAGTTACCGGGGATTCAGACCTACAAGAAGAGCAGATTGGGTTCAATATCAACGGTCGTTTTTACAGACTTGGCGATAAAGCAGCCGTCATGTGCTTCCTGGATCAGGCGAATTGCAAGAGCCCTTGCCTGTTGCGACTCAGCTCCTTGAAAACGAATCACAGGCTTCAATGTTACCCGCTTCATCCAGAGATGTCCGGGTCCTTCTCGCACAAGTTCTCCTACTGCATTGTCCTCATATCCCTTTACCGTCATGCGATTCTTAAAGCAAAGGTAGAGGTACGTCAACATCTGGCAGGACGAAATAGAAGCTACAAAGAGCTCCTCTGGATTCAGATTGGCTGCATTCCCAGAAAACGAGGGCGCTGCAGATCCGCGCAATTCGGTTTTGCCCGGAAAACGGATCAGGTGGTCGCGCGAGAAATCATTACCACCGCTACCGGTGAGTTCCCAGAGAGTCTGCACTTCAAAACGATGATCGCTCATGACTGGAGACACACTAGTGAAATAGAAGATCCGGGCAACTCCATTTAGGATTCCGGTTGCAGCGACAAAGCCCGCAGTCTCTGTTGAACCATGGACGCTCAGAACCCCTATCAATCAACCCCAGGCACCCTCGAAGGGAAACCGGCTGGCCCGGGACTTGTGGAACTACTCTTCTCGTTCAAAGGTCGCGCCACGCGAACTCAGTACTGGTTGGCACATCTGGCGCTGGTGGGACTGCTGATTGGGACGATCGCTCTAATGGGACTGGCAGGCGCCTTTGCGAAAGATTCGGACAAAGGCGATTATGCACTCCTTCTGTTGATTCCGGCCGGGATAGCTTATTTCTGGATCAACCTCGCAGTCTCAGTCAAACGTTGCCACGATCGTGGCAAGTCAGGCGCGTTCGTGCTGATCAATCTAATCCCATACATTGGCGGTTTCTGGTTCTTCATTGAGGCGGGATGTCTCGATGGAAATGTAGGGCCCAATGAGTACGGACCGGATCCCAAAGGGAGGACTGCGCCGCAGGCGCCTGTACCGGTTGCGAGTCCCGATGAGCCGTTTCCGTCCCGGCCAGCCGCAAGCGTAAAGGACTCGCCCTATAGTTGATGGGCCGTCGACCCTGGGCATCTAAATTGTAACGGATGCTAGGCTTTCAATCCCAGGTGCTTCTGTAACATGTCGAGGATGCGTCCCACCGAAACATGCTTGGGTAAGTAATCGTCCGCCCCGATGGATGTTGCAAGGTCCACGGCAGCCTGATCTCGATCGGAGGAAATCATTACGACCTTGCAAGCATGCGATTTGTCTGTCTTTCTGAGTTCCCGCAGGAGTTCAAGTCCATCAAGCCCCGGCAGGTGAATGTCAAGGAATAACAGGTCCACCTTGTCTTGGGATAGGATTCTCAAACCATCTTCAGCCGAAGCCGCTTCCGTGAGCCGCACGTCATAGTTCTCGATGATCTCAGCAAAGAGATAGCGAACCGTGGCCGAATCATCGATCACCAGTACATGTGGTTTGGGCATCACGAACTTTCATCCGGCGTGTGGCCGCATTCAAGCATTTTTTGATTGATTCTGTTTCGGCGCCTTCCGTACTGCAGCATGACCAACGAAGCGGACGAGTCCAGGGAAAGGCTCAAACGCTACAGCAAAGCCCTTGTTGACCTTACGCGCGCCGTCGACGCGGAGGACTTCTCACAGGCTATCCGAAGGTCGCTTGAGATCACGGCCAACGCTCTCTCCACGGAACGCGCCAGCATCTGGATGTTCACGGAAGATAACCAGGAACTTGAGTGCCTGGATCTTTTCGAAAGCTCTTCCGCAAAGCATTCCGGCGGATTCAAACTGGCCGCAACTTCCTATCCCGCCTACTTCGCCTACCTGAATGAAGCTCGGTGCCTGGCAGCCTCAGATGCACACACCAATCCTTCAACACACGAATTCTCAGAATCTTACCTCAAGCCAAACAACATATTCTCGCTACTGGACGCGCCAATCCTGGTGAATGGAAGAATGCGCGGCGTTGTCTGTCACGAACAGCTTGGTCAACCGCGCAACTGGACACAGGAAGAGGAAACGTTTGCCGGTTCCATTGGCGACATTATATCGCGCGGATTTGAATTACATTCAAAACGGGAAATGGAGCACAACGCACGGGCAGACCTTGAAAAACAGATCGATGTGCGCACGCACGAACTGAAGTCAGCTCTTGCGGAGCTGGAGAAGAAAAACAAACGCAATGAACGCGAATTGCTCTTTGCCTCAGAAGTACAACAAGGAGTCTTCGGTGGCAATTTGCGGAACTGGAACGGCATAAGCTTTGGTCGCACATATCATCCAATGGTCCGTGTTTCCGGAGACTACTACGACATCATCCGAAGGCCGGATTCTGTTTACGTAGTCATTGCGGATGCATCGGGCCATGGCGTTCCGGCCGCCCTAATCACAATGCTTGCCAAGCAGACCTTTGCGACTGCTGCAGAGACAGACGCTAATCCCGGTTCGATCATGCGCCAGGCGAATGCAACGTTAACAAAGATTTTAAAACAACACGAATACCTGACTGCATTTGTTCTACAGATAGACCAGAGGAATCGCGCAATCTATTCTTCGGCAGGCCATCCGCCAGCAATTCATTATCACAAGAAGGATCATTCCGTCACACAGCTCGGAACAGAAGGTGTCATGATTGGCACAGGTCTCGCTGACGTGGAACAGCGGATGGAAGAGAAGGAACTTCGAATTCGCAGTGGGGATCGCATCTTGCTTTATACAGACGGCGTGATTGAGCAGAGAAACGCAAGCGGCGAGGAGTTTGGTTACAATCGTCTGGTTTACGCTCTCCTTGAGCTTAGCACCACCCCAATTGGGGAGCTAACGTCGCAAATATTTGACAGAGTCCGCGAGTTTTCGGGAGGACTTCCGATTACTGACGATGCCACCTTAGTAGCCGTTGAATTGTCGCCTAACTGGCGTGACTTTATGAACGCCTACAACCTGGGCGTGCAAGCACTCAGCCAGAAAGACGTTGGTCGCGCCCTTCTCCATTTTGAGGAAGCGGGCCAGTTCATTCAGACCCATCCGGAACTGCGCTACGCTCAGGCAAAGGCCCTCTCACTTGCAGGTCGATGGTCTGAGGCCGCCCGGGCAATTGAAGAATGCTTGAACATCAAACGCAATGACCCGCGTGCACTGAGGCTTGCGTTTTCAATATTCATGGAGCTGAAGAAAGTGGGCAGCGCAGAGGAAATTGCGACCTTCCTTCTGCGATTGAAAGACGCGCGCGGAAAACAAATTCTGCGCGCCTACGAACCTCTCCTCAAGACCTAGTGAGGCCCCTGCGCAACTAGAATCTGGCCGGCATGTAACCTATCTTGTGAGCATGAAGGCTCTGGATATACAAGCGATCCTCGGTTTCTGTCACACCTGTTGTCTCGGGATACTTTCCGGTTGGGTCCTGTAAGTTTACTATAACCTTACCATTCTCTGAAAAAGCAAAGACATGTCCGTAGGGTTTTGGAACAGGCCACAGGAACCTGGGAAGGCGCAACGTGAGTTTTCTAACAAACGGCGATCCAGAAGCGCGATCCGCGAAGGAACTCCGCGGCTTTGCAAGACCTACCCAGATCTTTCCTCCCCGGCCGCGCATCAGATTATCGGGGTAGCCGGGTAGATTTTCAAAGACGGTCTGCGTTTGCCCTCGAAGTGGACCAGCAATCCAGTGCCTGATAATTCTGTAGTTTCCGGTGTCTGCAATAAACAGACTCTCCTCTTTTGTATCCAGTGCAACACCATTCGCAAAGCATAGATCGGTAAGAACTACGCTTAGCCTGCTAGACTTAGGATCGTATGCAAGAATGCGACCGGTCGAACTATGTTCAAGCACATCGAGAATACTGGCTTCGAATGTATCTCCGTATTTAGCGGGACCAAAGCGTGTGGACGCGTCCGAAAAGTAAATAATCCCATTTCTGGCAACTATTACTGCATCAGCATAGATGATTGGTTTGCCCTCGAACTTATCTGCAAGCACAGTCACTTTCTTATCCGGGGCAATCGATAGAAGCCCACGCACAGAATCTGCAACAATCATGTTGCGTGCTGCATCAAAAGCAAAGCCAAGCGGGCGCCCACCTGTGCGAACCCAGACTTCGCGCGCTGAGCCATCTCGCTTCATACGCAGGATTGCGCCAGATTTCACCGTAGCATACAGCCATTCTCCCTGGACTACAATATGCTCCGGCCCAAGCTCCTCCCCCAAATCAATTTCCTGGAGGCTCGCGAGCCTTTCATTTCTTGCAAATGCCTCCACGTAACCAGGATTAACCGGTGCCTGCCACACGACCGGCACAATTGCCACGGGCCAGAACAAGAGGTAGAGAATTAGAAGGACAAGAGGAATGAGTGCAAGCCTGAGTTTTCTTTTCAATGGGATTGGCGTAGATTGGTAAATTTCGGTGCGCTTGAGCCACTCGGATGTGCGCCTCATTCCCTCGTCCAACGAAACGCGCGGACTGAATCCCAGCGACAGAATAGCCTCTGTTGAAACTGGATGGGGCCGTATTACAAAATCTACTGCCGCAGACGAAAGATCTGATGACAGACCAAACAGCTTGTATAAAAGCGAAGTTATCCGAGCCAGAATTTTGGTAACTCGGTACGGCAGCGATCGAGGCACCGCAAAGCCGCCAATCGAGGCCAGGCGACCAAAGTAGTCGCGAAACATGGTCCGATCCCCATCAGTAACGTTATACGCTCTTCCTGATGCATTCTTCTCAATGAGTAGGAATATTGCATCGATCAGGTTGTCTATGAAAACGTGGTTCATGGTGCCCCGACCCCCGTCGACAAGGAAAAACTGTTTTTTCTTCATCATCTGCAGGGGACGGATAACCCAGGGAATCGACCCTGGCCCATACACATCCCCTGGCCGCACAATCGTTACATCAAACGCACCGGGTTTGTGAAGCTGCATGAGAGCCAGTTCGCCTTCAATCTTTGTCTGGCAATAGGGATTGCTTTGTCCGCCGAACGGACCCGTTTCCTTCACCATAGCAGGATAGTCAAAGCCGTAGACCATGACACTTGAGAGCTGGACAAACGATCTGGCTCTATGTTTCCGCGCAGCTTCCGCAAGGCGGACGGCGCCTTCCACATTCACGCGACGAAAGAGCTCCCAGGATCCGTCCTCACGAACGATTGCTGCGGCATTCACCACGATATCGACATCCGGCATGATCCGATCAAGCAGGGTGCGGTCGGTCAGGCTGCCGGCATGGAATACAAACTCTCCCTCAGTGAAAGCTCCGGCAGCCGGCGGTGCAAGATCGAGGCCCCGCACTTGCATTCCCTTTTCAAGAGCACGCCTGGCCAGCGCCGTCCCGATGAAACCGGAAACACCGGCAATGAGCAAAGTTTTGCCTTTTACGTTCATATACCCTCAAAAAGGTTCGATTCTGTCAGTCTCAAACGTAATCCAGACAAAGTGAACCAAAATGTATAACACCAGACTGCATTCGCGAAAGTCTTCCACAGAGTTCCAGGCACGCCTTGTCCTGGGGGCAACCGCGTTTTTTGCGATATTTCGGCTATTCCTACCGATAGGTGACATTCGGCTGGCGATTGCTTCGCTTGCGCTTGACGTACTGGTCTTTCTCGCGATTTTCTTGCTGGCCGGCTTGCTGGCGTTCACCGGACGCTTTCGTGATTGGATTTTCCATCTAGCCTTCCTCCTGACGTTCACTCTCACCTTTGCCTCGTACTTCTTCTTTCGTGAAGCAACCATCCGCCAGTATTCACTTTTTGATTTGAGTGTTGGGAGCGTACTCTATTTCTTTACGGACGTCCTGCCCACGAGTGGGCTCCTTTTTCTAGTAGTGGGTCTCGCCGCGATCTACCTCCTTCATCGATGGCTTCCCTCATTGGGATACGCCGGTACATTGCTGGTCGCATGTGCCATCGCGCCACTGACATTCCTGAGTGCCGATCCCAGGACGTCGCTGGTGGCACATGTTGTCAGCGATATCCAGGAAGCAGCACACGCTGAAAACGTCTCCCCGACGGTAGAGCGCGCTCCGTTCGCCGTACAGGAAATGAATGTGTGGGAACGCGACACACCAACATTCCGACCAAAGTACAAGAAGATTCTGGTCTTTGTCATGGAACAGATTACCCTTTCGCTCCTAATGCAGGATTCAGCTGACCTGCCAGGCTCCACTTTCGTAAATAGATCCCGCAAGCATGCGCATGAATATACAAATGTCTTTGCTGCCGATATGGACAGTCGCACGGGTCTTCTGGCATTGCTCGGTGGACGACTGATCCCATTTGAGGCTTACACGGATGCAGACGTTGGGCGTTACAAATTCCTGGCAAACAAATCATCCATTCTGACCATCATGCATGCGGCCGGTTATAAGAGTGCCTTTTCTGCTTCAGAAACAGAACATGAGGCGGTCGTGTATGATCTACCGTGGACGGAACGATTTACGCTTTCGAGCGAAGAGATACCCGCGGCGGAGAAAGAATACATTTGTCTCAATCCCTACGAGTTTGAGCATAGCTGTGAGGATAAAGTCCTGATCGATCGCCTTGCAAGATTCATTTCGGGAAATGAAAAGGCGTTTCTATTTCATGAATTCATTTTTGGACATGCTTCCGAGTACCTGGACGCAACCAACAAGACATCCGTACAATATTACAGCGAGTTTCTCGACGACTTGACCGAGCGCCTTGAGCGGGATAGACTTTTGAACGATACCTTGATTGTACTGACGTCGGACCACGGAATCCGTGATAAAGGATACGAACCGTGGGTTTCCACCTACCGCATCCCAATGTGGTTTATTCACCCATCGTTCAAGAACGCTAGCAATGAGAATCTCTATTCGCAGATTGATTTTCGCGACCTGCTGCTTGCAGAAGCTTCAATCAAAAGGCCCAACATCCCTGCGCGAAAGTTCGCTCCATTCATGGGAATGACAAGTTCATCGCTCGTAGGTGCTGTCACGCGCGAACAGGACGTACTCGTTGTAAAGAACCGCAGGTGGCGACCGTACGTGCTCTTTCATTTGAATAGCGCGGAACCTGACAAACCCGGCGGACCACCGGTCGGAGATTTGAAGGCGCCAGTCTTACTGAGATACCTGGATGACTATCGCTCGTATTTCCTCTCACCGGCGCTGAAGTAAGGCCCGGGTTGCCCACCACCGTTATTCGGCAGGGCTCAGCCTTTCGCGAGAATATGCGCGCATGCATCGAGCAAATTGGAAGCAATGTGGGCGGCGGAACTGAAGTCCTGGTGTGCAGTGTGCTCCGAGGGAACAGCAATCGAATAGGCGCCGGCGCTACTGCCCGCACGCACGCCATTTGCTGAATCCTCGAGAACAACACAGCATTCCGCTGGCATCTGAAGGAGGCCGATTGTCTTCAAATAGATCTCCGGATGGGGCTTTCCGTTCTGTATCCCGTCTGATGATACAAGTACCGAGAAATCTCCCCGAAGATTGAATCGATCCAGGGTCAGGTCCAGAAAGCGGCCGGTGGCGCCAGTCGCAATCGCAAGCGCGTACTTTCCGCGAAGCGATGCCAGGGTCTCACGAAGTCCCGGCATAAGTTCAAGGTCATATTCCATACGGCGCAATAGTCGCCTGTCCCTTTCTGCAAGAAGCTCCACGGGTGACACGGGAATGGATAGATCCTCCGCAAATATCCGCATTGAGTCGATGGGCCGCTGACCCATCATTCGCGCTACAACCTCGCGCGTCAACGTGCGCCCATGCTCAGTGGCCATGTCAGATTCTATCTGGATGTAGAGCCTTTCAGAATCAATCATAAGGCCATCCATATCGAAGATGACGGCCTTGACGTTATTCGGCAATAAAGGCCTCGGATGGTTTGGTAATCGCAAAAATTCCATTGTCAAGCACGCCAGGAATAGAATTGATTTCGCGCTCCATTTTTTCCGGGCTGTTCATGTCCAGTAGCACGTCAATGATCAAGTTTCCGTTGTCCGTTACAATCGGTCCGTCTTTGCCGCCTTTTGCAAACCGCACCGACGGCTTGCCCCCAAGCTCACGAAGTTTTCTTTCAACAAAACGCACGGCAGGGGGAATGCATTCAACGGGCACCGGGAACTTTTCTCCCAGCTTTGACACGCGCTTGCTTGCATCTGCGATCACTACAAATCGCTTGCTCATTGCATGCACCAGCTTTTCGCGTGTATGTGCAGCTCCTCCGCCTTTGATAAGACACATGGATGAATCTATTTCGTCCGCTCCATCCACTGAAATATCAAGTGCATCAAAGTCGTCTAACGGGAACACGGACAGACCGTGATCGCGCGCAAGCACGCTACTGGAAAATGAAGTCACAACGCACTTGAGGCTCAACCTCTCTTCGCGCACGCGGCGTCCCAGATCTTCTATAAAAAATGCAGCAGTTGATCCCGTGCCCAGGCCCACAGTCTGACCACCCACAACCAGAGCAGCGGCGCGAACGGCAACCGCTCGCTTCTGCTCCTGGTTGGCAGATGCGTCTTTCACTGAATCACTCGCAGGATTTCTCTAGCAGTTGCGATGATACTGGATCCCGGTCCAAATATACCCGCCACACCTGCCTGGCGTAAAAAGTCATAGTCTTGCTGGGGAATTACACCACCGCAAACCACGCGAATGTCTCCGGCGTTTTGAGCTTTGAGTTCTTTGATTAACTCCGGAACGAGTGTTTTGTGCCCGGCGGCCAGCGACGAAACTCCTACAACGTGAACGTCATTTTCTACTGCTGATTTCGCTACCTCGGCTGGAGTCATGAAGAGCGACCCAATATCCACATCAAAGCCCAGATCCGAAAGTGAGGTCGCAATCACATGCGCCCCACGGTCGTGGCCATCCTGGCCCATCTTGGCTACAAGAATACGCGGCCTGCGGCCGTTCTTCTTCTCAAACTCCTCAATCTTAAGCCGTAACTCTTTCCATTCCGCATTCTCGGCAAACATGGCTCCATACACTCCAGAAATTGAGCTGGTCGGCGCCGCATAACGTCCAAACTCTTTTTCCATGGCAAAGGAGATCTCACCCACCGTTGCGCGGAGGCGTGCGGCTGCGACGGCAAGTTCAAGTAAGTTCCCCTTACCAGACTTTGCGGCTTCCGTAATTGCAGCAAGGGCCTTCTCAACTGCCGCGGAATCTCGTGAGGCTCTAATCTTTTCCAGGCGAGCAATCTGCTTGGCCAGAACTTCGCGGTTGTCTATCTCGAGAATTTCAATAGGTTCTTCCTGTTTGGGACGATACTTGTTAACCCCAACGATTACCTTGTCGCCTCGATCAACCATTGCCTGATGACGTGTTGCACATTCTTCGATTTTGCGTTTTGGCATTCCGGAGAGTATGGCCCGAGTCATACCGCCTAATTCCGCAACTTCCTTAATGATCGATTCTGCCCTGGAGATTAGATCCGCGGTCAGGGATTCCATGAAGTAACTTCCTCCCCATGGATCTATCACGTGAGGAATCCCAGTTTCCTCTGCAATAACGAGTTGCGTGTTCCTGGCAACGCGCGCACTGAAATCCGTCGGAAGTGCAATCGCTTCATCCAGAGCATTGGTGTGGAGACTCTGTGTTCCCCCGAATACAGCAGCCATTGCTTCAACTGTGGTGCGAATAACGTTGTTATAGGGATCCTGCTCTGTTAAACTCACACCGCTGGTCTGACAATGAGTCCGTAGCAACAAGGATTTGTCCGATTTGGGTTTGAATTGCTGCATATGGCGCGCCCATAAAACCCGCGCAGCGCGAAGTTTCGCAATTTCCATGTAGAAGTTCATTCCAATTGCAAAAAAGAAAGATAGCCTGGGCGCAAAATCATCAATGTCAAGGCCACGCTCAAGTGCTGCTTTTACGTATTCAAGGCCATCAGCAATTGTGAACGCAAGCTCAAGTTCGCAAGTCGCTCCTGCTTCTTGCATGTGATAGCCAGAAATGCTAATTGAATTGAACTTTGGCATCTTCTTCGCAGTAAATTCAATGATATCAGAAACCAATCGCATGGACGGTTCCGGCGGATAGATGTAGGTATTGCGGACCATGAATTCTTTGAGAATATCATTCTGGATTGTCCCGGAAAGCTTATCGGCCGTGACACCCTGCTCTTCTCCGGCGACGATGAAACATGCAAGCACGGGAATAACGGCGCCATTCATTGTCATCGAAACAGATATTTCGTGGAGCGGGATTTCATTGAAGAGGATCTTCATGTCCTCAACGGAATCGATTGCGACGCCTGCTTTTCCCACATCGCCTGTCACGCGCGGATGATCCGAATCATACCCGCGATGCGTGGCCAGGTCAAATGCCACCGAAAGGCCCTTCTGGCCCATGGCAAGGTTTCGCTTATAGAATGCGTTTGACTCTTCTGCCGTAGAGAATCCCGCGTACTGGCGAATGGTCCACGGACGATTGGCGTACATGGAGGTGTAGGGGCCGCGGAGAAACGGGAAGAATCCCGGGAGCGAACTGGTTAGATCGCTCGGGGGTGCGTCCTGGGGTGTATACAGTGGCTTAAAGGGAATGCCTTCCGGAGTTTGATGAACCAGGTCTTGATCTGTCTTTCCCTTCAAATCCTTTGCAAGTTGCTTCTGCCAATCCGCGAAATGCGCCATACAACATCGATTGGAAAACCAGGTTCTGAGAAAAGCGGAAAATCGGGCCAGAACTACGGCCGTGGCGGGCAAAAAGGATTGCGGGGGACGGGCACAAGGATGTCTACGGGCTATGCGTTGGCGGAAATTCGCAGCGGTCGGCTTTTGTCTGCTTTCCTGTTGCGCCCAATATGATGCGCAGTCCTCGCTCCTCGTTCTAGGACTATTGTCAGGTTCGGGCGGGTGTTCAGTTCCGGGGACCTGGGGACGGCAGATCAAGCTTACTTTCAACAATGCAGCCCAGGCACTGAATCTGGACAATTTCCCGGTGCTCGTGACTTTGAACTCTAGCCGGGTTCCGTATTGTTTGATCCAGAGCCAGGGACAGGATCTGCGATTCTTTGATTCAGACAATACCACTTCGCTCGACTATGAGATCGAAAGATTCGATCCTGCGGGCACATCCTATGTCTGGGTGCGCGTGCCGCGGATTGATGCGTCATCCACCACTGACTTCATTTATATGCGCTACGGAAATGGAACAGCCTCTGACGCGCAAAACAAGACCGGAGTGTGGAGTGCAAACTATCGTGCCGTTTACCATTTGACATCCGGATTCACCGACTCAAGCTCAAGCGCGAATAACGGGGCAGACGCATCCACTACCAGCCTGACAAACGGAGTCATTGGATCCGGGCGGAGTTTTCTGACCACGGGAAACAGCAATATTACAAATGGAGTGACCGGCTACTCCGCAGCGACTGGCACAATTGAAGCCTGGGCTCGGGCCACCATCCTTCCCACGGCGGGAACGCGAAAATACATCTTCTCGCATCGAGTTGGCTCCACCAATACACGCATTTATTTGTATTCGCTCAATGCTACCGGTGACTTTCGATTTGGAATAGGAGACATCTTTGACATTTCATGCGGAGCCTGCAACTCGACCGGAATTCAGCTTTCTGTGGGTCAGTGGAATTATCTGGGACTGAGCTGGAATAGCGGAGCGTTCGCAGTTTACGCCAACGGAGCAGCTACTCCAACAAACTCAACCGGAGCCTACACCAACTTTGGAAGCATAGACACGAACACCTTTCTCGGCTCGTTCAAGAACTCAGGCGAAAACTGGGATGGAATAATAGATGAAGTGCGGGTGTCCAATGTCGTCAGACCTGCCGCTTATTTCGCGGCTCAAAATCTCTCCATGCGTGATACGTTCATTACGTACGGAGCGGAGGAGATTTTTTGAAGGAGACATTGATCCCGCTAAGTTGGAGTTCATCCGGCCGTATCGATTCGAGATCATTGCAAGTCCCGGGATGAATAAGTCTGTATCAATCGTAACTTGAATCGACGACGGCTAACGTTACAGTAGCCCGTGCGGTAAGTTTCTCGCGGCCTTTCATAGTCGCATAGACAAAGGAATCCACGATAATCAGAGTCTTTCCGTTCCGCAGGACCTGGGCCTCGCACCTTAAACTCTCGCCAATGGCAGGTCGCAGTAGATTGATTTTGTATTCCACCGAGAGCACAACTTCATTCCGGGCTATCAGACTTCCGCCGGCGCAACCGGCAGTATGATCCGCCATGGTTGAAAGAACCCCGGCATGTACAAAATTATTTTGTTGCATGTGCTTTTCTTCAATTTTGAGAGAAGTCACGGCCTGCCCGATTCCAATGGACTCAAGCTTGAATCCAACCTCACGAATGAATGGAGCACGCTCAAAAATCTCTTGAACTCGGTTCAGGAATTCGGGATCTCTAGGCTTTAGTTTTTGCTCGAGTCGCATCAGCCATTACACCTTCCACGAGATCAACTTCGCTGCTATTTCTTCGCCTTTGTCTTCCTGCAAGAAATGCCCCGCATCTACAATCGTATCGTGCGGTTGGCCGCTTGCTCCGGGAATTCGCTCGCGGAGTGCTATGTCTCCCCCTCGCGTAATTGGATCGCCATCGCTGAAGAGTGTGAGGAAAGGCCTGCTCCACCTGGAAAGAACTTCCCAGGCTTTGCGGTTTGGAATACAGGCAGGGTCCTCGGTTGTTGTGGGGACGAGCAATGGAAACTTTCGCGCGGCAACCTTAAACGCCTCCTCCGGAAAAGGAGCATCGTATGCAGATTCAATTTCCGGCGCAAAGCCTTTGCAGCCCTTGCGAATGAGCTCGCCAATCTTCATCACGGGCATGGTCTGAGACGATTTCTGCCAGCGCAGGAAAACTTTACCCGGACTCACGTCACCGGTAGGCAAGAACGTATTTGCCGCACAAACCCGGCGAAAGAGATCAGGCTCCTCACCAACAAAACGCAGGCCAAGGAGACCGCCCCAGTCCTGGCAATAGAGCGAGATATCCTTTAGCCCGAGGTTGTGCACCAGCTCCTTTAACCAGTCGAGATGACTTTGATAGGTATAGGCCTGGGGATCCTTTGGCTTGTCGCTTTTCCCAAAACCAACTAGATCCGGGGCAATTACTCGAAACCCGGAATTTGCAAGCGGCGGAATCATCTTCCGATAGAGGTAGCTCCAACTCGGTTCACCGTGCAGGAGGAGAAAGACAGGCCCCTGCCCCTCATCCACGTAGTGCATGCGAAGTCCGTTCTTGAGTTCAAGATAGTTTGGAGTGAAAGGGTAACCCGGTAAATTCTGAAATCGCGAATCAGGCGTACGAAAGTATTCCATGGTGAGAATATTTCACCTGCTCGAGGCGAAACAAGAGATTTTTCAAAACCTTTGCTTGCGTTGAAGCGCGCCAATCGGAGGTTTGTTGAGATCGCGCATAGTTTGCGGAGGAATCTTGAAAATCTGGAACTCACTTCATTCGTATTTTCTAAAGAATATTGTAACCTCGAGTTACGTGCTCTCGCGCCGTGCTGAAGGGTTGTTGCGTTTCAACCTGGTCCTACTTATAGGAATCCCCTGTTTTCTCCTCGCGTATCTCATTTTTATTCCACACCGGTTACCTGTAGCGGCACCTCCCATGCTGATCGGGATACTGACAGCCAGTGTTAGTCTAGTCATTCTGCGCCGGGGAAATTCGTTTGCTGCGGGTCAGTTTCTTGCCGCATCGATTGCGTTGATTCTAATCGCGGCGCAGTTTCTCAAGGTGCTCGATCCGGATTTTAAGACGTCGTTCTCAAGTTTCCTGTACCTCTTTCCCGTTCCAGTTCTCATTGTTGCCTTGTTCGGCAGACTCTCCTGGATCATTCCAATTGCGCTTCTTATGATGCTTGCCGATGGACTGTTCTTTGCATTGGTGTACACAAGTCCTGGCGGTAATCCTATCACCGCTCAAGTGGGATTGGCTTCCTCTGTTATTGCGTTGATCTTGAGTACGGCCCTCCTCTACCTGCTGCGAACGATTGTCGACGGGGCTATTACACGCGTTGAGGCACTCAACCTGTCACTTTCGAGGTTCGTCCCTGCTGAATTCCTCCGCCTCTTAAATCGTCGGAGCGTTGAAGAGATTGCTCTCGGAGAAAGCAGGGAAGCGACCATGAGCGTCCTCTTCTCTGACATTCGCGACTTTACTTCACTTGCCGAGGGGAATACCCCGGAAACAAATTTCAAATTCATTAACGACTATCTGAAGCGGATGGGTCCGGTGATTCGTGATCACGATGGGTTCATCGACAAATATATCGGCGACGGAATTCTGGCATTGTTCGAGCGTGCGGATGATGCTGTACGGGCTGGCCTGGCCATGCTCGTAGAACTTGATGCTTTCAACCAGGACAGACCTGAACCTACCGAGATTGGAATTGGCATTCATACAGGTCGCATCATGCTCGGAACCATCGGCGAGGAATTGCGAATGGAGAATACCGTGATTGGGGACACGGTAAACTCTGCTTCGAGAATCGAGGCGCTCACAAAGGCGTATCGGACCAGGTTCCTGGTTAGCCGCGATACTTTGCAGGCCATGCAGGATCGTTCCATTGTGCAGGCACGCCTCATTGACATTACTCTGGTAAAGGGCAAGCGCAAACCCCTCTACATTCATGAGATTGTCTGCGGCGAAAGTGAAGACGTCATGAAAGCCAAGATTGAGGGTGGCCCGCTCCTGGAAAAAGGGGTAACCGCAGTGCGCTCGGGCGATTACATCGAGGGCAAAAACCTGTTCGAGGAATACCTCGGCAAGTATCCATTTGATCGCACTGCGAAAGTGCATCTACAACGGTGCGCGCGTGTATTCAATCAATTCAAAGGAAAATCGATCTTCGAAAAATACGGCGACATTTCTACCGTGGCGAATCTAGTCGAAATTTTCTACGAGAAAATTCTACGCGACGATCTGCTGAGTGACTTCTTCACTCACTCGAACATGACCAGGCTAAAAGGACATCAGACCCGTTTCATAGCCATGCTCATGGGCGCGCCCATCAGATTTGATACTCGCGCGCTGGAATACGCGCACGCGCATCTGCCAATTACTCCTCTGCATTTCAAGCGCGTTGGCACACTCCTGGAATCTGCCCTGGCGGAAGGAGGTATGGAGACAGAGGATATTGATTCGATCATGTCCAGGATTGCAAGTTTTGAAAGAGTGATTGTTTCCCGGAATTGATTCTGCATCTGCTTGTGCAGGCTATCATGCGTTCACGCCGGGCAGGCCACTTTCCATCTGATTGTTAGCTGATTTCTGTTAGCGGAAAGTGTTTGTAAGCAAGGTCAATATGCCGTTGCTCCTCGCGGGCAATCTCACCAAATATCTTTGCTGTCTTTTCATCAATCGTGAGCAGGGTATCATGAAAACGTTGGCCGGCTCTGCGTCCACGCTCTTCTGAATCTGCAATGTAGTGCGCAAAACTACGTGCATCCTTACATTTACTCAACGATTGCCAGAGTGAATCGCTGACAGGACGTTCCTGCACATCGATTTCCATTTCTTCAAGACGACCCAGTAGCCAGGTCATATGCTTGGTTTCTTCGGCAGCGAGATGTTTCCATGCATCGCGCAATGACTGCGGCGCGTCAGTGTAGATTTCTGCAGCGCGATTGAAAGCGCGCTCTGCCTGGAGTTCTGCGAATGCAGCTGTGCGCAACCGATCGCCGATTCCTTCTCTGGTTGGTAGTGGCCGGGGAGCGAGCACAACGCCCGCTTGAACTAAGAACGGAGACCAGTCCATTCAGGTCGCAGTTTTTTCGCGCTTCCGTTCCATGCTGGACTTCTTCTTGTGGAACTGAACCTGTTTTTCAAGTTCAACCAGATCCATACAGATAACTTTGCCTTCATCCAGTTTGAGCCAGCGAGATTTCAAGAGTTCCATCAAGTAATGTTCATCTTTGACAGGATCGAAGCCCACCATCTTCAATAGATCCTTGCCACCCAGATCAAACGTGTAGGCTGCTTTGGGGGCAATCTTCACGTGATGCTTTTCAGCAAGAGTGAGGAGCGTATCATACAGGCGACCGACAGGATCTGTAATCATCAGGTTTGCAAGCTGACGATAAGCCATCCAGATACGTTCTGATAAGATTGTAATAAGACGCGAAGCCAGCTGAGGTTGTGCCTGAACCATTCCCTCAAAGTTTGCTTTGTTGATGGCAAGCATGGTTGTGGTTTCCGATGCAATCGCAGACGCACTCCTGGGCTTGTTATCTAGCAGAGCCATCTCACCGAATATGTCTCCTGTCTGAAGCACGGCGAGCATCACTTCCTGTCCATCCACCATCTTGGTAATCTTCACACGACCGCTCTGCATGATGTAGAGTTCGCGGCCTGGCTCATTCTCTGAGAAGATCATATCATCTGGTTTATAAGTGCGATTGATTGTGGTCTCTGGAATCTGAACTGCCTTGAGCGGCTTGTTCATGGACTGCAGGTGCATCTTGGCCTGGCTGACCTTGTCGCCCTGCGGAACCCATTGCAGATACTTCTGAAACGCGTACGCGGCATGATGCGGTCGCTTTTCTTTCATCCAGTATTCGCCCAGGCTGAATAAATGCGACGGATCTTCTTCCACTGCATTTCTAAAAGACAGGCGTGTAATGGTGTTATCAAATGCGCGAAGCTTAACGGAGAACGAACGGATGATCTTCATTGCCACCGGTGCGTTCTTCTGAATCAGGAGACCGAACTGATCGTTGTTTACAACGATGAGCGAGCAGTCACTGAGTGCTACGACTGTTTCAATCCGCGAGTGTCCGGACATGGCACTCTCAACGCCAAAGAAATCCCCTGGGCCCAGAACCGCAGACGGATCTTCTCCGATGACCGGGCTTTCCTTGGCCGTCTTCAGCTTCCCCTGGCGAATGATGTAAAAGGTCAGCGCTTCCCTTTTGCCCTCTATGACCACATAGGAGCCGGCTTTAAAATTGAGCATTTGAAAGGACATGGCTTAATTCAGGGGTCGATCGAAGGACACTGGTGACAACAACAAAATCATGGTGGGTTTGCGTCAAAAACGCCATCCCCCGGCATTTCATCAAGTGGCAATGTTTCTTCTTTCTCTCTATCTTCTCTCTTCGGCGTTTCTGGCGTTTTACTATCGTCGGAAAGCAGTGCCGGTGCCGGTTTGGTCTCAGAAATGAGATTTAGCTCCACGTCGGCCACCCTGGCCAGGCTGGTAGCGGGGTATCGGCGGATGGTTTCTTTCAGGACGGCCACAGCTCGGTCGTGGTCCCCACTTCGCTTGAGCAACCGCGCTGCACGAAGGCACAAATTACCCCCGCGCTCCTGATTCTGAAACAGGCGACAGGTCTCCAGGTCAAGGTTGGCCGCTTCCAGGGTCTCACCCATTTCTCGCAAAATGTCAGCCTGTTCCATCCGCACGAAATACGTGCGCTCGTGTCCAGGGAAGCGAACCAGGAAGTCTCTTAAAAGTTCAAGCGAACGCTCGTTGTATCCGTCGCCGTGTATCTGAACGGCATAACGATAGGCGCTTTCTGCTTCCTTATCGCGCTCTTTCGCGATAGCAGCCCGCCGCTTTGCTTCCTGGGTTACAGGACGATCCAGGGGCATGGGAAGTGTGCTTTCAGCCGGTGCAGGGGTCGTGTTTTGCGTAGGGTTCTGGGTGTTAGCTTGAGCCAGATTCGAGGCATCCGGCGCCATCTGGTCAGCGGTCTGTGCGAATGCAGGTACAGGTAGTATGAGCAAGATGTGCGCGAGAAGGGCTCCCACAACATATACGTAGAGCCCTCGCATCCAATTCGAAGCCCGTAAGCGACAAAACCGGCGCCGATTCATCCGCGCAGGTAAAAGCGTGCCGTGAAGTGAGTGGGAAACGAACGGCCCGACTGTCGCAACGGCGAGGGCGGGCGAGGCGCGCTTGTGCCTGCGCGGGCCAAACCTCAGACGCTGGTTGCCGGAGCGCATCATCAAACCGCCTGCGCGCTTTCTGCAAAACCGGAGAACCAGGCATCGTCCTCTGCGGTAATTGCACGAGTGTTCAGTTTCATTTCCACAAAATATTGGCGAAGGATGTCCAGATGGGCCGCCTCTTCTTCGGCTTCCTGCCATTTTGCACGATCCATTCCCAGCGCCAACATCCCATTCTCTTCAACAAGAGCCAGAAACTGCTGCGGCTTGCCGGTAAAGATCTTACAAGCTGATACGATATCAAAACGGACCGTGTCGACGATCCTGTCAAACTCAGCATCCGTGCGATCGAAATGCTGGCTTGCCAGCTCAGTCTGAAAGTAGTCACCCCAGCTGCGAATATCAGGATAAGCGCCATAGCGTGCGCGAAGGGCCTCGGCGTCCTGCTCGGAAACGTAGAGCGTTCCGGCATAGCGATCGATCATATCTTTGAGAATAACAAGCCGAGCGATCTTTTTTGCGCTTAATTGGCCGCGCGAGACCATGTCATTGAGTACCGGATTGAGGCCTACGATTTCGAGTTCCATAGACCAACGATCGGCAGAAAACCTTGAGTACCGTTGCGAAAATTTGGGCACGGGTCACGGAGGAGAACTGAGTAAGACCACGATGAACCGGGTAGTTAAACACGAAGGGCACAAGGGACATGAAGTGGAAAGGCTCACGCTGAGCCGCAGAGGGCGCGGAGAAATGGATGAACGGGCTCTGGACTTGCGGAATAATGTCACAGCTAACTGATACCCTGACCGGTATGGGACTCACGGCAAATACAATAACGGACGCCATCATTCGGGAAGCGATCTATATCCCGTATCTCCGCTTAACGGATCGCCGTGTTGGTCTATTGATCAACTTCGGAGCACCAACGTTGCGAGAAGGTTTGCAACGCATCGTGAATCGCTTTCGGGACGATTCGGCTTGATTCCCAACGCCCTACCGCCGCGCGCTCAGCGTCTCTGCGTGACACTCCCCTAGAAGCTCGTATTGAAGCCACCACTGTAGGTGGTTTCGTCGTTGGCCTTGTAGGTAGACGTAGTCTGATCGTACACCCACGTCCTTTTGAATGAGACTTTCACATAGAGACCGGCGAAGATACTGTAACCCAATTCCGCCGCGGCCAGGCTTCTGTCGTCATAACGAAAGGATTCTTTGTAACTGTTGAAACCCTGCTTGGTGTAATAACCATCCATGAAGAAGCTGGCAACGTTGGGAACGTAGAAACCAACAAATATCTTGGAATTATCAGGCCCCGTATAGTCTTCGTAGGTTCCCTCTACCACAACTGTCTGGAGCCAGTCCATCATAAGTTGTCCAAAGTATCCGCGAACCTTAGGACCATCGCTTGGCAGCGATCTCAAATACGCGAGTTTGGTTCCGCTTGTCGCGGAAGAAAGTCCTGAGAAATCGCTGACTCCACGAGGCTGAAGTGCCGTACGCTCAATTGAGTAGTACTGGTCAAAATAAGTTGGAAGATAGTTCGAGCTCATCTCGCGATATTCCGGCCGGAAGTAAAGCTTCAGTGTTTCCATTGGGCGGAATTCAAAGTTTATACCGCCGTGGAGGCCTTTTGAGTTCTCAAGGTCTTTAAACTTGTTCATGTCAACGTACGGGGTAATTTCAAGCCAACTAAACGGCGAAAGACGAAACTCCGTATCCATGCCAACTATGGTCAGACTCGCCGCAGTCCCGGCGCGCGGACGCAGGTCATCCGGATCCACGACAAGATTACCGGAACCATCCTTTTCAAGCGTCAACGGAGCGTCTTTATCACGAGCAACCGTGTACCCAACAGCCCAGCGGTTCCAAAAACTCGGGCTCCATTTGGACGCTTTGTTGTTTTTATTCTCGTCCTTTTGCGGATCAGGCGGCACAAGCGGGCTTTCCGCAGGCACAGCGCGAATCTGCTCTTCGCCCGTGACTGGATCGGTGTACTTCTCAAATTCAATTGGTCGGTTGACGTTATTCGGCGTTGTTTTTCCGCCTTCATCAAGACTGTCACGCATGGTTGGATAGATATGCTGCTGCAATCTACCACCACGACCCGGGTCAATCATCCGATTTGCCTCTGGCTCCTGGAAGAATACACCGCCGTTTCGCCGCGGATCACGATTCTCCGTGATAGAAGTTGCAATCTGTGTCGGAGTAAAATCTGCATGAGCCCAGATGAGATCGTGCACGCCCGTTACAATGCCAACGGGTCGAATATAGCCGCGTCCCGCCACCGCTTCCTTGCGATACACGTCAGACATGAATGCTTCTACGCCGCCCCAGTCGTTGTTGATATCCGCCATGAGTCCTGGCTTGAACACGGTGGGGTCGTAATTGCTATTGTACCTGTAAACGATGGTGCGATGACCAATGTATCCGTCTGTCATTTGCCCGTAGAAGAAGGACCAGTTGAAAGGATCTCCCGGATTGTAATAGAGGTGCGTTCCACGCCGAACATACTTGATCAGCTGTAGATAGTCAGAGGCATCGTCATAGGTACCCGTGCGCACGGATGGCACCTTGGCCTCGCCTTTTGGGGCCCGATCGAGAACCAGCACTTCCAGGGGAATGGTCACCCCGACCTTGATGTCAAAAAGGAAAGGCAGTTCGATCAGGGGGGCAAAGGTAATGTATACGTCGTCATTCAGGGTCTTGTAGCCAATGTCCGCACCCAGGCTCGTGCCCTGGGCGGTTGCCCCGGATCCATAGCCGGGGGGCGTGTACAGCTGCGCAAACATGGCTCCAGGCAGGAGCAGGGCAGCGAATACTATGATTAGCTGAAAACGGCGCAAGAATTCCCCTTCAATACTTCCGATACGGACAGTACCGGAAAAAAATGAAGAATTTTCTCCTAGCGACCCCGGCTGGAAGCGATCAGTTCTTCAATGAACTGGCGGGCTTCCGAGACTGTATCCCGGAAGGCAAAGAATTCATCCAGTTTGGAAAGCTGGAAAATCTTATCAACACTGCCCTGCACGTTTACAAGCACCATGAGCCCTCCCCGCTTCTTCATCCAGTTCGAGATCTGAATCATTGTTCCGATTCCGGACGAGTCTACGTAGGACAAATCCGTCAGATCGAAGACTACGAAGCGATAACCCTGCTCCATTAGACGACGAACATCGGATTTTAAATCAGGACATTTGTACAGATCCAGCTGACCGGCCAGTGAGAGCTCTGCTACCTTGTCATGCGCCTGACCGGAGAAATGGTATTCTCCCGCGGATAGACGGCCAAGTTCCGCCCCGCCGGCCATCATGGTCTTGCGTGCCAGGTTTATATTTTCTTCCAGATTCCGTTCCATTTCTTCCAGACGACGGATCAGCTTCTTGACTTGATCCGGTTCGACGGATTCGTTCTGTTGCAAACGAGCCACAGTGCGGCCCAGGATTTGTTTTGCAGCCGAGAGGTCCCGCTCACCGGAAACCCTCGAGGCTTCGATCATGGCGCGGGCGGCTGCCGCTGTCAGGGATTCAAGCCTTACCGCCTTGTTGTAACTGTCAGACGGCCTTGGCTTGAAGTTCACTGCCACTGCAGTGTCGAACTTCTCAAGTCGCGACCCATGCATCAGATTGTAGAACGACAGCTCCGCAGATACGATACCTTCATGATACACTTCTGCAATCTTCCCATCTATCTCTGCCACGATAATGATGTTGCGCAAATCATCTGACCTCAGGTCTCCAGGGCGCAGAATCAATGTTCCATCATCCTGAAACTGATACGGCATATCGTTTAGAATTTCCTTAATCTGTACGCCCGGCGCAGCCTTCAGTTTGATTTCCAGACCCTGACCAAACAGAGCGGCAATGTCTCCAAACTCACGGAAGAAGACTTCCTGAGCTTGCTCAGGTCCATCAATGAAGTAGAAGTTACCGCCACCAGCTTTTGCAACATCGCGCAGCAACATCTCGGAAAAATCGCGACCAAATCCAATTGTAGTTGTACTGATACCGCGCGAGAAATGATCCTCTGCAACTTTGACAAGCTCCGGTGTTGATACAATCCCGGTATTTGCCATCCCATCTGTCAGTAGAATCACACGGCGGAACGCATTTTCAACATCCGCGGACTCAACAGAACGCAAAGCCTGGAGCCATCCCCCTGAAAGATTCGTGGCCGTTCCAACACGAATGTTTTCAAGCTTCTTGATAACTGAGAATTTGTCGCCGAGCGGCGTCAATGGCTGAACGACTTCGACGTTTGTATCATAGGCAATGATTGCCAGGTGGTCATGACGGGTGAGCCAGTTCACCAGGGAAGATGCGGCCTCAAGTGTTGCCTGGATTTTCTCCCCGTACATCGATTTACTTTTGTCGATTGCAATGGCAACGACAAGGGGTCTGCGCGAAGGTGAATCCGTTACTGGCGGAGTTTCAACCTGGAGTAGCAAATGGCACAGACTTTTGTCCTGGCTCGAAAGTTCCGGATATTCTGATACTAATCGAAATTTCATTGCCACCCCGGGGATTCAATTTCCGGACGTTGCCTGGAAAGATCAAGTGTCTTTCCTGAAATTTTTAGGGAGTTTGGCCGGAACAGATTCGCGTAAAGTCGGGTTCAATGACCGTATCTACGGAGTTTGGACTACTGGCCTGCGCAATCCTTTCCCATTGCGCACAGGCAAGCGCTGGATTGTAGTTTTCATCGGGTATCAGGTAAAGCCGCGCAAGGATCAAGCGGGCCCCATCGACCGAGTCCGAGGTTCGATATTTGCTCACCAGTTGCTCAGCCTGAATCCGGGCAGCATCGTGCTTTCCCTGTTCGAAATAGATCTGTGCCGACATTAGAATGCCATCGTCGGTGAGGGTGCTGTCGGGATATTTGGCGGCTAACTGCATGGTCACGGCAATAGCATCATCATAACGTCTTGATTCACGGAGGGCGCCAGCCAGGCTCAGGGCACCCTGCTCTGAAAGCGACTGATCCTTGATTTGAGAATAGAGCGTCTGAAGAGCACTGAGGGTCGTCTTTCCGTCGCGCGCGCGGATGCGAAGCAACTGGACGCGAGCCAGGTCTGCGTAGTCGCCGGAAATCCCGGCCGCCTTCTCAAAATTCGCCCGGGCCAGGTCCAATTGTCCTGCGGCGGTTTGCAACATACCGGAATCGTAAGCAAGCTTGCTTTCATCCTCTTTTTCAGCCTGCAGCGAGGCAGCAGCCCAGAATGTGCCTATCCCGAGAGCCGCGCAGAGGAAGGCGCGCATGAAAGGAGTTCGTTTCATTCTACGGGGGCCATCTCCGCTTTGGGGCGCTCACGCCGGCGAGGGAATGTGCTTTCCGTTTTTCCGTCCCCAGGACTGGTTTTCATGGATTCAACCCGATCGCGCGCTCGATCCAGTCTCTCTTCACGACCGGACTTCCGGTCCATGGTTCGGTCTGACCGATCTGGTTGCACCCGCGAACGTTCCGTCCGGCTTTCCTCATTGCTCGTCTTGTCCGATCGTTCGCGCCTTTCCTCAGCACGGGTTTCACCTGAAAGGTCTCGGAATTCGAGAAGGCGATCGCTGTCACCTCGCGCGGGTCGCCGATCGCGGGTGTCAGGCAGATGAAGGGGCGTTTCACTACGGGCATCTTCTCCTAGAAATGGTGGAAGGGAATCCGGTCTCTGTATGACGTTTTCGGGTTCAATCAGACGATCATCCACGCCGGATAGTCCTGGCCTGGGCTTCTTGTCGGAGTGCGATGGCAGATCAGGCGAGACGGCATCGGGGAAGAAAGAATTCAAATCGGGTACAGTAACGTCCCCCCCCATCCTACGGTTAGCTTCCTTTTGAACTCGTTCACGAATGGTGGCAATGGATAAATCCTGTCCCTGCGGTGGTGTTGCGTCCTGGCCGCTCTTCCATGAAAAGAAAACAACCACCGTACCAACGACGGCCCAGGTCAGCAGCGAACCAAGGCGAATCATTCGCATGACCGACGGTGGAATCTTTTCAGTGAGCTTGTCGATCAGGGCCAGGATCTTCTGCATATGTATAGATTATCGAAGATCAGGCCAATTCGGAAATTAAAATTATGTCCCCGGAGAGCCTCTATTTATGATAGAGACGACAGCAATCTCCGGTCGATTTGCGACTCGCTTGCCTGGCTGCGTTGCCCGAATTAGCGCTCTTCCAGTCGATTGAGCAAGAACCGCGTGATTTCTGGGAAACACTGGATGGAAAGGTGACTGGCATCGTAGAAGTGGCTGCAGCGGGTTTCTTTTTGCTCTGCAAGGTCAAAAACCCGGGCGTTCCTATCTTCTGCATCCCGAGTTAACCTCATCTTGAGGACGGAAAACCTGGGATCCGAATCCAGCAGCTTCTGAAGATGCGGGTTGACCTGCGGCCAGAAAACTACGGTCTTCACCTGTGCCTGCCTGGCCAATTCCAGTGTCTTTCTGAAGAAATAGACCTGCTCTTCTGAAACCTTAAAGTTCTTAAGATAGATCCCGGCGATGCGGTCCGTATCTGACTTCAATCTCTCTTCACTTGCAGTCCCAAACCATGCATACTGCGCTCCTGACATAAAATCAAGGAACTGAACTTCGCGCGACGTTTTCATGGAGTAGAGAGCCATATTGTGCTGATCCACATTTTGCATGGAGAGCATGAGACCATTCTGCCAGTCCGTATCAGAAATGGGCCCTGTCTCAGGCATCGCAAGTATCAGCGGTCGCGAAGGACCAGGACCACCACGCCATCTGGCCACTAGATCTTTAAAAGAAAATGGAAGCGAGAACAGCGCATAACGTCTGCTGTCAACATAGTCTAACCAATCAGGTTCGGGGATCATGGTCCGATGATCGCTCACGAATGATGAGTCTACACCATGATTGAGCACCGTGCTGCCCAGAATCCTGCTATTGCGATTGAAGGACTCGGGCGAAATCTCAAGAATCAAATATCCCGGTCGCTTAACGCCAGTGAAAAGTTCCCGGGCCAGATAAAAGAAATATGCGGGACTTGCCTGTGGACCTGCAAAGTTGTAGATCTTCCAGTCGTTCTTGCCTATGTAGCGAGCGGGTAGATCGCCTAAGGCGAAAGTGCGTGAATCTCCCAGGACTACGGCCAACTTGATATTTGCAGGGGCTCGACGCGCAAAATCTTGCATTCGCTTGATCTGTGTCTGCCGCTGGCGGTAGTAGACCATCCCTCCGGGCTGCAGGAAACCGTCGCGCACTTCAGGAAACAGAAAAGCCTTATCGATTACAAAAAGAGCCGCGATTGCAAAAACCGGCGTGAGAAACAATTTCCAGCTGATTGTCATGTACGTCTCCGCATCTCGTCTTTCAAAACTGGAAGTAGAAGAAATCCTTCTGTCCACCGGTAAACTGTGACAGACCAATGATCATAGCAATACTCACCAGAGGTATAAGCCATTTCTCAAAACGGCGAATAAAGCCAAGCCGACCGTGAAATTCATCGAACAGATGAAAAAACAAAATCCCTGCAGCGCAATAAGCGACCGTTTCAAGGTGTGCCGGCGTGGCACGTGTTACATCGAGCCATTGACGCAGATTAAACATTCCGGGCAAAGCCTGGATGCTCCAGGACCAGGAAGGAGCCATAAAGAAGATTGTGGAAGGCCAGAACATCAAGTGGGCGACCAGCAATCGCAGGCCACGGCTCCACCAGGCGGATGGCCATTCAGGAATCCCTTTCGAGACTGCAAAGGCTTCCAATGAAAGCATTACCCCAACCATAGTTCCCCAGACGACAAACGTATAGGCTGCGCCATGCCAGAGGCCACCCAGGAAGAAGGTCACAATGAAATTCAAGTAGATGCGTGCATTGCTGACCCGATTGCCTCCCATAGCAATGTAGACATAGTCGCGCAACCAGAGAGACAACGTTATGTGCCAGCGACGCCAGAAATCGCTTACGGAAATCATGAACAGAGGCGCCTTAAAGTTCACGGGAACCTGGAATCCCATCAAGAGTCCAAATCCGCGTGCCAGGTCTGAGTAAGCAGAGAAATCGGCATAGACCATGGCAACAAAAACGATTGGTGTCAACCACAGATAGACCGGATGATAGATCCCGGGATCGCTCGCCGCCATAATGGGGCTGAGAAATACCGTTAATTGATCAGCCAGAAATACTTTCTTAACAATTCCGATTATGCAAAGCCATAACCCTTTGTAGAACGCATTCTCGTCCAGCGGCAACCCTTCTGTCCAGGCGCGACGGATCTGCGGGAGCAACTCATGCGAGCGCATGATTGGGCCGGCAATCAGTTGTGGGAAGAATGCTTTGAAAAGCAGAACTTCGAGGAGTGAATTCTTCTCAGTATATTTCTCGCGAAAGATGTCAAATCCGTACGACATGATCTGAAACGTATAGAAGCTGATCGCAAGCGGAAGCAGTATCTCGTGCCCGAGCATTCGATGCGATTCAAACAGGGTTGGCTGTGAAAGCCAGGACAGTCCGGTCAAACGGCCAATGATATCGGCGCCAAAGTAGAAGTATTTGAAGAACGCGAGATTAAGAACATTCCCAACCTGGAGGGAATAAAAAATCCAATTCTTGCGAAAGGTTCGCCAGAGTTCGATTACGGTCCAGTTGATCCCGATCACAGTTACAAAGTGTAACGTGAAAAGCAAATTCCAGGAGGCGTAGAAATACAGGGACGCTGCGGTTAAAAACCAGACGCGAAAACGCGGTGGCAGCGACCAATGAATGACAAGAACAATTAGGAAGAAGAGTAGGAACTGCCCGGTCACAAAGAGCATTTACTTACCACCTCCGTAGAGCAAGAAGTTAGGGTCAATCTCACGAATCTGCCCCTCTTCCAGTGGCTCTTTTTCAAGATCACAGAAACCAACTGCGACCCGAAAGAGGTCGAGCACATTCAATCCCAGCGAAGCAAACATGCGCCGGATCTGTCGATTCTTTCCTTCACCCAGAACAACTTCGACAAGCCCGGTCTGACGATCGCGAATGTGCACTGCATGCGCGCGCAAGATGTCGCCCTCGTCTTCAATTCCTTTATAGAAGGATCTTGCCAGGTCCTTCTCAGTCGGTAACATCTCCACTTTAACCAGATACTTCTTGGTAAGGCGTCGCGTGGGGTGTGCGATTGCGTTTAAGAATGCGCCATCGGTAGAAAGCACCACCAGGCCGCGCGTATCCCGATCGAGGCGGCCGGCGTACTTCAAGCCCTTCAAGTCTTCCGGCAGGTAATCGGCCAGAATCTTGTCTTCGCCGAATCTACGATGCGAACAGATCACACCCACTGGCTTATTCATGATGTAATACTTGTTCTCGGGCATTTTGATGAGCTTGCCGTCGACACGAACGGTATCTGTACGACTAATGCGAAACGCCAGGTCCTTGATAACTACACCGCTCACTTCTACCCGACCGGCCAGGATATAGCGCTCAACATCGCGTCTCGCGCCAACACCGCAGCTTGCCAGATAACGGTTGATTCTAAAGTCTTTGGCTGGTCCGGTCTCGCCTGAAAGGGATTTTTCAAATGAGTCAATGGCTAGTTGACGTTTAGCCGGCTCAACCTTAGCAGGCTCGAGAGTGATAGGTTGCTTCCGCGTATCACGACGCGGCGGACGATCACGTTGTGGTCTGTCGCTTCCAAATTCACGACGCGGTGGACGATCACGTTGTGGTCTGTCGCTTCCAAATTCACGACGCGGGGGACGATCACGTTGTGGTCTGTCGCTTCCAAATTCACGACGCGGCGGACGATCACGTTGCGGTCTGTCGCTTCCAAATTCACGACGCGGTGGACGATCACGCTGTGGCCTGTCGCTTCCAAATTCACGACGCGGTGGACGATCACGTTGTGGTCTGTCACTTCCAAATTCACGACGCG
>JAEUSB010000054.1 GCA_016788865.1 Leptospirales bacterium
AGAGCACCGGAAAGGGCGTGACTGCAAGCAACTCCCCGAGCGTGGGTGAGTCTACAATGCTACTGCCAAACCCCACATAGCCCGCTGTTTCTGTGGATTTTCTCGATCCGCGTGGCTTTGTTTGCGGCTCAGGCAGAAAGAAGTTTGTTTGCCAGGACAGGTTTCCTACCTCCAAATCGAGTCCGGAACTGAGCGCTATGCCATCGATGGTAACCATGCTGCTTCCGGTTTCATCGCGATCCATGGCCAGATATCTTCCACTGGCGCGTTCGAAACCTGCGCTGAATCCGGCACGGACGAAACCTTCTGGTTTTCGCAGCAGGAATGCAATTCCCGAATACTCGATCCTGTCACGGCTGTTGCCGTTCAACCTGGAAGTCTGTTTCTGATTGACACCGGAATAGTGCAGGCTGAGGCCAAAATAATAGAACATTGCCAGAACTTCTGCGTGAAACCCGCGTGCATCCTGCGTACCGCTCTGCCAGTTATTTTCCGGCAGCCCCGTATCACTCCACGTGCGGCCATTGTACGCCGGCAAAAGAATTGGCACAGCACTGATTGAAACATTCTGCCCGCGAAAGAACAAGCTTGCACCCGTTTGCGATCCGTGGCCACCGACCATGGTTGCGTTGTGATTGTGTAAAGGGAAGCCACCCGGGGTCGACCGGCCGCTGCGTCCCAACTTCAGTCCACATGAATGGATCGGGCAAAATGCAATCCCCGCATTTAATTCATCACCTGGCAAGAAGGCGAAATCGGTTTTATCGCGGTTCTTGCTTCCTTCACGGGCCAGAGCAAACAATCCTGCGTCCAGAGTATAGAAGAAGTTACCTGGTTCCTCGGCGTCGCTTGCACCCCTCAAACGAACGCCCAGGAACATGTCAGCTCCGGAACGTTCGTTTGAGTCTCTTGCTTCAAATCGATCAGAAATAAGCTTCCCCGAACGAGCGCCGGTCAGGAGCGCAAGCTCAAACGGAATACTTCCCCTGGAAGATGGTGGCTTGAAGGCCCCCGAATCTTTTTCCGGTGGATTTTGTGCGAAGAGCAGCCTGCTCCAAAGTAGCACGGCGAAGAGAAGTATAACCTCACGATTCATTGTACACCCCATGATTCGATCTGATCAAACAAGCTTCCAGCCGCTCTAACGAGCCTGCGACCCGTTGGCGTTGGGATATGGAACGGCGCAATATCGGGCAGCCCGACTGTAGCCAGTGTCTCAGGTCCTGATAACGTTATGCGATATATCTGGATGGTTTCACCTGAGCTCAGACCGTTGCCTATAGCGGACGTAGATCCAATTGTCCAGAGCCCACGATCAACGTACGGATATTCAGGCGGTGGGATGAAATGTCCGCGGTAGTCCGGGTCCACAATCAAGGCACAGCCGTAAGGTGCTAGAACCAAATCTGAAGTGTACGGAGCGAGCATTAGCCCCGTTCTTGCATAGAACGGCACAATTGTGTCTTCACTGCTTTCGTCCTTGATTCGGAGCGTATCCCCGGCGAATCCATCCTGGCTGCAGACACGAATCCATTCCTCCTCGCCGGACACCGGCGAAGGAGCAACAGTTTCGATGAAAAGATCGCGATTGTTCCGGAAAATCTCACCGGCTATCAGAGGTGTCGCACCTACATCCAGTCGAAAGACAGATCTGTAGGTTGGGCTTGCAGCGATGCGGACGAGATCTCCATTCTGAACCGGAATTGACTGTTCCTGGAGCTGATTGAAGTCCGCGCCCCGCAAGATTTTCAAATAGGCCGGCTGATCTATGTAGATTCTGAACTCTCTGGCATTTGCCGTGGACGATTCTTCGATTGCAAACGGTGGGAATGAGTTTTGCTCACCGGGCGAAGCGATTGATCGGATACACCGGCCCGTGCCGTTTGATGTCAGTATGAAACGGTTGGTTGCGGAATGCAGGCCCAGGCTGGTTCGCGTTGAGTCCATAGTGGCAAAGAGCGCGGAACCAATTTGCAGTGTGTCAAGGACGCGATCCTGAGCGAGCAATGTGTATTCCGATGCTTCATTTGGCAAAAAGAGATCTGACTGTATGAAGTTTCCAGGAAAGCACTGGGGCTTCTGGGTGAAGAAGGCGGAAAACTGCCGCGCCGGAAATGGAAAGTGATGCGTGACCGTTCTACCATCCGACAGACGCTTGACCCTGAGGCTCAGACGCCCGCGGCCAACTGTTGCGTTGGATTGAATTTCAAAAAATTCATCCCCGGGAATGCTCACTCCATTGAAAGATCCTGCAGGATAGACTTCAGACAGTCGTGCCTCGATTGCAGAAGGTCCCATAGACGTCTGATAGCCCGGGCTCATTGCGGCAGGTTCAATATCCGGTCGAAACCAGCCTGGGGCGGATTCGTGAAACTCTACGCCATGCCTGGAAATTACTAACGAATGTAAGAGCAGTGTGCCGTCGGCTTCCTGGCTTTTCGGAATCCAACGATCGTCTTCGTCCGCCCCGTTAAAAAGTGTGCGCATTTCCGAACGCCCCAGGTCGACTACCTGAATAGGGGTTGAATGTGAAAGGGAGCGAACGGAGGCGGGGATGGTCGCGTTCTGAAAGAGTGATGAGTCAGCCGCGAACAGGAGCGAATCTCCTGAATTGAGCCTTTGCGGCAGAGGAAGGGCTTTTCCGGCCAGGAGTAGGAGGGCATCCGTTCTGCAACTTCTCAGTGATACGATTTCGACAAACTTTCCTCCGGAATCGATCGTGCCTGAGCGCATAACACCAAACGGATTCCATTCGGTTAGTTCGATGTCACTGGTTCTGCAGTAGTCGCTTGCACTCATCTGGCGAACCGGCAACGCCGCCGGGGATATGCCGGGCGTTCCACACAGTGCCTCCGTGCAGTACGTTGAGGGCTTGAGTTCAGCGATGGAGCCTGGCGGGTCAGCAGACCAGGTTCTACCGGGACCTGCGCCGCTGCTTAACGCTGTGCTCTCCAGGTAGGTCTTTGCGCCCTCATTGGTTTGAAGCGTAAATCCGCTTCCGGGGAAATACTCGGGAATAAAAGAACTGCCAGCGAAAAAGAAGGCTTCAACATTCAAATCCGGACTATCACTGCTGCCGCTGAGCCGGAAGCTCGTGAGACCCTGCGTATCGGAGGAAATTTCAACGAGCGAGTCGTTCTTGTTTCCAAATCGGATCTCTGAAACATACGGATTGGCTGCTCCGTTAGATTTCAATTGCGCGTTCGTTTCCGCAATTGATCTCAACGCATCCATGACGCGTTGTGCTAATTGCGCGTCATTCCATGAAAGGAGTAGATAGTCAGATCCGAAGAATGGATAGATTGCAATGATGATGTTGCTGTTGACCAGTAATGAGGGCCCGGCGTGTAGAAAGCGCGCCGGCAATTGGTCGATCCCGATCCCGGTTTGAAATTGTTTCTCTCCGTAAATTCCCGCTCGGCGCAATGTCCCGTTCGAATCAATAGCAAACAGAAACCTTTCGCGTTTGAGTGGAGCAAGGGAATCGATAGAGAGTGACATTGCGCCTGATTGGATTACGGGGTGTGCGGCCGCGCCCGGTTCCAGCGCCAGAAGTTCGAGCATTGCCTGCGCATCCCTTGTGTCCGCAGGTGAGCAGAATTTGAACTTCAAACCTGCTTCGCGTTCGTAATAGAAGGGCGTATGCGAGTAGGCGCAGATTCCGTTTGAGATTTCGAGATTGGGCCAGGCAGGCCGTGAAAGGTCGGAGGTTGGATGGGCCAGCTGCGGAACCCCGGGGACAGAACCATCCAGGAAATTGATACCCGCGAAAAAGAATTCCTCGGTAGAACTCTCCTGCATTGAAAATAACGCAAAAGGCCTATCAGAGTTCTTGCATGCCGATGAATGAACGGCACAAAAGACGTAAAGAGCCCCTAAAAATAATTTCGAGTTGCTCCGACCGGCCAGTTTTTCATTGTTGGAAAACGTGAAGCGCATGCATGACAAGGGTTCGGGAATTGCGATTTGTTCCGAATCTTTCCGCCTGAATGTTCCGTGCACGGGCATGCAATGAAGCGCGTTCTACTGATTACAGATTTCTTCAGACCCGAACCGGGCGGCATTGAGGGATTTTTCACCGGGATTGCCAGGCGCTGGCAACCTGGAACGCTTGAAGTGTGCGTAACCCTGAATGAATCCGCCTGCATGACTACTGCAGAAGAAAGACTACAATTCGATCGGCTCGAGGCCTACCCGGTTCACCGGATTTCAGCGGGAGGTTTTTTTTCCAGTCATCGAGCCTTTGATTCATTCATTCAGGAGCGCATAACGTTATTTGACCCAAGGCACGTTGTATTCGGGAATATTTCACGAAGCACTTTGCGGGCCGCAAACATAGCGCGGGCTGCCGGGTTGTCGTATTCTCTGTTTCTTACCGGAGCAGATCTAAAGCGGAATCTTGGGATAACTGGTTTCTTCCAGAGACGCTTCGTCCTGGGAGCGCGCAACGTGTTCACTCTTTCGAGGCACGTCGAGCGCAGCGCCCGCGAAGCCGGGGTCCCGGATGATCGCATGGTTGTAATTCCTCCAGGTCTGGAGTTGCGTTGGAGTCGGTACAAGAAGTTTACTGTCCCGCAACAGATCTATGAGAGAATCAAGGGAAAGATGGTTCTTGTTGCCCTGGGCCCGTTTGTTCAGCGAAAGGGCCTGGATACTGCAATAGAAGCAATGCACCGCATCCGCGATGAAGCAGATCGCAAGAAGCTGCACTTGCTGTTGATAGGCTCGGGGCCGGAATCCGCGTTCCTTGAGGAATTGATTCGAAGTCGCGGACTCGAATCCTACGTAACACTTACTGGTTTTCTCCCTGACGATCAACTGGCTGGAGTGCTGGGTCTGGCGCACATTTTCATCCAGCCCGGCTCGCGTAACAATGACACGGACGCAATGGGCACATCACTCATGGAAGCCGCCTACTTTGGTATACCGGCTATTGCCGGTAAGTCGGGTGTGGTGGAAGAGATTGTGCGCCACGGTATCTCCGGTTCGCTATTTGAACCGGGAAACCTTGACGAACTCTGCCGCGCCATCCTCGATCTGGCAGGCTCTGACCGCATGCAGCTCAAGCTGGGCAAAAACGCGCGAGAAATCGCGGGCAGGGATTTTGACCTCGCCCGAACCTGCGCTGCAATCCAGGCTAGAATCTAAAATTCGAGCTTACCCGAAATTCGGCGCGATTACAGATCCGGTTTTGGTCTTAGAACGTACACGGCTTCGCGCGATTGTGCGGATTCACCGTCAGGCGTCAATGCTGCAACGCTGAAATAGTAGGTTTGATCAGGGCGCAGGAATGGCATGTTCTTTTTGCGCGCATGCTTGTAGATGTTTTCTTCAATGACGCGGTTGGTCAGCAGAAAACGCACTCGCGTTGACAGCGCACGACGCATGCTGGCTTCCTGAAACTTCAAGCGGTTGCGTTCCGGTTCTGTCATTGGCATGGAGCTGGCATTTTGATGGATGGGCTTCCCATCCTTCATTGTAATGCGGCCGGTATATTCGCCCGGCTTGAGGCCGTAGTAGATCACATAGGTTCCCTGGCTTGTTTCGATTTCAGGTTCTGGATTCTTTCGCCACTCAAGACAGATAACATCATCACCGGAAAGTTCATCGAGAATCTTCAGTCCACCTGGTCGCGCGGGAGGAAGAATCGGGAAGAAGGTGAGTTTTGTCTCTTGCAATATTGGACTTACGCTACCTGAAGGGTCGGCTACAAGAACCGCCTTCCACTGGAAGTATCTGAACCGATGCAGGGCATCGGTGAAACCAGAAATGCGCTTCCATGGTAGTTCTTCCTCTGACGTGGTTTCCGTGAACGGCGATGTGCTTGAGCGAACATAAAACTGAATTGAAGTGCCTGCTGGCTCCGATGCCGCATAACGGAAACGACCACCGGAGGATAATCCGGCGTCGTGAATCTTCGAGAGCACAATGCCCTTTTCCTGTTCGGTTCTGTATGAAATTTCTGATATGCGCACAGCAGGAAGCCTGGTGCGAGGTCCCTCTTCCGGCGAAAGCGCTCCTGTGCTCAATACGAGTTCATCGATCGAGCCAAAGTAGCTCCCGCCAATTTCGATTGGAGATCTGTCGAGCGGATGAAAGTTCATTGAGAATACGCCGGTGGCATCGGCAGCAACGGCAGTTCGTTCCTCGCGGTCTTGCAAGTAGAGCGTGATGCGCCCTGAGGCGGCGCGATAGGTGAGCGTAACATGGCGCCATTCCTGGCCTGTGAGTCCGCTGCGCGCGGCCAGGTCAATTGTGTGCCGGCGCCCCTCTGAATCTTCAAACAAATTGTAGAACGCAGCGTGAAGCTTTCCGGATTCCAGATAGACTTCAAGCCCACGTTTCTCGCCACCGATCAGGCTGACCTTCTTAAGGATGCTATTTCTGCGATAAAAAATGACGGGCTTTATCCAGAACTCGATTGTGAAATCTTCTACATCGCCGGTGCCGGGCCAGAGTTCCGGCGGCGAAGTAATTGCAACGTGGTTTTCCGGTTTCACGAACTGGGCACAGCCCGCAGCCACGCAATCTTTTTGAAAGACATAGTTTGCAGAGACCTGGTAATTTCCGGCCGAATCGCGTAGCATCCCCGGAACTTCCTGGTCGAATTTCAATCGGAGAATGGCATCCGGTGGTTCGGGCGGGGAGAGTCGAATATCCTGGGACGAATCGACGGCACGGAAGGCCTGGGCGCCCGAAAGCATGACAGAAAATGCAGGATGAGCGGCCGTTCCCTCTTCGATCGTGTCAGCAAAGAGCAGGGTGGGCCAGAGCAGGAAACAGATGAGAATCCTCACCGATATATTATCGGCCAGTTTTAACGAGTAGCAGGGATCGACTTCGCATCTCTGCGGGAAAGATGGCCTGGTATTTCCACAGAGCCAGGAAGTAGGGGGCCATCAGCCGTTCCGGAAACAAGCCGGATTCCCGCTCTCTGTCGCAAAGGTTTTCCGAGAGCAAGCGAGCCCAGGATTTGCGAACCAGGTCCTGCCTTTCCCGCTGCATTACAAAGGCAGTCTTGCGGGCCTCCACAGCCCTTTCTCTGTAGGCTTCCTCGATTTCGGTTTCCATCCTCCGAAAAATGTGGGCTTCATAGAAGCCCAATTGATGCGTGTAAAGCGTGTGTTCAGACGTCAGTTGCTTTGTAGCCTGTTCAAGGGTTTGTTTTCGTGCCGGGAGGGCAGCACTGCAGATTTCTGCGCGGAGGAGATTTTGCCGCCGTGTTAACTCTGCTCTTGTGCTTCTTTCTGCGGCATCTGCCTGGGTTAAAAGCAATTCCTTATCGATGACCGGGGACTGGAGTAGCTGTAAGAGGGCTGGATTTTCCTCAGCGGGGAGCAAAAAGAACCCTGCAGGTTTGGGATTCGCCACGAGAGGGCTGACAAAAATCAAAACCAGAAGCAATCGTAAAGTCCGCATAAAAAAGAGTTTGGAAAAACCATGACGATTCAACTCTGACTCATGCAAAGCTCAAAAATCCGCCTGGGGATCATCTTCGGGGGTAAATCAGCGGAACATGAAATATCAATTCGTTCAGCTGCAAATGTCGTACGTGCCGTTGATCCCGCCAAATATGATCTGGTCTTTTTCGGAATCGACCGTCGCGGCGGCTGGCAACGAGCCAGTGTCGAAATGCTCCAATCAAGCGAGGTTCCCGTCGGGAATGGCGGAAAGGAGTATCCAGCTGTTACCCTGGCGGAAGTGCTACCCGAACTTGGCTCCTGCGATGCGATCTTTCCTGTCCTGCACGGGCCCTGTGGAGAAGACGGTACGGTTCAGGGCTTACTACGGCTAATAGACGTTCCATTCGTTGGTGCAGATGTTCTGGGATCTGCTGTTGGAATGGACAAGTGTGTGATGAAACGCTTACTCACGGAGGCCGGAATTCCCATTGGACGCTATTCCAGCTTCAGGAATAAGAATGAGGCGCTTGAAGCCTACGCGCAGGTCACCGCGCGTTTGGGGTCAACGCTCTACGTCAAGCCTTCGGCGCAGGGGTCGAGTATTGGCGTGAGTCGTGCCCAGTCTCAAGAGGAGTATAAGGCAGCAGTGATCGATGCATTCCAGTATGATGATGTAATCCTTGTTGAGGAAGCCATAGCGGGTCGCGAAATTGAATGCGCGGTGCTTGGTGACCTGGAAGTTATCACGTCCGTTTGCGGTGAAATCATTCCGCGCGATGGATTCTATTCATACGAAAACAAATACATCGACGAAAACGGAGCTGCATTCGAAAAACCGGCCCGGATTTCCAGAGAGGTATCAGATCGGATGCGAAAGATGGCCATGGATACGTTCCTGGCGTTGGACTGCTCCGGCCTTGCTCGCGTGGATTTCTTCCTGAAGCAAGACGGATCGATCCTTGTGAATGAGATTAACACACTTCCGGGCTTTACCAGCATCAGCATGTATCCGCAGCTATTTGAACTTTCCGGTGTGCGGACAAATGAGCTTCTGGATAGACTCGTCTCCATCGCGCGGGCGCGTCACAGCAGAAAGCAAGCTCACAAAATCGATCGTCGTGCCGGTGTTTCCTAGGACCCGGCACGCACCTGGATTTAGAGTTAATTGTAATGGAATCGGGTATGCCGTCTGTCCGTGAATCCGTAATTGCTGCGTATCGATCGCACCTTGCCCGGCGCTATGCCGTTTCTAACGTGCGCCGCTTTCCGGAACTTTCGGATTTTCCATCCGACAAGATTGACACCCTCAGAAACTTTTTCCTGGATCGTATGTATCCTCAGGCAGAAGATCGCCGCGTACTTGATCAGGCTTTTGAGAAGCTCGGAACCGTGCTTAGATCTCCACGAAAACTCTTACCGTTGATGAAGACTGCCGTCTCTTCGATCTGGAAGCTTGGTTCACTCATACCGGCTGCGATCAAGGCAGGACTCGCAACCTTTGACGGCTATCTAGAGATCAGACGGCTTGAGTCGATCATGGTTCACCACGCGGAAGAGAAGAAATTACAACCTGAAACGCTCGCAAGCGAGGACGTATTTGCTCACATCATTGCTGGAATTCCCCAGAAGGATATCGATCGATTTCGCAGGGATCTAATTCGACTGTTCGAGTCGCTTGCAAATGTTCGATTGCTTGAGACTACGGTTGAGATTCTGGGTAATTCACAGGATGTAATGCATGCGAACGCTCAGCTTTATGATCCAGAGGAACTAGCCGGAGTTAAGATAGGTTACGGTCTACTGACAGCTGGTCTTGATCTATTCAAGATTCTAAAGCCAGAGGAAGTCAAGACTCTCATCTCTGGCGTGGATAGAATTGAAATGGACTGGATTGAGTCCATGCGCCGTCGCGCAGCCGATCAGGCCGGCACAGGCGCCGGCAGGACGTAGAACAGTACCGC